>NZ_CAJHAD010000004.1 GCF_904846285.1 Psychrobacter immobilis | reverse complement strand
TGGATGGAAAATGACTTATCTAAATTGTTTTATGATATTCATCCAAATCATAACTCTTTTGTAGTGCAGTGACTATAGTAAAAAAGGCATTAGGACAATCATTACCACGATTTTCATTAGATTATCGTAAATTTAAGACGAGCGATAATGTCATAGTTTACTATTAACTACATTGTCCATTAATAACTAACAACCATGCTAATTGGCACTTTTAATCTGGATTTAAATTTTCTACATATAGTGAAAGCATCTTAAAAACGCTACAGTGCTGCTGATCTCAATTTTTTGCCGCCTCTGTCTGCATAGGCACAGCAAGCAAGAAAAATTGAGATCAGCGGTAATAGATGTATCGATATTACGTTTCTCTGACTATATCTATAGTTAAGGCCATCATTTGAAACCTTCTATTATCTAGCATAATATAGCCTGCGCCTACGTTCTTGAGAGGAGCTATAACGTTCTGCTTTAGCTACCTCCATCTCTTCATAGGTTTGAAATAAATCAGATGAGATAAGTAGATCTTCTTTCATATCAACTGCAGGCAAGTAGGTTAATCTACCTGCGAGAATTGAACGCAATACTTTTTTAGCATCACTATCAGGCATATTCTCAATTAATTCAAAACAGCTATCAATGTCTGCTAGCTGCAACTTGATTAACATTTTAGCGCTTTCATATACCTTAAAATTCCCGTTACTAACTGCGTTACACCATAAAGCGACTAATTTTTCAGGGCGAGCTACAGGCACGTTTTGTACGCCGAATATTTGCTTACGTATTATCATATTATTAACTGCAAGACCTTTTGGAGCGTATTGGGCCAAAAGCATCAAATCATAAGAATTAAGCTCGTTCGGTTCATCTTTTATTGTGATAACTATTTGTTGGTAATCATTTATTGTAAAATCAATCTCACGGTTTTGTAGAGCCTTTTTAAAGTGATCGCAATCACTTTCAAGCATCATAAAGTCAATAGCGGTGGTCGCACGAGGAGGAGCATACTCTGAATAAGCGACACTACCAACGATAACAAAACTGATTGCCTCATTTTCAAAAATTCTAATTAATTTTTGAAAATGTGCTTGGAAGCTATTCATTCGATTTTCTGACTCGAACATACTTAGAACGTCCATTGACTCACTCATACTCACCTGTAGGTTTTTCATATGTATGTATATTATTTAGACTATCCATATATATTATGGCACCAAACAAACTTACTTTCTTCAACTGTTCAACACTATTGACAGAGATATTAACAAGATTAGGGCTTGCTACCACGATAGCCAATGTTTGTGCTCTAGAAACTGCCACGTTAATGCGGTTTTTATCGAATAAGAAGTCAATGCCTCTAGGCGATTCATTAGCATCACTAGCGCACATACTCAAGAATACGATCGGAGCTTCTTGACCTTGAAACTTATCAACACTACCAACCTTTGCTTGTTCACCCAAAGCTATTTTTAGCTTACTCACCTGATGATTGTATGGAGCGACAAATAACATATCCTCCCACGTGATTAAGCGATTAACTGACTCACCACTATCTTTGATAGCACCAGTACAAAACATGCGCCCCAGTAGCGAATTAGCCAGCTGCTTAATCGTTGCTACCTCCTCATCAGAAGCTTGAGTATTACCCTCATGCTCCACAGGAACAAAGACGATACCTGCCTCCAAATTTAAGTAATCATCTATCCCTTGGCATTCATTACTTTGGCTAGCTGTATTGTCTGTTACGTTGAGGATACGCTTATCATTATCGATGTGTGATTGTAGTTTGCTCTCGTAGATTAGCTGACTGATAACCGTATTCACCTTACTATGCATACGATAGGTCATATCTAAGAACACGCCCATATCCGCAGGGATGGTTGGTGTTTCGTGTAGTAGATAATCAAGTATAGACAGTCCACTTTTAGCGGGATGAGTGCCTTGTGAGGGTTGACCCAGTTGCATTTGGTCGCCCATCAATACTAGGTTTCTAGCACTACGACTCATTGCCACTAAGTTTGCTGTTGCGACCTGCCCTGCTTCATCAATAAACAGATAGTCGAGCTGCTCTGTCATGTCCTCACGAGCAAATCCCCATGCAGTCGTGCCAATAACACATGCGGGCTGAATTTGGCTGGCTAGTTGGTTATTACTGTAGATAGTCACGTCGTAAGCAGCAAGCTCATCGTCCGTCTCTTTGTTGCAGAAAAATGATGCTTTTATATTGTGCTCTTTGCAGTGTTTAGCCGTGCTTAGTAATAGATTGTTGATGGCTTTGTGACTATTACTAGAGATTCCAATTTTTGCCCCTGACTTAAGTAAATGAGCAATGGCTTGTTTAGCTGTATAAGTTTTACCAGCGCCTGGAGGTCCTTGTATCGGTAGGTAACTACTATCAAGATTGCTAATCGCTGCGATGACTTGCTCTAAGCGAGCATCAGGCTCCTTACTACTGACGATATCACAACCTTTGTGACTTAAGATTCTTGGCTTTACACCCGTTAAAAAATCCATAATGGCAGATTTCTTCTGTCTAAATAGCCCTTGTTCATACTCAGAAACCGTTCTACACAATGCACCAGAAATGATATCAGTACTGATATATTCATCGGGAATAAGCGACACCATACTTGGGGGCTCATCTTTGGCTTTGAGTACAATTATCCCATTTTCTAAATCACTTTCCTCTGCGACCAACCCTACTTTTGCATTTTTACCTTCAGATGTCTCTAGCCCAAGCACATAGAAATTACTTGAAGCCCCTTTAAACTCTTGCTCTGGACTAAATCTATATTCGTAGCTTAGATTTCTAGCTCTTGGTGACGATTTGAATGGCTCTCTAGCTGTGCGCTCACATATGGCCAGACAATCTAAATCGTTAAAGAGCTCCATCTCATCTGAGCCAAGGCGATCAAATAGCTTCCAGAATAAAGGTTTGGACTCTCGGCGATGAAACTCTAACATCCATGCTAGATTCTCAGTGAGTTGTGCTTGTTTAGGATTATCTAGTGACTCGGTTTCAGCTTGGTTTAATAGACGATCACGCAGTGCGGTAACCATGGTTATTTCTTCGGAGGTTTCTGGCTCAATGACTTCGGTTTTACCAAGATAATCAATGTTATGTATTAGCTGTTGTTCCCTTAGCCATACCACAAGCTCTTGCGTAGAATCGCAATCGTCAATGTTGTAGTCTCGAATGTCATTAAGAGTCTTTGAGGTTTGCCAAGTATCGCCTTCCAAACCACGTTGGTTTAACTCACGCCACTGATCATAAACGACGACCGAATCACCACCGTCACCTACTTCAGTATCGCGTTGATTGCGATAGAGGCGTTCAACATTTTTAATTGAGTACCTGGGAGCACCCAATCGCAAACCACCCTTGACTACCTTGTATAAATCGACAAACACCTCATTTCTTAGCAGTTGATCCACTTCATACTCACAAACACCATAGCGCCCCATCAGCTTACGACAGGCGGTAATCTCATAACTGGCATAATGGTAAATGTGCATACTTGGATCTTGTTGCCACCGACCATAAACCCAATGGATAAACTCCTGAAAGCATTGCTTTTCTTGTTCACGGTTGTGAGCCCAAAAGTCTTTGAACTGGCGGTTGCCCTGCTCATCAAAGTAGGTATTACCCCACAAGTATTCCAATCCGCCTTCGTCAAGCGGAAAGCCTTCAATATCAAAGAATACATCCATAGGAGAATGAGGCGGTAATAATGAGAGTCCTTTTCTCTCAGCTTGCAAATGTTGCAGGATTTCAAACTCTGGCCTATCGCTGTCTGTCGAACCATATAGCTTTTGACTTTTTATCTTACTTTTTATTTGTATAGCCGCTTGAGCTTTTAGCTTAGCGAACACCGTAGAGTGAATACCACTCATCAATAAAAAAGGCGACTCTGCAAGCTGCTCCATAGTGTACAAGCCTGCCTGATTAAGCTTTTTAATTTGTCCTTTGGTAATACTTGCTACTTGAAATAAATGGTCTTTATCAAGCAAAAGCTGTTCGGCATGATTGCTCCAGTTCCCCCAACTTCCGGAGTCGGCAGGGTCTGGACAGTGATCTAAGTGGAATTTAGCATGCTCGTCTAGAAAATTGGCTTTTAAACTTAAGTAATAGTAGTAAAAATCATAAGTCTTTAGCACCTCCATCTCACCATTGCCAAGCGCAACAGTAATACTCTGAGGCAAACAGCCTTGGATGGATTCAAGCATTTGAGCGTAGCAACACAATTGGATGATGAATGTCGGCTTGACTCTGCTGGCAAGCTTTGTGTCCCATACCTCATAATGCCAGTTGCCAAGCTTACTTGGGGTTTGGCCTGAATCGTGTATTACCTTTACCAAAAAATCAGCAAAGCCAGCAAATTGGTCAAGCTTTAATCTTGCTTGCACAATGACTTCGACGCCTTGTTTCATTGCTTCTAGTGTTTTGATATGTTTTTCGTTATTACTACCCTCAATCTTTACTAGCGTCCTACCCTCAGCTATAAACTTTACCTCAAGCTTATCTTCATGGGCATAGCCTTTTTGTTGCAGTAATTCCATGAATTCATCACTAAGGTCTTTTTCTGGGGTCAGATCTGGATGCTCTTGAGCGAGCCTATCCATCCATGAAGCAAAAGGGCTTTCCATATATGTGGTTAAGTCTGATGGTGAGTAATACATTCTTTCTCTTTTATACATTACTTGCCCTGTTTTGTTATTGGAGTTATTTGTATTGATAAGCTATTCTCAGATAGCCTATATAAAATACCTGTAAGGTTAAATATATATCGATTAATTAGATAAAACCTGATGAACAATAAATTCCTATAGTTTGGATGATGGGTTTTAGAATCTATAAACTATTGCAAAACTACCCACATGATAGATATCAAAAAAAATGATGTAACAGGGGTGATTACCCATTTTTCAACATTTTATTCTCAAAATATTTTAATTTCTGCTCGATATACTAGGATGAATATGAAAGCATAAGATGGGTTTTATTTTTTTCAGTGTTTTCATACTGTTTGCCTATTCGCTTCAAGTTACAACATATAGTGTTATATAATACATAGCACCTTCATGAACAGTATTCTAGTAGTATAGGTATTTTTGATTATCCTAGCCAAAGCAGTTCATTTATAACTGAACCTTGAAACCGCCTTATCTACTCGATAAGATTCATTATTATGAATAAACGCCATTATTTTTTTTGGTGGAGGCTCTAACTTCGATTAGTTTCTCTATTGAGTTTATTCCTCAAATCAAGCACTTCACTTTTCTAGTAACTCTCAATGACAATGCATCTTCGTTAAAAGCAAAGGCTACACTATCAAAATCAATAGCATCGGCTTGCTGGTAAGCGATATCAACTCTGTCGTTATAATCTATGCTGTATGTAGTAGTGAGTTTGGCTTGCTATATCAGCTTTGACATGATCAATGGCGGGTTGTGTCGTTTATCTCGAACCCTTGGTGGGATGTGTTATCTAATAAATCATCGTAGTTACTAAGAATTAAAAAACTAATCATCTTGTGCCTCTCGTTTTCCGTTTAAGGTAGCTATTACTGTCTTGGCTACAATGTACTGATTAGTGGTTTTATCGGGCTGTGAGTGATGTTTTAGCTATGATTAAATGCTGTTATGTATTGCTATGCGTGAAATGGGTGTCCGTCTTCGTCGTACATTTGCGTGAAGTTGGTAAACTTCGATTTTCTGCCATCGAATCCAAGTCTGACTGTGCCAATCTCACCATGTCTATTTTTGCCAATGATGATTTCCGCTACTCCTTTTTGTTCGCTGTTTTCGTTATAGATTTCATCACGATAGACAAAAATGATGATATCCGCGTCTTGCTCAATAGAACCTGACGATCTAAGGTCTGAGTTAATTGGGCGTTTGTTTGGGCGTTTTTCAAGTTCACGGTTTAGCTGTGATAGTAAAATGACAGGGCAACCAAGCTCTTTAGCAAGTGCCTTGAAGTTACATGTGACCTCAGCTAGTGAGTTGGTCAAGTTGTTTGCGTCAAGACCACCCATAATCTGTAAGTAATCAACAACAACAACGCCAATCTCATTACCCTGTGATTTAAGTTGTATCAATCTTGCTCTGATTTGCTGAAATGTTAATCTGGCGCGGTCGTCAACGTGGAGCGGGTAGCCTTTATTAATATTGGTTATAACTTTGAATACACGCGCCCACTCATCCTCACTGAGCGTGCCATTTTTCAAGCTCTTCATATCAACGTTTGCCGCAGCTGATATGTATTTCTCCATTATTTCGTCTTTGGTCATTTCAAGTGAGAATATAACGCCTAGCTTTTCACTGACAACGTTACCGTCTTGATCTAAAGAGCGGTGAATTTCAATCATGTTTGACGCTGCATTCAATCCAAGGGTCGTCTTGCCCATCGCTGGTCTTGCTGCCAGTACAACTAAGTGACCATTTTGAATCAGTGCTTTGCCATCTAAGTCAAAGAACCCAGTCTTTTGAGATTTTGGCTTAATACCTTTCATTAGATCTGATTGCTTGTCTATAAAACCTTTGACCAAGTAACTGATTGACTGAGATTGGTTGTCAGCGTCGTTATCACTCTCTGACACTTTAAGCAGCTCTGAGACGATATCACTGACTTTTACGTCAACATCTTTGCCGTCATCATTGATAACACCTTTTGCGTTATCAAGCACCGCTCTAATACGTCTTTGCTGTGACAGCTCCTTGATACGTGTAGCATGGTAAACTATGCTGGACGATCCTATATATCCTGAACTTAATACCTCCGCTAGATATGATTCACCGCCAGCGCTATGAAGTAGCTTTGTGCGTTCTAGTTGATCGTGTACTGTGACCGTATCAACAGGGTCGCCAGCTTCAAATAAGAATTTAATTACTCTGAATAAAAGGCGGTTTTTCTCAGCCGCAAAATCGTCTTCAACAATGATTTCGCATACTTTGTTGTAAGTGTTTTCGTCGCTCATTAGCGTTGCTAGTACGCCATTCTCATAACTTAAGTTATATAGAGGTTTTTGTAAGTCGTTCATAGTGATTCCCTGATTAAGTTAATGTATCTATCTGATATGACTGATTGCTCTTCTAAGCTAATTCTTGGTGCTTCTAGTACCTTTTTATCATTCTGCTTGATAAGCTTAATGGCGATAACGTTTTGATTGAATTTGGCGCTATCCTGAGTGTGTTCTGTGCATACAGTCTTGTAAATCTCATTCCAAATCTTGAGTGTCGATGTTTCAGGCTCACTCGCTAACTTCTCTATTCCAATCCTTTTTGACGCCTCATGACAGACAGGGTGTAAATAATTTCTGTTAGCGGCTGCGACGTAAGCAACATAACTATCAGGGTATTGGTTATTTGCTTGCCTGCCTAGCTCTAAGAAGTCAGCTGCGGTGGTTGGTAGCCATGACTGAGATATTGACTTTCTGAGCGCCCTCTCTAATCCTTGCTTGGTAGCTCTCAAGTCGGTCAGTGCTATTGCCCAAAGCTCTATGCGCTGCTTACCCCAATCTTGGTCTTTCATCTTTGTAGCGTGCGATACCTTCCATGTACTAAATAAATTAATTAGAAAATCAATTAACTGTTCGGATGGATTCGCCTGATAATCCGAACTGCTCTCTGAGTTGCTGTTGGTACAAGTCTGCGTTTGAAGCTGGCTGGCTAGCTGATTGTTGTTGTCCATAATTAAATCCTTGTTGGTTAGTGATTGCTGATAGGTTGCTGATTACTTCGTTATTCCATGCTTCACTATTAAGATATGTATGCGGGTGCTTTCGATACTGCTTGTTTGGCGTTGACTCGATGTAGGCCGGCAAGTGATTCATTGTCAGCAATCTTTCTTCGTCTGTCAGCTTGAGCCATTTTTTTTCACATTTTCCACGGTCTTGCTTCTTGTCGTACATTGACCAAAATTCATCGAATGGTATGTTTATCGATTTGGTTAATGCTGAGCCACGCTTGGTATCTTTCTTAACTACTGTTTCATCATTCTGAGATTGATTTAAAAATGGATTGGTAGAATCATTGTCAGAATCTTTGTCTTGGTCATCGACACATATATTTTCTTTATACTTTTCTTTATACCTTTCTTTATTAGTTCCCAATATTTGGGAGTCACATGGTCGAATATTTGGAATCAAATGGTCAGATTTTGGGATAGTCATGGTCAGATTTTGGGAATCAAGATTGTTGATATCGTCTTTATGACCCCCAATATTTGGGATAGAAGAGTCATCATCACTGCTCATATTCTCAAAATCCTCTATGATTTTTCCTTTGATTTCTTGATACATATCGTCCATTTTCTCAAGATTAATCAAGTATAAAGATGTTGATTTCTGGCGTCTTTTAACGCAAATTAGCCCTTGTTTCTCAAGACCTTTTATTGCGCTTGTAACAGTGTTTTTACTCATGTTGCACACTTTTTGCAGGTAAGTACCTGACAACGCTCTTGATCTTCCGTCATAGCCCTCAGTTGCACGGTAGATTCTGACAAATACACTAAATTCACTTGGGGTAAGGTCTTGTTGTAGGTAAAACAATCTGTTATCCATAGAGGTAAACCCGTATTCAAATTTGCGTTTGTGTGCAGGCTTGCAAGCGTCTTCATGCTGATTTGACCCATCTTTTGTTTTCATGTTATAGTCCTAATATGGTGTAACTTGTATTGATATTGAATGAAGCTCTTAGATTGCCGTCTAAGAGCTTCATTTTTGTCTGCTATGCAATAGACTTAACTGCAAGTCTTTCGACTATCCAAGACTCACCAGCCAGCGTGAACATCGCTTGCGTATAGCCATTGCTTGTCTGTCTCATAACGCCATAGCCAGCACTGATAAATTTCTGATTGAAGACTTTTGCACCCACGATTTTTTTGTCGTAAACACCCATTTCATTCAATATCTTATTCATAGCTTGCGGTGTCATACCCATCTTGCTTGCGACGCTTTTAGCGTTCAGTAAGCCATCTTTCTTGACGATAGCGTTGTAATGATCAACCTTTAGCTTGTCCTGCTCGATTTGTAGCGCTTGATTAGCCGCAAGCTGTAATGCCTCACCGTATGATTGCGGTATTTGAAACGCTGGCTGGCTGGCTTTACGCTCACATTCTAAGAAGTAGTCACGTATGCGCTCACCAATCTCAGTGCGTACTTGCATTGCTAACTTCTTTGCAAATTCGACTGATAAGTAGTAATTTGTAGTAGGTCGCCCGCCTTGGGTATTCGTACTAAGTCCGTAAACCCCGTAGTCCGTGCCTTTCATGGCAAAAGGGTTGTTTGCAATATTATTTTTGCTCCAACCTGACCAGTTTGTAGGATCTAACCCTAACGCTTGGTAAAGCTCTTTAGCGTCAACAGCCTGTTGTAAGTCGCTATTTTCTTTGATAGTGGGTAACTTCATCTGGTATAATCCTTATTGTTGTATTGAAGTTTTGTTGTGAGCCTCTTTTGATTACAGTCAGAAGGGGTTTTTTGTTGCCTGCTATTTATTACTTACTGCTTGCTGACGTATATAATTGAAGTCAGTTTCAGAGCATAATTCGTCACATGAGATAAGACCGTTACTGATTTTGTCCATTCTGATCGCAACAGACTCGTTGCATTTGCTGTAACCATTATAAATTTGGTGGATATGACCCGTGGTAGTACCTACCTTCTCAGCAAACACTTCGCGTGCCAGCATGTCTAAAGATAAGTAGTAGTCACGTAAGCTGATTTTTTTACTGCGTGAGTTTCTCATGCCTTTAAGCTCCTTTGTTTGTTATGATTTATAATAGTTAAAACTATTGAATATATCAATAGTAATTTATATCTTTTTACAAATAATTTCTATTGATTGTTGGTTCATTCTTGATTTGAGTAGTAGCTACTGCTATTCTATTGAGTACAACAAATAGTTTGTACGCAATAGAGTAAAACCACTAAGGGGCTTGATATGATTAATGAATATAGAGTTGAGAAGCTAAAATATGTGCTGGCGGGATTGAAGCGTCAAAACTATAAGAGCTATGCAAGTATTGAGCGAGGTTTCCATGTAAGCGCTAGTTATTTATCTCAGATAATAAATGGCACTGTACCTTTTGGTGAATTGGCAGCGCGTAATATAGAAAAGAAGTTAGAGCTTCCCCCTTTCTACCTTGATAGAGACGATGTTTTTCTTGAGGATGAAGAGACTAGCTTGTTTAATATTGAGAATACCCGTGACGGTGAGAATTTCCATACCGATTACGCGATAAGAATACATAACAAAAAGGATATGAAGGTCATTGTTTATAAGCACTGTAAGGTAGTCGGCAATAATGATTTTGAATTTTTAGGCAAGGATCGTGAAGTTGAGATGACGCAAAAGTTCTTTGCTAAGCATGACGTTAAGCCAAGCTGCTTTAAGATAGTGATCAATGATAGCGACAGCATGAAACCTTATATCAATAAGGATGATGAAGTGGGTGTTGATTTGAGCCGTCCAAATATCATTGATGGTGAATTATACCTATTGATATTTGGTCGTGAGGTTATGATTAAGCAGGTGTTTAGAGAGGTCGGTGAATCGCTAAAGCTTCATAGCTATAATAAAAACTACCCTGACAGGGTTGTCAGTAAGAGCGAATTAACGATAATAGGTAAGGTTATATACAGAGCTGGCTAGCCAGCAACTAAGCAGCACCAAGCCACTCTTTTGAGTGGTTTTTTATTGCTAAAATTTTGATTAGTAGTAATTTATTTTTATTTGTTTAAAATAATAGTTGCAATATATAATAGTGTATACTACTATTTATACATTGGTTTAGCAAGTAGTAATCACTACTCATAGCAAAAGCACCTAATCTCAGGCACAAAAAAGCCCTCACCGACTCGAATCAGATAAGGGCTTTCACAACAAGGATAGGATTAAGTCACATAACACCTCACGCAATCAAGTTCAAAAGATAAAAGCTGGCATGATTGTATATAGCTACCTAGTCACTGACTACAGCAAGGTGATGTTTGAAGGTCAAGTCAAGTCAACGCTATGTATAAGGTAGAGAAGCATGAAGCGCTAGCAGTCAATGAGCGCATGATGGTTCTTAACAATGACCAGTTCACCCGCGTCAACATCGACAACACAAATTACTCTGGTAATAACAGCTTAAACAACCCTTTTATCAACCAACCTGTACTTTGATGACAATTATTACGGTGATGGCTTCATGTTCTCTTTATACAGTGACCAACAAGTATCACCAGCGGCAATCAAAAAACTTATTTCTGAGAGCATAGCGCGGGCAAGAAAGTCGCTTTTTGATATGAACCTAAGCTTTATTGATAACGCTTGCAACGTTGGAGCGTAATCATGAACTTAATCACAGCGGTCAAGATATCACTAATACTATCGTTCTGGGTAAACATCTTCTTTGTTTACATGCCTAGCGCGTGTACTAGCCAGCTCAAAACTCAAGACGGTCTTAACGCCTCTTACGCTTATGAGCAGCAACTATCAGCGAGGTTAAATGACCATGAGTAATCAACAACAAGCTGGCTGGGAATGGGCTAATTTTGAAAAGTATGAGTATCACTTCAATCAGCTAGATGAAGTAGAACAGAAAGCCATGCTCAAGCAACCATCTTTTGCTGAGCGCAAATCTAACAGAATGAGCTTTGATGACCTTATCGCAAGCTTACAACAACATACTAATAAACAAGGAATTTAACCATGATGATTTTCACTAAAGCAGAACGTAAAAAATCCAAACTAAGACTAGCTCTATGTGGCGTTAGTGGCAGCGGCAAGACAACAGCAGCCCTACAAATTGCAAGGGGCTTAGGTGGCAGAACAGCACTTATTGAAACCGAAAGCGGATCAGCGAGTCTTTACGCTGACCAATTTGACTTCGACGAATTAGAGCTTGAAGCACCCTACACCCCTGAGCGATATACACAAGCCATCGAAGCCGCTGAGCAGCAAGGTTATGATAACGTCATTATTGATAGCATGAGTCATGAGTGGGTCGGAACAGGTGGTTGCTTGGAGATAAATGACTTACTTGGAAAGACTGTATTTAAAGGCAATAGCTTTGGCGCATGGAGCAATACCCTACCACGACATAGAAAATTCTTAGATAAAATTGTATCAAGTAAGATTCATGTGATTGCTACTGTAAGAATGAAGAGTGAGCACGTACAAGATATCAAAACTAAGAAAGTGAACAAGGTTGGCATGAAGTACGAGCAGAAAGAAGATTTTGAGTTTGAATTTACATCAGTATTCAATATCGACAGAGAAGGTCATTACGCCATCACCAGTAAAGACAGAACGAGTATGTTTGGCGACGAACCATTTGTCATAGATAGCAATACAGGTGTACAGCTTCTTGAATGGCTCAACAGTGGTAAAAACTTCTACATGAGCGATGAAAACCTTTTGAGTCTTAATAAGCTACTTAAGCAGCTTGATGATGAAACTCAGGGCAAGGTTAGATCTAAGTACCCTAACTTTGCTGATGAACATGACACAAGATTTGATGAAATTAAGAACGGCTTAAATACTTTGGTTAATCGAATGAACGCTCAGAAAGAAGTTGAGGCTCAAGCCGCAGCTGAGCAAGAAGCTTTGGATAACCAGCCAGCCGTTACAGACACCGACGACGATTTTGAAGAGGATATTGGCTTGACCGCCCTTGGCAATCTAAACCCATCTGAGACACAGAACGGCTAAACTTTAACAATAATCAATATTGGTCATAGGTAGATTTGCAACCCGCCTATGACCAATCCATTTTCTTTACTGACTACCTATAGAATAAGGACGCTGCCATGACTGGTAAATATTACACCACCGCTGATATCAAAAACCTCTTTGGCTGGGCTTCAACTACCACCGTACAGACAAAACGTGATAGCGGCTTCTTGCCAGCGCCCGATCTAAAGGGTAGACCTAACAAGTGGTTGAAACCCAAAATCGATGATATACTTAACGCACCGAACAACCCCAAACAGAATGACGCCAAGTAGCGTCATTTTTGTTTATTACAGTAGTCTATACAGTAGTTATATAAGAAATATTTGTAAACGCCTTATGCAGCAAGGCTTTCCAGATGCAGTGTGGAATCCTGTGGGCGCACCAATCTTTGTATTTAGACATAACTTCGCACTACCTCAATCCTTCGATTACTTCTTGCGTTGCTTCCTCTTATTTTGCGATACCTTGTTATCTGCTTTTTCATATTTAGCCATACATCCTCCTAAGCTTAAAAAAAACCTACGGTTCCTCACACACCATAGTCAAACTCTTACCAAATAATATTTTATTTAGTTTTTGCTGATTGCTAAATACTTTTTGAGAGTCGGCATGATAAATATGGTCATTTAAGCAGTTGCTAAAGCCAAAGGTCAGCAAGCTTATTTTGGCATAGTTGGCAGGGTCGCTGGCTCTTTCTTCCTGATAACGCTCTGTCCTTAGAGTGCGATAAGACTGACCTCCATCACTACTGATACGCTCTTGCTCCTGAATTTGCTCCTCTACAAACTGTTGCCATTTGCGTTGTACGGCGGCCTCGCCTTTAAAAAAAGGCGCAAGGTACTGCTTACACATCGGTGGACTCTGCCTCATCGCTTGTACAGGAGCCAGATAAGCCAAAATAGATAATTTATCGTGGAAGTATTCGCCGTCGATGGATTTTAACAACTCACGCTTATAGGGTTGCGCTTCTATTACGACCTTTAAGGATTCCACTTTACGCTTGCGCAGCTTATACTCTTGATCTAAGTTATCTAAATCTGCCGTTGTTACCTTATCTATATCTCTGAGGTTCATAGGGGAAGAAGTGCTATTTAACTGTACACTAGTTAAATTATTTAACATGAAATGGGCGTTTTCGATTTGCTTGGCGGTGTATTTTTTATTATCGAAATTGCCTTGGATATCGCATAGCTCATCTTGCCATTTATAGGCCTCTGCTTGTGCGATAGTGGCCACTACCATTGAAGCCAGTAGAGCTGGTACAGTAACTGCTTTCATTACTTAAGTCCTTTTAAGTATTTAGATATTTATTGGTGAAACAGTACTACGCTTGCCAGTCTTCATAGAGATTTTTTTAAACACACATTAAACGCCACTACATTTCTGCAGCATGTACTGCCTTACATAACCCTTACTTGCGTAATAGTAAAATCACTAGCAATGGCAACAAGTGAAAATTCTGATATCAGGCTAAAAACCATCATCTTTTGAGTTACATTATGTCTTAACACTAGGAACAGCATCGTACTTCGTCTTGACCAATGTTACTATGATAATTGTTGTAGTGGTCGTTAATTTGAACGATTATAAAGGAATATAGCGATGACTAAAAAAAATGGCTTTTATCACTGTATTGTCTGTGGACAAAATTATCCTATAAAAACCCTTACCCCTATAGGCACAGTACGAAAAGCAATCACAGAAGAAATTTTACATGATTTTCCCGAATGCTTGCCTAAAGATTATATTTGCCAAACCGATTTAAGCAAATATCGAACGAAGTATGTCAAATCATCGCTAAGTTCTGAAAAAGGCGAGGTGACAGATCTTGAATCTGAATTGATTAAAAGTATGCAACAGCATGAACTTATCACCAAAAATATTGATACAACCCTAGACAAAGAATGGACATTTGGTGAACGATTGGCAGATAAAATTGCAACCTTTGGTGGTAGTTGGACATTTCTCATTTGTTTTGCCATTTTTCTAGCCATTTGGATTATCGTCAATACCGTGGTAATGGTCGCCCGTCCTGCTGATCCCTACCCGTTTATTCTATTAAATTTAATATTATCCTGTATCGCTGCTATTCAAGCACCTGTAATTATGATGAGCCAAAATAGGCAAGAAACCAAAGACCGATTGCGCTCAGAAAATGATTATCAAATTAACTTAAAAGCTGAGCTTGAAATCCAACACTTGCATGAAAAGCTGGATCATCTTTTAATGCATCAATGGGACAGGCTCGCTGAAATACAAGAGATACAACTTGACTTGTTATCTGAGATGAGTAAAAAGCAATAGGATAGCCGCTATCTTGTCCGTAAATATAGTCGTCAAATATAAACTTAATGTTGCACTCAATAGATTGGCAGCTATAGCAATGAAAATTAAGGCTACAACTCCCCTGCAAACTGGTAACGCTCACCTGCATGCCACATTTTGACAAAGGTCAATACTTGACCAGCTGAATAGGTTTGACGACAAAGCACCAACGTAGGTGACTGCGGGACAATTTGTAGTAGCGATGCAATCTCATCGGGTGCGGCTAATGCTCGAATGGTATAGCTACCACGCTCGAGTGGGCTTTTGGCAATGAGATAATCACTGGTATTGACCACGCTAAAATCTTGCTCGATAAACTTAGGAACCTTTAGGGCATCTACCCAACGTTCTTCAAACTGTATTGGCTGACCATCAGCAAAATGGATAATCTTGACCTCGTATAAAACAGCAGCTTCGCTATCAATATTCTCAATACTTTTACTACCATCAACTTCCTTAAACTCAGTCGATTTAGCTACCTTCTCAAGACCAAATTTACGCCGTAGCTCATCATTGAGCATAGCCGCCGTAATGCCACGCTTACTGACAACTTGCGCTTGATAATCACGATTGGCAGACTTTAAATCTTGAGCGATATTACGCACTTCTACAAAGGTATGGTTAAACTGCTGCTGTGCGACAAACGTCCCCGACCCTTGCCGACGCTCCAATACTCGCTCTTCACTCAATTCTTTTAAAGCACGATTGACCGTCATACGAGAGACGCCAAACTCTTCTGCCAACGCCATTTCGGTAGAAATCGCATTGCCCGCCTGCCATTTACCTGAATGAATATTCTCCAATATCGCATTTTTAATGCGTTGATATGCTGGAATCGTCTTTATCATCGTATTCATTTTTAACCGTTAATTTTAGCAATAATAATAGGGTCATAGTAACACGAGATAATTTCGCAAACCTTAGCAAAACTATATAGCAGCTGTCGATTCATCCAGACATTCACAAAAATAATGCGCCTACAAAGAAAAAAACCTTGCATGAAAAAATAATTCCTGATAATTTGTATATACAACTTTACGGCAGTATTAATAAGTTTAATATACCGACCGTACAAGATTCACTTTGCTTTCCCGATTGCTCCAACAGATATCACAAGGATAGGATTATGACTACTGATAATGGATTGAACAACATCTCTAAATATACTCGCCGTGACGAGAGTCGCAATATCGCCGCGCCAACTGGCAGCACACTACATTGTAAAAGCTGGCTGACCGAAGCCCCTTATCGCATGCTGCAGAACAACCTGCATCCTGATGTGGCTGAAAACCCAAAAAGCTTGGTCGTCTATGGCGGTATCGGACGCGCAGCCCGTAACTGGGAAAGCTATGATCAAATCCTAGCGTCACTCAAAGAATTAGAAGACGATGAGACATTGTTAGTGCAATCTGGTAAGCCTGTTGGCGTCTTTCAAACTCATGAAAATGCGCCGCGCGTATTGATTGCCAACTCTAACCTTGTACCGCGCTGGGCAACATGGGAGCATTTCAATGAGCTAGATCGTAAAGACTTATTTATGTATGGCCAAATGACTGCGGGTAGTTGGATCTATATCGGTACCCAAGGCATCGTTCAAGGGACTTATGAAACCTTCGTTGAAGCCGGTCGTCAGCATTATGATGGCAGCTGGGCAGGACGTTGGATTTTGACTGCTGGTCTTGGTGGTATGGGTGGCGCGCAGCCACTAGCGGCTACCTTTGCCGGCGCGACCTCTTTAAACATAGAATGTCAGCAATCTAGTATTGATTTCCGCTTGCGTACCGGCTACGTCGATAAACAAGCTGATGATTTAGACCATGCTTATGAACTCATCAAGCAACATACCGCAGCTGGTGAAGCGGTTTCTATCGCCCTACTTGGCAATGCCGCCGATATCTTGCCTGAGATGGTCAAGCGCGCCAATGCAGGTGAAATCAAACCTGATTTGGTCACTGACCAAACCTCAGCACATGATTTGATTAACGGTTATCTACCAAGTGGCTGGACGGTTGAAGCATGGAAAGCCGCACAAGAAGACCCGGAGCAACACGCTGCCTTAACCAAAGCCGCTGCTCAGTCTTGTGCCGTACACGTACAGGCGATGCTAGATCTACAAGCGATGGGTATCCCAACAACCGATTATGGCAATAACATTCGTCAAGTTGCTTTTGATGAAGGGGTTAAAGATGCCTTTAACTTTCCGGGTTTTGTCCCTGCTTATATTCGTCCACTGTTTTGCCAAGGTAAAGGTCCTTTTCGCTGGGTCGCATTATCAGGGGATCCAGAAGATATCTACAAAACCGATCAAAAGATTAAAGAGCTTTTCCCTGAAAACCAGCACATTCATCGCTGGCTTGATATGGCAAAAGAGCGCATTCAGTTTCAAGGTCTACCGGCACGTATCTGCTGGTTAGGTCTTGGTGAGCGTGATAAAGCAGGTCTTGCTTTTAATGAGATGGTCAAAAATGGCGAGCTTAAAGGTCCTATTGTCATCGGTCGTGACCACTTGGATACCGGTTCTGTTGCCAGCCCAAACCGCGAAACAGAAAGCATGAAAGATGGCTCAGATGCGGTGTCAGATTGGGCATTATTGAACGGTATGCTAAATGTCGCAGGCGGTGCCACTTGGGTATCATTGCATCATGGCGGTGGCGTAGGTATGGGGTACTCACAGCACTCAGGCATGGTCATCGTCGCTGATGGTACTGATGCGGCAGCCAAACGCTTGGCCCGAGTATTAGTCAATGATTGTGGTTCTGGCGTTATGCGTCATGCAGATGCAGGCTACGAGCTGGCGATTAAAACTGCCAAAGATTATGGCTTAAAGCTACCGATGATTAAATAACTTGCCCTTGTCCTTACACGATATCAATCGACATAAGGACATCATCAATACTTTATCAAGGATGATAATATGTCTAACCAAGATCTTATGCCACCAGCTAGTCCAGTACCTGACCTACTACTAGGCATTCCAACACCTGATATGACGCCGCCTGAAAAGTTGCTATCAAAGCCTATGGCGCTGATACAGCTTATTGTATTTAGTGCCATTGGTCTGGTGATGTTTTTTGTTCCTTTTACCATTGGTGAGAAAAGCACGATTTTGTTCGATCACGGCGCAACTTATCTGGTCAATCAGCAACATACTTTATCTGTTATTTTACTGTTTATGCTGATGATATTTGGCGTAAGTAAGCCATTTATCGATGGCTCATGGCGCAAAAATATCACCCACAAAATCCTAACCGTTTTTAAAGTGCTGGGACTGATATTAGCAGTGATGTATATCAGTGGTAACGCGCCCGCCTTTATGATGGAAAAGGATATGCTGCCGTTTCTATTTGAAAAACTGGCGCTACCGGTTGGCATGATTGTCCCGCTTGGGGCATTGATTCTGGCATTTTTAGTCGGTTTTGGCTTGCTTGAGATGGTTGGTGTGCTGATGCAACCGATTATGAAGCCTATCTGGAGAACACCTGGCGCATCAGCCATTGATGCGGTTGCTTCTTTTGTTGGTAGCTATTCAATTGGGCTATTAATTACCAACCGCGTTTATCTACAAAAGCAATATTCTGCGCGTGAAGCTATCATTATCGCTACTGGCTTCTCTACAGTATCGGCAGCGTTTATGGTAATTGTTGCCAAAACACTGGGGCTGATGGAATTTTGGAATCTGTTTTTTTGGTCAACGTTGGTGATTACTTTTATTGTTACCGCTATTACTGCCCGTATTCCACCGATTAGCCGGTTTGATAATGAGCTGGACCGTCCAAATTTAGACTACAAAAGAGGCATGCGTCTAAAAGCGGCGTATGAGCTGGGTTTATCCACCTCACGCCGTGCATCGAATTTTAAACAAATTCTATGGTCTAATTTTCGTGATGGTTTGACCATGGCAGCGGCTATTGTGCCTTCTATCATAGCCGTTGGACTCACTGGACTATTATTAGCCAAGTACACGCCGGTATTTGACGCTCTAGGGTTGCTACTATACCCATTTACGTGGTTAGGCGGTTTGCCAGAGCCACTTGTCGCTGCCAAAGGTATGTCAGCAGGACTGGCTGAGATGTTCTTGCCCGCCTTATTGCTCAGTGAAGCGGATATGTTGACCCGTTATGTCGCCGGCGTCATCTCTATTAGTAGCGTGCTGTTCTTTTCTGCCATGATTCCTTGTGTACTGGCGACCGAAATTCCCATCTCTGTTGGCAAAATGGTCATCGTTTGGTTCCAGCGTGTGGCACTTAGTATCTTGTTAGCAGCAGCTTTTGGACATTTGGCGATGTCTCTTGGCTGGATAAGTTAAGAAAACTCAAATAACATCACTATATATAGTGTATAGACAACCAATAATATAATTAATATAGCACCTAAAGTTAGGATTACCCTTATGACTGATATCAAAAAAATAATACTACAGCCACGTCAATTAAGCTTTGAAATGCTGCGCGATATTTACGAGCGACCTGTTGTATTGACGCTACCTGACAGCGCTTATGAAGCGATAGATGCCTCACACGAAGATGTCCAAACGATTATTCGCCGCGATAAAAGCGCTTATGGTATCAATACTGGTTTCGGTCTATTGGCAAAAACTCGTATCAGCGATGACCAATTGGAATTACTACAGCGCAATCTTATCGTCTCTCACTCGGTTGGTACTGGTGAAGCGTTACCGGCTAACGTGGTTCGATTGATTATGGTCATGAAAGTTGCCAGTTTGGCTCAAGGCTTCTCTGGCGTACGTCGCGCTGTAGTCGACAGTTTACTTGGCTTAATTAACAACCAAATTACCCCAAATATTCCTGCCAAAGGCTCAGTGGGTGCTTCAGGCGACTTAGCACCTTTATCGCATATGACATTGGCGATGATGGGCGAAGGCGACGTCTATGTCGCTGGTAAAAAAGTACCCGCCGCTGAGGCCTTAGCGCAGCATGGTCTTGAGCCAATTACTCTAGCTGCTAAAGAAGGTCTAGCGCTTATCAATGGTACTCAAGTATCAACCGCACTGGCATTGCGTGGTTATTTCCTAGCACGTGATTTGCTTGAAACGGCAACCATAGTCGGCTCACTATCTATCGATGCTGCCAAAGGCTCAGATGCGCCATTTGATGCGCGTATCCACGAAGTACGTGGTCATCATGGTCAAATCGAAATCGCCAAAGCACATCGTCAGCTGATTAAAGGCAGTGCCATTCGCGCCTCCCATGATGGCGAGCAAGATGATAGAGTACAAGACCCTTACTGCCTGCGTTGCCAGCCACAAGTGATGGGTGCTTGCCTTGATATCATCAATCAAGCAGGAAAAACACTGTTGATTGAATCGAATGCCGTCACCGACAACCCACTTATCTTTAACAATGAAGACGGTCCTGTTGCTATCTCAGGTGGTAACTTCCATGCTGAGCCCGTAGCTTTTGCTGCCGATATTTTAGCCTTGGCAATTGCTGAGATTGGCTCTATGTCTGAGCGCCGTATCGCTTTGCTGATTGATGCTACTTTGTCAGGTGGTTTACCTCCGTTCTTAGTTGACAATGCAGGGTTAAATTCAGGCTTTATGATTGCTCATGTGACCGCAGCGGCGCTTGCCTCAGAGAATAAATCTATCGCCCATCCTGGCAGTGTCGATAGCATTCCAACTTCTGCCAACCAAGAAGACCATGTGTCGATGGCAACGTATTGCGCGCGACGCCTATACGAGATGGCACAAAATACCGCCACTATTATCGGTATTGAGCTCTTGGCTGCCGGTCAAGGAATCGACTTCCATCGCGGATTAGATACCTCGGAATCTTTGACGACTGCACATCAAAAGCTGCGTGAGCAAGTGACTTTTTATGATAAAGACCGTTATCTAGCCCCTGATATCGAAGCGGCAAAACAGTTAGTACTAGCTGGTACCCTTACTGAGCATTGGCAGTCATTACGTAGCAATTGGTATGAGTCTAAGTAAAATGTTGATTGATTAAAAGGAGATCGGCGATGACTACAATAAATGTTAGCCACACGGCAGCTGATATGAGTCGATGGACAGGACGTGCAGAGCCGTTTGAAACAGTACGCGCCTGCTACTGGTATCAACTAGCTAAGCCTTATGTCTTTGATGATGCTATACCAAGGGCAGGACAGCGTATTGGGCTAGTTGGTTTTGCCTGTGACCAAGGTGTCAGACGCAATCAAGGACGTGTCGGCGCAAGAGCAGCACCGCCATTGATTCGTCAGGCGTTTGCTGCGCTACCTGTCATCGCGGAGCTACAGCAGCGCTTTGATAATCAATTGCCAACCTTATTAGGTGATGCAGGTGATATCCATTGCCATGATAACGATGATTTTGCTGCAAATACTTTAGAACAAGCACAAGTCAATTATGCCGCCAAGGTAAGCCAGATTATTATGCAAGGCGGCTTACCCATTGGTCTTGGCGGTGGTCATGCCATCGCTTACGGTAGCTTTTTAGGATTATGGCAAGCATTACAGCAAAAAAATGCTACCAAGGATAAAGACTCACAGCCGCGTATAGGCATTATCAACTTTGATGCCCATCTTGATATTCGTCAGTCTGATGTCGCAACGTCTGGCACACCATTTCGACAAATTGCCGAGCATCTTGATGAACATGGTCAGCCTTTTCACTATTGCTGTATCGGCGTCAGTCGTTTTTCCAACACTGCCGCTCTCTTTGATCGTGCTGAACAGTTAGATGTGCATATCATCAGTGATGAAGACTGTACCAATAAGAAATGGAAAAAAATTGCAGCTCAAATAACAGGTTTTATCGATAGCGTTGATATTATTTATTTAACGATTGATATGGATTGCTTGCCATCAAGTATCGTACCCGGTGTCAGCGCGCCAGCGGCCTATGGTATTGAGCTCAGTTTCGTTGAGCGCGCGGTCAAACTTATTATGGCGTCAAACAAAGTAAAAATAGCCGATCTCGCTGAGATTAATCCTACCTTTGATATTGATCAACGCAGCTGTAAAGTCGCCGCTCGTCTCTTGGCGACTATTATAGAGCAGCATTTACTTATCACCGAAACGCACTAGCTTCAAAATAAGCAGGAGCACATTATGAATAACTCTAGCGAACAGATATTTGATGACTCTATCAATACTACAGACGTTATGGATAGCATGACATCGTTTGACCACATCATTATTAATGCCAATCTCGCTACCTTTTCAGCGCAATACGGGTTTGATATTTATAGCGCCAATCAAAATAATGGTCAAAATAAAAGCACACCTTATGGTCAGTTAGAAAACGCCGCTATCGGTATCAAAGACGGTAAAATCGCATGGGTTGGCACGCATACACAAATAACGCCGCATCTGACCCATTATAAAAACAATCAAATCAAAGACGTTGATGGCAACTGGATAACGCCCGGGCTTATCGACTGCCACACCCATATCGTTTATGCTGGCAACCGTAGCAATGAGTTCGAAGCACGACTACATGGCGCCAGTTACCAAGATATCGCTGCACAGGGTGGTGGCATTATCTCAACGGTTAGCTCTACCCGCGCAGCTAATGAAGAAGAACTATTTTCCCAAAGTGAAAAACGTCTGCTCGCGCTCATTAAAGAAGGTGTGACCAGTATCGAGATTAAGTCGGGCTATGGACTAGACCTAGAAACTGAACGCAAAATGCTAACAGTCGCGCGTAAGCTTGGTAAAAAGCATAACATCCATGTTAGTACCACTTATTTAGCCGCCCATGCCCTACCACCTGAATACAAGTCTCACATGAAGGACCACTCGGATGATTATATAGAGCAAGTTTGCCAGTGGTTACCAATTTTGTATGCTGAAGGTTTGGTCGATGCGGTCGATGGCTTTTGTGAAAACATCGCCTTTACTGCTGAGCAGATTAAGCGCGTCTTTGAAGTGGCTCGCTCGTTAGACTTGCCAGTTAAGTTGCATTCTGAGCAGCTGTCAAATATAGGCGCTAGTGCTCTGGTAGCAGAATATAAAGGATTATCAAGCGACCATCTTGAGCATTTAGTAGAAGACGACATTAAAAAAATGGCAGCGAGCAACACCATTGCCGTGCTATTACCGGGCGCGTTTTATACACTACGTGATACCAAACTACCACCGATTGAAGAGTTACGTAAACATCAAGTTTCCATTGCTATTTCAACCGACTGTAATCCTGGCACTTCACCGCTCACGTCGCTATTATTAGCAATGAATATGGGCTGTACACTATTTTATTTAACCCCTGAAGAAGTATTGGCTGGGGCAACCGTTCATGCGGCACAAGCGTTAGGTCTAGCCAAAAAAGGCAAAATAGAAGTGGGTTATGATGCTGATTTAGCGTTATGGGATATCGCCCGCCCTGCTGACCTTGCTTATCAAATGGGGCTAAATCCTATTGCAGGTATTATGGTTCAAGGGCAATGGAATACCTAAGCAAAGTAATAACTGAACGCATAACCTCTTCTTGAAAGTGACGTTTAAAAACACAATAACCAATATACTTGCATCCTTATTCTCTATAAACGGAGAAAAGAACATCAAGCATATTGGTTTTTTCGTTAACGATTAGGGATGTTATTAAGTGCTAGTAGTTTTAAGTGTTATTAATAGCATCATCAAAGGACTCAGCCAATATAACATCGCCATCTTCTCGCGTAATCATGACCGTCGCTGAGCGCGGAGTACTGCCACCGGCGACGGCACCCCAGCTATTGCCTGGATGCTGAATGTTGATAAACAACGTTTTGAAATCTGGCGTCATCGTAATACCAGTCACCTCACAGCCCTCAGGACCGACGAAAAAGCGTTTTATATTTTCATTACTGGCAGGCATGCCGACTCGGGTTTGTTGCCCTGCCGAAGTGGTTTTAAGGTTACCATCGCTGACTTTCCCCGGTAGTGCCGCTAATAACATACAACTGCTGGTATCCGTATAAGCACCATCATCTGTCTGAATCCATAACACCCCACGTGGATCAAAATACAGTCCGTCTGGCGATGATAAATCGTTGTTGTCATTTAGCTGCGATAAGTTCTCTGCTGACAAATCACTTGGCGAGGCAAACAAATAAATATCCCATTCAAAACTTGTTGACGCATGATCGCCGCCTGTTTCTGCCCAGCGAATGATATGACCATTATCATTACCAGCCGCCTTGCCGCCTACTTGATAGCTGCGTGGGTTGGACGCTGAAAGCGGTTGATCATCACTTACGCCGCGATACTTGTTATTGGTCAAGGTCACATATACCTCACCAGTTATAGGGCTAACTGACACCCATTCGGGTCGATCCATCTTGGTTGCCCCGACTACATCGGCAGCGGCACGTGCAAAGACCAAAACTTCATCTTGTCCATGAAACGGCAATATACTATTAGAGGTATCCAGTCCATTTTGACCATAGATCAGTGCTTTCCACTCACCGCGACCATTTTCATGGAATATCGCGACATATAGTGTGCCCTCATTCATATATTTATCACCCGCTTTTAAGCCACCACCGATATCCGCATTTGACCACGTGGCTTTGGAGACGAACTTATAAATATATTCGCCGCGGGCATCATCGCCCATATAAAAGACCACAGGTTTGCCTTGCTCAACAGGTGCATAGGCACAATTTTCATGGGCGAAACGCCCTAGTGCGGTACGTTTTTGAGGCACAGAGTGTTGATTAAAAGGGTCGATTTCGGTGATATAACCAAAGGTATTAAAGGCATGACGGTAGTCATCGGCAGCACTGGCACCGACGGCTGTTATATCCCAACGTGAAAACTCGTCAGGGATAGCAGCATCTTTGGTGTCAGGTGTATGCCACAAATATTCAAAGCCAGGGAAATTCTCCGTTGCCCCGTAGCGCTCGCGACCGTAGTTATGTGCAGCACTCAATTGAGGGGCATCTTGCCCACGGGCAAATACGCCTAAAAAATTCTCTTCGGTAGTCAGATAGGTGCCCCAAGGTGATAATCCAGCACCGCAGTTATTATTAATACCGCGAGTCTGAAAGCCTGTCGGATCAAACTTGGTCTTAACCAAATCAGAGCCAGCAACAGGGCCTGCTAATTGGGCAGTCGTACTGCTGGTGATACGGCGATTGTATTTCGAATTGGGCACCATCTCATAACCGATACCGTCAGCGCGTCGGCTCATCTCAACCACAGCAACTCCATGACAGTTGACCTCGCGGCGCACGTCGCTCGCGAGGCGACGGTTTTGGAAAATTGGCGCGGCACTATTATCTTGGATGACATGGTAACCAAATGGGCTAAGCTCACTACTGTTTACATATTCGTGGTTCATCACCAACAGACCATTTTCTGAAGCCTTGGCATCGTACGTATTGCCCTTTTTGCCAAAGAACCACATACCATCATGGTTGTCACCCATACGCCATTCAAACGACTCAGCGGATTGCTCACGATTGTCCTTCCAATCCTCGATACCAGATATCAGCGGCGTGCCTAGTGGTAATATCATCTCGGCTTTATAGCCTGCTGCTACGCTCATCGTCTCAGCCGTTGAATGCGGCACTGCTGTAAACTTTAAGGTTTCGGGGCGTTTTAAATCGCCTTGCGCGGGAATAGCGGCGCTGTTATCGTCGCTAGGATTAACAGGCAAGCTGCTATCATCATCGTCGTCACTACAACCAACTAAAGGTAGTGCACCAAAAAACGCTGCCGCCGTTAATCCTGTGCCACCTTTTAAAATACTGCGGCGGTTCATACGGCGATTGATTATGGTTTGAAAGTCGATATTATTAGTTGGGTTAGAGTCTTCAACAAATTCGTGCGTTAGCTCTTGCTTGTTATTCAATGAGGTCATGTTGAGTCACCTTTTAGGCTGGATTTAGCAGGCTGGATTGGCATAAAAAATATTACGGCTTTATCGTTGCAACCACTAAAATACGATTTACGCTTGAGTCTACTGAAACTGCATGACAACTTGATGACAAATTTTTAGATAATGACCTATAAAAACCATGCTGTTTTACTATGAATGTAAAGCGCTACGCTGTTTATATTTACGCTTTAAGAACAACCTTCGACCAGATAGATAGCATCTGGTATACCGATATCAATACTTTCTACTTCCCCTTTTAATAAGCTCCGATTATCTGCCGTCCACTCTGTTGATTTAATCCTATAACCATTCAGCTTTTGACCGCCCGTGATATGGTATTCAATTTGTATGGGTAGTCTATCCTCTTTATCATTAAGCTCAATATTGTTGTCTTTTAACGATTCTCCGAGTTGGAGTTCTTTTATTACCTCGAAGTTAACATTAGCAATCAGACTATAGTAGTCACCATCAGATGCATATTTATCGATTTCATAAGTTAGCTGGTTATCATGCGCTTTCATGACCTCTGTCACTGCATCGCCAACATAGACATCTGTATAAAAAGGTATATTTGGAGCTTGAATAGTGATCAGAGCAACTTTGTTGTTTATGATTTGATATAGCACAGAGGCACGTTTACCGTACTCTTTATCCATATAGCTCACTGCTGGATTACTGACGTAATAGCATTGCTCATTGTCCGTTTCTGCTTTAGTCAGTCCTAACTCATGTAGCAATTCAGGAGTAATAACCTGCCCAAAACTTAGCTTTTGGTAGCCTGTTGGACTTACGGTTTTCTCATTAGATAGCTTTGATACTTCGATAGCTAGCGCTTTATCCGCAGTAGCGGATTTTATAGGTGCAGGATTTATAGGGGTTTTATTATCTTCAGGCTTGCTTTTATGTACTTCATCCGTTTGCGCCGTGACGTTACTATCTGAAAGTGAAGGCTGCGAGTCACAGCCTATTATTAGTTGCGCCGTAGCGAGCAAGACAGTGGTAAGTAGTACCGTTTTAATAGTTGCTAAAGATAAATCTTGGGTAAAATTTAACATGGCAACTCTCCTAAATTTGGCTTATCTATATCAATGAAGCGTAGAAAACCATCACTACAAAACTGGCGTACCCTGCGTACTAAAAGCGAAGCCTTTATTACTAAAATTACCAATCATCACCGCCTCAATGACGGGCTTGACGCTTTCATCTATGCCTTCAACTTCAATGATAAATTTTGCCCCAGAACCCCCTTTATCCTCTTCTTTTTCGACGATATAATTTAACGTCGCCATAGCGGGCAGCTCGATAGTCTCTGTTAAATATGACTTTACAAGGTCGCCATCGGTACTGTAATAATCTATCTTATTAATATAGAGCGATTTTTTTAAGGTGGTGTTGCGCACGCTTAAGGTCGCTGACAGTAAAACCTTACGATTATCCCTATCGGTATAGATATCTGAATAAATCGGTACATAAAAGGTTTGTTTATAACCAAACTGGCTGTGATCGACTTTTTTAGACCGCTTCTCAAGTTCTTGAATCGGGTCTTGGTGCTTCTCTGAAAACATGACATTTGGGTTTTGTTTCGACTCATCACAGCCGCTGAACAACATGAGACTGGTAAGACATAGCACGGATATGCAGCACTTATTCATAACGTTATCCCTAGCGATTAGTGTACTTTAACCCCTACACTACGTAAAAAATTATTGATATGTTTGTTAGCGCCATAAACCACCAATACATCATTTTCTTGCAGTACTTGCTCTGGTGTGGCCAATCCCTGAATGCTAGGTTTGCTCTGCTGACGGCCAAAGCTGTCTTGGTAATGCTCATAGTGCATGGTGCTCAACAGCTTAATATTAAACCTATTTTCTAGCTGTAATGTCGCTATTTGTTTTCCAATTAAAGGAGTAGGAATAGCAATCTCGACAATACTAAAGTTGTCAGTCAATTCAAAAGAGTCAACGAAATAACGCAATGACAGCCGTTTTGCCCAGCGCATGGCCGATTCTTTTTCAGGATGAAAAATATCGTCGACCCCAATCGCTTGTAGTACTTTTTCATGTAAGGGGTTGATACTACGGCTGATTAGGCGCTTGGCTTTTAGGGTTTTAAACAGCGCCGTTGCCATAATATTGGCTCCTTCGTTTTCCCCAATCGCTACCACCACTATATCGGTATCCATAATAGGCAAGCCATTGACGGTATATTCGTCGGTAGCATCCATACAGATAGTATGAGTGATGGCTTCTTTATAAGCTTCAACTTTTTGCATGCTGCTATCAATGGCGATGACTTCATGACCTTGGCTCGTCAGCGCCATGCCTAACGAAGAACCAAAACTACCCAAACCTGCAATGATATATTTCATAATATCCCTTGTCACTCATGCCATTCAAAAAGCAGCAATTGCGACGTATTTAGTTAATACCTGTTTAGTTAAAAAAACTAGTTATAAGTTATTTTTTTAATTAACCTTAAGTTAATTGATAGTAATCTCTTCAGTCGGATAACGATAGTTACGCTGATATCTATTCTTCAGTAGCGCAACAAATATCGTCAACATCCCCACCCGCCCAACAAACATAATCACTGAGACGACAAGCTTATTAAAAGTCGATAGCTCAGCGGTTAAATTTAAACTCAAGCCAACCGTACTATAGGCAGAAAAGCATTCAAAAATCACTTTAATCAAATCAAGCTCGGGCTGATCGTAGCTGATAAGGGTAACACCCATTCCAATGACAAATAACGACAGCCACATAATGGAAAACGCCCGACGGATAGAGATGTCAGCAATCTCGCGCTGAAACACTTCAACCTTGGTCTGACCACGGGCTAAGCTCAAGGTATTTAACACCGCAATGGCAAAGGTGCTGGTTTTTATACCGCCGCCGGTAGAGTTTGGTGAAGCACCAATCCACATCAAAAAAATCGTCAGCATAATGGTTGGAAATGCGAGCGCATCCATATCGGCAATATTAAAACCTGCGGTACGCGGTGTGGCTGCCGTAAACAGCCCTGTGATTAGCTTCGCGGAAAAACTCTGATGCTCAGCAAGTATGCCGTTGTATTCAAACAGCATAACCCCGACCACACCAATTAACAATAAAGCGCCAGAGGTAATTAACGTAATACGGCTATTGATACTCAGCAGCCACGGCTGATAGCCATAACGTGGATCATTCTGAAAAATCGCCCTTTGGGCACGGTGACGCAGATAGCGCAATAGATTGACGACAATAATAAAACCCATACCGCCAAATAAGAAAGTGGTGCTAATAATGAGCTGTAAAGGATAGTTAAAGCGCAGTGACTCATCGTATAAGCCGGCACTAAAGGTAGAAAACCCTGCATTACAAAAAGCGGATATGGCATGAAATATCGCAAAAAATAGCCTTTGTGTAAAGCTCATCCCCGGCAAATCATAGATACTTATATAAATTAAAATAGCAGCAAGCGCTTCAACCCCAAAAGTCACATATAAAATGGACTTAAGGGTAGTAACCATATCGCCCATCCGTCGTGAGATGTTCATTTCACTGATACTAAGCTGCGTCTCATAACTGACGCCGCCCTTAAAAAAGTAACTAAAGTAGGTCACAAAGGTCAGAATGCCCAAACCACCAATTTGAATCAGCCCGATGATAATCAGCTGGCCAAACGTGGTAAAACGGGTCGCCGTATCCACCACAATCAGCCCTGTCACACAAACCGCACTGGTGGCCGTAAATAGCGCATCGACAAAGGATATCGGCTCAGTGGTGGCATTGGGCATCATCAGCAGCAAGGCTCCGACCAATACCACAGATAAAAAACTTAATATAAAAAATTGACCCGGATTCAAAAAGGTCCGATTAAGACTGAAGTTATTGTCCGATATCTCACGGATAAAGGTGACAAAAACGGCAATCTTAATCGCAATAAAACCATCTACCGGCATCGATAATCCGGAGCGCGCCAGCTCAAAGAAATGCACCGCCAATAATATAAAAATAGCGACACTGGCTAGCAAATCGAAAACGGCGACTTTGTTAACAGACAATCGCGACTTTGAGCGAATATAGCGCCCTACCGTGGCCACAAAACCCAATAGAATAATCGCCAAATAAAAAATATGAAAAATATGCTGTAGCCATGTCGTGAGCGTAAAACCACTATCGACTAAGGCAATCCCAACGCCAATGGCGCCAATAACAATCGTGAACTTATTCAACAGCCGATACGGTAGGGCTGGATGCATAGCCTAATTCCATGAGAGGAGTAACGATAATACTTATACGCCTTTTTTTTGCCATCCCCTAAAAATTTTTTAAAAGAATCGTAACCAGTTATGATGATTTTAATGTTAAGAAACTTTAAGTATAGAACGAGCTAACGCAGTGCTTTATGCCTGCTATCTAAAACTAGCTGAACTATGCTATCGACTCAGCATCTATTAACTTTAAAGCGCTTAATCAAAAATCCTTATGAAACGTCGTTACAGCAGTAAGTAAGCTGTCAACGAATAAAGGCGGTAACACTAAACAATTCTTCATTTACAGCGCACTAATCGTTCAAAATTAATATGGTGTCATTCCAGTTTTATCTCTATACAATCACTTTATCTTCGCTTAGCAAACCTATTGTAAGAAACTTTGAGATATATCAGTGAGGTTATCTATTAACCTTAGAGACGTTAAATATAAGATAGGCACTTAAACCCTAGTAATCATTATTCTAATTCAATAGTAAAGATATTACCTTCCCCCTAAACCTTTTTAACAGAGAGTATTCAATTCAATGATAGAGCTTCTAAGCGATCCTTCGATATGGCTTGGTTTCTTCACACTGGTTAGTCTTGAGATTATTTTAGGTATTGATAATCTCGTTTTCATTGCCATTCTCGCTAATAAGCTGCCCCCGCACCAACGCAGTAAAGCGCGCAATCTTGGCCTTGGGCTCGCGCTCATTATGCGCTTAGGACTATTATTCGTTATGTCATGGCTCATAACTTTGACTGAACCTGTAGTGAGTTATGGTCAGTTTGATTTATCGGTCAGAGATTTAATTTTGATAGTCGGCGGATTCTTTTTATTACTCAAAGCGACGCTTGAGCTACATGAACGCTTAGAGGGCAAGCTTGAGACCAATAACAATAGCAAAGTCTATGCAGGCTTTGCCGCGGTCGTTGCGCAAATCGTTATCCTAGATGCCGTATTCTCGTTTGATGCGGTTATCACCGCAGTCGGCATGGTCAAGCATTTAGAAGTGATGATGGCGGCGGTTATTGTGGCGATAGCGGTGATGGTTTTGGCAGCCAAAACCTTAACGGAATTTGTCGGTAAGCACCCGACTGTCGTTATCTTATGCTTAAGCTTCTTACTTATGATTGGCTTTAGCTTAATCGTTGAAGGCTTAGGCTTTCACATTCCAAAAGGCTACTTATATGCCGCCATTGGTTTCTCTATTATTATTGAAGCCTTTAATCAATTCATGCAGCGTAACCGTACGAAATATGAAAGCGCCATTCCGCTCCGCGACCGAACCGCAGATAATATCTTAAGACTGATGGGCGGCAAAACCGCTAATCATCAGGAAGAATCTCTCACAGAAGATGATATTTCAGTACAGACTATCCCTTTTGCAGAAGAAGAGCGCTACATGATCAGTGGGGTGCTGGCGCTTGGCGAACGTGATGTTGAAACCATCATGACGCCGCGCTCAGAGATATCTTGGGTCAATATCGAAGGCAGTCTAGACGAGGTTCGTGAGCAAGTATTATCCACGCCGCACAGCTTATTGCCTATCTGCCAAGGGCAGTTAAACAAGGTATTGGGCGTCGTACGGGCCAAAGATATCTTAGCGGCACTCGACAAACAGCCTAACAATATTCATCTGGCTCTAGCGCCTTTATTCAGCAAGCAGCAGCCTGTTTTTGTCTCTGATACCATTGATAATTTGCGTCTTATCAATTTGCTCAAGAATGCCAAAGGTAACTTGGCCATCGTAGTCGATGAATATGGTCAAGTGGCAGGACTGGTGACGCCTTTAGATTTATTTGAAGCGATTGCTGGGGAATTCCCCGATGAAGATGAGACGTTAGTGATTTTTAAACAAGAAGACCACTGGATATCTGAAGGTACTATTAGTTTGGATCAGTTGCGCCTTGAGCTAAATGAGCCAAACCTCTTAGCAGATGCCGAGCAGCTGACCATCGGTGGTTATATCAATTTTAAACTCGATGGTATCGCGCAAGTGAATGAACACATCAGCAGCGAAGGTTATACTTTTACTGTGTTAGAGACGCTGTCCGCAAGAATTCTTTTGGTAAAAATCACAAAAGCGTTCAGTTAATAACATTATCCAGAACAGTCATGATTTATATAGCTAGTACTAAGCGTGCTAGCTATAACCTTTATCACAGAGGCTACGGAAAATTCATCCCAGTCGCAATGCATCTGTTTTAAAGTGAAGCCACTATATCAACTTCCGCCAAATATATTGCTAGCCTATAGCAATATCCGCACTCTAAAAAACATCTAAACGATGCCTTAAAAACTAAGGCTTTCTGCTCTTCTTACGTTTTAACACTGCCCATCTTTATACTTTCTTTATACCCCACCGCGTTATCTTGACAACACTTTTATACCCCTCTCGGCATACTGTTGCTATTAATAAGTAAGCAATAAAGAAGTAATAAAAGATCAGTCTAACCATCACTGATCTTCATTATTCATGGTTCATTGTGCGTTTTTGGAGAGTGTCATGGAAGTTTTTGCAGGGTTTCTAGCCTTCGGTTTATTCATCTATTTGTTATATGTACTGATTAAACCGGAGGCATTTTAATGACAATATATGCGCTATCACAGCTGGTTATTTATCTAATCGTTCTATTTACTTTAGGATATTTTTTATCAGGTTACCTGCTGCAAAGGATGCAAGCCCCTGTCTCTCGGCTTGAATCCCGTATTTTTACGACGCTGGGTATGATGGGTCAAGATGCCAAAGGCAAGCCTGCTTTCGGTATGAATTGGAAGCAGTACGCTGGCGCCATTGTGCTATTTAACCTCATTGGGCTATTGGGGTTGTTTGTTTTGCAGTTGGTGCAAGGATACTTGCCGCTAAACCCTGCCAATATATCAGGCGTCACGTGGGATTTGGCGATGAATACCGCCATCAGTTTTATCACCAATACCAATTGGCAGGCTTACGGCGGCGAAAGTAGCATGAGCTACCTGACCCAAATGATGGGTATGTCGTTGCAAAACTTCTTATCAGCGGCAACCGGTATCGTGGTGGCTTTTGCCCTAATGCGTGGTCTGGTATTTAAAAAGAGCGCGCATTTGGGTAATGCTTGGATAGATTTGTGGCGCTGTAATCTCTATATTTTGCTGCCGATAGCGGCAATTATAGCGGTGCTATTGATGAGCCAAGGCGTGATACAAACGCTATCCATGTATACCGACGTGCAGACCTTACAAGGTGAATCGCAAACGATTGCTTTGGGTCCTGTTGCTTCGCAAGAAGCGATTAAGATGCTCGGTACCAACGGCGGTGGATTTTTTAATGCCAACTCCGCCCACCCGTTTGAGAATCCTACGCCCTTTTCTAATTTTATCCAAATGTTAGCTATTTTCCTTATCCCAACGTCGCTTTGTTTTTGTCTTGGCAAAATAAGCGGCAACCTAAAACAAGGAATAGCTATCTTAAGTGCTATGACGGTCTTGTTTATAGCGATGTATTCTTTGACTGTCAGCAGCGAGCTTGCCGGCAACCCTTGGTTGGCGTCACAAGTTCAAGGCCTTGCCGATGCCAGTGTGAGCGGCAACATGGAGGGCAAAGAAGTGCGTTTTGGCATTGTTGCCACCTCACTGTTTGCCACGATTACCACTGCCGCTTCGTGCGGTGCCGTCAACGCCATGCATGATTCATTTACCCCCCTCGGTGGACTGAGCACTATGTTGCAAATGCAATTAGGCGAAGTGGTCTTCGGCGGTGTGGGCGCAGGTCTCTACGGTATGCTGCTATTTGCCATCTTGGCGGTATTTATATCGGGGCTGATGATTGGCCGTACTCCCGAATATCTTGGCAAAAAAATCGAACCGTTTGAGATGAAGATGGTGGTTTTGGGCTTATTGGCCGCGCCAACGATGGTGCTAGTAGGCACAGCTATCAGTGTGATGACGACCAGTGGGCAAGCCGGTATCTTCAATCCTGGTGCTCATGGTTTTAGTGAAGTGCTCTATGCCTTTAGCTCGGCGGCCAATAATAATGGCTCTGCCTTTGCAGGCTTGGGTGCCAACTCTGTGTTTTATAACTCCATGCTTGGGTTGGCGATGTTGGTTGGTCGCTTTGGGGTCATCATCCCGGTACTGGCTTTAGCAGGATCGTTGGCGAAGAAACCCAGATTAGAGGTTAATAGCGGCACCTTGCCAACCACCACGCCATTATTTGTCGGGCTTTTGGTCGGCACAGTGCTGATGATTGGCGCCCTGACCTTTGTCCCTGCTTTAGCGCTCGGACCCATCATAGAGCAGATTTGGATGTTGGGAGACTAGCCGATTGAGTACAGGCAAGCATTAGACGAGTCGTTATTTAGTTAGTTAGCTATTTAACTTATTACTAATAACGTGACTCACTACCCAATAGTGAATCGACCCATTTTATGATTATGTGAGGAATACAAACATGAGCGTTTTATCAGACACTAATACACAGGCTGCAAATTTGCAGTCGCAGCAAGACCCCAATCATTCAAACTTACCCGAAAAACTAGCGCAAGGCCTCCTTGACCCTGCTTTGATCAAGCCCGCCCTAAAAGACGCTTTACTTAAGCTTGATCCCAGAGTGCAATGGCGCAATCCGGTGATGTTTGTGGTTTATGTCGGCTCGCTACTGACCAGTATCTTAGCGATTACGATGTTGATTCAAGGGCAAGCTGGCATTGTTTTCACCCTATCTATTACTTTTTGGTTATGGTTTACCCTGTTGTTTGCAAACTTTGCAGAAGCGTTAGCCGAAGGACGTAGCAAAGCCCAAGCCGCCAGTCTAAAACAGGCACGTCAAGACGTGCAAGCTCGCAGGCTTGCCGGCACTGATAGGCATTCTGTGCCGACTATGATTCAGGCAACAGAGCTTAAGCAAGATGATATCGTTCTGGTCAATGCGGGCGAGATTATTCCTGCTGACGGCGAAGTCATAGAAGGTTTAGCCTCCGTTGACGAATCTGCAATCACCGGCGAGTCTGCACCGGTGATTCGTGAAAGTGGTGGCGATTTCAATGCGGTGACAGGTGGCACTAAGGTGTTATCTGACTGGTTAATGATACGTATCACCCAAGCTCCCGGACAAGGGTTTTTAGATCGTATGATTGCCTTGGTAGAAGGCGCCAAACGCACTAAAACGCCAAATGAGATAGCGTTGACCATTTTGTTGGTGGCGCTAACGCTGATATTTTTACTGGTATGTGTGACCTTATTGCCTTTTTCACAGTTTGCCGTACTGTCTTCGGGCAATGGCGAGCCGATATCGATTGTGGTCTTAGTGGCGCTGTTGGTCTGCTTGATACCGACGACGATTGGCGGTCTATTGTCAGCAATTGGCGTGGCGGGCATGAGTCGTATGATGCAGGCCAATGTCATCGCGACTTCTGGGCGCGCGGTAGAAGCGGCAGGCGACGTTGATGTTTTGCTACTTGATAAGACTGGCACGATTACCTATGGCAATCGACAAGCGTCACAATTTATACCCGCAAACGGAGTGACAGAAAATCAGCTTGCGGAAGTGGCGCTGATCAGCTCATTGACCGATGAAACGCCAGAAGGTCGCAGTATCGTCAAGCTTGCCCAAAACCGATTTGATATTGATGAAAATACATGGAAAGCAAAGCCGTTTGACACCATCGAATTTACCGCGCAAACACGTATGAGTGGCACCGATATTGATCAGCGCCATATCCGTAAGGGGGCGTTTGATGCCATCGTAAAATGGGTAGAAGCACAAGGCGGCATCTTACCTACTAACCTACAGCAACAAGTAGAGGAAGTCGCGCGCCGTGGTAGTACACCGCTACTGGTCGCCGATAGCCAGCAGTTGCTCGGCGTCATCGAGCTTAAAGACGTGGTCAAATCCGGCATAAAAGAGCGCTTTGCCGAGCTGCGCAAGATGGGCATTACCACCGTGATGATTACGGGCGATAATCCTCTGACAGCGGCGGCCATTGCTGCCGAAGCAGGCGTCGATGATTTTATGGCGGAGGCAACCCCTGAGCAAAAGCTTGAAAGAATACGCAGCTATCAGCGTCAAGGTAAACTAGTCGCCATGACCGGCGATGGCACCAATGATGCACCGGCACTGGCGCAAGCAGATGTGGCTGTCGCTATGAATAGTGGTACTCAAGCGGCTAAAGAAGCCGCCAACATGGTCGATTTGGACTCAAATCCGACCAAGCTGATTGAAGTGGTGCAAACCGGCAAGCAGATGCTCATGACTCGCGGCGCACTGACGACATTTAGCTTAGCAAACGATATCGCCAAGTACTTTGCCATTATTCCAGCCGCCTTTGCCAGCACCTACCCTACGCTTGGGGTATTGGACATTATGCGACTAGGCAGCCCTCAAAGCGCGATTTTATCGGCTATTATCTTTAATGCGTTGATTATTGTGTTTCTCATTCCACTGGCGCTGCGCGGCGTGACTTATAGACCTGATTCTGCCATCAATCTATTGCGCCGCAACTTGCTGATATACGGCTTGGGTGGACTCATTCTTCCCTTTGTCGGTATCAAAGTAATCGACATGCTCATTAATGCCTTGCACTTGGTATAACCAACGATACGGATGACGACTATGCAACCTAATAAATCTACGCCACTTAATAACTCTGTGCAATCTAACAACGCTATACAATCTGTTCCTGTTGACTCTAAATACCACCAGGCGGATGAAAAAAAGGCGGATGAGACAAATCTTTCTGCATCGGACAATTCTGCATTGGACAATAGTACTGCCCGTATGCCCATGCTCAAACCTGCGCTATCATTATTTATAGCCTTGGCACTCATTTTAGGTTTATGCTACCCCTTATTAATGACCGGCATTGCCCAAGTGACCATGGCGGATAAAGCCAATGGCAGCTTGATAGAACACAATGGCAGCTTGGTAGGCTCTGCGCTTATCGGTCAGCGCTTTGATCAGCCAGAATACCTATGGACGCGTCCATCAGCAGCGGGAGACGGTTATGATGCCGCGCAATCTTCGGGGAGTAATTTGGGACCTTTAAATCCTGAATTAGTGACTGCTGTCGATGCACAAGTACAACGACTAAAAGCCGCTGATCCACAAAACACCGCGCCTATCCCTCTTGATTTGGTCACGATGTCAGGCAGTGGTTTAGACCCGCACATCTCACCAGCGGCAGCCGAATGGCAAGTCAGCAGAGTGGCACGTATACGTGGCATCAGCGCTGAACAAGTCCAAACAGCCATCGATGAGCATACAGAAGCGCGACAATTCAATCTGTTCGGCGAACCGCGCGTGAATGTATTGGCGGTCAACTTAGCCTTAGATGAGATGGCAGTCGTTAACTGAGTCAACCCATTAATCAGCAGTGAGCATCAGCATGAGTGAGCAGCGCCCCAATCCAGAAGATTTACTGCAGCAGATAAAGCAGCAAGAAAATACGCGCAGCAGAGGTAAACTAAAAATCTTCTTTGGGTCATCAGCAGGCGTTGGCAAGACCTATGATATGCTCTCTGCCGCCCATCGAGACCAAGCACATGGACTGGATGTCTTAGTCGGCATCGTAGAAACTCATGGACGCAGTGAGACAGCAGCATTATTAGATGGATTGACAATACTGCCGTTACGTCAGGTTGAGTATCGAGAGCAAACCTTGGCGGAGTTTGATATTGATGGTGCTTTGGCGCGGCATCCAGATATTTTATTGGTTGATGAGCTGGCGCATAGCAATATCCCAGGCTCCAGACACCCAAAGCGCTGGCATGACGTTGAGGAGCTATTAAAGGCAGGTATCAGCGTCTATACCACAGTTAATGTTCAGCATTTAGAAAGCCTGAATGATGTGGTCAATCAAATCACCGGGGTGGTAGTACAAGAAACCATCCCCGATTGGTTCTTTGATCAGGCAAATGAGGTGGTATTGGTCGACCTGCCAGCCGATGAGCTATTGGCTCGACTGCATGACGGCAAAGTCTATATCCCAAGCCAAGCCAAGCACGCGATAGAAAACTTCTTTCGAAAGGGCAATCTGATTGCCCTACGCGAGCTGGCATTGCGTCGAACTGCTGACCTAGTCGATGCCGATATGCGAGATTATCGCAATCAATCGCGTATTTCATCCATCTGGAATACCACCGATCAGTTATTGGTGGGTATCAGTACGCGCGCGCATAGCGAGCGCCTTATTCGTCATGCCGCCAGACTTGCCAGCAGCTTACACTCGCAGTGGTATGTCATCTATGTCGAAACGCCGCGAAATGCCTATGAGCTGTCCAAAAATAAGCAAAGCATTTTAGAGGCATTACGCTTAGCAGATGAGTTGGGCGCTAAGACAGAAATCATCAGCGCCATTAGCGTTGCTGAAGGCTTGGTCAGTTACGCCCATCAATTTAATATTGGGCGTATTATTGTCGGGCAAAATCACTCTAGGTTTTATTATGATCAATCATTGGTCAAGCAAATCTCACAGCAGGATATCAATTTAGACTTGATACTCGTCAATCAAGCCAAACAGACAAAAAACACCCCTAGCAAACGACAACTGCCTACTTGGGATATGGCTGCCCTAGCTTCTAAGGACAATCGCATCGGTTATCTGATGGCCGTTCTAGGTTGTACGCTCGTCACTGTCAGCCTAGTCGCCCTCACTCGCTGGTTTGATTTAGCCAATGTAGTGATGCTGTATTTGTTGGTCATTGTGTTCATATCGGTTCGTTTTGGGCGTGCCCCTGGTATCTTTGCAGCGCTCTTAAGTGTCATCAGCTTTGACTTGTTTTTTGTGGACCCTAAGCTTTCTTTTAGTGTTAGCGATGTCCAGTACTTAGTCACCTTTGCAGTGATGATTGTCGTCTCATTGATTATCAATAACTTAGCGGTTGGGCTGCGCTTTCAGGCGCAAAATGCCCGTAGACGTGAGCAACAAGCGATCTCTATGAGTCATTTGGCACAAAGCCTCAGTGCAGCGCGCAAAAATGAAGAAATCATCAACCAAGCTATTATTTGGCTAACTAAGCATATCGCTAGTAAAGCGCTCATAGCGATGCCCAATGCTGACGGTAAATTGACTGTCGTCTCAGAATCGAGTATTCCTTCAGAGTTTAATTGGAATGTGACCCAATGGGTATTTGATCATAAAGAAAGCGCGGGTCTAGCGACGCATACGCTGGCCGCCAACCCTATGCACTATCGGGCGCTTGCAACCTCAAGTCAGGTACTGGCTGTATTGGCACTGATGCCAACCGACATCGATAACTTTAATCAACCAGAACAACAACGTACCCTCGATGTCGCGATTGCTCAGATTACTTTAGCTTTAGAGCGCGTTTATTACGCCAAAGTCGCACAAAATGCCCTTATCAAAGTAGAGTCAGAACGTCTGCGCGGCTCGCTGTTATCCGCGCTATCTCATGATATTCGCACTCCCATTACCGTGCTATCAGGATTGGCCGCTTATCTTGCCAGCCAAAATCTAGCACCTGCTGAACAAAAGCAGCTGGCTATCGATATCGAACAGCAAGCCAATGTCATTCAGCGTTTGGTCATCAATATCTTAGATTATGTAGCGCTGCAATCCGGCGGTATGAAACTCAATAAGCAATGGGTAAGCTTGGAGGAGATTATCGGTAGTAATATACGCCAACTTGAACCGTATCTACAGAATCGACAAGTTAAGATAGACGTGGCCAGTGCTGTCGATTTTATTTATACCGATGAATTAATTTTGGCGCGTATTTTAAATAATCTGCTGACCAATGCCATTAATTACACTCCAAACAATGCATCTATCACTATTGAAGCGACCCTCACTAATCAGAACACTGCTCAAAACCTGCCAAATCACAAAGCCGTACAAAATAATAAAACCGTGCAAAACAACAAAACAATGCAAAGCTACCAAATAACAGTAACCGACAACGGTCAAGGGCTGCCAGTAGGGATGGAAGCGCAAATATTTGAACGTTTTACCCGCGGTGATAGTGAAAGTAATACAACAGGACTCGGATTGGGGCTGTCGCTCAGTAGAGACTTGGTCCAGCACTTAGGCGGCACGCTTAGCGCGAGCAATATACAACCGCACGGCGCACAATTTGTTATAGTTCTACCGTGGCAGCCTTTAGAAAATCTAGATATATTTGATGATAAATTCACATCAAATATGACTCAGATAGATGAAAGCATAGATACAAATATAGTTGCAAACATAACCACAAACACAACTACTAGCTCCGAAAGCTTATAAAATCAGTCTCTCCAACATTGTTAGAACCTTGGGCACAATCATTATTTCATTACCTCATTACTGCCTCAAGCTTCCCCTATAAGTAGCAAATACCCTACTATGAAAACCATCTTAATCATTGAAGACGAAGCCCATATCGCAAGATTTATCAAATCAGCGATGGAGCAAGAAGGCTACCAAGTCTACGCTGCCGATAGCTCGCAACGCGGGCTGATTGAAGCGGCTTCTCGCCGCCCAGACCTATTGATATTAGACCTAGGTCTCCCAGATGCGGATGGTTGCGATGTCATCTCAGATATTAGAGCTTGGTCGTCATTGCCTATCTTAGTACTGTCGGCTCGCAGTGACGAGCAAGATAAAATCAAAGCTTTAAATTTAGGTGCCGATGATTATTTGGTAAAACCCTTTAGCATGGGCGAGCTAATTGCTAGGGTCAACGCCCAGATGCGCCGCTGGCAAGCCGGTTATGAGGCACCGGTTGTATTAGCATTAGGCAATGTCAGTATTGATTTGGCACAACGGCACGTCAAGAAAAATGGCGAAGACATTCATTTAACGCCGATTGAATATCGCTTACTGACCGTACTGATTAAAAACGCCGAAAAGGTCATGACGCATCAGCAACTGCTGAATGAAGTCTGGGGTAAAGGTCACAACCACCAAGAGCACTATGTGCGCATATTTATGTCAAATTTACGCCAAAAACTAGAAGACAATCCTTCTAGACCCAATTATTTTTTCACTGAAATCGGCGTTGGTTATAAGCTACATATTCCTAAAAGCTAATCTAAAATGCAAATCTTAAAAAATACAAGGTTAAAAAAATACCAGACTAAAAAACAATATCAGCGTTAACTTTATTTATTGTTATAAATATCAATGACGTTGCTAATTTATAGTAGCTATCAAGATCAGATATCACTTAACGAATGGTTAGCTCAACTTATAAATAAACCGCTTTGTTTTCTACATATTTAAAATATTGTATCGGGAAAATCTTGTCGTAAGCCCAGTTGTAAGAGAGGTTATAAAATAGGTAAAACCCTACTAATGACGCATCCATGATGAAAGCTTGCCATAGACTAATGCCGAGATACCAAGCCACCATTGGTAGATACAGCATTAGCAGACCACTCTCAAATAGCAGTACATGCAGCACCCTTATTGCTGGCGTCTTAAATGTACTGCGTTTAAACCTCACCATTCCTTTATCAAAGACAATATTGAAACCGTAGTTCCATATAGTCGCCATGATAGAGCCTACGATGGCAATAACACCGATATCTTTAATATCAAAACTAAAAAAGAAGCTCATAATGGGAATGGATAATATTAATGCAATTATTTCAAATCCAACAGCGTGACGTATACGATCTCTATGAGTTCGCATCATTAATCCTTATAGAATATACATTCATAGTACTTAGTTGACTCTATTGTATCTGTTAAACTAATAGATCAAAGTTACTGTCTATAGGAAAAACCGATACATGAACTTTTCTTTAGAGCAGCTGCAAGCATTTGTGGCAACGGTAGAAACGGGCTCGTTTTCGGCAGCAGGACGGCGGCTTGGCAAAGCACAATCATCGGTTAGTGCGGCGGTGGCAAATTTAGAAATCGACTTGGACAACGTCTTGTTTACTCGAAATAGTCGCTATCCTGAATTAACCGAGGAAGGTAAACGGCTGCTAGCTGAAGCTTATTTAATACTGGAGCGCTGCGAGCATTTCTTTGGGGTGGCCAAAAGCTTAAGTGAAGGTGTCGAAAGCCGTTTGGTGCTGGCAGTCGATGACCTTTATCCATCAGAATGGCTGGCGCGATTGCTCGATGAGTTTGATAACTTGTTTCCAACTGTGGAGTTAGAGCTATTGCTGCCCATCATGGAAGATGTCAGTCGCTTAATTTTGGAAAAGCGCGCGGATTTGGGCATTATGTGGAGCCAAGAGGATTTGCCATCGGCCATTAGTTTTCATACCTTAGGCTGGATTCCGCTTAAGATGGTTTGTGCGCCTGAACATGAAATAGCAAACAAAGTGGTCAGCTGGGAGGACTTAAAAAGATACCGTCAGCTCATTGTCGCGACGCGCAATGAAAGTAAAGAAAAATCACGTCTACGGGTGGCCGCCGATGTATGGTGGGTTGAGAGTCAGTGGGTGATTATTGAGCTTGTCCAGCGTAATCTTGGTTGGGCGTTGGTGCCTGAGCATATTATCGTTGATGCGTTAAAGGATGGCTCTTTGGTATCACCAAAGCTTGATTTTGATAAGCATAGCTGGCCGGTTGCGGTTGAGCTGATTTGGCATAAAGAAAAGCCGTTAGGTAAGGCAGGTACTTGGTTAAAACAGGCGGTTATTACCTTAGATCAGCAAGTATAATGGGGTTTATTTATCGTGATCAATTATTCGTTCGTTACAATCGTACAAACCCCTACTCGCCATTTTTATATAACGTAGAAGCCTTTAAGTAGGTAGATCAGTAGTTAGAAGGCTTTAAACAGAGCGTTACTTTATAAGTTAACCTTTGCCACAAATAAATTAAGACAAATGCTAAATACAAAAAAACCTCTTAAAACCCACTTTAGCAGCGATTTAAGAGGTTTTTATTTTTAACGCTTTTTTATCGGTACTTTTGAAAACTAAAAGGACGTACGACGATAATTACGGTATTTAGGTAACCAGAAGTTGGCTTTTAAACGACGTTCTAAATTTTCTATCGTTATAGGTAAGGCCAATTTATCTTCAACCGCTTGTAATGCAACGGCATAAGCTATCTCTTCACTGATCTCTCTAATCACTCTAATTGGCGGTAATATTGCGCCCGGAGCTTTTACATATTTCACTGATATATCCGCCAGTGCTTGGCTTGCCGCCATTAACATATTATCGCTGATACCCGTCGCACGTGCTGCTAATACACCTAGGCCAATGCCTGGGAATATATAGCTGTTATTACATTGAGACACTTCAAAAGTTTGTCCTTCAAAAGTAGTGTCAGGAAAAGGACTGCCCGTTGCAATAATGGCTTTTCCCTTGCTCCAATTGGTCACTTCCTGAGGCGTTGCTTCAACGCGAGAGGTTGGGTTTGAAAGCGGCAATACAATGGGATGTTCCGTATTAACACATAAGGTTTCAATCACCTCTTGGGTAAACAAACCTTTTTGCCCACTGACACCAAACAATACGGTGACTTTCCCTTGTTTAACCACTTGCGCCAAACCGAGCTTTTGACTCTTATCCCATGCTGCAAGCGCGGATTCTTTTTGGACCAACGGTACTTGGAATTTTTGCAACTCTGTCATGCTATCGGTAAGCAAACCATAACGATCCACCATAAATACTTGGCTACGCGCCTGTGCCTCACTCAAGCCTTCACGCTGCATTTGGCGAATAATATGTTCAGCAATACCACAGCCCGCTGACCCTGCACCCAAAAACGCGATTCTTTGTTGACTGAGTTTTTCACCTTTGTTTAAACAGGCCGCAATCAATGTGCCGACTGAAACCGCCGCGGTACCTTGAATGTCATCATTGAAGCAGCACAATTCGTCACGATATCTATTTAATAATGGGGTCGCATTTTCCTGTGCAAAATCTTCAAATTGCAACAGCACCTCTGGCCAACGACGTTTGACCCCTTGAATAAATAAATCTAAAAACTCATCGTATTCAGCCCCAGAGATACGCGGATTTCTCCAGCCCATGTACATAGGATCGTCAAGCAGTTGTTTATTGTTGGTGCCCACATCTAATAGAATCGGTAAACAATAAGCTGGGCTGATGCCGCCACAAGCCGTATATAAAGATAATTTACCAATCGGGATGCCCATGCCACCAATACCTTGGTCACCTAAGCCCAATATGCGTTCACCATCGGTTACTACGATTACTCTTACCTTTTGTTTGGTGGCATTTTGCAAAATGTCATCAATTTTATGACGCTCAGGATAAGAGATAAACAAACCACGTTTACGGCGATAAATTTTGGAGAATTGTTCGCAAGCTTGCCCGACCGTTGGGGTATAGATGAGCGGCATCACTTCCTCGATATGCTGCTCAATCAAATGATGAAACAAGGTCTCATTGGTATCTTGGATATTACGCAAATAAATATGCTTATCCATATCACTGCTAAAGGAGCTAAGCTGATGATAAGCGCGTAATGATTGCTCCTCGATGGTCTCGATGTTGTACGGTAATAAACCGGTTAAATTAAAGCTATCACGCTCATCCGAGGTAAAAGCGCTACCCTTATTCAATAAAGGCATCTCTAATAATATTGGTCCAGCAAAAGGGATATATAAAGGACGTTCGTTTGGCATAATTAAATCTTCTTAATGAGACGTGTGGTGGTATAAAAAGCAGTCGTTTGAATACTTAGTATTTTTCTTTCGTGTTTTTAAGAAAACACAGTTAATGATTATTAGCTATTAGTTAGTCATGGCAATTTGACCACGTTTTAGATGATGAAAACCATCTGTCAATTTTGATAAGCTGTTTTTCATACCATCCTTCTTTATAAGCAAACCTAGAAGTACAGGCTTAGAAGTGCAAGCATAAAAGTAAAGGCTGACCATGAGCTATCTGACATGGATTCTCCATTATACTATAAAACTCAAGCACGCATTTGCCCTACCACCTTAGAGCTAGCGGGTTTCTTAGTAATACTGTTAAATTCAGGTATTTGGTCTATTAATTTCAATGCCAAAATCATTAATATCCATCAAAAAAATCCCGCTGATACGATGTCAACGGGCTTGTATTATTTATAAAGGACTTTTAAAAAGGTACGTTACGCAGGTTGTCCAAATTTACCGCTGTGGAAATCTTCAACCGCTTGACGTATTTCTGTCTGAGTATTCATCACAAAAGGCCCCATACGCGCCACTGGCTCATTAAGCGGTTTTCCAGCGATTAACAAAAACCGTGCGCCATTAATATTGCTGCTCACTGTAATATTATCGCCTTTGCTTAGGACCGCTAAGTTTTTCACTTTGACAGTATTATTGGCTTTGCCTTGTGCACTACCTGTAGAGTTCTGAACAGAAACCTCACCTTCTATCACGTAGATAAAAGCACTATGCTCATTCACTAGCGTCTGATCGAAAGTAGTATTGGCAGGTAAGCTGACATCCATATAAGTGGGATAAGTATGAGCATTAATGACTGGACCAACGGTACCTTGGTTGGTTTCACCGGCAATCACTCGAATTTCAATACCATTATCACGCTGTTCAAGCGGCGTTGATTCAGGCAAAAACTCTTGATATCCAGGCTCACTCATTTTGGTTTTGGCAGGCAAGTTAACCCACAACTGAAAACCCTTTAACAAACCCTCTTGTTGCTCTGGCATCTCTGAATGCAAAATGCCTTTGCCAGCCGTCATCCACTGTACACCGCCCGGCTCGATTACCCCTTCATTACCAGCATTGTCCTTGTGACGCATACGACCATTGAGCAAATAAGTCACCGTCTCAAAACCACGGTGCGGATGTGTCGGGAAGCCAGCCACATAATCATCAGCATCGTCACTCTCAAAACAATCAAGCATCAAAAAAGGATCTAACATATCTAAGTGCGGCGTACCAATAATACGAGTTAATTTCACTCCAGCGCCGTCAGAAGTTGGCATGCCAGGTAGTTGCTGCATAATCGTACGATTTTGCAATGGGCTGAGCTTATTATTGATGTCTTGAGGTTCATTGGTGTTATTTATAGTACTCATCGTCCTACTCCTATCTTTTAATTGAACTTATAGTATTACTATATGCAGTGATAAATAATCTTATAAACAGAGATAACAGCAAAACACAGTTCTTAATTTGAGAACAATTGAGCATACTTCAATCAGCTTTTGATGACTTAATAAAAAAACGCCATAATCAGTCCACAAATTGCTAGGACAAAGCTCAAAATAAAGGCTGTTTGTACCCCAACAGTTAATGACGTACTCACTAAAAAGCGATTAGCCTAGACCGCCCAGAAGTCGAAGCATGCGGCGTGATTCCAAAAGCGGGCTATGAGTTTGTATCGGGCGGCGCTGGTGACGAGTGGACGCTACGCGAAAACCGCCGCGCTTTTACCGATTACCATATTGCTGCCAAACGTTTGGCCGGCTTGACCAAAGACAACATCGATATCTCTACGCAACTGCTAGGCTTAAAGATGCAGTCGCCTATCATGGTCGCTCCTATGGGCGCGCACGCCATGGTTCATGACCAAGGTAAAAAAGATACCGCACGCGGTGCTGGTCTTGCCAACACATTATATTGCTCATCGGGCGCATCTAATGCAACGCTCGAAGAAATTGCCAAAGCAACGACGGGGCCAAAATGGTTTCAGCTCTATTGGAATAATGATTTACAAGTCACGCGCTCACTCGTTACTCGTGCTAAAGAGGCAGGCTACAGCGCTATTATTTTGACAGCTGATGCACTAGGTCCAGGACAGCCGGATGCCTTTAAAGCCATGGGTAGCCCTTTCCGTCCTGACCGCAACTTTGGTAATCATGATCCTAAAAAAGGGGGCTTTGGTAACTTCTTTGATCAAAAGACATCTTTGACTACGGCTGACATTCAATTTATTAAGAAGCTGACAGGATTACCTGTGATCGTGAAAGGTGTTTTGCGTCCTGATGATGCCGATAGATTTATTCGTGCTGGCGCTAATGCTATTCAGGTTTCTAACCACGGTGGTCGTCAAATCGATGGCGTGCATGCCAGTATCACAGCACTACCGCCTATCGTTAAAGCGGTCAATAAACGTGTTCCAGTTATTTTAGATGGTGGTATTCGCCGAGGTATTGATGTTATTCGTGCTATCGCGATGGGTGCAGATGCCGTAGCAGTCGGTCGTCCGATGCTATATGGTTTAGGATTGGGCGGCGCGCAGGGCGTTGAGTCAGTCATTAACTTCTTAAGTAATGACCTCAAGTCGACCATGCTTTTGACAGGTGCAGCAAAGTTGTCTGATTTGAATCCTGACTATATTGAAATCGTCGGTCAAAATGAAGAATACGGTACTTTTCAAGGCTGATACGCTTAAAGTGAGCACCCTATAAACTTAGTAGCCTACTCGTTTAAATATTTGACATTTAGCCATCAAAAACTGGTCTCATAGGCCAGTTTTTTCATTTAACAAAATACCTTTTGTTCTGATATTGTTATCATTAACAATAGCTTGGGCATTTTCAATTGCATCTTTTAAATAACCTACCATTCATTAAAATCCGTATGAAGATAAGCTCTTAAATATCACTTAATTTAATGATTAAATTTTGGCTGTGTTAATATTTTTTAGGCATGACAATATAGATACTGTCTATTATTAAGAATAGCGCATTACTATAGCAACAGTGTTAATACTGAATTTTTGTTTTGCAATTTAAAAAAGTTTTCCCTATTATTACGTTTCTTACTAGGAATCAACAATAGGTAAAGATATGAAAGTCAGTAAGCTATACACAGGCATTTTATTAGCAAGCACCTTAATAGTAACAGGCTGCGGAAGTGATGATTCAGACTCAACCATCATTACTGATAATAATACTGGCCCCATAGTTAATAACGAGCTGAACTACACAGCATTTGATTCGTTTACTGATGTTTCAAATGGTTTATACAAAAAGGGTTGGGGTAAAATCACATTTAAGATTAATAACAACGGTTTGACTCGTACCACCTCTACTGTAGTTGGCAGCTCTGATAATGCTTATCAAATTAGCATAGGCGATGAAGAAGGCCATCATGACTACTACGTCGCTGATAAGACATTCGCAAAAGTCAAAGATGGATTTGACAACTCATTCTATAAGGTTAATTTTATTGATAGCGACACCTTTAAGTTAAAAATTCAGACCGATAACCGCTCCATAGATGCAGTTTATGATATCAAGACGTTAGATCTCAGCGGCGTTAAAAAGTTAGCTGTCAACGCAAAAACTGGTATTAATACTGATTTAAGTTACGATGGCTTCCAAAGCAATGTTGCTTTCCCTACAGGTTCGCAGTGTTATATCTTACAAGAAACACCTTCTCAGTCATACTATACTTTTTATGATTTAGCCTCTAGAGAAGATATTACTATTAACGAATGGCTTGATGAACAAAGAAAACATAATACTGTAACTAATATAATCAACGAAAAAGTCGGTCGTAATAATGAGCTGACAGCGGTCAGATATACCGATGAAAATGGTGAAATCGAGGCAGCAGTTCAATATAATGGTTTAGTTTATAATGCTTATTATTATCAAAAAGATGTACAAGAAGACTCTGATACTGACTTCACTAAAGGTGTAGTAGATTGCGATCTTTATAATAGCGTTGCAACTAAGTTTTTAGAAACACAGATCAAAACCAACTATAAATGGTAACCATATATAGTTAAGACCTAATCTTAATGAGAGATGATGTCTACCAGTCATTGATTATTGTCTTTATTACGAGAAACAAAAATAGCGCCTAGAATGGGCGCTATTTTTAAATGGTTAATATTTTATCAAAAACGATATCTATGATTATTTTCACTTGAATCTTGATATTGCTTTCAATCATTCACTAACGCAACTCATCCACGACCGCCAACATCGCAACTAACGAGGCCTCGCCGAGCTTAATTGAACGCTCTGGTGACCAGCCTGTATCCTCAAACGGAAGATTGGCATTGTCTTTAAATGGCATCTCTAAAGTATTGGCCAAGCAATCAAAACGTTCAGCCACCCAGTGGGTGGCGATGGTCATGTTCGCGGTGCCCGGCGCATCAACGTCATAACCAAATTCAGACTGAAAATCGGCACTAGCTAATTTTAAGACGTCTGAAAATTTATCACGTAGACCTGCAAGACGGTCATTATAACTTGGCGTTCCTTGTGAGCCCGCTAAGAACACATAAGGCAGCGCTTCATCACCGTGCATATCATAAAATAGATCAACGCCTGTTTCTTCCATTTTATTGATGACATGGAATACCTCAGGGCTTTTCTCTAAGCTTGGATTCAACCATTCGCGGTTTAAGTTAGTGCCTACGGCGTTAGTACGCAGATGTCCGCGCACACTACCATCAGGGTTCATATTCGGCACAATATAGATATTCGCTTTATCTAATAACAGCTTAGCCGTGGCATTGTCACTATTTAGTAGGCTATATAACAACCCCTCAACTAGCCACTCCGCCATTGTTTCACCTGGATGCTGACGCGCCGTGATCCAAATATTGCGCTTCTTAGCATCGCCATCACCAACTTTCACTAAGGTTAAATCGCGCTTATCAAGGGTTTCGCCTAAATGCTCTAGTGTCACCAATGGGTGCGTTTGTACAGCTGCCAATAAGTCTTGATGACGCTCATAACTGTAAGGGGCAAAATACGCAATTTGAATGGTGGCGCATTCAAGCTCTGCCACTATGGTTAACTTGCCATCTTTATAAGAGGTCGGCAAGCGGAACCAATACTCCCGATCATAAGACGCAACCGCTTGATAATCCTCCCAACCTTCAAGATAGGACGCCTGCCCTGCATTGACAATATTGAGCACATATTGTTCGCCAATCTCACCTGATAGACGAAAGTTAAACCACTGGAAAAACTCTTCACCAACGTCTGGGCGAATTGCCAATTGAATATCTTTTTTATCTTCTAGACTAATAACGTCAATATTACCTGCGTCAAAATTTGCAGTGATATGCATAATCTATCCTTAATGGTTTTTTGTAAATTTAAAGACTGATGTTAAAAAAACTTATACTAAACTCAATAGGTTGTCCATCATAGTGTAACGGAGTTTATGCCACACTCTCTTATCAGTTTTTGTTGCTTATTATAGCGTTTGTTTCTTTATTCTTGATTTGATTATTAGTTTGCGTATAACTAGAAACTAAGAGAACACTGCAAAATCGTACATTCTCGAACGTCAAAAATCGCATTGGTCTTTAGGGCATGCCCCTAACTCGAAAAACTGCATATATCTTCTAAAATAAAGCATACATTTCAGACGATATAAGGCATATAGAAAAATGACTAGACAAGCATTAACCGATAGATTATGGACGCAGCTAAAAGCAACAGCTATGAGAAGTTGGCTCGTAATTTTAAGTCTATGCTTTACTTGGCCTGCACTATCATTCATTGCAAAATGCATTGAGGACACGCCCTAATAATTGACAGTAGTTTTTAAAAAATCCTGCTCACGGCTACGAGTTTAATATTAGTCCATAGGAGCAGATCGAATATGAGTGGCGGGGAAAACGGCGCTAAATATTGAGCCTTTGCCTTCTGACGATTCAATCTGCAGAGTGGTATCATATTGATATAATACATGTTTTACAATCGCCAGCCCCAGCCCTGTGCCACCGGTCGCACGACTACGTCCGCTGTCCACTCGATAAAAACGCTCGGTCAACCGCGCGACATGCTCCGGCGCAATACCGATACCATCATCGGTGACGGCAAACCGACAGCCTTCTGCAGTTTTCGCCCAACTAATGATGATATTGCCTGCTTTTAGCGTATATTTGATGGCATTGATCACCAGATTGGATAAAGCACTGTTTAGATACATCTCCGAGCCATATAGACCATCATAGGTGTCTATCTGTAAATGCAGCGTATGGCCATATTCTTGGTTATAAGCCTGCGCGTCATCATAGACATGAGTGAGCAGCTTAGTCATATCAATATAATGCAGCTCATGTGTTTCTTCGATTTCAATTCGAGACAATAGCAATAAGTCATTGACCACTCTATTCATACGCGCAGTCTGCTGCGTCATTAGCTCAAACCCGCGTCGCCATTGCCGCGGCACATCTTCCTGATCTGAAAAATTCTCCAAATAGCCCATTAGGACGGTCAGTGGCGTTCGTAGCTCATGAGAGACATTGGCAACAAAGTCGCGGCGCATTTGCTCTAGATGTTGTAAGCGGGTCACATCATAAATAATCAGCAGTTTTTCATCGCCAAAAGGCGTAAGCTCGCACTTGAGATAACGGTTAGGGTCGCGCCATGATTTCATATGTACACCATCATTGGGTGCCACCATGGTCTGATAGTATTGCCGAAACTCAGGGACGTTAATAAAATCAAAAATACTTTTGCCATGATCCGCTGACTGCAGCAATAATAAATCTTCGGCGGCCTGATTCCACCACTCCAAACCATCATCGTCATTTAACAAGATAACTGCATCTCGCAGTGCGCGTAAGGCACTTCTGATTTTTTTAAGCTGATCGGTGGAGTATTGCTCTATGTCCTCTTGTTCTATGTCCCTAGGCGTTATCATGTTTTTCTCTCTTCTCTATTAACAGTATGATGCTTAGCAATTATCACTCTTAGTTTTTATGGTTCCTAGTTCTTATGGTTTTTAGTTCTTATAATTTTAAATATTTATGACTCTTAGTACTGATTGTTCTTACCGCTGTTTCGCTGCCTTATAAATAATGGGCTATTTTTCTAAATATCGATAGCATTATTCGACCAGACTAGAAAACCGATAACCGGTACCGCGAACCGTTTGAATCAAGGCACTGCAATCATAAGGATGTAATAATTTGCGCAAGCGTCTGATATGCACATCAATCGTGCGGTCTTCGATATAGACATTACCGCCCCAGACCTGATCTAGCAGCTGGGTGCGCGTATAAGCACGCTCCGGATGACTCATAAAAAATGCCAGCAATCGATATTCTGTCGGACCGATATCAATGACTTTATTATCAGCGGTGATGCGTTGGCTTTTAGGATCGAGACTAAGCTTGCCTATTTCAATTAGCTTATCGCTACTAAGTGCACGACTACGACGCAACACTGCTTTGATTCTGGAGATTAATTCACGCGTTGAAAAAGGTTTGGTCATATAGTCATCAGCGCCCGCATCAAGCCCATGAACCTTGCTATCCTCTTCACTTTTAGCCGTCAGCATAATCACCGGTATCTCAGCCAGCATCTCATCGCTTTTTAGCATGCGGCAAAAATCAATACCGCTTTTATCGCCTGGTAACATCCAATCTAGCAAAATCAAAGCAGGTCTGTGGTCAACCACTTGCTGATGCGCCTCTGCGACGTCAGCCGCTTGTAAACTCTCAAAGCCCGCCATCTCTAGCGTCATTACCACCATCTCACGAATTGCAGGTTCATCTTCGACAATCAAAATCTGCTCATTGCGCATACCATCGCCTCATTATTGAAAGACAAAAAATTAGAAAATAAAAATACTAAGCACTTATCAACCCCTGCCCATTAAACGGCTTAATTATGACAGTTTGATGACACAGTAGCTCGATACTTTAAATGCTTTGCCTTAAACACTGCGCCTCAAACACTGTAATTTAAATACGACGCTTCAAACAGGGCTTTTTAATCATTGCAATTTAAAAATGTCAATTTAAAAACTTAGCCTTAAACCCTTACTCCCCCAAAAAACCAACGGCTCATCATAACGAATTTTGCTCTAGATATCAGCTGCAATCCGCTGAAATGACCGCTCTATTGGGCTGTTTCTTTAATTGACCGACTTTTTTCATAAAAATGTCTTATTTCATCAAACTGTCATATTTGCTCGGCACAATATGCTCATTGACCACCGAGCGTCTTTGCAGCAAAACATTGCTAACCAAACATCGTTAGCAATACATTACTAAAAAACTGGGCATCGACATTGTTATTCATAAACGCCCCATACTTAAATCTGATTACTTTTTAGGAGAAATAATGCGTTATTCATTAATGGCTTTAGCAGTCGCGAGTACCTTTACCTTAGCTGCTTGTAATCAAACCCCCAATAGTAATGAAAGCAATGAGCCAGCTACTTCGGCGCAATCAACCACCGCGTCTACCGACACCGCAAACGTTCAATCGACAGACAATGTGTCAATGAACATTACCGGCGCGGGCGCTTCTTTCCCGCAGCCTATCTATGCTAAATGGTCAGATGCCTATAATAAAGCAACAGGCGGTCAAGTGAATTATCAGTCGATTGGTTCATCGGGTGGTATCAAACAAATCGTCGCAAAAACCGTTGATTTTGGGGCGTCCGATGCACCGATGACCCCAGCTGAATTAGAGGAAGCCGGTCTGATTCAATTTCCAACCGTTATCGGTGGCGTGGTTCCTGTCGTTAATATCGATGGCGTTGCGCCTGGTCAATTAAAGCTCGATGGAAAAATGCTAGCTGACATCTATCTTGGCAAAATCAGCAAATGGAATGACCCTGCCATCGCAGCCATGAATCCTGATTTAACCCTTCCTGACGCGGCCATTACCACGGTATTCCGCTCAGACGGTTCGGGCACAACCTTTAACTTTACCGATTACTTAGCCAAAGTCTCAAACGACTGGAAAGACAATGTTGGCGTCGACAAAACCGTGAAATGGCCAACCTCGGCAACTGGTGCTGGTGGTAAAGGTAACGAAGGCGTTTCAAGCTATGTGAATCGTATGAAAAACTCTATCGGCTATGTCGAATACGCCTATGCTAAGCAAAATGGTATGTCACACGTTGCCCTGAAAAATGCTGCCGGCAATGTCGTTCAACCCTCTGCGCAAACGTTCGCCGCCGCTGGTGACATCGATTGGTCAAAGCAAGAAGGCTTTTATAAAGTCATCACTAACTCTGAGACAGCTCAAGCATGGCCTATCGCTGCTGCGACCTTTATCTTAGTCCATAAACAACCAAAAGACGCCAAGCAAGTGGCGGGCGTCCTTAACTTCTTTGACTGGGCTTATACCCAAGGCGATGATGACGCGATGAGCCTCGATTACGTGCCTTTTTCTGATACGGCCGTGGCTTTATTTAAAGCGAAATGGAACGAGGTGGTAAATAGCGAAGGTAAGCCTGTTTATACCCCAGCACAGTAATTCGCAACTTAGTTATTCGAAAAGAAGCAAATTGAGAACAAGCTAACTAATGTTACCAAGCAAATACTGAGACGCGTGTTTGCTTGGTGACGTCTTAGCCGTAATGAATTTAATGATACGTCGTTAGAGTAAACAGTTTATTACGGTAAGACGCTACAGCGAACACCAATAAGCGTCAACACAATGAAGCGTTAGATCGATAAACAACAGAGGCTTTTATGGCAGACCTAAAATCCCAACTGGCAAAACAAAAACGCTTTGACGCGGTTTTTGTCAATGCCACCAAAGCATTTGCAATATTGGTGCTCTTGTCGCTTGGCGGCATCATGCTGTCATTAATTGTCGGTGCGTGGCCAAGTATCACTAAGTTTGGTTTGGGATTTTATACCAGCAATAACTGGGATACGGTGAACGATCAATACGGTGCGCTTGCACCCATTTATGGGACGGTGGTCACCTCTCTTATCGCTATCTGTATTGCCGTGCCAGTCAGCTTTGGGATTGCTATCTTTCTAACGGAACTTTGCCCCAATTTTCTGAAAAAGCCACTGGGAATTGCTATCGAGCTGCTGGCAGGTATCCCTTCTATCATCTATGGCATGTGGGGCTTGTTTGTCTTTGCACCGTTTTTTGGCGATCATATTCAGCCTTGGTTTATTGAAAATATTGGTCCTCTACCTATTATTGGTAAGGTTTTTACCGGTGCCCCGATGGGATTGGGGATGTTTACTGCCTCGTTAATACTGGCGATTATGATTATTCCCTTTATTGCTGCCACCATGCGCGATGTTTTCTCTGTGGTGCCAGACCTGCTAAAAGAATCCGCATACGGCATGGGCGCCACTACGTGGGAGGTGATGTTTAAAATCATCTTGCCTTATACCAAAGCAGGCGTGGTTGGTGGCGTGATTTTAGGTCTTGGTCGAGCACTTGGCGAAACAATGGCCGTTACCTTCTTGATTGGTAATGCCTTTAATATCAGCCCAAGTCTATTCACATCTGGGGTGACCATTACTTCAGCGCTGGCCAACGAATTTGCTGAAGCGTCAAGTGAGTTGCATTTAGCCTCATTACTACATTTAGGGTTAATACTGTTTGTGATCACCTTTATTGTTCTATCAATATCTAAGCTGATGCTCATGCGTATTGACCAAAAAGCAGGCAATTAAAAACACCCTATTTTAAATAGCCAACAAAGCAAATAAAAACAAGCCTAAACAAACTAAAACACGCTATTTGCCGCCATTATTTGACCTAAGAAGGACAAACACTTCATGACTTTAGCACCAGTCACTACTCAAACTACGCAGCCAAGCCAGCCTTCTGTACGCTTTGAAGATCGCTACAACAAGCGACTGTATAACAAGCGCCGTTTTATCAATAGATTGGGACTTGGGTTTGCCTTATCAGCGATTGTATTTGGTTTGTTTTGGCTGATTTGGATTTTGATTACGCTGTTTGTTGAAGGCTTTCAAGGTTTAATTGAGATGCCTGTCTTTATGGCAGATACCCCGCCACCGATGGGCGAAGGCGGTCTACGCAATGCCATTGTTGGCTCAGTGATGTTGGCTTTTTCGGGCTTGGCGATTGGTGCACCAATCGGCATGATGGCTGGCATTTATTTAGCAGAGTTTTCACATGGCAGTATGCTGGGTAAAGTCACCCGATTTTTAAATGATATTTTACTGTCGGCCCCCTCCATCGTGATTGGTCTGTTTATTTATGCCTTGATGGTCAAAGGACAGAGCTTTTCGGGTTGGGCCGGTGCTTTGGCATTGGCGCTGATTGTGATTCCTATTGTCGTGCGTACGACGGAAAATATGCTAAACCTAGTGCCTAATACCCTGCGCGAAGCTGCTTACGCACTCGGCACACCAAAATGGAAGCTAGTCAGTACCGTGACACTGAAAGCCGCCAAAGCAGGTCTGACCACCGGTGTGCTGCTTGCTTTTGCTCGTATTACCGGTGAGACCGCGCCCTTGCTATTTACCGCGCTAAACAACCAATACTTTAGTACCGATATGAGCCAACCGATGGCCAACTTACCCAATACGATTTATCAGTTTGCCATGAGCCCTTATGACAACTGGCATGCACTGGCTTGGGCGGCGGCGCTACTCATTACCGCGACAGTATTATTCTTAAATATCGCCGCACGCTTTATCGGTGGCAAAGACCATAGCAGATAATTTAAGGCTAACAAACGCACAGCTAATAGCAAAAAAAACACCCCCATTTAACAAAACTTTAAAACAGATGGATACCATTATGACTGATGTATTAGAGAGAAAAGCGACTAAGCCGATGACAGATACCAGCAGCAAACGCCGTTTACTGGATGACGCTATGTTTAATCATGGTCAGCATAAACAGCCAGATATCGACCATCTTATCAAGCAAACCATGGCAGACATGCCCGACAACATGCCACCTGCCAAGATTACCATTCGTGATTTGGACTTTTATTATGGTGATTTTCAAGCGTTAAAAAACATCAATATCGATATTCCAGAAAAAAAGGTTACCGCTTTTATTGGTCCCTCAGGCTGCGGTAAATCAACGCTGCTACGTACCTTTAACCGTATGTATGACTTGTATCCGAGTATGCATGCTGAAGGTCAAATTACCCTTGATGGCCAAAATATTTTGGCCAAAGACATGGATGTCAATTTGCTGCGTGCGCGTGTCGGTATGGTCTTTCAAAAACCCACACCCTTCCCGATGTCCATTTATGACAACGTCGCATTTGGCGTCCGTCTCTATGAAAAGCTGAGCAAAGCAGAGATGGATGAACGTGTCGAGTGGGCACTCAAAAAAGCAGCGTTATGGCTGGAAGTCAAAGATAAACTTAAAGCGTCAGGATTGTCATTATCTGGCGGTCAACAGCAGCGACTTTGTATTGCCCGCGGAGTAGCAACGAAACCTGAAGTCTTGCTATTAGATGAGCCAACGTCAGCGCTCGACCCCATCTCTACTGGCGCGATTGAAGATTTGATTACCGATTTAAAAAACGACTATACCATTGCTATCGTCACCCACAATATGCAGCAGGCCGCGCGCGTCTCTGACTACACCGCTTATATGTATTTGGGAGACATGGTAGAAATGGGTGAAACAGATCAAATATTCACCAACCCAGCACAAAAAGCGACTGAAGATTATATTACCGGTCGTTATGGCTAATTTGCTATTTATTTAGAGAAGTTGTTTGTAGTGGTCATTTATCACGCTACTCATTTTGGCAATATTTTTATGAGCAACACCAATACGATTAAGACTGATTCGATTAAGGAGGTAAGCATGGCGATAACGGCAAAGCATTTATCAAAGAGTTTTGATAATGACTTACATGACGTGATTGAGCTGTTTATGCAAATGGGTCATATGGCAGCAGAGCAAGTCATGGTTGCGACACGCGCCTTGATAGCCGCAGATGAGGCGACCGCAAAAAAAGTGATTGAAGATGACCATCTGATCAATCAGCTAGAGATTAAAATCGACGAACAAATCATTTTATTAGTCGCCAAGCGCCAGCCAGCCGCCAATGATTTGCGCTTAGTCATGGCGCTTAGTAAAGGTATTGTTGACTTTGAACGTGTGGGCGATGAAGCAGAAAAAATTGCCCGTATGGCCTGTAAATTGATTGAAGATGGGGCCTCACCAAGAGGCTATTCAGAGGTTCAGCATTTATCCAATCAGGTGCGCCTGATGCTGCTTGATGCGATTAACGCCTTTTCGCATATGAATCCTCAGCAAGCGTTTTCGGTATTGCAAAGTGATACAGCGGTTAATGAAGAGTACCAATCTGCCACTCGAGCCTTGATGACCTATATTATGGAAGACAGCCGCCATGTGTCCAAAGTGATTAACATACTTTGGGTATTACGCGCCCTAGAACGGGTGGGCGATCACGCTAAAAACGTTGCTGAGCTGGTTATCTTTTGCACCAGCGGCAAAGATGTGCGGCATACAGATTTTATACAAGTCGAACAAATCGTCCAGCAAACAACTGATGCTAGTATGAGCAATCATAGTAAATAGCTTGCTGAAGCCATTTAGATGACTGTCGATTGAATTGAGGGCTTGTTAAGGTCTTTATTTCTTTGGCTGGAAGACGATTAACTCAAGCCTGCACACGCTTTAAGCAATTACCTGCCACGCAACAACAAACGCTATTAACCTTTTTAAACGGCATTTAACAGTAATGATGACAATGTAAAATGAAAAAGACCGCTCAATCGAGTGGTTTTTTTATGGCATATATTATGCTGCCGCAGCCGCTATTTATGACAGATAATTGGTCGAAAATAGCTTATTGCAAATAGCCATTTTTAGCGATGATATTAGGTGGCAGCTCAGTTTCGCCCAAGGCTTCTAGCAAATTAATCTCGATATTACGTGATAAAGCCGTCAGTGGTAATTGGTTGGCAGCCAAACCAAAAGGCTCTTCCAACTCTTCACTCAACGCATCCAAACCAAAAAAGGTATAAGCAATGACGCCGCAAATTAGCGGCGTCACCCAGCCTAAAGAAGAAACCAAACCAAAAGGCAGCATAAAGCAATATAGATATGTCGTGCGATGCACCAATAGCGTATAAGCAAACGGCAATGGTGTGCTATAGATACGCTCGCAAGCCGATAAAACCACCGTCATCGAATTTAGGCGCTCATCCATATTTTGCACCATATGCTCTGAGGTCAAACGCTGCCGCCGACAATATCCAAGCTCCTTACCGAGCAAACGCAGCAGATAATCCGGCAAATTTTGTGCTTGCTGCATACTGGCATGATGGATAGGTTCGACAAAACGCTCGACATCTTGCCAAGGCGAGCTGTCACGCAGTCGGTGGCGTAAGGCATGGGTAAAAGCGATGCTCAGATACACCAATCGGCGTTGGCTATCGCGCCCTTTCTCACTTTCTCTTCCTTCTTCGTTTTCTCGCTCTTCCTTACTATCTTGACCCTCTTTACTCTCATCACCTATATAAGACAGCACTTGGCGGGTAAAGCTGCGCGTATCATAAACCAATTGACCCCACAGCCCTCGAGCTTCCCACCAGCGTTGATAACTGGCATTGTTACGAAAGCCTAAAAACAACGATAACGCAATCCCAAGCAAGGTAAATGGCGCAACGCTATAAGAAGAAAAAGAACTGGGAAATCCATGCTGGATATTGGTGATAAAGGCACTAATCAGACTAATGAGCAAAATCTGCGGATAGACCTTTGGCAGAATGGAGCCACGTAAGGTAAAAAGCAGTTTGATGGCGCTTGGCTTTTGCTTGACGATCATTTTAGCGTCCTAACGAATGGTGCTTATAGAAGATAACTGTCATTTTTGCAGGTCGAAATGATAACAGACTAAGGAAGTATGAGCAGCAAAAACAATTATTTATGATTTTTTAATTGGCTATAGTCAGTGAAAAGCAATATCGATACATCACGCACTACTGATATCAATTTTTCTTGCTTGCTGTGCCTGCGCAGATAGAGGCTACAAAAAATTGATATCAGCAATACCGTAGCGTTTTTAGGATGTTTTGACTATAGGTATTTTTACCGCTCATTTATACAATAAATTTCTACAAAATAATCGGTTGTTATAATGATGTAAGGATAGCAGGCACAGGCATACATAGCAGATGTTATCGTTTAAAAATTCGACTATAGTAGATAGGTCTATAACTTATTAAATAAATTGCGGTTAAATAAATCGAGGAAATAAACCATGAAAAAATTAGGATTACTTGTCGCTGTATCAGTAGGCTTAAGCGCTTGTGCGGGCGGTATGAAAGGCGGCACCACAACGGGCAATTCAAACAATATTGTCACTCAATATCCCGTTGAAGCGACCATGCTCAATATCTATACCAAAGCTCGCAGTCAAAGCTTAGTGGCGAACGTCGGCAATCAAACGGCATCTGCTGATATCAAAGTCACGCCCAAAGGCAGCATGGTATTTAATAATAAACAAGTACAAGGCGCTGAAGTAAATACCATCAACAAAGTCAACAATCAAGTCACTGATCAATCAGTCGCCATTAACTACTTTACCCTTAATCCATTGGTATTCCATGGCTTTACTGATAGCTCAGGTAAGTATTCACTGTCGAATCAGACCACGACCATTCCCAAAATGACAACGGTTGGCTCCTCTAGCAAATTGATTAAAGAGGACGTCTATGCTGATAGAAGTATGCGTCAAAAAATAGGCACCTATAACCAGGATTGGTCTTTAACAAGAGACAGTAATAATACCGCGTGGTTTTGTATAGAGACTTCAGCTAACTTACTACTCAGTAACGATCCTAATGGCAGCTCGTCAGAATGCTATAAAATCGATGCGCGCGGCGATATTTTAGACAGCAAAGTAACGATTAGCCAGCCATCTACTAATGGCGCTAAGACCATCACCTTTACCAGTCGCTAAATATCTCGCACTTAAAAGCTATCTCGAATAATTATCATTCGAATATAAGCATAAACATACCTATAAATATAATCATACTTAAAAACCGGTCTGCTAACAGATCGGTTTTTTTAATGGCTAAATCAATACTATTACACTGTAAAACCCTACCTTCTCTCGCCTAATCTGACTTATTTGATATCTATACAACTTTATTCTATGAAGTTTTGCCAAAATTCCTTTAATACCTTTTTACTTACTTTCATCTAGCCTATTTTATGATTGTTATCTAAATCAGAACTTATATTTGCAATAACGGTTATTTATCTCATTAAGCTGACCCTTTACTATGTGTACAACTTATGGTCCTGCTACTAAAGACCCAACCTATTAAGTAGCGGCGCATTGGCTCACTTGATAGCCATATTGCTGAGCATCTGACAGATAAGTTAAGACCATCAAAGTTGATAGAAATCCGTCAGTAAATAGAGCAACTTTATAGGAGAACGGCATGGCTAATCCAGAGGCAAACGATAGCATGAAAGACAAAGACTCAGCGGCGAAGCTCACATTTTGGCAGCGCTATCAGATTCCAGTCATGTTGACTACCGTGGGCGGCGCAATTGATACCATTGGTTTTATCGGCCTACTCGGCTTCTTTACCAACCACGTCACAGGTAACTTGGTGATGGCTGGTGGTGGCTTGGTCAAAGGCGGCGATGGTTTATGGGTCAAACTCGGCGCATTGCCGGTATTTTTGATTACCGTGATTATAACCAAACGTATGATCAATATCACCAGTGCCAATAAGCCCATTTTAAGTAACTTACTGTTCGCTGAGGTGATATTTTTATTGGCTTTCTTAGCCTCTGCTGTTTACTTTGGACCTTTTGAGCAGGCAGGTACATTAGAGGTCGCCTTTACCGGTTTCTTAGGTTTGACCGCCTTTGCGATTCGTAATACCGCTGGCAAAAGTGTGATGGGTAAAATGAAACCAACGCTTTTGATGACGGGTAATACCACGCAGCTAGGTATTGATTTATCAGATTATGTCTTCGACCGCAACAATTGCAATATGGACAGCCTCAGACACAGCTTTACCTTGGTAGCCAGCTTTACGATAGGCGCATTTGTTGGCGCCGTGCTATATATCTACATTGGTTTATGGGCGATTGCACCCTTTATCCTGTCAGTGCTATATGCAGCGATAAAAATGCGTGATAAGCAGACATTAAAAGAAGCGACTGGTACTTAAGACATATCCTTACTGTACTCTTCACTTATTAAAGAGCACGTGGCAGCCTACGAAAGAAATCATTAAAAACGTCTAAAATCTTGATAATTTTATCGTCCAAATAATAGAAACGCCATGCTGGTTAGTATGGCGTTTTTTTATGGCTTCTTTATATTTTTATAATGAACTGTTCTTTAAATGAGAAATTACATTTGTAAATAATGCTATTTATCCGCCTGCCATCAACAGCTAATATACCTTTATTGATAATTATCAATGATTAAGTGTAGTTAACTTCAGCCCATTAAAAGGAATGTCGAGATGTCTAAGAATCTTCTAGAGTTGTTGAACCCACAAAACAGCCAAATCATCTTTATTGATCAACAGCCACAGATGGCATTTGGCGTACAGTCAATCGATCGTCAAAGCTTAAAAAATAACGTCGTTGGCTTAGCAAAAGCCGCTAAAACTTTCAATATTCCGGCGACTATCACGGCGGTTGAAACAGCCAGCTTTTCTGGTAATACCTTTCCTGAACTGCTAAGCGTTTTTCCTGAAAATGAAACCCTTGAGCGTTCTTCAATGAACTCTTGGGATGATCAAAACGTCCGTGATGCCTTGGCAAAACATGCTGCCAATGGTCGTAAAAAAATCGTGGTATCTGGCCTATGGACTGAGGTCTGCAACTTATCTTTTGCATTATCATGCATGCAAGACACTGATTATGAAATCTATATGGTGGCGGATGCGTCTGGTGGTACTTCTGTTGAAGCCCACCAATACGCGATGGAGCGTATGATGCAAGCAGGCGTGATTCCAGTGACTTGGCAACAAGTGCTATTAGAGTGGCAACGTGATTGGGCCAATAAAGCCACTTATGATGCGGTGATGGACATCGTCAGAGAGCATTCTGGTGCTTATGGTATGGGTGTTGATTATGCATATACGATGGTACATAAAGCCCCTGCCCGCGCTCAGTCTATCGGTAGTATCGGTCCGAACCCTGCGCTGCTAAAAAAATAATATTGGTTTTAAAAACTAATAGCAACTCAGCTTGGTTAAGACTTAATTTTGTCCAAATTTTTAGTAAAGCCTTTACTTAACTATGCTTGAACTTAACTAAGTCTTAACCAAGCAAAAATTAAAACCGATTAAGCCGATATCAGAGGCTATAACCCTTCATTAGAAACGTTAAGCATATGAAAATTTATATTATCTCATTGGTTGTCGGTATTCTTGCAGGCTTACTTTATGGGGTGCTACAGGTACGCTCACCTGCGCCACCTGTCGCTGCATTGATTGGATTATTAGGAATGTTAATAGGCGAACAAATGATACCGTTTGGCAAGCAGCTGGTTGCTGACAACCCTTTTAGCGCTGAGAAGATAGCAACGCCAATTGACACACCTGCCACTCGACACCCTAAAATCGTATCGATTGCAAAAGACATAAAAAACGATGAATCGCTTTTAAAATGACAAGACGCTAAGAAGTGGCTTTGTGGAAAACACGATGTTGAGCAATAGTACGTTAAAGATAGCTTCAAGCCTTTACTTGCTGTTACTGGCAAAAAAGGCCAACTGCTGTGATAAGGAATTCTCTTACCTTTACTAGGATAATATTATGACAAGCCCTGACATTATTTATTATAACGGCAAAATGACGACGTTGGATCGCGCCAAACCTTCTGCTAGTGCGGTGGCGATTAAAGATGATCGCTTTATTGCTGTTGGTAACGACAAAGACATCAGAGAACTGGCTGGTGCCAATACCAAGGTCATTAACCTCAATGGTCGTAGCGTGATACCGGGTCTGTTCGACAACCATACGCACGTGATTCGTGGTGGTCTCAACTATAATATGGAGCTGCGCTGGGATGGGGTACGCTCATTAGCAGACGCCATGTCTATGCTAAAGGCACAAGTGGATAAAACACCTTCGCCGCAGTGGGTACGTATCGTTGGCGGTTTTACCGAAAATCAATTTGTCGAAAAGCGCTTACCAACGTTAGACGAAATTAACGCCATTTCACCAGATACGCCGGTTTTTATTCTACATTTATATGATCGCGCCCTACTTAATGCCGCAGCGCTGCGTACCGTTGGTTATACCAAAGACACGCCAGAACCGCCAGGTGGTCAGATTCAACGTGATGCCAATGGCAATCCGACTGGTTTGCTGCTCGCTCAGCCGAATGCTACTATCTTGTACGCCACCCTAGCCAAAGGTCCAAAGCTTCCCTTTGACTACCAAGTGAACTCTACGCGTCATTTTATGCGTGAGCTAAACCGCTTAGGGGTTACAGGCATTATTGACGCTGGCGGTGGTTCACAGAATTTCCCTGACGACTATGAAGTGGTACAAAAACTCAATGACGACAATCTGCTGACCGTACGCATGGCGTATAACTTATTCACCCAAAAGCCAAAAGAAGAGAAAGAAGACTTCTTAAATTGGACGCAAACTACTAATTACAAGCAAGGTGATGATTACTTCCGTCATAATGGGGCGGGTGAAATGTTGGTATTTTCAGCAGCAGATTTTGAAGATTTCCGCCAACCACGTCCAGAGATGCCGCCAGAAATGGAAGGCGACCTTGAAGAAGTAGTACGAATTTTGGCACAGAATAAATGGCCATGGCGCATGCATGCCACTTATGATGAAACCATTGAGCGCTCGTTAAATGTATTTGAAAAGGTGCATCAAGATATTCCTATTGATGGTTTAAACTGGTTCTTTGACCATGCCGAAACCATCTCACAGCGCAATATCGACCGTATCGCTGAGCTTGGTGGCGGGATTGCTGTCCAGCACCGTATGGCCTATCAAGGTGAGTATTTCGCCGAGCGCTATGGCACAGCGGCAGCGGCCAATACCCCACCTGTTAAGCAAATGTTAGATAGCGGTGTCAATGTCTCTGCCGGTACCGATGCCACACGCGTCGCCTCTTATAACCCTTGGGTATCGTTAGCATGGTTAATTACTGGCAAGACTGTTGGCGGTATGAAGCTTTATGAGCAAGACAATCTCGTTGATCGCGAGACGGCACTAAGGATGTGGACCGAAAAGGTCGCTTGGTTTGCTAACCAAGAAGGCGAACGTGGTCGCATCGAAGTCGGACATTTGGCGGATTTTATCGTCCCAAGTAAAGATTTCTTTAGCGTGGCAGAAAACGAGATTGCTTACTTAACCTCAAATATGACGGTTGTTGGTGGCAAAGTTGTCTATGCCGATGGTGAGTTCTCAGGTTATGACACCCCACTACCACCGGCGATGCCGGATTGGTCGCCAGTCAATCAATATGGTGGTTACGGTGCATGGGGCGAGCCTGAAGGCGCTGGTAGAAACTCCCTAGCGCCACTTATGAATCAAGCAGCGATGTCTTGCGGCTGTGCCAGTGCTTGTACGCTGCATGGTCACAACCATGCCAAAGCGTGGACTTCGAAAGCACCGGTATCTAACTTTAAAGACTTTTTCGGCGCTTTTGGTTGTTCTTGCTGGGCAGTCTAAGTGCAGTCAAGTGCAGTCAAGACATGAGTGTCTGCTATATAAATAAGAAAAGCCCACTGATTTTGTCAGTGGGCTTTTCTTATTTCACTCAGTTTTTTTATTTTCTTTAACTGTTATCTTTAAAGCCTATGATTGAATAATATCATTATAACATCCAATAATACCCAACATTTCGAGTTCAGATTAATAGCTATTCAATTGTTTACTGCACACCATCTGCAGGTGTTTGATCTAAATTTGAGTTATTTTCATTAACAGTGACGGTATCGTCGGCTTTTTGCTCACCGTCATTATCCGACGCTGCCATGCCATCTGCAGTCGTGTCATTCGTTTTTGCAGTCATGCCCGTTTCAACAACTTCTGTGCCTTCATTAATATCATTGCCTGCTTCGCTCTCCTCAACAGCGGCAACTTCATCTGTCACTTCGGTCGAATCTGCCACCACATCTTCTCTTTCATTGCTACAAGCCGTGACGCCGAGAATACCGGCGAACAATGCTATCCATAATGCCTGTCGCGCTTTGGTTAATCCTACGTTTGCGGGTATTCTGTTCATCTTAATCTCCTTGATAGCTATCAAAACATTAAATGCTTAATGAGGTTTTTACTAAAAAACCATTTTGAAATATGAATAGTCTAAAATAAGCACAATTAAGACGACCTTATGATATAAATCTGATAGTAAATAGGAGCTTCTTGTTTGTTTTTATTAACTGTTTATTAAAATAAACCAAACATCATAGGTTGGATTTGATACGAATAAAAAGAATTAGAAATGTTTGAACCACCTTATTTGCCTACTTTCATAGCAATCATTTTGCTAAATTGCATTCGTTGAGAATTCCCAAAGCTTATAGCCCTTAAACCAATACCCTCCTTCTAGCACACCAAATCGCAAAAATACCTAGCTAAATCTATAACTCACCAGTATAAAAAGCGTGAATAAATCTTACAGAAATAATTCGCTTATTTTTAAACATTCATTTAAAATACATCTTATGGAAGCCAGTTTAAAAGCTCAATATCTTTATAATTTTATTGTTTAATCTTATTATTTTAACAGTGTTTTTTGCTTTTCTTCACAATAAACATTAGGATGACGAAAGCGATAAAAATCGAGCTTTGTTAAATGAGCCACTTATTTTCAATTTTTGGAGAGCCTTATGCGCCTTTTTAATTCAACATCTTTTCATCAGCAATCACTTAGCTACTCTAAACTTGCTCTAGCATGTCTACTCGCTCTTGGCACAGCAGGGATGGTCGGTTGTGATAAATCAAACCCTGATGAAGCCAGCGCAACCAAAGCAGAAACCACTCAAGCTACCAAAGATAGCAAGGCGCCAAATACTAAAGATGGTGAGTTGCCAGTGATTGACGCTATTATCACCCATGCGCCTGACGTACCTCCGCCCATCGATCGTGACTATGCGGCAAAAGTCATCGTAAAAATGGAAACTGTGGAAAAAACCATGCGTTTAGCGGATGGTGTTGAGTATAATTTCTGGACATTTGGCGGTCAGGTGCCAGGACAATTTATTCGCGTACGTCAAGGTGATGAAATTGAGTTTCATTTATCAAACCATCCTGATTCGAAAATGCCGCACAATATTGACTTACACGCGGTGACAGGTCCAGGGGGTGGTGCCGCTTCTTCGTTTACTTCTCCTGGTTATACTTCTGAGTTTAACTTTAAAGCCTTAAAACCGGGATTATACGTTTATCACTGTGCGGTAGCGCCCGTTGGTATGCACATCGCAAACGGTATGTATGGTCTGATTTTGGTTGAGCCAGAAGAAGGCTTACCAAAAGTTGATCGCGAATTCTATGTGATGCAAGGCGATTTCTACACCAAAGGCAACTATGGTGATAAAGGGCTGCAACCTTTTGATATGGAAAAAGCGGTAAAAGAACAAGCTGACTACGTGTTATTTAACGGTTCAGTAGGTGCGCTAACAGGTGAAAACTCGCTTAAAGCGAAAGTTGGTGAAACGATTCGTCTGTTTGTTGGTAACGGTGGTCCTAACTTGGTTTCATCATTCCACGTCATCGGTGAGATTTTTGATAAAGTAAATATGGAAGGCGGTAGCGCTGAAAACCATAATGTTCAAACCACGCTTATTCCAGCAGGTGGCGCGGCTATTACCCAGTTTAAAGTAGATGTTCCAGGCGAGCTTGTGATCGTTGACCACTCTATTTTCCGAGCATTTAACAAAGGGGCGCTTGGTATCATCGATGTTCAAGGTCCTGAAAATGCAAAAATTTACTCTGGAAAAGTACGTGAAGAGGTCTATTTACCTGAAGGCTCAGCGGCGCAAAGCCTCGGCAAAACCAATGCACCGGCTCCCGTAGTGACCGCTGCCAACAAGCAAGAAAGAATTAAAATGGGTGAGTCTGTTTATGCCAGCAACTGTGCAGCTTGTCACCAATTAAATGGTGTTGGTATACCAAAAGCCTTCCCACCATTGGCCAAATCAGACTATCTCAACCAAGACCCCAAACGTGCCATCAATGCTATTTTGCATGGCTTAACTGGCAAAATTACGGTTAACGGTGAAGAGTACAACAGTGTGATGCCAGCGGTCGCCTTAGATGATGAAAAAGTCGCTAACGTCGTCACTTATATCATCAATAGTTGGGGCAATAAAGGTGGTGAAGTCACGCCAGCAGATGTCAAAGCCGCTCGTAAATAATAGGGTTTAGACGGATACTATTAACTGTTTGGTGAAAAGGTTTTTATCGACCAGTCGCTATTGAAAAGCCATTTTAATTAAATAACCAAATATTCTATCGTTACGTCAAAACGGTGTCTCACTCAATCTGAGCTTGGCACCGTCACGATAAATAAAGCTTCAAAAGAAGATAGTTTTTATAGTGGTTAATTAACTAAATAGCTAAATGACTAACGGCTTGATTGATTGCTATACGCCCCGCCCTTTTTTGAGACTACTAGGAGATTAGTTATGTTATGGACTTACATCACTAACACTCGCAAAAGCAACACTCGCAGCATTAAAACTTATAAAAACAAGACTGTAAAAATTACCACACAAAAGATTCTGAATACGACTGCTCGCCCAGTAGCACTGCTACTGGTGGTCAGTGCACTGACCCTAACAACCGACTTTGGGTTTATGAGCACGCAAGCGCAAGCAAAAGAGCTGACCATTCAGCCGGGCACTTATCGTCCGTTATATTTGAGTAAAAACTCACCATTAGTGGCAGTTGATAAATTTAAAATTGATGAGTTGCCAGTTACTAATATACAGTTTTATCAGTTTTTAAAAGAAAACCCAAAATTTCGCCAACGAGCAATTGCGCCAATTTTTGCCGATGCCGGTTATTTAAAGCACTGGCTAAATACCAAAGATATCTCTGTCCCTAAAAAGGCGGATTTTCGAAAGCCTGTAGTCAATGTGTCATGGTATGCCGCCAATCAGTATTGCCGCGCGCAAAACAAGCGCTTGCCAACCGTTGAACAGTGGGAATATGTCGCACAGGCTTCTACCACCAATAAAAATGGTAGCTTAGAGGCCGGCTACAACCAACGCATCCTTGATTGGTATGGCAAATCGTCTGGTAGCAAAGACCAACTTGCTGATGTCGGACAAAGCCCTGCCAACTATTGGGGCGTCAAAGACATGCATGGTTTGATTTGGGAATGGACAGAGAATTTTAACAATAGCTTAGTCACTGGCGAATCGCGTGCCGACAGCAACCTAAACCAACAGATGTTCTGCGGCTCGGGCGCAGCAGGTGCGGTCGATCCAAGCGATTATGCGGCCTTTATGCGTTATGGTTTTCGCTCAAGCTTAGAAGCCAAATACACGGTTAGCAGCCTCGGTTTTCGCTGTGCTAGTAATTAATTTGCCTCGATACAGCGCTCCAATTTAACCTAGCGCCCTTTTAACATAGCGTTTTACTTTGATAACCTAGCACCCTACTTTTTATTTTCAATTAAATTTAATGGCCTTTAAGGATTGTCTTATGAAAACAATAAAAACCATTCAAAATACAAGATTGCAAAATACAGCGACTCACTCATTATCTCATGTGTCTCATGCTATCAAACTAACCTTGGCGGCTGGACTATGTATTGGCTTACTCGCTTGTAGCAACCCTGACGCGCCTAACTCGGCGACGACACAAGACAGTCAACCTGATGCTACTTCTGAATCTAAAGTAGCGAAAGATAATGATAACGATATGAAGGACATGGACCATAAACAGATGAATCATGCCGATATGAATGCGCAAGAACCGGCAGAAGCATTGGGACAAGATTATTCTATCTATCAGGCAGGCGGCGACTGGACAGACCATCGTGGCAATACCTTTGAGCTTGATAATCTTAAGGGTAAAAATCAAGTAGTGGTGATGGCTTATACCAGCTGCCAGCACACCTGCCCTATCTTAGTGCAATCGATGAAACAGATTTATAAAGAGATGACGCCTGAAGCGCGTGCGCAAACGGAGTTTTTACTGGCGACATTAGACACTGAGCGCGATAGCGTCGAGGTGATGAAAAATTTTGCTGAGCATAATGATCTTGGCGATAACTGGCGCCTGATTCGTAGCGATGAAGCCAGTACCCGCATGCTTGCCAATACCTTAAATATCAAGTATCAATTTGCCGATAATGGCGATATCAACCACTCTAACCTGATTTCTGTCTTGGATAAAGAAGGCCGCTTAGTCGCCCAAGGCGTTGGTGTTGCAGACTCTGGCATTAAGCCGTTGATTGAGTATTTAAATAGCCACAGCTAAGCATTTAAAATCCATACCTCTCAAGTGAGGTTATCGAAAATATAAACTTAACTTTTATTTTACTTTTAAATTTCTCTTTAGATATTATAAAAGTATAAAAAAACACCGCTTATCTGAATAGACAAGCGGTGTTTTTAATGGTGTCATCAGCTAGCTATAACGCTGATTTTGGCGTTAAGCTTTTAATTAAGCGTTTAAACCGCCAAAGCCAAACCTTTTTTGACGCGCATATCGCCGGTTTCAACATAACGTTGATGCCAAGACAATGCTTCACTCAGGATATGAGGCGTTTGCATACCAGCAGTCTGTGCAGCGCGATCATAGTAATCTTGCAGCATAGGGCGATAGTCTGGATGCGCACAGTTATCAATGATTTTTTGCGCGCGTTGACGCGGTGATAAACCACGCAAATCAGCCAAACCTTGCTCAGTGACGATTACCATCACATCATGCTCGGTATGGTCAACGTGTGACACCATCGGTGTGATACATGAGATAGCGCCACCTTTGGCAACCGACGGACTCACAAACATTGAGGTAAAGGCGTTACGAGCAAAGTCGCCAGAGCCGCCCAAACCATTCATCATGTTGGTACCCATCACGTGGGTTGAGTTGACATTGCCATAAAGGTCACACTCAATCATCGCATTGATAGCCAACACGCCGAGACGACGCGAGACTTCAGGATGGTTAGTGATTTCTTGTGGGCGCAAGATAATGCGTTTGCGCAATTCTTCGATATTGGCGTTAAAACGGTCTAATGCATCTGGGCTTAACGACATGGCGGTTGCAGAAGCTTGGGTCATTTTACCTGACATAATCAAATCTAACATACCGTCTTGCAATACTTCGGTATAACCGGTTAAATTCTCAAACGGACTGGCTTGCAATCCTGCCAATACCGCATTGGCAACGTTACCTACACCTGATTGGATAGGCAATAAGTTGGCTGGCATGCGGCCTTTTTTCACTTCTTCATGGAAAAAGTCAATAATATAACCGGCAATTTTATTCGAGCATTCATCAGGATCAGCAAATTTGCTATTACGGTCTGGTGAATCTGTTAAGACTACGGCAACGACTTTATCCAAATCACAGGTTAGATAAGGCGAGCCAACACGCTCACCCGGCGTAGTAATTGGAATCGGTTTGCGATACGGCGGTACACCAATATCATCAAAGATATCATGCATGCCCTCTAATAACAGGCTTTGGCGGCTATTAACTTCAAGAATAATCTGGTCAGCATTATGCAGCCATGCGTTATTAGTACCGATAGAGGTAGAAGGAATCAAGCGACCATCTGGCAAAATACCGGCCACTTCAACCACCGCCACATGCATGTCACCATAGAAACCAAAGGTGCTTTGCTGAGCGACATGCGATAAGTGCATATCAAAATAATGGGTTTCGCCGGCGTTAATTTGCTTACGAAGGGCAGCTTCTGACTGATAAGGCGTGCGCATTTTGATACCATTGGCTTCAGCCAATACACCATCACATTCTGCGGCAGTTGACGCGCCGGTTAATAAACCGATTTTGAATTCTTCACCGCGTGCTTGAGCCGCTTTCATACGCTCTGCTAATGCAGCTGGGATGGCTTTTGGATAACCTGCTCCCGTAAAACCACTCATTCCAACATTCATGTCATGTGAGATAAATGTCGCTGCTTGCTCCGCAGACATGATTTTTTCACGTAAACCTTCATGACGGACGCGCTCTTCGTGATTAATTGCACTCATACCTTTTTTCCTAGTAACTTCCCTATTAAAACCAAATTCTCATAATAATGATAAATTTGATACCGAAATAGCAATAAAATACGATGTCATATATTAACAACTTTACAATAAAAGACAAGCCGATTGTTTTAGGTTTTGATATTGGCTATTAAATTTTATTATAAAAATTAACAATAGTTCATTATTAATGATAATATCCAATCTTCTTTTTTAAATTTTCTGTAATGCTAGTTTAAATTTTCTTCAAACATATATAACCAAAAAAATTTTATACTTGTCTAGTATTTAAAAAAATCTTCTAAAGAAATTAAAAATGGTTATTGAGATAATTGTAACTTTAAGGAACTCTAGACTGTCTTAAGCAGTAACTTTGGGCTGAGTTATACTCTGTTCTTTGGTAATTTACATTATGATAGAAGAAAATTTTTACCTTTATAATCAGACATTTATTAAATAACAGCTATTAGAAGCAATATAAATAGAAGATATTCCTTAAAGAAAGAATAGAAAATATGATAAATATAATTTTTAAATAATAGGAATTCATATAACTATTATCTATCAATTAATAGATGAATTTTTGAGATAGAGTAGCTTATTGACTAGCAGACCTATTTGAAAGTTTGTAGAAAACGGAATTAGTATTCGGTCATACTCATGTTTTATAATTGCAATGCACTTCATTATTTATCATAAGTTATTACTCATGATGAGTTAACGAATGAAATATTGTTCTATATCTAAAAAAATATTCTTGGAAAGGAATTTAAAGCACAGTGCTTTAATGTTGAAATGACGGCATTTGAGGTAAGATAATAGCTAAAAACAGTTATGAGAGATTTAGGTTAAAAAATATCTACAACATCAGGATAAAAGACGCTTATCAGATGATAGATGAAACTAAGGACAGATTATGATAACGGAAGAGCACGTTTTGGCTTGTATCGATGGCTCAGCGGTGACTGGCTCAGTATGTGATTATGCCGCGTGGTACGCAAGCAAGCTGGACATATCGATCGCATTATTGCACGTCAGCGATGTAGCAGCTTCGATCAGACGCGATTTATCTGGCGCCATTGGCATTAATAGTCGCCAGTCTTTACTCGATGAGTTATCCGAGCTGGATGAGCAACGGGCTCAGGTGGTAAACAGCTACAGCAATGCATTAGTACAAGACGCAAAAAGTCATATCCAAATTAACTTTAAAGGCGTGAACGTCTGCATCTATCAACGCCGCGGGAAGCTGCTGCCAGCGATTGAATACTTTCAAGCAAAAAACCGTGCTATCGTCATGGGCCGCCGCGGTGAAGATCATAAAAACAGCCAAATCAATATCGGTAGCCAAATCGAAACGGTTGCCCGTGCCTCAAACATACCTGTGTTAATTTGTTCCGAGAAGTTTAAAGAACCTCAATCGTATATGGTGGCGTTTGATGGCAGTAAAACCGCGATGAATGCCATCCAGATGCTAGCGAAAATCAATCTTTTACAAGGGCTGCAAGGTCATATCGTGATGGTAGGTCATGATAATGAGGCGTCCAAAAAAAGCCTTGACGACGCTACCACGCAATTGAGGACAGCAGGCTTTAGCGTAGATGCCCATCACCTGCCACTGCTTGATGCGGTTGATGGCTTACTCGGCTTTCAGCTTGACAATAACATCGATATCATCGTGGTTGGGGCTTATGGACGCTCTAAACTCCAGCATTTATTTTTGGGTAGTACCACGACGGAGATTATTGCTAGCACATTATCACCTGTTCTTTTGGTACGTTGAATAGTTGAAGTTACAGATTTTTATATCATAAATTTTGCCTTAAAAATTTTAGTTTTTATTTACTTAATTCAATACTCTATATTTCATTAGGTAATTTCTATCCATAAAAAAGCAAGGCATCTAATGCCTTGCTTTTTTTGTTTTCCTTTGATGAGTCAATGACTATTTAGCTTGGTTTAAATTAACTACATAGCTAATTAGTCAAAGTGGAATCCTGCACCGATTGCAGCACCTACGTTCCCTTGGGTGTCCGCTGTGCCATTTAACTTCATCACCCAGCGTCCATCATTAGACATTTTAGAGAAACCAATAGCGACGGCACTCTCACCATTGAATGTCGCGATACCTCCGCCTATCATTGGTTTACCGATGATGTAAGCTTGTGGCAATGAAGACATGGCCATAGCCGCTGAGATACCCGCATTGGCGTCATCTTCGACTTCGCCAATTTTGTAGCCAAGCTCATTAATGCTGTTACCTAAACCTCTGCTAACAGCGTCTAATTGCCCGAAGTTCACAGCATCTCTAGGTGCCATGCCATCCGCAACATTCGTCACCTTAGTGCCAGCTGCATTGATACCGGCAGCAGTCATACTAGGGGCAGTTTCACCATTACCTGCATATATACCGGTTTTAGTGATACTAGGACCACCTACAATGACGACTCCGTTTGTGCTGACGGTTGTATCACCAGTCGTCACGCTATCGACATTGATGTTGCCATTTAAGTCAAACTTGATGCTACTGCCTTCAGCGGTGGTCTTAATGTTGTTACCGCCTTTGAAGCTGAGTACGCTGCCATCACCGATTGGTTTATTAATGACGGCACCGCTATCGGCTCCAAAGTTGAGACCAGCATCGATTTTGTCTTTGTTAGCTTTGATATTGGTGGTATTGGTACTGATATTCGCAGTATTCGTTACGATATCAGCCGCGTTTTTGGTGATGTTGGTAGTGTTGGTTGCGATACTACCACTAAGATCATTAGCTATTACATAAAGCTGACCACCATTAATAGCATCTTTACTATCTTTTGTAATATCTCCATCCATAAGATTGGTAATCTTAGTGTTATTAGCATTAATACCAGCTACGGTGACACTAGGTCCACCTACAATCGTTAAACCATTGTCATTGAAGGTGTTAGCGCCTGCTTTTATACTATCTACACTAAGATTAGGATTCAGGTCAAAACTAACATCATTACTATCAGTAGTTTTAGAGAGAACAATATTGCCATCAGTGTTATTTAGATCAACGCTATCGCCGCCTACTACTTTGGTAGCATTAGCACCTTGGGCACTAATTCCCCAGCCTTTACCTAATGCAAAAGTTGTAGCCTCTAACTGTCCAACAGTAGCAGCGTCAGTAAAATCAATACCTGCCGCTACGTTTGTAATTCTATTGAAACCGTTGTTAATACCTTTATTTGAAATAATAACATCGCCAAAGGTTGCACTATCAAGACTAGTTAAGTCTTTAGCAAGTTTGATTGTTAAAGTACTGTTTGTATCATTACCCACTACGCCAATGTTGTTACCAGAAGCGAGATTATCTAAGTCAGTTTCGCCGCCTTGAATGGTAAGCTTCTGACCAAGTTTACGATTAACAGTCGTCATGCTATTGTCACCAGTAAAATCAAGACCTAAAGCAATATCAGCACTGTTTTTATCTACTGCTATGTTTGTCGCATATAACTGACTACCGTTAATCGCATCAGTGCTGCTCTCATTAACCGCACCACCACTAACATGCTTTATCTGACGCTCATGTCTTTCCGAGCCAACAGATACTTGAGCACCAACTCCCTGCGCCGCTCCAGCGATATCGTACTCTACGCCACCAACGGTCATTTTCTCTTCTTTGGTTGCATCGGTGATTGTAGTTGAGCCTGCACCTAGTGCCACTGAGCCCTTTTTACTTGCTGAAGAGCCCATACCAAAGGCAGAAGATGCATCACCTGATGAGCTTGAACGCACACCCACAGCTGTAGAGAGGTCTCCTTCGGACTGTGCTTTGACACCAATGGCGACAGATGCTGCACCAACTGATTCAGTATGTCCAGTATATGGAGTAGCTGAATTTTCTATAAGATCACCACCTGTATAATACTTAAACGTATCATTTACTCCAGCAGTTTTTGAGGCATCATCTAAATCATCACCACCGATGGCGATGGAAGAGTGGCCGCTTGATTCAACGTTTGCACCAATGGCGATAGATTGCTCTCCACTTGCTGTGGTGTTCTGACCACTCTCTCCGCTACCAATTGCTATTGCTTGTCCACCAGTCGCTGATGCATTGCCACCCATAGCCATGGCGTTTGGTTTGGTTGCACCCAAGTTATCAGCATTACCAACCGCACTTGAATTCACACTATAGTACTTGGTTTTATTAGCGACGACTGTGTTAGATAAGCCTCTTAGCTGAGCCACATTCACCGCATCACTGTCTGTAGTACCAGCGGCTAGATTGACGATCTGACGATTGCCATCTTTAGCATTGCCAAGAGAGACAGCACCAAGGCTTGTGCTGTTAGTCGCTGTGATAGCAGCTTTGTCTATGACACTGGCACTTGTTGGAGCGAAACCTAGTGCACCACCTGCAACGTTAGCCACTGATCTTGAACCTAGAGCCACACCATCATCTATGATGGACTGAGCACCAGCACCTAATGCGAGTGAACCTTTTGCTGCTGCGGATGAGCCCACACCAAACACTGATGAGGCAGTACCGGCTGCACTTGAATGTATGCCAATCGCTGTTGCTAGGTTACCAGCAGACCGGGATTTAGCACCCATTGCTATGGAGGCTGCTCCACCTGCTTCAGTGTATCCTCCATAATTGTCACTGGTGTTTAGTAAGTCTCGACCAGCATAGTCATTGAAGGCTGCGTTTACACCGCCACTATTGAATGCTCCAGTAGATAGTGTGCCGTCAATATTGGTTTTTGAGGCTGTATCTAGATCATCGCCACCAATGGCGATAGAGGATGCCCCTTTTGATACTGTGTTAGCACCAATGGCGATAGACTGCTCTCCATTAGCAGTGGTGTTCTGACCACTTGAACCGCCACCAATGGATATGCCTTGACTACCTAAAACTGTGGCATTTTTACCTATAGCAATGCCATGAAGACCTCCTGTTGTAGCATTAATTCCGCATTTTATCTCTGTACTAGCGTCGCAAGGTACAGCAATCGCCTGCATACTAAATCCAGCCGTCACTAACCCCAACCAGATAGTGGTTATACGAAAAATACGGGTAGATGAAAGAGTGGATGTGGTATTGATAGTAGCGTTTGAGCTCACGCTAGATTTTGACGATTTACCACGCGCTTTAGCGTACTCAGAAACTGCCATAAAGCAGTTTAAAGACGCATTCCATATGACTTTATAATTCCGGTTCATGATGTATACTCCCTTACAGACTTATGTGATTTGAGAAATCAAAAGTAAAATCCATTTTTAGAGAGCTGATATGACAAAATAAAACGGGGTATAAATTCATAGGATAAAAGCCATACTTCAGGGAATGTTACCAGTAACAACACTTAAATAATAGTACGCCTTGTTTTGTAAAATCATTATTACTCTCTGTATATTATTATTAATGAATATACAGAGAGTAACAATACTGCTCATCGGAGATTTACTACCGTTCATCAGATATATGTTAAATAGTGAATATATTTAAGTAGGAGCGTTTTTATTATTGATTTCTTATTGCTAATTAGCGTTATTGAATAGGCAGCACTATCTGTACCACTAAACCTTGAATACTATCTTGACGATTATGAACACTAATTTGACCTTTATGTGCCATCACTACTGCGTGAACGATTGCCAAGCCCAATCCATAGCCGCCTGTTTCCCTGTGACGCGCACTATCAAGGCGTACAAACGGCTGAAAAATACGCTCTAAGTCTTTTTCTGCTACCCCGCCACCCTCATCTGTGATGGCGATTGCAAGGGCATCTTTTCCATTATCGAACCGTTTTTTTGTGACTTCAGCAATGACGCTTGAGCCTGAGGATGTGTGCATAAAAGCATTACGAATAATATTTTCAAGGGCGCTATGCAACTGTTCTTGATTGCCAATCACAGTCAAAGACGCACCAGATGATGACGATAATAAAACATCGGGCGGCGTCCACTGCCAGCGCACATTTTTATGTTGAAACTCAAAACAGACATCTTTGCCAATTTCAGTGATGAGTTCAACAATATTTACGGCATCATTTTCTAAATTATCGATGGTATATTGCTGCATTTGTAGCGACTGAATATGAATAATTTGCTCAATCAGCTCATTCATACGTGCCGATTCTTTATCGATACGGTCGAGGTAGCGGCTGGCATTGGGCGCAAAGTCACGCGTCAGCTCAGTAGCAACATCAAGACGTGCCAATGGCGAGCGTAGCTCATGAGAGATATCACTTAACATCTGCTTGCGTGCAAGCTCACTATCCGCCAAGCGCGTCGATAATTGAGCAACATCTTTTGCTAATAGTCCTAGCTCGTCAGAGCCCATCTCTGATAAATGGGTATTGGGTTGATAGTCGCCATCGATCATACGGTGCACGGTATCTTGCACCTGACCGATGCGCCGAGTCAGCGTACGACTGAGCCAAAAGCAGACCAAAGTACTAAAGAGGATAATCAGCAGCAAACGCACCGTGAAATTACCGCGTTGTAGCTCTAAAATGTCGGCAAAACGTAAATGCGGGCGCAATTGTATAATGGCCGTTTGGCCGTCCGGCAAATCTACGGTTAAATCTGCCAGTTCTGGGCGATTATTAGGGTCAAAAATCACTTCTCTATTCGGCATCGCTGGATGCAGAATTTCATTAATGAAAGAAGGCTTTTCATAGGCGCTGTCATTTTTATTATTAGGCGCTCTACGATTGTCAGACATAGCCTGTGATGGCAAGTCACGCTCCACTTCCTGACCGTTTGTTTGACGCTCTTCTCTATAACGATAACGCGGAAAAATAATAGCGCCCTGCTCATCGTAAATTCTAATTTGACTCATCAACCGTCGGTCTTGCCGGTATAGCTGTCTGACTGCCAATAAATCACCCGCTTGTAGCGCCGCAACCACTTCTTGACGCTTGAGTAACAGACTGTCAATTTGCACGTCCATCCGAGCGCTGAGCTCTTTGCCATTGAGCCAACGTTCTACCACAACAGAGATGATAGAGGTGATGAGTACAGTCAATAATAGACTGAGAAATAGCCGCCAAAATAGTGTCATTCTTGGCTTAAATGTAGAAGTAGGCATCGATGAGTCCGTCATTACAGCACCAGCTGATAACCTTTACCACGAATCGCCTTGATAGACTCATCATGAAAAGGTTGGAGTTTTTTACGCAGGCGAGATACATGCACATCAAGGCTGCGATCGAACGGCTGCAGTTCACGCTGTAAGACATTTTGTGACAGCCATGCTTTACTTACCACCTCGCCTTTTTGTTTGAGGAGCGCCAACAATAAATCGAACTCCGTACCAGTCACTTGTAGCTCAACGCCATCTATTTGACAGATACGCTGATTTTGGTCCAAATGCAGGCGACTCTCTGGCAATGGCATATGCTCTGACGAGGCTGCACCCAAGGCGGTAATACGGCTGCGTTTAATCACCGCGTTAATACGTGCCAACAGCTCACGCGGGTTACAAGGCTTGGTAATATAATCATCTGCGCCAAGCTCCAGCCCAATAATGCGATCAATCTCCTCGCCTTTTGCGGTCAACATAATGACAGGAATATCGCTAATCGCTGGCAGCTGACGCAGGACACTAAGCCCATCTATCTTTGGCATCATAATATCGAGCACCAATAAATCATAAGGCACACTGTCATGCATCGCTACTTTTAAGCGTTCGATGACCGCTTCACCATCGTGGACACAGTCACAGCGAATACCATGATTATGCAAATATTCTTGCAACAGTTGGGTCAACTCTTCATCATCGTCACCCAATAAAATATTTGCCATCGTCATCCTCCTCTCCTCTCTACTTTCTTGCCGCTCAGTCAAATGATTCCAAGCATGCCATAGTATGGCGCATATTATCAGGCAAGCACCCATCAATGCGCCACAAACGTTACCTTTCTTAATATTTCATAAATGTTCGCAACTTCTAGCTGTCGTATGATAACCGCTATCAGCAACAAACACTGACGGCAAGTAATGATTCATAGTGGCTATCCGGGACACTTGCCAATCGTTACTTCTCAGACAAAAAACTGCTTTTCGTAATAAGTGCAGTTTGTAACATAAATTTTGTAACATAAGTAACGTTTGCTCCATAATTTAAGGTAACTATTAAGGTAATAATGATGAAAAAATTATTGATAGGCTCAGTACTCGCGATATCTAGCGTGTTAACGGTTACGGGCTGTACCAGTGTCAACGCCACCACCGATACTACGTCAGCAACGCCAACAACGACCAGCATGCAAAAGCAGCATAAAGCTGGAATGAAAGACGGCATGCACGAAAGTGGTATGCATAAAGGTGGCATGAGAGGCTCTATGGCACAGCTGGATTTGACAGCGACGCAGCAGGCGCAAATCAAAGCCATTATGCAAGAAAAATATACTGGCAACAAAAACGATCGTAGCAAATATCAAGCAGAGCGCGTGCAAATGCAGCAACAAATGCAGACGTTGACCAATGCCAAAACTTTAGACACGGCAGCCGTCAACCGCCTAGCCGATCAACAAGCGGCAAAGACCAAGCAGCGCTTTATTGAGCGCGTGCAAACTGAGCATGCCATCGCGCAAGTACTGACTCCTGAACAGCGTCAAAAAATGGCGCAATTAAAATCAGAAAGAAAGGCAAAAGGTCATCATGGTTCAAAAAACCGTCAGATGCATGGCAAGTATCAGCAAGGCATGTAATTGACTGCTACTCTTAGATAACAATATGAATGTTTTAAGAAGAATATGAGTATTTAAGAAAGTAGATTATAAAAAAGCGCATCGGTTAGCCGATGCGCTTTTTTGTTGTTTTTATAAATGTTTAACAAGCATTTATTTGCCGTGCTTAACTCATTTAAATTGATTATAAACCTAGAGTTTAGCTCCCTTCTGTTATTCTACCAAGCCGAAACGCTTTTTATACATCGGTAGCATATTAAATAGCGTTTTGCCCATTGCTGTGCCATTACCTTGACGGTAATATTCGCCAAGCTCAGCGCTATATTCTTTTAGATCAATGCTGTTATTAGCGTTTGGTATCTGACTGTCATTCGGTAGGTTGGGAAAAGCCTTATCTTGAGCACGAATAGGCATATATTGAGTAAGGGCATCAACAATGAGACTGCCCTTTTCTATGGTTTCTACACTTAACTCATCACTTGATTCACCACTGGCATCGTTCGGTAGATAGTGGCGACTGTGCTGCCATTGCAACTGACCTCCTTTATCAAAGCCGTATAGTTTTTGCACGGGCAGATTTGCAGTAAAGGCCGGTGAGCTTGTTTCTAGTAAATCCGCTTCTTGTGTTCTCAGCATTTTATCATCAGCAAAATCTTTCATTTTTACTAAAACTTGTTTGACCATCGATTTACTGGTGATTTTACTATCCGCAGCATAAATGTCATCTTGCGTATCAGAAGCACTGTGTGTTATCAGCTCAGGGTATTGCTGAGTGATGAGTTTATAGAAGGTGCCCATATAGTCTTTATATGCCTGTTCATCACTAGCACTACTTTGGACACGGCGAATGATTTTTGCACTATTGAGCATAGCTGCTAGCTGCTTTTCAGGTAATTTAGGTTCTAGTGCCGTTAGAATACTTGGATTAATAAAATCGAATTGACTCACATCAGCTTTGGCATAGACGCTGTCTTCTGCTTGAATATGACTTTTTATCATCGCACGACCAAAATCTTTCGGTAACGTACCATCATCAAGGGCTATTTTTAACCATTTATTTTGCCATTTGGTGCCCAACTTATCATCAGCAAGCTTTGATGTCAGCAAAGCAAAATTGTCCGCCCACAGATAGACGCTAGCGGTTTTAAAATCGATATAAATAGGTTGATTGATACTACTATGATGGTTACGCGCCAAATACTGCGCACTACCCAGCATGGTAAACTTACCTGCCAGCGGCTGATAAACACCCTGCGCATTTATAGACAAGGGCTTTAGCAGATAAGCATCCAGTAATTGCGATTTTTTGATATCTAGTGTAGATTTTCTGCTGTCATATTCATTAAATAGCTTTTGGTAATAAGGTGAGATGCTAGCAACACTGGCGGCGCTAGCAGAATCTATATCAGATGATGCTGGCATCGCGACCTCTGCCGCCGCGTCTACCACGTCCTCCGCTGCTTCCTCAACGCTATAAGCAGTACTATCATAGTGAACCTCCGCCCATGCTTCATAAGCTGCTGAGCAGGCTAGGTACGATTGCTTAAGTGCCTCACGCTGGGGCGCGTAATCAATCAACATAATTTCTTTTTTTTGTGCTTCTGCTTTTGTTAATAAAGCCGCATAAGCTTGGTCGTGGTTATCTTCGCAATAGCTATCAACATCGTCTGATGCCACCCGTTGTGTGCTATCGATAGCTGTAAATTGATGCTCATTAATAACCTCAATATTACTATGATAAGCAGAAGACTGCCGGCGTTGCTGCTGTAATGCGCTGGCTAATGCGTTTTTTGCAACGCTTGGCGCATTATCTGCTTGCAAATTTTTTGATTGGCCAAGATTGGTAGATAAGTTGGTAGACTGGCAAGCCGTTATCAGTAATGTACTGGCGACCAATGTCATAGAAACCAAAGAGCTTACCGTCATCATTGATTTAGAGCACAAGGTATTTATCTGCTTTGGTTTATTAATGGATAAGGCCACATTTAATTTTTTCATTTTCTCTATCCTTGAAAGACGTTATATTTTGCTAGACGTTATATTCTGCTAAGCATTGTGCAACGATGATTGATACTGAAAATATATCAGCATATCAGCGCCTATCATCAAACGAGGCTGCCTACTCTGCTGAGTTTGTGACATCCTCATCAGCATAATTAGCACTTGCATCAGTCGCTTCTACCTCTGCTGCTTCTACTTCAGTTGCTTCTACATAGTCATAGCGCGCATAACGTGCCTTCTCTAACTTCTCTTTTTGCTGACGTTTTTTTGCAAGCCACGCGTTGCCATCGATAGCGACCGGTGCCTTTGCGCCAAAAGATTGTGCCAATAATGGTGCTAACGGATGTTTGTTAAAGCTGGCACTATCATAGCGCGTCTGATTCAAGACCGTGTTTTGTGAACCAAAAAAATCACTGCCGATATTGGTTCGTTGCTGTTTTGCCAATAAATGGTCTGAGCCATCTAAATAATAGTAATTGATATGATTAAAAGAGATAGGACTCACCGCTTCTATCAGCTGCAGCAATCCGCCAACATCTGCACTTTGATAGCCTTTGTTATACAACTCAATCTTAGCAATCGCAGCTTTCAATACATTATCATCAGGATAGTCTTGTGGATTTTGGTCAATATGCTTTTGCAGCGAGCGTGAGATGTTTTTAAATATTTTACCTATCATCTCACCGCTTTGACGACTGCCAAAATAGACTTTAACCGCCCTATCAGCGCCTACCTCCTTGGCAAACTCATCATCACGTATATCCACAGCACTGAAATACTCTGGCTCTAGCTCTGCCATACTGTTTTGTACTGCGTCAATGACCGCATCATAAATGACACCTGACGGTATTTGAGCAATAGAAGTAACCGCTTCAGGTAAGCCAAAATTCACCGTATGAGCGGTCATTTGCGCGGGCAACGGCGTATGCTCAGGATTGCCTAGTGCCAAGATGGGCATCAACGCCGACGGATCGATTGTCGCTGCACCTTTGTCAAAATCAAGAGCAAGCGGTAGCTGAATCGATGAATGGATGGTCGGCGCTACATAGTCGTAGCTGTACACACTCTGTAGTTGCTTTTGTTTGGGCTTATAATGACTGACGCTATTGAGGGTCAGGTATTGATAATGGTAGGCATTCATTGCTTGAACTTGTTCAGGGGTACGGATAAACATATTGATAAGATTGGTCATTAACCCCGGATAAGCACGAACGGCATTTTCATCTTCAGGGTCATTTGCCGTTTTGCTGGCTTGCATATCTTCATAGTTACGTAGCCAATCTTTTGATTTGATACGACTTAAATTAGATAACAAACCACCAGCGTCACTTTCGTACGCGCTGTCATCTCTCTGATTGCCGTATTCATTGTAGCCATTCTCGTCGTAACCCTCTGTATCGTAACCATACTTATCGTGGCCATATTCATCATAACCTTCACTATCATACCCATATTCGTCGTAGCCGTTTTGATCATAACCTTCCTCATCATAGCCATTTTGATCATAGCCATACTCATCGTAACGACGCTTTTCTTCGACAGTGCGCGCAGCGACGGCGGCAGCCACCGCTTCAGCGGCAGAATCGCCGCTATAAACCTTATCGCTATCCTCAATATCATTTTCTTCATTATCGCTGTCAATGTCTTCTTCGACCGCCGCCTCAGCTGCTGCTTCTAGATTTTCATTATCATTAATATCTTCATCAGCGGTACTGTTATAAAGATAAAGCTCGAGCAGTGTTCTAAAAAAACTGCTCGAGCCGGCGTCAATACTGTCGGCTTTAATATAGGGAATTGAATGATAATTAGCCTGCGATACTGACACGTGCTCCGTCGCTAAATGCTGACGAATAGCGCTCAGTAGACGCGCCTTGGCTTGCACTTCTGGATTTGGGTTTTTAGTTTGGTCAAATAAACGCTGATAATGTTCAGCATTCTTATCCAATTTGGTGTTGAACACTTTACCCTGAGTTTGGTTTTGCTGAGTGTCAGCAACACTAAAATCTATGCCTGTCGTGGATAAATTGGACTGTGATGACAAATCTGCCGTTGTTTGACAGCCCATCAGCATCGTCGTGGTGCTAACGGCGGTAAACGCATAAATAACGAGCTTTATAGGACGATTTTTATAGGTAATCGATGATTTTACAACTGACGCTTGAGAGTCATGCGCTAAGGTGCGTTTTTGAGAAGTAAGCTGCCCCATAAAAATCCCTTTATTTGATAAAAACAGACAATGATAACTTTAGTCATTATTCTGTTATTTATAACATAAAAGGTTACATTTTAGGAAAGATACAGAAATATTTTAATGAAATTTTTATAATTACTCTTATATTCGAGAAAACAAAAAAGCGCTATCCGATAAGATAGCGCTGCATATTAAATAAGCATTAAAGACATTTACCATAAACGGATATGTTCTTTACCATCCTCATTGATAATGACCAAACCTTTTGAAAAATCTATATTTTGGCGAGCATTTTTAATCGTTTTATAATTATAGCTTTTACGGTCTGCTAAATTGATGAGCTCATACACTTCATCGCCACCTATATCTACATAACGGCTACTGTCACCATCTGGCCATTTGATAGTAAGGAGCGGTAAAGACTCATGAGAACCAAAGATTTCTTTAGCCCTATAATCCTTTGAAGAGTTAATAGTTGAAGTTGTTACTAAGCATTTTTTACTGGCAATTTTAAGTTTATAAGCACAATTAAAAGAACCTGGCCCATTATTAGTAGACATAAATTCTTCAATCGTCGACGCAGCTTGGACGTGCATTGTTCCAACCGCAAAAGCTAAGCCTATACCTGCTGCTAATAGTTTATTCATAACTACCTCCAGATATTTTGCTAAAGTAAGATTCACAACAAAATTTCATTGTAATACAATTATGAATATTTGAATGATTTTTAGTTTAAGCTATTTGTGTATTTCATAAATAGCAATCACAATAAGACTTTATCTTCTTATCTACGTAAAAAGGAATTTACGATGCAACACTCAGCATTAAGAAATAAAATGGACGCTCCTCATAGCAACCTTCAAGCTAGAGCAAAGATTAAAGCGGCTATTTTATTAATCAGTAGTACGTTTTTAGTCTCATTATCCGCTCATGCTGCTGAGCCGATCAGCAATACGAAAAACACTATCAATCCGATGTCAATAAACCAAGAATCAATTAATACCAGTGCAATCAATCTAGCAATTATGGCAGAAAACCCTACCATATTGTCTGAGACGCAGCGCGTAACAAGAGCGAAAACCAACACGCTCACGCCTAAGAGTAATCAAACTAAGACCACCCAAGCTAAAACTGATCAGGCCATCTATTCTGAGGATGCTATCCACCACCCTGTTTGGGCAAAGAACGGTATGGTCGCAAGCCAAGAAGCAATGGCTTCTGATATCGGACTAAAGATTTTAAAAGATGGCGGTAATGCTGTTGACGCCGCTGTAGCGGTTGGTTTTGCTCTAGCGGTCACATTGCCACGAGCTGGCAATATCGGCGGCGGTGGTTTTATGATGGTTTATGATGCCAAACAAGGTAAAACCGTGGCGCTCGATTATCGTGAAAAAGCCCCCAGTAGCGCCTCACGCGATATGTATCTTGATAAGGATGGCAACGCTGTCAGCGACTTATCTCAATATCATGGCTTAGCCGTTGGTGTGCCGGGTACAGTTGCAGGCTTACTCAAAGCATTAGAAGATCATGGCACAATGAGCCGCGGGCAAGTGATGGCGCCAGCGATTGCACTGGCAGAGAAAGGTATCGTGGTAACACCTGGACTATCTGAATCACTAGAAGCGTTAAGCGAGCGCATGCAAAAATGGCCTAGCACCAAAAAGATATTTTTTAAAGCTGATGGCAGCGCTTATCAACCGGGTGAGCGCTTAAAACAGCCTGAGCTTGCCCATTCGCTAAAACTGATTGCAGCCAAAGGGGCTGATGGATTTTATAAAGGGGAAACGGCACGTAAATTGGTTAAAGCGGTCAATGATGCTGGTGGTAGTATGAGTTTGCAGGACTTGGCAAATTATGAAGCCATCGCTCGCGTGCCCGTTAAAGGTGATTATCGTGGTTATGAGATTGTCTCAATGCCACCACCGTCTTCTGGCGGTATTCATATTGTGCAGATTTTAAATATTTTGGAAGGTTATCCGCTAAAAGACTATGGTCAAAATAGCGCGCAAACCATTCATTTGATGGCTGAGGCTATGCAGCTTGCTTATGCCGATCGTTCTGAGTATTTGGGTGATTCTGATTTTATCGATGTTCCTGCCAGCGGGTTAACCTCACAAGCTTATGCCGATAAACTGCGCGCGTTAATCAATCCAGATAAAGCCACCCCAGCGGCGACTATCAAAGCCAATAACCCTCTACCGTACGAGAGCGATCAAACCACGCACTTCTCTATTGTTGATAAAGACGGCAACGCGGTCGCCAATACTTATACACTGAACTTCTCTTATGGTACTGGGCTTGTCGCTGAAGGTACGGGTATCCTGCTCAATAATGAGATGGATGATTTTTCTGCCAAGCCTGGCGTACCTAATGGCTATGGTTTAATCGGCGGCGATGCAAATGCGGTTGAAGCGAATAAGCGGCCGTTGTCTTCGATGAGTCCAACCATCGTATTTAAAGACAGCAAGCCTTATATCGTCACGGGCAGCCCAGGTGGTAGCCGCATCATCACAACCGTCACGCAAGTGATATCCAACGTCATCGACCATGATATGAATATCGCTGAAGCCACACACGCGCCTCGTATTCATGACCAATGGCTACCCGATGAGATTCGTATCGAAAAAGCACTGAATGTCGATACGATTAAAAAACTGGAATCAATGGGACATAAGATCAGTCCGCAGTCAGCTATGGGTTCAACACAGTCGATTATGATGACGCCAAATGGTGTCTATGGTTCTTCAGACCCACGTATTGTCGATGCGGCAGTGGTCGGCTATTGATTTGATTTTACAGTAAATGTATCTGGTGAAACTGAGTGGGCGATATTCCCGTAAATTATTTGAACTGCTGGCTAAAAGCACTGTGATCGCTATAGCCGCCCTTCAACGATATTTGATTAACAGCTGTCTATCTCAGTTATGTAAATAGCGTTCATTTTCTTAATCCATTGAACTGGGCGTGTCGTCATTTTTATCCCCATTTTTAAAATGAAGGCACGCCCTAAGGTTATTGGTTTTAGCTAGATGACCGTTATAACACCAGTTACTCCTTCCTCCTTAATCAGTGCATGAGCACTTTTAGAATTTTTACAGAGAACGTTTATGAACACCCCAAACCTCGATTTACATATTATCGGTGGCGGTATTATTGGTCTGGCAACTGCAGTGACATTACAAGCACGAGGTGTAAAGGTCGCTCTACTAGAGGCAAATGAAGTTGGACAAGGTGCGTCATTTGGTAATGCAGGACATATCGCGCCAGAGCATGTATTCCCGATTGCCGATGCCAGTATGCTCCGTCATATTCCAGCTATGTTATTGAATCCAACAGGTCCACTGCGCATAGATTGGCGCTATCTGCCACGCTTGACGCCTTGGGCCATTCAGTTACTAATGAATATGCGCCCTGAACCATTTTCCCGTATCCATCAAGCCCTATTAAGCTTAAATGATAATTGCCTACAAGCATGGTTAGACTTCGCCCAGCAGTGGCAGTTAGAAGATTGGATAAAAGTGAAAGGTGCATTATTAACAGTCGAAAAAGTCAGTAGCTTAGACTCTCTGAAGACACATGGCAGACGTCTTAATGATGTCGGCGTAGCTAATGAGTTATTGAAGAAAGAGAGCTTATTAGAGCATGAACCCGCCTTACAAGATAACCAGGTAGCGGCGTTATTGTTCCCAAATACAGGCCATATTACCAACTTAACAGCCGTCATCAACCAGCTTAGCATCACATTGAGACAATTAGGCGGTCACATTATTGAACATTGCCGTGTCCTTGAAGCGAAGACTGACGTTGAAGGCATCCGTTTAACGACCAACCAAGGTGATATCGTAGCTTCCAAGGTGATGTTGTCGGCCGGGGCTCATTCTAAAATATTGGCCAAACAGCTAACAGGCGTCAATGTTCCTTTAGACACCGAACGTGGTTATCACTTAATGCTACCGCACGAAAGCGCACGTTTACAGATGCCTGTAACCAGTCTAGATCGGCGCTTTGTGATGACACCGATGCAAGAAGGTCTACGCTTGGCGGGCACAGTGGAATATGCGGGACTTGAAGCCCCTGCTAATATGCAACGGGCACACATCCTCTTACAACACGCGCAGCCCATGTTAAAAACGCCATTGAATTTGGTTGATAGTGCGCCATGGATGGGCTTTCGACCATCGACCTCAGACTCCTTACCGGTTATCGATAATATTGAGCGCGTGTTTTTAAATTTTGGCCATCAGCATTTAGGGCTGACGCAAGCGGTTGTTAGCGCACAAATGATCGCGGCATACTATTTTGATGAAGCGCACGCTATCGACCCAAAACCTTATCAACTTGCCCGCTTTACATAAACAACTTATGAAAAGCTTATCCATTAAGAAAAAACTACCGACATATCTTTAAGCATAATAGTTTTGAGCACAATAGTTTATTGCTACGCAGACCTACTCTCAATGTCTGTCACCTCGCTGTTGGGCGCTGAATCAGTGGCTGTTATGGGCAAAGAATGCTATTATTATCCGTTAAGATTAGAAGACCCAAACCAAGCGATGAATCGCTTGTCACCGCATCAATAATGCTAAAGCTTCGTAAATGAGTTTGCAATGTGCAATGTCTTCTGATCTTCTCTCTTAGCACCACACCCTTTTGATCGCATCCGTAAGAGTCCTCTATGGCATTTGTACACCTTGGCATCCACAGCGAATATTCAATTACCGATTCTATCGTGCGTATAAAGCCGCTTATCAAAGCGGCCGCCGCAGACAATCAAAGCGCGTTGGCGTTGACCGATTTATCCAACCTGTATGCCACGGTGAAGTTTTATCGCGCCTGCTTAGGTGCGGGCATCAAGCCAATTATCGGCAGTGAAATCATTATGGATAATGAAGAGACGCGGTTGGTATTGTTGGCGATGGACAATGAAGGCTATCAAAATATCACCCGCATCGTATCGCTTGGCTTTACTGAAGGGCGCGCCGATGCTGCCAATCATGGTGTGCCCGTTGTTGAGCGTCGCCATGTTTTAGAGCACGCAGCCGGTGTCATTGTTTTATTTACTGAAAAATCCGATGTCGGACAAGCACTGGTCGGTTCCATGCCAGAAAAAGCCGACGAGCTGCTGACAGAATGGCAAGCGCAGTTCGATGATCGCTTATATTTTGCGATTAAGCGCACTAATCGCTCAGGTGAAGATGCTTTTATTAAAGCGGCTATTCATTCAGGTGCCAAACATCACATTCCTATCATTGCCCATAACGATGTGCGTTTCTTAGAGCAAGACGATTTTGACGCTCATGAGGCGCGCGTCTGTATCGCAGGCTCGTATGTACTTGCTGACCTCAATCGTCCACGACTCTATTCGGACGAGCAATATCTTAAAACCCAAGCACAGATGGCACAGCTATTTGCCGATATTCCGCAAGTAATTGACAATACTTTGCGCTTAGCGACCCGCTGTAATGTGACCTTGACACTCGGCATTAACGTCCTGCCTGAATTCCCCGTACCTGAAGGCGAAACAATTGAATCTTTCTTTCGCTTAGAATCGCAACGTGGGCTTGAAAATCGCTTAGACAAGCTATTCCCGATTGAAGCACGTACTGACAACTGGAGCGACTTTCGCCAAAAGTACGATGAGCGTTTAGAGTATGAGCTAAAAGTTATCCTCTCGATGGGTTTCCCCGGTTATTTCTTAATCGTAATGGACTTTATTCGCTGGGCAAAAGCCAATGGCGTACCAGTCGGTCCAGGTCGTGGTTCTGGTGCTGGTTCTCTCGTCGCTTATGCGCTCAATATCACCGACCTCGACCCTATTCATTACGACTTATTATTTGAGCGATTTTTGAATCCCGAGCGTGTGTCCATGCCCGATTTCGATATTGACTTCTGTATTGAAGGTCGCGACCGCGTTATTGATTATGTCGCGCAAACCTATGGTCGTGAAGCGGTCTCGCAGATTATCACCTTTGGTACGATGGCAGCAAAAGCAGTGGTGCGTGATGTCGCGCGCGCGCAAAGTAAATCCTACTTCCTTGCCAGCAAAATGTCGAAACTTATTCCCAAAACACCGGGTATCACCCTCAGTCAAGCGCTTGAGCAAGAACCACAGCTCAAAGACTTGATCTCCAATCCTGACAACATGGATTATGAAGATGCCACTGAAGTGTGGGAGATGGCAATTAAGCTTGAAGGCATTTGCCGAAACGTGGGTAAACATGCCGGTGGCGTATTGATTGCGCCGCACAGAATCACTGATTTTAGTGCTATTTATTGTGATGATGAAGGTCACCGTGTCAGCCAATTTGATAAAGATGATGTTGAAGCAGTTGGGTTAGTAAAATTTGACTTTTTGGGTCTGCGTAACTTGACCGTGATTGATGCTGCTGTCAGAAATATCAACCTGCGTCGTGCAAAAGAAGGCAAAGATGCGTTGGTATTAGAAGACCTACCATTAGATGATAAAAAAGCCTACAAGCTCTTGCAAGATGCCAAGACCACTGCCGTCTTTCAGTTAGAAAGTATGGGCATGAAAAAGTACTTAGCAAAATTACAACCGACCAATATCGAAGACGTTATCGCCATGTGTGCGCTATACCGTCCAGGCCCGCTCGATGCAGGTATGGTAGAGATGTATATCGACCGTAAGCATGGTCGTGAGGAAGTCATTTATGACCATCCAAACCTTGAGCCTATTTTAGAAAATACCAACGGCGTTATTGTCTATCAAGAACAGGTCATGCAAATCTCGCAGGTTATGGCAGGTTATAGCTTGGGCGGCGCGGATATGCTACGCCGAGCTATGGGTAAAAAGAAACCTGAAGAAATGGCTAAGCAGCGCGATATCTTTATCACCGGTGCGACGGCGCAAGGGATTGATGAAGCAACGTCAGGCGGTGTTTTTGATTTGATGGAAAAATTTGCCGGTTATGGTTTTAACCGCTCGCATTCTGCCGCTTATGGCGTGCTTGCTTATCAAACGGCTTATCTCAAACAATACTACCCTGCCGAATTTATGGCAGCCGTCCTAACGTCCGATATGAACAACACTGATAACGTGGTGTTCTTTATCAATGACTGCCGTGAAAACTTTGATTTAACCGTCGTTAATCCTTCGGTAAACCGCAGTGAATGGCATTTTGTTGCCGATACACCTACTAATATTATTTATGGTTTGGGTGCTATTAAAGGTGTGGGTGAAGGTGCCGTCGAATCTATCGTTGATGCGCGTCGCCGTGAAGGCCCGTTTAAAGATTTATACGACTTTTGCCGCCGTGTTGATATTAAAAAGGTCAATAAACGTACCCTTGAGGCATTGGTCAGTGCTGGCTGCTTTGATGACTTTGCGGCGACCTTACGTCCAGACTTGCCAAGCGACGAAGCATACGAGATTCGTGGTGCGCTGATGAGTCAGTTGCCAAGTGCCGTACAAGCTGCTGAACAAGACCGTCAAAACCGTGAAATTGGTATGATGGATTTATTTGGTGAAATGGACGGTGTCGTTGCTGCGCCGCCACTCGTTATGACGCCAGAGCTGATTTGGGGTGATAAACACCGCCTCAAAGCAGAGAAGAATACTCTAGGTCTATATTTAACCGGACATCCTATCGATGAATATCGTGAGGAGCTAAAACGTTATACTTCAGGCGCACGTCTCGATAAGCTGACAGATACTGGTTATAACGGTAGCTGCTATTTTGCCGGTTTGATCATTGATATTGCCAATTTTGGCACTCGTAATGTCATTACCTTAGACGATGGGACGTCACGGTTAGAGGTAAGCTGTTATGCTGAGCGCTTTAACCGCGTAAAAGAGCAGCTAAAAATTGATGAAGTGGTGGTTATTAAAGGCAGTATTCGTGAGCGTGACGGACGCCTGTTTGCCCGTCTTGATAATGCCATGAGTATGGTCGATGCGCGCCTGCGTTGGCTGAAAAAAATCAGCATCAAAGTCCACGGCAGTGATATTAATCTGCTGACACGTATGCAGCCACTGCTTAAATCCGCTCAAGCTGACATCATACCAGCGCCACGCTTGTCTTATAACGATGAGCAGGACGAGCAAGGTAATAATGGTGGCAGTGGTAACAGCGCTTATGACCCATCGATGGGTGGCAGCCTATATGATGAAGATGGCAATGATTTATTGGCACTAGAAAATGATATGCATCAAGATGCGCTACATCAAAATAGTGCTAGTCAAAGCTATGCCAATAATGCCCTTAGCAATACCGATGCCTCTATTAATGATAATTGCCTGCCGCTTGGTTTAAGCATTTATGAAGAATATGGCATTGCCAATGTAGGACTCTCCGAGCATTGGCGCGTCTACCCTAACGATGACAACTTGCAACAATTAAAGAGTATGGTTAGCGAAGACAACCTACATTTTCATTATAACTAGCCGCTTTATGATGATTAACTTTGCTGCTTTAACTTTCAATATATTGGACACATGATCATGACTGAAAACCCAAATAATAATATGAATACTAAAATTGACGAGATTATCAATGACGAGCAATTTGATGACATGCGTGACTTGTTAGAAGAAGACTTTGTTGACTTGATACAAGTGTATTTTACCGACAGTCAGCAGCGAATTACTAACTTAAGAAGCGCCCAACAAAAAGATGACAACGCTAATGGCTATGAAATTTCTCATGCGCTAAAAGGTGCCAGTGCAAATTTGGGCGCAACTCAATTGATGCATCTTAGTGGGCAATTGCAAGAAGCTTGCCGTGAGTGTCTTATCGCCGAACAAGCTCAATTGATTGAAGCGGTTGCAGTGGCTTTGCAACGTGTTGAGCAAGAAATCAAGCAAAGATTGGGGTTGTAATGAGTCACGATTCTTCCTCAATCTTAGCAAGCTCGACTGTCAATCATACGGTAAGCGACTATTTGTCTTGCGTGCAAATCGTCATGGTCAATACCACATTGCCTGCCAATATTGGTTCAGCAGCTCGCGCCATGCACACTATGGGTTTATCGCGTTTGACCGTCGTTGACCCTAAACTGCCTATTGATGAGACCAGTATTTCGCATGCCGCCGGTGGCAGTGACTTATTATCATCAGCAACTATAGCGCCGACGTTAGAATCGGCGATAGCGGATTGCCAGCTGGTATTTGCGGCCAGCAGTCGTAGCCGCCACTTACCGCGCCCTGTGGTGACGCCGACGCAAGCTGCCAAAATCATATTGGATTTTATCGATAAGCAAACCGCTTTCGATGTAGCTGATAATAATGAAAACACTAAATTGAGTGAAAATTCTCAATCTACAAATAAGCCAAATATTGCTATCTTATTTGGGCGTGAAGACCGCGGTTTAACCAATGAAGAGCTGGCTTACGCTGATTATCATATTCAAATAGATGCCAATCCTGCTTATCCCGTGCTAAATGTTGCCTCCGCGGTACAAGTGATTGCCAGCTTTATCTTTGCTTATGCGCAGACCCATGCTCAAACGACTATTAACAGCCTAGATAATGATAAAAATACAACATTACAGCCAACATTAGACGTGCATCTGCGTCAACAATGGGATGAGCCTGCCATTAGCCAGCAACAACTGCAACAGCTGACTCATCGCACGACAGAGCTGATGGTTCAGCGCGGACTGGCCGATAGCGAAAACCTAAAGTCTTTACCCTCGCGACTATCACGCCTTGGCTCACGCGTTCAGCTTGATCAGAAAGAGTACCAGCTACTTAGTGCTTTAATTGCTAAGCTTGCAAAGGACTAAAATTTATAATTTGCAAGGTTTAGAGCATTGATTTTAGGAAATTGATTTTAAGGCATTGAGTGCTTGGCATTGGCATTAGCATTAGCAGCAGTAGCCTTACTGTTTTGCAAGTCAGATGGTTGAATAATAAAAAGGAGTGAACAATGAATTGGACGGTTTATTTATCTGGAGAAATACACAGCGACTGGCGCCAAAAAATCATGCAAGGCGCGAAAGCCCATGGTCTTGCTATTACCTTTACATCCGCTGTGACCGAACATGAAGCCAGCGACGCGGCTGGTGATGTGTTGGGTGAAAATGACAATGAATTCTGGCGCGACCATCAGTCATCAAAGGTTAATGCCATTCGTACCAAAAATATGATTCAAAAATGTGATATCGCTATCATTCGCTTTGGTGATAAATACAAACAATGGAACGCCGCCTTTGACGCAGGTTACTGCGCTGCACTGGGCAAGCCTTATATCACCTTGCATGCTGAAGATATTATTCATCCTCTGAAAGAAGTGGATGCGGCAGCAATGGCATGGGCACAAACACCTGAGCAGGTTGTCGAGCTGCTAAAATATGTGACCAGTGACAGCTAAATGACACCTGCTTGTCACCGATAAATCGTCGGTAATGGGCGTTTTATCTACAGACCCTCTGTTTTAATTTATCACTCATTACTATATTTTGTACTTCGAAACTGCTATAACTAAAGAGATTGTCATTAAAAAACAATAGGACGCTTTATGTCATTGCCAACCACCTTGTTCAAATCGCTTGTCAATATCAAAAAAGACCTAAAAGAAGATATTGAAGCGGTATTCAATCGCGACCCTGCAGCGCGTAATAGCCTAGAAGTCATCTTGACCTACCCTGGCATCCACGCCCTCATTTTACATCGTGGCGCGCATTGTCTCTGGCAAAATGAGCAAAAACTTGCCGCGCGCGTGATTTCTTACGGCTCGCGTATCGTCACTGGCATTGAGATTCATCCTGCTGCAAAAATCGGTAAGCGCTTTTTTATTGATCATGGTGTTGGCGTGGTGATTGGTGAGACGGCTGAGATTGGCAACGACGTTACGCTTTATCACGGCGTGACCCTTGGCGGTGTCTCATGGAATAATGGCAAACGTCACCCTACTTTAGAAGACGGTGTCATTGTCGGTGCCGGTGCCAAAGTATTAGGGCCTTTCACGGTCGGTAAAGGCGCTAAAATTGGCTCAAATGCCGTGGTGGTAAAAGCAGTGCCAGCCGGTGCGACGATGGTCGGTAGTGCCGCCCGTATGATCTCAGACCATCATGACGAAAAAGGCAATCCTATTACGGCCAAAGTAGATGACGCCAAACAACAAGAAAAAGCCGCGCAAGCAGGCACAACTGCTCATCATCAGGCTAAAAGCGCCGCTTCTAGCACAGCACGAGCGACAGCGTTTCAGGCTTATGGGATTGACCCCTCTTCACAAGATCCTGTTGCTGAAGCTTTTGCTAAAATGCTCGAGCATATTCAGCAATCAGAAAATCGACTCGACCAACTGCAAGCCGCTATGTGTAAAATAGATCCAGATTTTTGCAAAAAACAATACGATAAATTGTGCTTAGAGGACTTGGATGTGATTGGTAAAAGTGATATGGACGATATAGGCACTGAGCAGGAGTAATCTGCTAGCTGTCGTCAATACTGAATAAAAAAGAGGCCAAATGAACTGACCCCCAAATATTGGACGGTTTAGTTTACCCCAAGGACTGAGTTCTGTATTGCACAGGACTCAGTCCTTTTAGTTTCATCTGAATACGCTCATTGTTGTAATAATGAATATACTCGTGAATCTGTTGTTCTAAATCCTCAATCGTTTGAGGTTTTTCAATATAAATCGTCTCACACTTCAGCGTACCGAAGAACCCTTCCATCAGTGCGTTATCTAAGCAATTGCCTTTTCTGCTCATACTTTGCTTAATACCATGCTGTTTAAGCACCACTCCAAACGGTCTCATTTGATAATGCCATCCTTGATCAGAATGTAGCATGAGTGTCTTATCACGACACACTTTCGTCTTTGCTAAAGCCCGCCCTAGCATATTACTCACTAAGTCATAAGTCGGGCGCTTTGAGAGTGTATAACTGACAATCTCATTGTTATAACAATCAAGTATGGGCGACAAATACAGCTTATCGTCACCCACCTTAAACTCAGTAATATCGGTGAGCCAGCGCTTATTTGGTTTATCTGCATGAAACTGGCGCTTTAAATAGTTCTTCGCAATCTTGCCTTGTTGTCCTTTGTAAGATCGGTACTTCTGACGTCTTATCTTTGCGCTAAGCTTCATGTCATGCATAAGCTTAGCGATGAGCTTATGGTTATGATAAACCCCTAACTGCTTTAGCGCCGCCGTGACTCTACGATAACCATACCTACCTTTGTGCTTGTGGTATATCTGAGCAATATGATGTTTTAAGTCTGCATATTTGTCTTTAACATCAAACTGACACCTATGGTAGTAAAAGACACTCTTAGCCATCTTAGTGATGTTTAGCAAAGCAGATAAAGGGTGCTCTTGTCTTAGTGCTTCGATGAGCCTTGCTTTTTGCCTGCTTGTTCCTCCGCTTTGAGCAAGGCATCGAGCTTTTTTAGGTAAGCATTCTCTGCACACAAATATTCCAGTTCACGCTTAAGCTCTGCGGGCGTCTTTTCATCATCAGGTTTGTCTGTAATAAAGGGTTTACTCATGGCGGTTCTACCTTTACGTTTGGATATTAGTCCAGACATACCATAAAGCCGATACGCTTTGTGCCAGTGGCTAATTAAGGCCGGTGAGCTGATATCAAACGTTAGAGCGACCTCGGATTGACTTAATTCTTCCTTAAGCATGGTGGTAATCACGTGATGTTTAAACTCACTGCTGTATTTGGCCTTACTTGTCTTTGGCTTAATGGTATTTATGCCACCGCTTTGGTATTGCTTAACCCATTTGAGTACAAACTCTGGATTGACGTTAAACTTCTTAGCGGTGGCATGACTACTATGGCCTTGCCGATAGTATGTGATGACTTGCATCTTAAATTATAGATCGTAACGCATGAAAATACCCTCATAAGTTGTGTCCAACTTATGGGGGTCAGTTCAAAAGGGAGCCTCTTTTTCTATTTTAACCAATTGATAAATAAAGCTTTATCGACTAACTATTTAACAGACAACGTTTATAAAAATGACGAGTCAGGCTGCGTCAAAAACTCTACTTCTTCGCTACTAGAAACTCGTCCTAAAATGTCATTACGATGTGGATAACGACCAAAACGATCGATAATCACTTTATGTTTAAGCTCAGCATCCACGGTGTCTGCATTGGTATATTGCTTAAATAGCTTTTCTGCTTGCTGATGGATCAGTTTTGATTCGCTGTGCATATAGGGCATCAACAAAAACTTACGTTCATCCATCGTTTCAAGCGCCTCTAATGCACCGGCAGCAACCGCTTCTTGCGCGAGCGCGAGACTCATCGCATCTTGGGCAAAAGCCGCTGGCGTATCACGGTAAATATTGCGCGAAAACTGATCCAATATAATAATTTCTGCTAAACGCCCTTTTATGCTGCTTCGCCATGTATAAAACTCTGCAGCCGTCGCTTGCTCAAGTATATCGCTGTACCGCTCTATTAGTAATTTATCAAAATTCTCGTCTTTCTCAAAAAACTTCTCACTACCCGCCTCATTAAAACAGAAATTTAATATGTCGTTGTACATTATTTCCTCACTACATTATTTAAAAAAATCAGCCAAAAGCTATATTCAAAGCTATAGTCAGTGAAAAGTAATATCAATACATCACGCACTGCTGATATCAATTTTTCTTGTTTGCTGTGCCTGCGCAGACAGAGGCTACAAAAAATTGATATCAGTAATACCGTAGCGTTTTTAGGATGTTTTGACTATATCTTTTAAAAACATAAAGCATTGACTTTTGGTTTCATAATTACTAAGGAGTATTTAGCGATTCTGTCCTATACTCTCTCATTATTCATAACTAAAAAAACAGGAAAACTCATGGCTCGTTTACAAGATAAAGTTATCATTATCACTGGTGCCGCCCAAGGTATGGGCGAAACTCATGCGCGTTTATGTATGCAAGAAGGTGCAAAAGTGGTCTTGACCGATATCAATTTTGATAAAGGCGACGCCTTGGCTAAAGAGCTTGGCGCTGATGCGCTATTTATTAAGCATGATGTTACTAGCGAGCAGGATTGGAAGCAAGTCGTTGAGCAGACTGAAGCGCGTTTTGGACGTATTGATGTCTTGGTCAATAATGCAGGCATTACCACTCACAAATCCATTTTAGATACTTCAGTAGAAGAGTATCGCAAGATTCTAGAGATTAACCAAATATCAGTCTTTTTAGGCATGAAAGCGGTTATTCCAACCATGAAAGCCGCTAAACAAGGCTCTATCATCAATATCTCATCGATTAACGGTTTGGTTGGCGGTGCAATTGGCTATACCGATTCTAAGTTTGCGGTACGCGGTATGACCAAAGCGGCAGCATTAGAGTGTGCCCCTCATGGCATTCGCGTGAACTCCATTCATCCAGGCGTCATTGCCACACCGATGATTATGCAAGGTGATACCAAAGATGCGGTTGAAGCTTTTGCCAAAACTATTCCGATGAGACGTGTGGCTCAGCCAGAAGAAGTCAGCGGCATGGTGCTATTCTTAGCGTCAGATGATTCAAGCTACTCAACAGGTTCGGAGTTTATCGTTGATGGTGGTTTAACGGCGCAATAAGAATTTTCAATCTAAACCATGTGAGTTAAATAAAAGCTAGGCATTTCGCCTAGCTTTTATTTTGAGATTTTTTTCAGAAAAATACTAAGCTATCGAATACTAAGCCTTCAATAGCTTAATTCTTAATAAAATTTCAGCCGCTTAATTTAACCTCTTTAAAGCCCATTCGAAATTAATTCCTCAACTCCTGCTCTTTCATGCGCCTTAAATGGATATCTATCCGCCATGATTACCCATTGCTTTGGGCTTTTGGATATTTCTTTTTTGCTTAGGCTATTCTTATTAAAAGCAGTTTCTATCAGTAGAATATCGATATCCATGGTGACTATTTCTATCGGGCGTTTTATTGACGTTTGCGCTTCCGTTAAACGCTGCCTGTTGCAATCACTTTCAAACTTTTTAAAAGTCTGCTGCAACTGTTGCAAGGTCATGGCAGATGTAAGGGTTAAATAAACACACTGATTGGTATAATCAGGTTTTGGCAGCTCAGGTGTTGCTGTAAAATCAGGATTTTGAAACGCCGTCGAGAGTTGTATTTCACCTAAATCGGCTAACGTTCCTCGAACGCGGGCTAAGTGTTTTTCTGCTTGATAATTACTACCCAAAGCCAATAGCAGCGCCCTCACAGAATGCGTTTGCAGCTGTTCAGGCGCATACTTTTTTAAGTCATCAAGATTCAGATTAGCCAAATTTTTATGCATCTTAAACGTCATCGCCCTTGCTTGCAGTTGGCTTGTTAGTACTGGCTTTTGCATAACGTGTGATTTGTACTCCAACCGCATCAGCCTGCTTGATAGCAGTCGGCTTGGCAACGCTTAACGTTATTTTATGACAGTTGTATTTTGCGAGTAGCTTATCAGCGATTTGACCAGCCAAATGCTCAAGCAACTGTGCCTTAATCGCTTGGCACCATTCGCTCACATCGTCACAGACCGCTTTATAATTCAGCGCATCCTTAACATCGTCTGAAACAGCAGCTTTACTAATATCCGTCTCGAGCGCAATATCAATCAGGAGCGGCTGCGTAATAGCGCGCTCCCATGCATAAACACCGATGACTGCTTCTACTGTTAAACCTTTGACAAATACCACATCAGATTCGGTATGAAACATGCACTCATCCTTAATTATTAATTTTTTAACTGAGCTTTTTAATTTAAGTCTTTAGCTCGAAATTTTATTTACTTTGTTGTTTTTCACTTACTCTGCTGCAACGCTTCTTCGCGCAAGCGCTCAGCTTTTAACGCTTTACTAGGACGATGACGCCACAAATCAATACTGAATAGTAATAGCCCGAGCCAAATCAAACCAAAGACGGCTAAACGGTTTAGGTCAAAAGGCTCTTTATAATAGAATACGGCTAAGAAGAAAATAAAGGTCGGCGTCAGATAATTCATAAAGCTTAAAATACTATAAGCAACTAGCTTAGTCGATCTATTAAATAACAGTAACGGTATTAAAGTAATCGGACCTGCCAGCATCAACAGCCAAATATTGGGCGTAAACCAAAAGCTCAGCTGACTACTCACAACATCCGCTTGCCAAAACCACCAAATAAATATAGGTACCAGCATCGTCGTTTCAACAAACATTGCATCGACTGCAGTCAGTGGCGTTTGGCGCTGAATCGTGCCATAAGTACTAAAACTAAAAGCAAGAATAAGTGATAACCATGGCAAGCTACCGAGCATCACTACTTGAATGACCACAGATAATAGCGCAAACCCAATCGCGACCCATTGCAAAGGTCGCAGGCGCTCTTTGAATAAAATCATCGATAGCGCCACCCCAACGAGCGGTCCGATAAAGTATCCTAAGCTTGCCTCAAGTATTTGATCGTGATTAACCGCCCATACGTAAGTCAGCCAGTTGGTGGCGATAATAATACCTGACAAAAAGGTCAATCCTATCCACTTTGGATTTCGCTTTAAAGTCTCTATCCATTGCCAGCGCTTGGTCACGACTACGACAATAAGCAAACAGGCAAACGTCCAAACAATGCGATGACCGATGATTTCTGTGGCGTTATAAGCGGCTAATTGTTTAAAATATAAAGGAAATGCGCCCCATATACAAAAAGCGATCAGCGCAGTTATGATACCACTTCGTGTGGTTTTAATAGGAACGACTGGTTTTTTGACAACATTTTGAGTGGTCATAAGACAAGACAACTTAAATTAGAGCAAAGCGCGACCTTACTTATTTATTATTTATCAATAATGAAAACTTAGCGGTAAGAGCGCAGGGTTACTACATATAGGGTAGAAAGTAAAAAGCAATGCGTTAATACTCGTTAAGTATCAACACATTGCTCACGACAATAACTTTAAAAAAACGACTTTAAAAAAACAACTTTAAAAAAAATTTTACATAAAGGTTTATAAATAACCTTTTAGACTGTATTGAATCCCGACATACAGAACTTTAAGACTCAATACTTCAGAGACCAAAACTTCAAAAACTAATACTTTAAAAGCAAATAATAAGGCTTATCATATTGACATGACCTTAAGCCGCACCCTTATCCACTTGGATAGACATACCGATTTGGTTGGCAAGCTCAGCAAATCCTGGGAAGCTGGTGTTGACGGTCTCAACACCTTCAATCGTAATCTGCTTGGATGCACGCAGACTAGCTACAGCAAAGCTCATCGCGATACGATGGTCATGGTGCGAGGTAATATGTCCGCCATCAAAGACAGGTTGGCTATTATTCACTTCATTGATATCAGTATTATTGCCCTTGCCTTCAATCCCTTTACCTTCAATAATTAGACCATCTTCGGTAACGGTACAATCAATACCAAGGGTTTGTAGACCATCTGCCATGACGGCAATACGATCTGACTCTTTAACGCGCAGCTCTTTTGCACCCGTTAACACCGTACGACCTTGGGCGCAGCTGGCAGCAATGAACAATACTGGAAACTCATCAATCGCGAGCGGCACCAGATACTCAGGTATTTCTATACCGACCAAGTTTGAGCCACGAATAGTGATATCTGCTACTGGTTCACCACCGACATGAGTCTCATTACTCAGGCTGATATCCGCTTGCATCAACTTTAGAATATCAATAATACCGGTACGCGTTGGATTAATGCCAACTTGCTTCAAGGTCAACTCGCTGCCTTGACTGATAGCCGCAGCGACCATAAAGAATGCCGCTGATGAGATATCAGCAGGGACCGCGATGTCACCGCCTGTGAGTTTACCACCGCCCTCAACACTGATACGATTGCCATCAACGGTAACGGGATAACCAAAGGCTGAGAGCATACGCTCGGTATGGTCTCGACTGATTTCAGGCTGAATCACAGTTGTTGTGCCTTCTGCCCACAGTCCAGCCAGTAATAAGCAAGATTTAATCTGCGCAGAAGCAACCGGCATATCATACTCTATGCCTTGTAGAGGTTTGCCAACACTATCTCGACCAGTGATACTAAGTGGCGCTGTGCCACTATGACCCGTACTTTGAATGACCGCACCCATGTCACGTAGCGGTGCTGCCACACGCTCCATTGGGCGCTTGTTTAAGCTGGTATCACCTGTTAATACACTATCAAATGACTGTGCGGCTAAGATACCCGCTAGCAGACGCATACTGGTGCCTGAGTTGCCCATATATAATGGCGTTTTACTTGGCTTTAGACCGTTCATACCAACACCGTGAATAGTTAACTGCCCATTATCAGGACCTTCAATGGTCACGCCCATATCTCGGAACGCTTGCAAAGTAGCAAGCGCGTCTTCCCCTTCCAAAAATCCAGTGACCTTGGTGACGCCTGTTGCAAGGCTACCGAGCATAATACTGCGATGAGAGATAGACTTATCACCAGGAATGGTAATGGTGCCAGAAACGGTGTTGCTAGGGGTAATGATATAAGAAGCTGACATAGCAGGAGTATCCGTATAAGGGGTGCTGGCTAACATATGGCCAAAATGTCGCCGTGCGGCTTGCGCGCGGCCCAAAAGTCCCATCAGGGCGGTTGAATCTTTATCAATGATAAGCTGGCGTATGGTCTGTAAATAAACGCCATACTCATCAAGGGCGCTTACGATTGCGCTTTGGTTGGCAAAAAATATATCATGCCACATTTTAGGGTCACTGGCAGCGATGCGGCTAAAGTCGCGAAAGCCGCCCGCTGCATAACGAAACATATCTAAATTATCATCATGACTCGCCAGCTGCTCGACCAAATTAAATGCCAGCAGATGCGGTAAATGACTGGTATGCGCTAAGATAGCATCATGATGCTCAGCATCCATTGACATGACAGTCGCACCTACCGCTTCCCATAACTGACGCAGATTAGAAATCGCCCAAGGGTTTGTCGTTGAGAGCTCACAAATAATAACGCTATGATTGATAAATAATGTGGCGCGCCTGGCATGATACCCTGAATTTTCAGCGCCAGCAATCGGATGCGCTGGTACAAAGCCAGTTGGTAGCGAAGTAAAGACCGCTTTTGCTGCATCAATGATATTACCTTTGGTGCTACAGACGTCAGTGATGATGCAATCAGAAGAAATCTGCCCATTATCCATGGCAGCTTTGATATCGACAAACACGGCTTGCACCGCTTGCACTGGTACGGCGATGACAATCAGGTCACTGCCCGATACTATTTCACTTAAGACGGCACTACCAGCATCTAGCAAACCGTGCTGAATGGCTTCGTCGATGCTTGGCGCATGTCTATCAACCGCCACCAATCGCTCACTCAAACCATTGTCTTTAATGGCTTGGGCAAGGCTGGCACCAATTAACCCGAGACCGATAACACAAACTTGCTTAAATAACGGCGGCTGAGTATTAATGGATTGCATATTATTGTTTTGATTGCTTTGCTGGCGACTCACGGCATTTCTCTTTGAACAAATAAACGTCTTTTTAGATAAAGCAAACTGACATTCATTTTATAAAATTTAGTGGCTAATTAACTGACTTTAAAAAACCCTTCGCAATATTATTTAATCGTCGGTCAATATGGAGCGCAGCGTATCAATCAGACGCATGTTATCTTCTGCAATCCCTACCGTAATACGCAACCAATTAGGCAAGCCATAACCTTCTAATGGACGCACGATAACGCCCTGCTCTAGCAATGCTTGATGAATAGAAGCCGCTGTTATGTCTTCCATCTCGACTTCTATTTCAACCATAATAAAGTTGGCATGCGACTTGATAAACCCTAGTCCCAAGGCATCAAACTGCTTTTCTAACCAGCGCATTTGTTCTTGGTTAGTAAGCCTCGTTTTTTCAATGAAATCTTGGTCGTTAAGCGCCGCAGCGGCAGCAGCTAGCGCCACTCTGCTCACATTGAATGGCTGACGAATTCGATTGAGTAAATCAGCGACTGGCACTGAGCTTAACGCATAGCCAACACGCAAGCCCGCCAGTCCATAAGCTTTGGAAAAGGTACGTACGATGACCACGTTATCAAACTCATCTAACAGCGCCCGATTATTACTCTCAGGGCTATATTCGATATAGGCTTCATCTAATACCACCAATACCGAGCGTGGCACACTGGCCATAAACGCTTGCAACTCTTGATGCGCAAGCTGGGTGCCGGTTGGGTTATTAGGATTGGCGATAAACACCATTTTGGTATTAGGATTGTCTTGAACTGCCTCACTCATCGCCTTTAGATCATGACCAAAGCGATGAGCAGGTACTTCTATACCTGTCGCCCCTTGCATTTTAGCCAGCATCGGATAAACGATAAAAGCATACTGACTGTAAATGATGGCATCGTCAGCACCAGCAAAGCTACGTGCTAAAATATCAAGCAAATCATCAGAGCCATTGCCCAAGGTAATCTGGTCGACACGGACATCGTTAAAATCAGCAAGCGCTTGTTTTAGATAATAACCATTGCCATCAGGATAACGTGCCAGCTGACCCAATTGTTCGGTAATCGCCAGCGTAACGTGCGGTGAGCAGCCTCTCGGGTTCTCATTACTAGCAAGTTTTACCACATCTGAGACGCCATACTCACGTGTCAGCTCTTCAACTGGTTTTCCAGTCTGATAAGGTATCAGCTCTAGAATACTGTCATAGGCAGGCACAAGCGGTGATAAATTTGACTCTGTCGAATGAGATGACTGCATGATTTATCCTTAGAGGTGATAACGCATCTACTGTTCGTTAATACCTGTTATTCGTTTGATAAACAATTTGATTAAATCAGTTTTACAATACTGCTTTTGGATAAGAGCCTAGTACGCGCAAATCTTTGACCAATGGGCGGATATCAGCGATAGCAGCGCTCACATTTGCGTCTTCAATGTGCCCATCCATATCAATAAAGAACACATAAGCCCATTTATTAGGACGTTCAGGGCGTGTCTCGATACTGGTCATCGACACGCCATGATAGGACAATGGTTTTAGGATTTCGATCAGGGCGCCCGCTTTATCATGCGCTGAGACCATGATTGAGGTTTTGTCTTGGCCCGATGGCGCAATCGCCTCGTGACCAATAATGAGGAAACGCGTGGTATTACTTGGATTGTCTTCGATGTTTGAGTAAAGCTTATGTAAATCATACTCTGCCGCCGCCACATCGCCTGCAATCGCCGCTGAATGCCACTCGTTTTTTAAACGACGGGCCGCTTCACCATTGCTCGATACCGCCACACGCTCGACATTAGGATAATTAACATCAAGCCAATGACGGCACTGCGCCAATGATTGCTGATGCGAGTAAATACGGCTTAAACCATCAAGTTTGGTATGCTCCGCGACTAAGAAATTCTGGTGAATAGGCAGCTCAACTTCACCGATTATTTTTAGCGTAGAAGATAAAAAGCCATCTAACGTATGGTTGACCACGCCCTCTGATGAGTTTTCGACTGGCACCACACCATACATCGCCGTGCCCGCTTCAACTTCACGAAAGACGTCAGTGATGGTATTGAGTGGCACAGTATCGGCAGCTTTACCAAAGTGTTTTAACGCTGCTGCATGGGTAAAGGTACCGACAGGGCCCAAAAATGCAATACGTTGCGGCGCTTCTAAATCCAAGCACACCGACATAATTTCACGGAACAAACGCGCCATTTTTTCATCAGCGATGGGTCCGGTATTGCGTTCCATGACCGCCTTTAACACTTGCGCTTCACGTTCAGGACGATAAAAAATAGGATTGGTATTGTCGGCAGTTGGATTATTAGCAATATGGCTTTTTTTCACGACTGCCACTTGCTGAGCCAGTTTGGCACGATTGTTAATCAGCGTCTGTATTTCGCAGTCTACCGCATCGATATTTTGGCGGATACTATCCAAAAACTCTTTTTCATTGGCCATATCGTTTGTATTGATTTGATTTAGATTGTCTACATTTTGCTCTGGTGACTGCTCAATCATTACCGCCCATCCTTTCTCTAATATTATTACTGAGTTTTATCACTGTTAGGGGTGACTCTCTGTTCAATATGTTTATTTTAATAATAAATACTTACTTTTGATGTTTCGCGCGAGGCAAACAGCTGATCGGCTCTACTATAGCAAAAACTATCGACAGTGCCCATTCGTAAATGCGCGTTAATGGGCAATTTGCTATAAATCTTAGCACAGTTATGCCCTGTAACGACCAAGTGCTGTAAAACTATCGGGCTACATACGCTCAAATCTATGATACAGTTTAAAGGCTCTTATTAAAGGCACCTAATTTTAACAGCGCATAGTTTTAACAGCGCATACGTCTAATAGGTTTAGGCTTAAGAAAATCTTTGAGGCATTACTACTAACCAAAACCTCTAGAAACCTCACCATGATAAACAGCTTTATAAATAAAAAATATCATGGAGTACAAACTTGAATAACCATTCTAAACAAGAACATAACAACGTTAATTGACCATACCAAGGATATCTGATGAGCGCATTACAACAGCTTCGCACCATGACCACTATTGTCGCTGATACGGGCGACCTTGCCGCCATTGCGCGTCTAAAACCCATCGATGCCACTACCAATCCAAGCCTGATTACCAAAGCTCTTATTCATCCGGATAATGAGGCCATGCTGTCAGAAACCATGAGTCGCCATCGGGGCGATATCGATGCGGTGATTGATGAGCTAACCATTCAAATTGGCTGTAATATTCTGGCGTTGATTGAAGGTCGCGTCTCAACCGAAGTCGATGCACGCTTGTCTTATGACACCCAAGCCACCATTGATAAAGCCCTAAGCTTTATGGAAGCCTATCAAAAATCAGGCATCGACTCAGAGCGCGTGTTGATTAAGATGGCAGCAACGTGGCAAGGAATTGAAGCAGCACGTTATCTTGAAACTCAGGGTATTCACTGCAACCTGACTTTATTATTCGGTCAGCATCAAGCGATTGCCTGTGCAGATGCTGGCGTGACGCTGATTTCCCCTTTTGTTGGTCGTATTTTAGACTGGCAAAAACGTCAACAAAATCGCCAAAACGTACCAGCTGCAGATGATATGGGAGTGCAATCGGTCAAACTCATTTATCAATATTACAAACAGCATGGCTATAAAACGCAAGTGATGGGTGCCAGCTTCCGCTCGACTGAGCAAATATTGGCACTCGCAGGTTGCGATTTACTGACCATCGCGCCCAATCTAATTGATGAGTTGGCAGCCATGGATGTTGAAGTCACGCGCCAACTGTCACCAAGCATGTCCATGGATTTGGCCGACATGACCAAAGTCAGCTTAACGCATGACGAATTCAGTGCCGCCTATCAGCAAGATACCGTTACTCAAGACTTATTACCAAAGGGCATTGATGGCTTTATCGGTGCACGTGATGAGCTTGCGCAAATGCTAGCAGCCATGCGTGATTAACTGCCCTAGTTAATTATGTCCTAGGCTTCTTAGGGGTTTGTTTGCTTGCTAACAGACAGTACTGAAACTGCCTGGGCGTGAACCCCTTGTCATAAAAGAAATTTGCCTGCCCCTATTAAGTTGGCTATCATGAGCAACTTAATATAACAAAAAGCAAGGCTCGATTATGAAACGGCTAGCAGTGATATTAGCAGGTAGTACACTTGCAATGAGTGGCTATGCGGCAAACTGGTTAGAGGTATCAAAAAGTCAGACTGGCTCTATTTTTAGTTTAGATTTGGATTCTATCGAACGCTCAGATATTCATATTATTGATGAAAAAGAGGTCGAAAATATTACCGTCTCGATTCGCAGAACCTATCCTGCGCCAAAAAGCGTAAAAGAAAATGAAGAGGCGAAAGAAACAAAAGACACCAAAGAAGCTAAAGAGAAACCGAAAGACACTAAACAAACGAACACTCATCATAGCGACCAACAATGGCTTATTTCATGTAAGGACGCAAGCTACTATCAGCGCGCTTACGTGAATTATGCTGCTGATGATAAAGTGTTAAAATCTTGGCAATCAGATAAACCGATACTGACAACTAAAGACTTTAGGCTTACTAAACCAAAAACGATTAGTCGCTTGCTCATCGAACAAGCTTGTAAAAATTACCAGCAAGCTAAATAGCATAAAATAAAACGAGTTAAGACAAACAAGTAAAGTACATCCAATTCAAAAAAAAGCGCGCTGAACTATTTATTCAGCGCGCTTTTTATTATGCTAAAAACCATTTCTCTAAGCTTTTAAAACCGTATAGACAGGTACAGGAAATTCACCATGTAAATCAACCAAATCTAACAATACCAATGCGCCAACCACCGTATGCTCAGCAGACTTGCACAGCTCATAAGCAGTAGTCAGTGTACCGCCAGTAGCCAAGATATCATCGACCAATAATACCCGCTCAGGTGGCAAATTATTTTGCATCTCAAGCGTGTCTTTGCCATATTCTAAGGCATAAGCTTTATTAGCGACTGGTGGTGGTAACTTGCCAGGTTTACGTAGCAAAATCATGCCTTTACCTAAGCGCCCCGCCAGCAAACTGGCAAATACAAACCCACGCGCCTCCACTGCACCCAAGCAATCCACCTCATCAAGCAAACCCGCAGGCAGTACAGCAAGCATCTCGTCAATCACGGCATTAATATGACTGCGTAGTAACGGCGTAATATCATAAAAATCAATGCCGACTTTCGGGAAGTCTGGTACTGTGCGAATGACTTGCCAAAATGGATGGTCAGTATTGAGCGTAGGAGACGACTCGGTTGTGGTATTTACTGCTTTAACGGCGGCATTAGCGCTCATAATAACCCTTAGCTTATAGGACTGCGATGATGATATGGCAGAGTCAATCGATATATCAATTGGCAAACTTAGTGGCAAGGATTATAGCATAATCGACTTTATCGTGGCGGCAAAACTGGCAAACTTACCATCGCTAAAACCATTAAAGTGACGCTTAAGAACTTGATAAAAGCTGGTTAATCTCAATATACAAGTGTAAACTTAACTATGAAAATGACGGTTATATGCTAAACTATGGGCGTTTTTAGTAGCTAGATATTGCCTATTATGGTTAATAAATACCTTAAAACATGTATTAACTACCTATTTAATATGGGTAATAGAAACACTGGAAATCGTAATACTGGAAATAATCGATAGGACTATTTATGAAACGTTATGAATGTATTGTCTGCGGTTGGATATATGACGAAGCGCTTGGCTGTCCTGAAGAAGGCATCGCTCCTGGCACCAAATGGGAAGACATCCCAGATGACTGGACTTGCCCAGAATGCGGCGTTGGCAAGCTTGATTTTGAAATGCTCGAATTTTAAGCCAACGATCGTCTAAATAGGATACTTCATGACAGAATCAAACCCCATTAACGCTGTGCCCGGAATCTCTGAAGCGCCTAACACGTCGGGAACAGCTGAGGTTGCAGAAGGAAATGGCAATTATCCAACGCTTGAATGGCAGCAATTTGGTGACCATGACTGGCATGCTTCAGACTTAAGCGAGCATCTGCATCAAGCCATGATAGATATTGGTGACGGTATCGAGCTGTGTGTTGAGGCGGGTGGCAACCCAAATAATCCACCTCTACTCATGATTATGGGACTTGGCTCACAAATGATATTTTGGCCAAATAACTTCATAAAGCGCCTTATCGATGCCGGTTTTTTTGTGATTCGTTTTGACAATCGTGATATCGGCTTGTCGTCTAAAGTACAGATTGATGGTTTACCACGTATCAGTCAGTTAAAAATGATGATGCGCCTGCAAACAGGATTGTCGAATAAAGGTGCGCAGGTTGCTTATAATTTAACCGATATGGCAGAAGATACGGCTCGTTTAATCAAGGCCTTGCACCTAAGTAAAACCCATCTACTTGGTGCTTCTATGGGCGGTATGATTGCTCAGATTGTCGCCGCGCGTTATCCAAGTTTGGTACAACGCCTGGCGTTGATGTTTACCACCACCAATCGCGCCTTTTTAAAACCGCCCAAGCCCAAGCAGTTATATACCCTCATCAATCGTCCTGAGAGCCATTCTGAGCGTGATATTGTGCGTCATAGCGTCTGGTTTATGAAAACCGTTGGTACGCCAGGACACGTCAATGTACGCATGGTGCGTGACATAGCCAAGATACGCTATCAGCGTAATTTCCACCCACTTGGTACCGTACAACAGCTCAATGCTATTTTGGCCTCAGGCTCAATTAGCAAATACAGTAAGCAAGTTAAAGCACCGACGATTGTTCTGCACGGTAGCGCAGACGGGCTGTTACCCGCCTCGCAAGGGCGAGTGGTTGCAAAAACCATTCCCAATGCAACATTTCATTTAATCGAAGGTATGGCACACGATATTCCAGAATATTATCAGCCTTATATGGTCGACTTGATTAGCAGTCATCTGTTAGAGAAATAGTGTTTTAAGTGTAGAACTGTTAATCAATAAACCATAAAAAAGAGTGTCGGAGCGATAGATTATCCATAATTCTGACACTCTTTTTTACCTGCGAGTTTAATCACAATATTAAATGATAAGTGTTAAACATTAATCACAACCGACACCAGCGCCCTCTTTGTCAATACACATCTTATCGCCATTCTTTAAATTACCAATCCATGCTTTACCATTTATAAATACAAATGCTGGCTGGTTTTTATAACTATCGCCTACGCTCACGCCGCTATTATCAAAGCGAAAAGGAATCACTAACTCGCCGCCTAAGTTGACAAAACCCCATTCGTTATCGATGCGCACGCCCGCCAACCCTTCAGAAAATGGAAGCACCTCATCAAACGAATAAGTAATCATGGTGACATTGTCATCGTCAACAAAGCCCCATCTGCCATCTTGTTGACGTGGCTGCAGGGTGGTAAAACGACCTGTTGCCACTGATTGCTGCATCTCCTTGGCGTTTTCGTTAGCATTATTACTACTGTTAATATTACTATTACTAGCAGGTGCTCTTGTCGTCGATGTTTGGCTATCAGCCTTACTGTTCGAATTCGAGTCACGCGTAGGTTTGCCATTTTTATCCAACCAGCTTATGGTTTGGTTTTTACGCACGCGCGTCATCCCGCCGCGATAATCATCTATATCACTAATTGCAGCGGCAAATGGCACAATAGTCTTATTGGCGGTATCGATAACCCCATAATGACCGTTTTGTTTGACTACGATGCGACCTTCAGAGACGGGACGCGCCCAACCTTGACTCTCCTTGAGCATATCGTACATCGCAGGGATAGCCTCGCGACCTTGCATATTGACATAACCTACCCGACCGTTATGGAGTACCGGTAGCAATCCGCCCGATATTTTATCGGCATCTACTTTTTGATAGCGGGATAAATCAACCACACTTTTACCTTGTTTATCAATCAAGGCAACTGGCGCACCAAAATCTTTGATCGCTAAGAAATAGCCGCTACTGGCTGTACAAGCGACATTTTTATAATAACTTTTGGGTATTTTACAGCTGGCCGCTTGCGCATTTGACATCAAAAAAAACGTAGCAGCTATTATACTCATCACAAACAGGCGCACGCCACAACTGCCTCGCGGCAGTTGTGGCGATAATGTGGATAAGAAATCTATTTGTCGTTTTGATATAGAACGTAGCAGCATAAGCAAACCTAGGCTAAAAATAATAGAGGCTATATGAATATATGAAGTTGAGTATATTAAGTTAAGTATTTGAAGAGCATCACTACTTTAAAACATGACCGATTTCAAATACAGATAGGCAGTAGAGTAACAAATGACAGCGTTTGCGCCAATGCTATTCCTGTAAGAAGGTGACTGTTTTATTTATACATAGTGTGTGATCCGTCATTATAAAATAAATCGTATCAAACCATTCCATTTCAAGTGCAAAACACTGACAATATAGCTTGTTTAAGTCACCGCTTTAGCAAACGACGATAAAAACCATTAAAAAAGCATCATAGTAATAAGATAAGGATATTGCATGGCTATTGCCGCTTCACGCTCCGCCGCTACTGGCTTGGTCATTGGTTGTGTTATTTTCGGTTTGGGCAGCTTGATTGTCGCCCATGTCGATATTGGTGGTTGGGCGATGTCATTTTGGCGCCTGGCTATTTCAGGTGTGGTATTCGCTGTATTGGCTAAAATGACGGGGCAACGACTACCGCGCTCAAAACGGGCTATTTTTTACGGTTTATTATCGGGCGCATTTTTAGGACTCGATTTGGCACTATGGCACGAGAGTATTTATGCGGTCGGCCCTGGTATCTCAACCTTATTAAACAGCTTGCAGATTTTCTTTTTAGCAGCCATTGGTTTTTTATATTTTAATGAGCGCCAGTCTATTTTGCAGCTTATCAGTTTATTTCTAGCCATGTTAGGCGTGGCAATGATAGGCAGCCCTGAGTTTGCGCAAAATACCGCCGCGACCTGGGGTTTCGTTACGGGCATTATCTCAGGCGCTATGCTTGCCGCGTCAATGACCTTTATCCGTAAGACCCACGACACTGAGCCAACGCCGATATTTATGCTCATGCAACTGATTAGTATCGGCGGCGTAGTGGCAATGATTATCCCAATGTTCGTGTTTGATATGGGTCATATTCTGCCCAATACGTGGTCTGAAATTGGGTGGGTGTTGATTTATGGCACAGTGATGCAATGCTTAGCGTGGGGGCTTATCGCCTACTCTATTCCTAAGTTGTCATTAGCATTGACAGGGTTGCTATTATTAACCGAGCCCATTGCCGCTTTGGTGATTGATTATAGCTGGCTCGATAAACCCATTAATACTTTACAATGGAGTGGTGCGCTGCTGACTATGTTTGCCATTTATTTAGGTTCATTGAAACCTAAACCACGCGTGCTACGACGTTATCGGTTTTTTTCACGGTTTTATAAACGTGACTATAAATAAAGAACACAGCAAATAACAATGTTTATAAATAAGCGTCATAACGAATAAAAGCCACAATAATGATTGTGGCTTTTGCTTATCGCTCTATGAAGTTTTTTAATTTTATGATTAAAACATCAATCATTTTAGCAGTTCACCTTTTTGACGGTTAATCTTTTTGTCTATTAATCTTTTTGTTTGTTAAATAAGGCATTAAGCACAATCGCGGCTAAGGTAGCCGTACCAATACCGCCCAAGTCAAAGCCACCCAGATTCAGGCTAAAATTACCCGTACCCATAATCACGGTAACGGCCGCAATGATTAAATTGCTGTTTTTACTAAAGTCGATACGATTGTCTATCCAAATTTTTGCCCCTGCAATCGCAATCAAACCAAACACTACGATAGATGCACCGCCCAATAAAGCTGCCGGTATTGTCTGAATAATCGCGCCAAATTTTGGAGATAATCCAAGCAAGATAGCAACCAAACCAGCTACTACAAAAATCGTCGTACTATATACTTTGGTGACTGCCATGACACCGATATTTTCTGCATAAGTGGTCACCCCTGTGCCACCAAAACCTGCCGAAAACGTCGTTGCTAAACCATCAGCAAAAAATGCTCGACCCATATAAGGCGTTACTCGCGCTTTGGTCATGCCTTCTACTGCTTTAAAATGTCCCAAGTTTTCAGCCACTAAAATAAAGGCAACAGGGGCAATCAATATAATCGCACTCATCTCAAAACGCGGTGAATGAATACTTGGCAAGCCAAACCATGACGCTGCTGATACACCAGTAAAGTCAATCGGAACGCCATAGCCAAGCACATTGGTCATGACAAAATAGGCGATATACGACAAAATTAAACCAACAAGCAACAACAGACGGCGCAGCATACCGCGGGTAAATACAGCCACCCCACTGATAAGTAATACTGTCAGCGTCGCCATCCATGCATCAAACTGGTTGGCGGAAACCCCTTGAATGGTCACTGGCGCTAAATTCAAACCAATAATCATCACAATTGCACCGGTAACAATAGGTGGCATCAAGCGCTCAATCCAACCTGTACCCGTCTTCATTACTAAAAGACCTATCAAGGCATAAATGATGCCGCATGCCATGATACCGCCCAAGGCGACATTCAAATTGTCATTGAATCCCACACCCGCATAAGCCGTCACCGCAATAACTGGACCAATAAAGGCAAAACTTGAGCCCAAATAACTTGGCATGCGCCCGCCGGTAATCATAAAAAACATCACCGTACAAATACCGGACATCAAAATGGCTAAATTAGGGTCAAAGCCCATTAATAATGGCGCCAGCACTGTCGCCCCAAACATCGCAAAAGTATGCTGCACACCTAACAAAACGCTCTTTGCTGGTGGCAAATACTCATTGATACCGACCGGATCACGATCCAAATCACCGCCGTACGGACGCCACGTTGGAAACCAACGACCATTATCAAAGTCTGGATTGTGCGGATAGCTCATTGCAGTTGCATCAATACCAGCCGCTTCTAATGCATTATGCGGAGCAGATTCTTGGGTGCTATTTTCGGGTTTTGGAGAATGAGGTTCGGGAGTTGTCATGCGCTGTCCTATTTGAGCTAAGAGAATACTCGTCAGCTAAAAAACTGTGAGAAATACAACTATGAATTGAGCCGAGACGAAAACAGATAGATCGTGTGAACTATCAAAAATAATAAACACTGACGAGCTTACAGGATGTTACACAGGTAATGGCTGCGAGCATGATAACGGAGTTCTATGATAAATAAAAGTTATTATTCAATAGTCCCCTGTACGCCTATACTGAGTGACATCTATAGATAACTTTCCCATATTATTTAAATGCCTCATCTATTGAAATACGCCTTTAAATAATCGTGTACCTTGTCATCGTGCTGTATTCATCAAGGCTTTTGCGAGCGTTATCTATTATTTTTTTCCTACCAGTCCTAAAGCCTATCTATAACATACGCTGATGCACTGACAATTTCTTGGTATTTTTATGATTAGTGTTTTCGACTTATTTAAAATTGGTATTGGACCATCGAGCTCTCATACGGTCGGACCCATGATAGCTGCCAACTTATTTTTGACATCATTGCTTAAACAAAGCGCATTAACGTCGATTAAAAATATTGAAATAGAGCTTTATGGCTCTTTGGCCGCTACCGGTAAAGGACACGCAACCGATACGGCGATATATTTGGGCTTGCTTGGACATACGCCGAGCACCATTGATACCCGCTTGACTGGCGAATATCTAGCGCCTATTTTTACTGATAAGCAGCTCAATTTGTCTGGCAAACACATTATAGACTTCGATAGCGAGCGCGATATGTATTGGTACGATGATACCGTGTTGCCCTATCATCCGAATGCATTGACCATCCGCGCGTTATTAACCGATGGTAGCAAGTACCAGCAGACTTATTATTCAGTTGGTGGTGGCTTCGTTATCAACGAAGATGATGCCAATAATCCCGATGAGGATCATGCCAGCCCAACGATTGATATCGTTCCCTACCCTTTTAATAATGCCGCAGAGTTGCTTGAGCAGTGCCGTGAGCATGGGTTAAGTATCAGCGAGCTGGTACTCGCCAACGAATGTCACTACCGCAATCAAGCAGATATCTTTAGCTATTTAGATACGATTTGGGAGGTGATGCAGGACTGCGTGACTCAAGGTTGTAAAAACAGCGGCATTTTACCGGGCGGGCTGGATGTTAAACGCCGCGCCCACGATTTACATAAGCAACTATGCGCTGAAAAGGACTTGCCTATCGCCAAAACCGATAAGCTCGCAGCGATGGATTGGGTCGATTTGTATGCCCTTGCCGTCAATGAAGAAAATGCCAATGGTGGTAAAGTGGTCACCGCACCGACCAATGGTGCCGCGGGTATTATTCCTGCGGTTTTGCACTATTATCGTGATTTTTTAACCGATTATAACCAAGATGGCGTCCGTAAGTTTTTATTAAACGCTACTGCCATTGGTAGCTTAATTAAACAAAACGCTTCTATCTCTGGTGCTGAGGTTGGCTGCCAAGGCGAAGTGGGTTCAGCCTGTGCCATGGCAGGCTCAGCATTGGCTGAGATAATGGGTGGCTCGCCAGCCAAATGCTTGAATGCCGCCGAGATTGGCATTGAGCATAATTTGGGTCTTACTTGTGACCCGATTGGCGGCTTGGTACAAGTTCCTTGTATCGAACGCAATGCGATGGGTGCAGTAAAAGCCATCAATGCCGCTCGTCTTGCCTGCCGCGGCAATGGTCAGCACTTTGTTTCTCTAGACAAAGCGATTGAAACCATGAAGCAGACAGGCGCTGATATGTCTGATAAATACAAAGAAACCGCACGCGGTGGGCTTGCTATTTATGCTGATAATCGTATTCCCACGGCCACCCGCGGCGTTAGTGTTAATTATAGTCAATGTTAATCTACACCAAAACTTTCATCGTTCAACGTAAAACAAAAAAAGCCTCTAATGATTAGAGGCTTTTTTATAAGTGGTTAACTATTCTAATTTAACAATATTAGCTAATGCTAATTAGGTCTAGAAGTTACTCAGCAGTTTTTGAAACCACTTCGTTTAGAATCCAAACTGGTTTAACTACTTTGGTCGCTTCATTCATAACCGCTTCTTGGCGCACATCTAGAATATAGCGATAATTTGGCTCATAAGTAAAGCCTTGGATATCACCGTTTAAAGGCGTGTAGTTTTTCTGATAAGTCTGACGATATTGTAGGCATTCTGATTCAACCATAGTGCCATTTGCAGTTGGTAGCTCACATACTGCTTTTAGTGGCGCTATTTCTATTTTAAAGCTTGGAATATTAACCACTTTCACGTTTACAGGTTCGCCTTCAACGACCATAGTACGCTCATTATTCATACCAATAGTAGAACAACCTGACAAAACAAAAGTCGTCATCAATGCAGCTATTGCTAATTTTTTCATTATTAAATCCTCAGTTTATTTGTATTAATCATTACCTTTTGAACTCATTTTAATCAATTATTACTATTCAAAAGGTAGTAGGTATTTATAAAGATACTGTTAATTAAAAGCCTAATTAATTACAAGCACTAATCACAAGCTATAGAATCGAGACAAACTTGATTTATAAATCGATATCTTGATGTATAAAAAAGCGCTCAGCTCTTATTATCAGTACCGTCTATTGTTTACTGCGGTAAGTATAGGTCGCTCAGCCCCTAACGCTCTATGACTGCTTTGTAACTTAACGTCAGCTTTTGCAACTGGTGTTAATAGATGGTTTTTATTCATGGTCGTTAATTAACAGTGATTTATTAATGAGAGAAATCGCGGTATTGAATAATTCGGTATTGGACATAAAAAAACGCTCAAAACTATGCATAAAAATGACAGCTTTGAGCGTTTGTATAAAAATATAGATGACTTTTAGCTACGATAATCGGCGTTTATCTTGACGTAATCGTAAGATAAATCGCAGGTATAAACGGTATCCTGAGCATCGCCACGTGCCAAATCAATATGAATGGTAATCTCAGGACGGCTCATGACCTTTTTGCCAGCCGCTTCCGTATAAGTCGGAGCCACACCGCCATTTTGACAAATCATCACTTCGTCTAGATAAACATCGACTTGCTCGGTATCAAGGTTATCGATACTCGCATAACCAACCGCTGCTAAGATACGACCCCAGTTGGCATCACTGGCAAAGAATGCGGTCTTGACCAGTGGTGAATGAGCAACGGCATATGCCACATCGCAGCATTCTTGGGTGGTATTGCCGCCCGTGACCTTTACCGTCATAAATTTGGTAGCACCTTCCCCATCTCGCACAATCAATTGCGCCAAACGTACAAACACCGCCGTCAAAGCAGCAAATATCGGCTGATAATGCGGATGTTCTGGGCTATCAATAACCTCTGAGCTCGCCGTACCTGTGGCAATCAAAACGCAGCAATCGTTGGTTGAGGTATCGCCATCGACAGTAATGCGGTTAAAAGATTGCTCGTTAATCTTGCTAAGCATTTCTTGCAATAAGTCAGCGGCGATATTAGCGTCCGTGGCCACATAGCCAAGCATGGTCGCCATATTAGGGCGTATCATGCCTGACCCTTTTGACATGCCCGTAATATGATAGCTGCTAGCATCGACATTCACCTTTTCACTAGCAAGCTTTGGAATGGTATCAGTGGTTCGAATGCCATTTGCGGCAGCGAGCCAATTATCAGTGCCTAAGTTGGCTAACGCATTGTCTAAGCCTGCGATGATGGCGTCACTGTTTAGCGGCTCACCTATCACACCAGTTGAAAACGGCAACACAGAGCTGACATCTACGCCAACTTTGGTAGCTAAAGCGCTACAGATATCAAGCGCACGGCGCATGCCATCAGCGCCTGTGCCAGCATTGGCATTGCCTGTATTGGTAATTAAATAACGCGGACTGGCTTTAGCAAAGTGTTCACGTAAGACGCGTACGGGCGCGGCACAAAAAGTGTTTTTCGTAGTAACAACCGCAGTGTTGGCGCTATAAGCAATTTCTATCACCACCAAATCATCGCGGTCTTTGTAGCGTACGCCTGCAGGGGTGGCGCTTAGTTTGATTCCATCAATAGGATAAATCGTATTGGGTACTGCAACGTTGCCGACAGCCATCATTCAATCCTTATTCATCAATGCTGATGCATTATTTATTGGTTATCTTTTATAAAATCTTCGTTATACACTCTTGGTTGTAAAGTCTGCTATTAAAAATCTGATGTTAAAAGCGAGTTATTATACTTTGTTTAAGTCAAAAGCTGCCCAAATTGGCGCATGATCAGAGGGTTTTTCCATGGCTCGTAGCTCATAGCTGATGCCTGCGTCGACGCAGTGCTCTATTAAATCCGCCGTACATAAAATGTGGTCAATACGCAGTCCGCGTTTCGGCTCATCATTAAAGCCGCGACTGCGATAATCAAACCAGCTATATAATTCGGTACTCTCTGGATAATGTAAACGATAAGTATCAGTCAGCTCGCGCGACATCAAGTCACTATACCATTCACGCTCTTCCGGTAAAAACGAGGTTTTTCTATTTTTAAGCCAGCGCTTCGCATTGACCTCACCGATACCAATATCGGTATCTTCTGGGGCAATATTCATATCACCCATGATAATCAGCGAGCGCCCTTCTGCTTTTAGCGTATCGATATAGGTCATCAAATCTGCATAATAAGCACGCTTCATAGGAAATTTGGTCGGATGATCTTGGCTCTCACCTTGCGGGAAATAACCGTTAAGCACATCCACTTCACGTCCATCAAATATATAACGCGCATGGATAAAGCGTTTTTGCGCCTCTGCATCTTCACCCGGAAAGCCTTTTTGTACAAAAATAGGGGCAACCTTGGACAGTAGAGCGACGCCATAATGGGCTTTTTGACCGAAATACTCGACGTGATAGCCCAAGCTCTCGACATTTTCGAGTGGAAACTGCTCATCATGTACCTTGGTTTCTTGCAAACCCATCACATCAGGGTCGATTACCTCTCGTACCGCCTCTAGCTGATGTTGGCGAGCGCGGATACCATTGATATTAAAACTGACAAAACGGGTCATAAATTATCCTATACTAGTGAATTAAAACAAAGTGTGACTATACACAAGTGCGGCTGTTAAAAAGTGCTGCTATAAACTAGACAAAGCGGCAATATATAAAGGATTATGATAACAGACATCAGCAAGGCTATCTGTTGCGCGCCCTTATTTCTTACGATAGAGTAGCTGTTAGAAGTCACAACCTGTGCGTTAACATTATTAATGAAGCAGTTTTTTATTAAACGCTTCAGTTAAGTACTTTTACTAAGCACTTTTTTTCAAGCAAATTTATTGAGCATTATTATGATAACAACCCCGAATAAAAATACCGATACCACACCCATTAGCGCAACCAAACCGCTATTTGCCACTGACTATAATGTGTATATTAACCATACTGATGCGGGTGGCATAGTCTATCATGCCAATCATTTAGTATTCTTCGAAAACTGTCGCCGCGACTGGTTTACTAAGCTTGGTTTAAATGGGTATTTTTTGCAGACCGATGATGGTGACATTCAGCACTTTGTCGTCAGTCAAGCAGACCTGCAATACAAAAAAGCCATTCTATTAGACGAAGTTATCAATGTACGCATCGATAAGGTTGAGCTCAAACCTGCCAGCATTATATTTTATCAAAGTATCCATCGCTCATCGCCAAATGTGGATGCAGATGATAACACTCAAGCGAGCTCTGCTTTTTTAAGCAGTACCCTATTAAGCAGCACCAAAATCGTTATCGCTTGTGTACAAAATCAAATCATGCCAACTCCTATATCGAATGATGGTTCTGATGCTACTGTGAATCACAACGCGTCCATGCGTCCTATTCGTGTACCGCAAAAATTGCGCGATACCATTCAGCAAGCAATCACACAACACGCTGATCAATAAAACACTTAACTGACTGGCCTATGAGCGCTGATAAGACAAATAATAAGGCCTTTTATGCTAGTATTTGAAGATATCTGGATATATAGCAAGGGCGCTGCGATAGCAAACCCTAATCATAGCGCGCTTGCTCATTCAAGCTTTACTCCGTTTCCTACTTACCGCCGATGGCGCACAAAAAGACAGAAGAACTCAGCGTCCGATGGCGTTGATGCTTTATCTATTAATAAACGAGCACTGATAAGTGGCAGCAGTGGTACGTTGTTGGCTGGGCAAGTAACGGTTTTGACCGGTGCTTCTGGCAGTGGCAAGTCCTTTTTATTGCGTGTATTGGCAGGGCTACTGCCTATGACCACAGGCGATGTTTGGCTACAAAGCGATGAACAAAATAGCCATACTCGTCATAACATTCATGAAATAGCACTCACGCAATGGCGCTCACAGGTCGCCCTTCTCGCGCAGCAGCCTCAATTACTAGAAGGCAGCGTGGTTGATAACCTGCAGTTGCCTTACCGCTTGGCAATCCATCAGCAAAAGCATTTTAATATCGATTGGCATATCGAGCAGCTTGAGCATTTAGAGCGCATCCCTGACTTTTTACAACAAGACGCTAATACTTTGTCAGGTGGTGAAAAGCAACTGGTCAATACGCTGCGTTTATTACAATTAAATCCGCAAGTGCTGTTATTGGATGAACCTACTGCGGCCTTAGATGTCGATACCTCAGCGAAACTCATCCACTTGCTTGTCAGTTGGTTACGGCGTGAGCCAAAGCGAACATTACTATGGGTGACTCATGACACGCACGATATTATGCCGTTAGCAGATAAGCATTGGCATATGCAAGCAGGGGTTTTAACTAAAGTAGATTAACATAGTCTTTATAACGAGCTCCCGTCATGAGTACAGATAACATGCAAATCGTACTGACTAACGCTGACATTGCGCTTGCCAGCAGTTTGATTATTATCGTGCTGGTCGTGTCATGGTTTTTACGTCTAAGATTGACCAAAACACTTGTCATTGCTGCTATCCGTACGGTGATACAGCTTAGCTTTATCGGACTAATACTGGCATGGATTTTTGCTCGGGAACAATGGTACGAAGTCCTTATTATTTTGACCATCATGACTTTGATTGCCGGGAGCGCTGCCAAAAATCGAGTCAAACGTACTTATAAAGGCTTATTAGTCGATACGTTAATCGCTGTCAGTACATCAGCAGTATTGGTGACAGTCATCGCTATTAGCCTTATTTTACAAGTGCAACCTTGGTATACACCGCAATTTATCATTCCTATACTCGGCTTAATACTTGGCAATTCTTTAACGGCCATCTCCTTGACCAGCAATCAGCTTATCGAAAACCTTCATGGGCAACAAGGGCGCATAGAGATGATGTTAAGCCTATCTGCCACACCATTTGAAGCGGTACATGAACAAATACGAGCTGCGATCATCAATGGCATGACGCCCACCCTAAATTCAATGCTGGTTGTCGGTATTGTCAGCCTACCAGGTATGATGACTGGGCAAATACTTGCTGGCGCAGACCCTACCCAAGCGGTACGTTATCAGATTGTAACGATGTTTTTAATCTGCGTCAGTAGTACCCTTGGCTGTACGATAAGCGCTTTACTCATTCATCGGCGTTTTTTTAATAAAAAGCAGCAGCTCGTCCTACCATAACGACCGTTGGTCATTTTTTTCTTGCATAATAGTTAAATGGTTTTATTAGCATTAAATATGTACTGGGCAGTACGCTCATGTTAATATTGCCTTTACTTAGATTCATGCTAATGTATTGCTTAAATGTATCATTATATCGCCGATGCATTATTTTTTAGTTGCAGAGAAGTGGTAAAAACGGTGTAAAACTAGGTATGATTTTTAAGATGGGCGAATTTACTTGATATTAACGCTTTTATCATTTTTCAAAAATGAACAATAGTTACAAATTTAGCGGTCCGTCAATAGATAAGGATGTTATCAAACTCAGCGGCAATTTTTTTATGTCAGCGCTGATTTTTTTATTGACATGGATATGACTGCTTAACGATAGAAACCTAATTGAACTACCAGGACGCTGACTATGATGTTGAATAAACCTTGGCTTGCCCAATACCCTAAGAGTGTACCAAAAACTATCGATCCAGATAGATATGGCAGCATCATGGAGCTATATGAAGAGTGCTTCGACCGCTTTCGTTTGCATCCGATGAGTATCTGTATGGGCGTGACCCATACTTATGATGACATTGATAAGGCGTCTCTTGCGGTCGCTGCTTGGTTACAGGCGCAAGGATTGCCTCAAGGCAGCGTGGTTGCACTCATGATGCCAAACGTGCCGCAGTATCTGCCAACGATGATTGGTATTTTGCGCGCAGGTTACGTTTGTACGCCAGTCAACCCTCTGTATACCGGTCGCGAGCTGCGTCATCAACTAAATGATTCAGGCGCTCAGGTTATCTTTGTGGTTGATAATTTTGCTCAAGCACTCGAACAGGTTATTGATGAGACCAATATCAAACGTATCGTCTTATCAAAAATGGGCGATATGATGGGTCTAAAAGGTATTTTAGTGAATACCATTATTCGTCAGGTCAAACGCTTGGTACCAAAATATAAGCTTAATGATCCTAAACATGAAGTAACGAAGTTTCCAGATGTGCTAAAAAAAGGCAAGCACTTGCCCTTCCAAAAGCCAAAAATGAACTTGGATCAAAAAGCCTTTTTACAATATACCGGTGGTACAACAGGTTTATCTAAAGGCGCCATTTTATCTCAGCGTAATATCGTCGCAGGCGCCATGCAATCAGAAGCTTGGACGCGCCCGATTACCTCAGAGATTAATGAGGTCTATATCAATATGGTCATGGCACTACCGCTGTATCATATTTTTGCGTTTATGCTGAGCTCATTAGGCATGCGTTCGGGCTATACCTTTATATTGATACCTAATCCACGTGATATCCCTGGATTTATCAAAACCTTATCAAAACAACCGTTCCATATTTTCCCAGCGGTTAATACCTTGTTTAAAGGCTTGCTTGATCATCCAAACTTTAAAGACCTTGATTTTAGCTCGCTACGTATCTCGCAAGCAGGTGGTATGGCGGCAACCGAACAGACGGCAGCACGCTGGCTTGAGACCACTGGCTGCGCCATGATTGAAGGTTGGGGTATGACCGAAGGTGTCGCAGTCGGTACTGCCAACGTCGTTACTGACCGTAAGTTTAATGGCACCATTGGTGTTCCTGTGCCAAGCGTTGATGTTATCATCATTGACGATGAAGGCAATCGCGTTGGTGTCAACCAAGCAGGTGAGATGTGTGTTAAAGGCCCTAACGTTACTTCAGGTTACCTGAACAGAGACAGTAGCGAAGACTTTACCCAAGATGGCTATTTCCGCACTGGCGACATTGTCAGCATGGATGAAAAAGGCTACTTTAGATTATTAGACCGTAAAAAAGACATGATTTTGGTCTCAGGCTTTAATGTCTTCCCTAACGAAGTAGAGTCCGTCATGCTTGATTGTGAAGGGATTATTGATTGCGCCGTGATTGGTATTCCTGACGATCGTCAAGGTGAAGCAGTCAAAATCTATGTTATTCCTGCTGATAATAACGTTACTAAAAACTCAATCAAAGAATTTGCCCTAGACAACATGACTGGTTATAAATGCCCGCGTCATATCGAGTTTGTGAATGAGTTGCCAAAAAGTAATGTCGGTAAAGTACTGCGCCAAAAACTGCGTGAAAAGCATATCGCTGACAATCCACAACGTTAATTAACGCAAAGCCTCAATGGCTTATTAATATAAAAGCCATGAAAAAAGCGCTCTATCATATATAGGGTGCTTTTTTGTGCTTTACCACCTTTTATCTTATATTCACAACCACTTATCTTATTTTACTTGCAACACAGTTCTTTTACTTTATCAAACTTAATTATAAACTAACAAGTTCTTGTATAAGAATAACCAGCTCAATGGTAGTTATGTTAATGTACTGCCAAAATATGTTACGCTATTATTTATTAACTTATATTAATAGTATCTTCGATTGAGGTTAACCGACTAGCCTTATGTGGATGATAATATTTTTTGTTTTAATATTAAAATCTTTTACTAGCCGTTTAATCTACTTAAATACTTATTTTTGGTAGTTAAATATCTTTTTCGTAAAACAATCTTGCAATTTAATACATTTGTATAAAGGTCACCGTATTTTAGCAGTCTGTGGATAAATAGGATAACACTCGACAATCCATTGCTTATATAGCGATGATAATGTTGTTGACAAGGATGTGACTACTTTTTTATAGAACCTTAACTTATCGTAAATTTAAGGACGCTAAGTATGACCACTGATAAACCTTGGCTTGCTCAATACCCAGCAAACGTACCTAAAACCATCAATCCTGATCAGTATGAGAGCCTCATAGAGTTATATGAAGAGTGCTTTAACCGCTTTCGTATGCACCCTATGACTATTTGTATGGGTGTGACTCATACTTATGGTGATGTTGATAAAGCCTCTCTTGCCGTCGCTGCTTGGTTGCAAGCACAAGGCATTCCTAAAGGCAGCGTCGTTGCGCTTATGATGCCAAACGTACCACAGTACTTACCGACCATGATTGGTATTTTACGTGCAGGCTATGTTTGTACCCCTATCAATCCTCTGTATACCGGTCGCGAACTGCGTCATCAACTAAATGATTCAGGTGCTCAAGTGATTTTTGTGGTCGATAACTTTGCTCAAGCGCTTGAGCAAGTGATCGAAGAGACGGATATCAAACGTATTGTCCTATCAAAAATGGGCGATATGATGGGTCTAAAAGGTATTTTGGTCAATACGGTTATCCGTCAGGTCAAACGCTTAGTACCGAAGTACAATCTTAATGATCCTAAATATAACGTTACCAAATTCCCTGACGTGCTTAAAAAAGGTAAAAACCTGCCGTTCCAAGCACCAAAAACGTCATTGCAACAAAAAGCGATTTTGCAATATACCGGTGGTACAACAGGCTTGTCTAAAGGCGCTGTATTAACTCAGCGTAACGTCGTCGCTGCCGCAATGCAGTCAGAAGCATGGTACCGTCCTGTTACCTCGGAGATTAATGAGGTATATATCAATATGGTCATGGCACTGCCGCTTTATCATATTTTTGCCTTTATGCTGAGCTTACTTGGTATGCGTTCTGGTTATACCTTTATTTTGATACCAAACCCACGCGATATGCCTGGATTTATCAAAACCTTATCAAAACAACCATTCCATATTTTCCCAGCGGTCAATACCTTGTTTAAAGGGTTGCTTGATCAACCTAATTTTAAAGACTTAGATTTTAGCTCATTACGTATCTCGCAAGCAGGTGGTATGGCAGCGACCGAACAGACCGCTGCACGCTGGTTGGAAGTTACTGGCTGTCCAATGGTTGAAGGTTGGGGTATGACCGAAGGCGTAGCGGCAGGTACAGCTAACGTCATCACAGATCGCAAATTCAACGGTACCATTGGTATTCCTGTCCCAAGTGTTGATATTATTGTGGTTGATGATAATGGTGAGACCGTCGGTTATAATCAGTCGGGTGAGATGTGCATTAAAGGACCAAATATTACCTCTGGCTACTTTAATAAAGACAATACCAATGACTTTACCAAAGATGGTTATTTCCGTACTGGCGATATCATCAGTATGGATGAAAAAGGTTATATCACCTTACTTGATCGTAAAAAAGATATGATTTTGGTCTCAGGCTTTAACGTCTTCCCTAATGAAATCGAGTCAGTGATGCTTGATTGTAAAGGGATTGTTGAATGTGCGGTCATCGGCATTCCTGATGACCATCAAGGTGAGGCGGTTAAAATCTATATCGTGCCTGCCGATAACAATGTCAGTAAAAGCGACATCAAAGAGTTCGCTATCGATAACTTAACTGGCTATAAATGCCCGCGTCATATCGAGTTTGTCAGCGAGCTACCAAAGAGCAATGTCGGTAAAGTACTACGTCAAAAACTGCGTGAAAAACATATATCAGATAACCCGCAAACCTTGTAATATTTAAAACTTTAAAGTTTCAAAAATAATAAAAGCCCGCTATATAAAATGTAGCGGGCTTTTTATTGGTTTGATTTTAATACTTCTGACATCATCAGCAAAAAAACTGCTATCAGCTGACTCTATTGACCACTTGTAATGGCAAGTGTTTCATAGCTTTACCGACAATCGACCATGGCAAACTTGGTACACAAGCTTCGTCGACCTCCGCCTCAATCGCGGCGACGATTGCTTTGGTACCCGTCTCGGCATCTACTTCAAACGGTAAAGGTTTGGCATTTTCATTGATCTCCGTGCGCACATAACCGGGATAAATAGTAGACACTTTGATCGGCAGCTTGGTCAATAACATATCCGCACGGATACCTTCTGCGAGATGCGCCAAGCCCGCCTTACTTGCACCATAAGCGGTCAAATGCTTAGGTAAGCCGCGCATCGCTGACATACTAGATATCACGACCAAATGACCACTATTTTGTGCACGGAAGATATTCATCGCTGCTTCACATTGGGCGAGCGCTGAGATAAAGTTAATTTCAACCGTTTTACGATTGGTATCAAAACGCCCTTTCCCAATCCGGCGACTATCGCCAATACCAGCATTGACCACCACGCGATCGATATGTTCAAAATCCGCTGCGAACGCATCAAATACGTCGAATATCGCCTCGTAATCGCTGACATCTAAGACTTTATATTCAATACGAATATCAGGATACTGGACCATCAACTCTGACTTTAGATTTTCTAAACGATCAGCACGGCGGGCACAAATAGCAAGGTTATAGCCAAGTTTAGCAAATAATCGTGCCATGCCCTCGCCCAATCCTGAGCTCGCGCCGGTGATTAAAATCGTTTTACCGCGTCCAACTTGCTGCTTATTCAAGCCTTTCAGATAACGCGCTGGCTGAATAGCACTAAATAGCTGATTTTTATGTTGCTTAGCACTACTAGTGACTAAGTTTATTAATTTATTTTTCATGGACCATCCTATCCTGTTGGTATCAATATAAATGACGTCGATTATCTATCATAGCGTAAACCTATAGACTTAGCTTAGCTTAGCTTAGCTTAGCTTAGCTTAGCTTAGCTTAGCAGTTATAGCGTAAACCAAACACGCAATCAATTTACAGTACCATAAAGTTAAAGCATTTTAACGATGCTAATTATTGATTTTAAAACCATAAAAAGCGGCTACCTAGTTACAGTAACCGCTTTATTATGTTTTTAATTGGCTTCTTAATCATGGCTTTAATATTTTACTCATCTCTTTTTTAGCGCCATGTCACAAAGCGTTTGCCATCAGCGAATAAATGACTGTACTCATTTAGAGACAATAAGCGACTACGTTCGTTTTTAAGCGTAAGTGACGTCACGCCGGTGTTTACCAAGCTTTTATTGATTTGATACGCCATCGAGCTGCCTTGTTGTAATAACTGCGCGGTGATAGCAGCGATGATACCGCCTGAGGTAAAGACCAGCACTGTATCATCAACGCCCAACTGTAAATTAGCAACTTGCAGACGGACCTGCTCAAGCGCTTGCTTGGCACGCTCATTAAATTGCAGCCAGCTCTCGATATAATCGTTGTCATTTTCACCCGCATGCCAGCGCTGCATCGCGTCGTCAAACAGCTCCGCTAGACGTGTGACCGGCACTTCTGCTTTAGCAATCTCAGCGGCAATTGCTACGCGACTAGCAAAAGCAGGATTCGATTTTATCAGTACATCTTTATGATTAAACTCATCAAATTGCGGCAGCACATAGCTATCAGGCTCATTTAGATTGATAGCAGACACGCTCGGTTTCTCGTTACCCTCGCCAAAAGATGACTGATAACTTTGCCAAAAATGACGTGCAGAATCTTGCTGCCTAACCAAACTACCGCTAAAAATCGCATCGATTCGTCGTTGGGTCGTTGCATAATGCTGACCCAGCATTTGTGCCTGCATACCACCAAGCTCTGAGAGCTGATCGTAATCTTCTTGCCCAAATGACGCTTGACCATGACGTGCTAAAAGTATGGTTGTCATAAAACATTGCCTTATTAATCGTACTTTTTTCAATTTTTTAGATTTAATAAACTGCTATAAATTTCTGCATTTGATATGCGTTTGAAGCGTTTATTCTTGAGTTTTAGAAGTACTTTGTCCAAAATAGCTTTTTGGTAAAATGCCTTTGATAACCGTTTGAATAGGACTCGGCAGTTGCTCAACCATAGCCGCATCGACGCCCATATCTTGCAGGTGCGGTTGCACGTGGCTCGTAAATAAAGCCTCGCCTTCATATTGAGCAATAAGTTTTAGACATTTAGCATGTAAGACATGGACGATAATCCAAAAATTCTTGAAAGCTGGATTGCTGGTTTGTTTATTATAATAACGATAATAAATCTGCTGCACGATACCCGCTAGGCGAAACAAGCCAAACACTTCATAAAAAGTCCAGTTATCTATCTTAAGGCCAGTCTTTTCAAGATAATAGGCAACCACTTCGTCACGCGTCATCATGCCTTTCAAATGTGTTGGCTGACGGCGAGATTGCTGCATGATGATGTTATCGTCTTCTTCAATCCAGTAAGCCAATGCGCTGCCCAAATCCATCAAAGGATCACCTAAGGTTGCCATTTCCCAATCGAGCACACCGATGACCTTGGTCGGATCATCAGCCGCCAAAATCACATTATCAAAGCGCCAATCATTATGAATGAGGCAGGTTTTACTATCAGCAGGCGTGTGCTTGCCAAGCCATTGACGTACTAAGGCAAAACTTGGCACCTTGGGCGTCTTGGCTTTGACATAACGCTTATCCCAACCCGTCACTTGGCGCTCACAGTACCCTTCGCCACGACCTAAATTCACTAAATCAGGATGCTTGGTATAATCGACTTGATGCAATTCAATCAAGGCGTCGATGACGTTGGTACATAGGGCACGCGTTTGCTCTGGATCTAAATCAACGCCTTTTGGCAAATTGGCACGAGGAATGATGCCTTCCATACGCTCCATGACATAAAAATCGGCTCCAATAACGTCTTCATCAGTACAGAGCGCGACCATCTTTGGTACGTACGGATAAGCGTCTTTTAAAGCTTCTTGCACGGTATATTCGCGCACCATATCATGCGCTGATTTGGCTTTAGTGCCTTTTGGTGGACGTCGCAGAATCAAGTCTTGGTCTGTGCCCTCACCATTATATTGCAAGCGATAAGTCCAGTTTGAAGCGCCACCTGAGAATTGGGTAACGGTTGGCTCGCCTTTTATATCGACGCCTTGCTCTCGTAGCCAAGCGCTGACCGCTTTAGCGTCGAGCTCTTCGCCCTCGCGCACTTCGCCGCCTTTATCTAGGACTTTATTAACGGCTTGATTGTCAGCATCGCTGTTGTTGGCAGGGTATTCAGTTGCCATAAGATGTTCCTTATCGTGTGGTCGTTTATTTTTTATAAGTCTTTTATTCTTTATAAAAGCTTAAGAGTTAAAAATTCACCATCAAATAATCGATAGTGAATTTTTAGTCGTGCAATTCAAATGACGATTTAGTAGGCCTTCTAAGATTTAACAGGCTTTGATGAAGAACGGCTAAAACCGTGACGTTTTAATTCTAATTTAGCAATCATAGTTTTATGAACTTCATCAGGACCATCGGCTAAACGTAGCGCTCGTGCTTGCGCAAAGAAAGCAGGCAACATCGTATCTTGACAAACGCCCATACCACCATGGATTTGAATTGCCATATCAACCACTTCTTGTAATACCGTTGGTGCAACGACTTTAATCGCAGAAATTTCAGTCAATGCTGCTTTGGTACCTTGGGCATCCATTTTTTGCGCCGCGTATAACGTCAGCAGGCGCGCTTGGTCAATTTTAATACGTGCGTCAGCAATACGCTCAAAGTTACCGCCCAGTTGTAGCAATGGTTTACCAAAAGCCGTACGCTGCATACCACGTTTGACCGCTAGCTCAAGAGACTTTTCGGCAGCACCAATACAACGCATGCAATGATGGATACGACCTGGCCCTAATCGACCTTGCGCAATCTCAAAGCCCATTCCGGGTCCACCGATAAAGTTATTAACTGGCACACGCACATTGTTAAAGCTGACTTCACCATGACCGTGCGGCGCATCATAATCGCCAAATACTTTTAGCATACGCTCAATCTTGACGCCTGCTGTCTTTGCTGGCACCAATACCATCGAATGCTGATGATGACGGTCTTTATTTTCATCAGGGGTATAGGCCATAACAATCAAAACATCGACCGCAGGGTCGCCAAGACCAGATGACCACCACTTACTACCATTAATGATAATCTCATCACCATCGACGACAGCCGTCGCCTGCATATTGGTCGCATCACTTGACGCCACATCAGGCTCAGTCATACAAAACACCGAACGCGTTTTACCTTCTAATATTGGCGTGAGCCACTTGTCTTGCTGCTCATCAGAACCATAGCGCCATAATAATTCCATATTACCGCTATCAGGGGCATTACAGTTAAAGACATAAGGCGCTAACAAACTGCGACCGGTCAGCTCGGCAATCGGTGCATAATCGGTAACAGAAAGCCCAGCACCAAGCTTATCATCTGGTAAAAAAAGATTCCATAAACCCGCCTCGCGCGCTTGTTTACGCAGGCTCTCGTACTTTTCTGGCCAGTGCCATTTGGTCCAATCGCCGTCTGGGTTTTGCGCATGACAATCCGCCCAAAACTGTGCTTCTATTGGCTCGATTTGGGTTTCGATAAATTCTTTGACTTTGGCATGCATGGCTTGACCATGTTCGGTGGCGGTAAACATTAATGTGTCGGTAGACATAGTTGACATCCTTTTCTTTGCTTATAGTTAATAACTTTTATAAAATTCACATTGAGATTCTATATATCGAGATTTCATAAAAAGATTAATGATATTTTATAGTGTACGTGCGTATACTCTCTTTTATCTGCACTATTTATAACACAGCATTTATGATTAAACAGCAAAAAAGGCGCGACCCGCTAGGACACGCCTTTTACAAAATACAAACAATGCACGATTCGCTGTTGAAATGCTAGAACGCTAATTATCAAGTAACCTAATGATATTTAGACTTATTTTAGAATATTCAAACGACTGTTCAAATCAAAACGTGCCAATGCATCTGGTAGCTTATCAACCGCCATGCTGATTGTTGCTTCTGCGGCTTGTGACAAACCCAATTTTTCTGCTAACGTTGGCTTTTGACGTGAATGCAGCGCATACACTTCATTATTTTCCATACGCTCTAAAATATAGCTGTCAGAGGTTTGCAGGCTATCGATTAAATTAAGTTTTAGGGCATCTTCACCATACCAATGCTCGCCAGTCGCCACTTTAGCGACATCTAATGTTGGACGATAAGTATTGACGAAATGCTTAAACAACTCGTGCGTCTGCTCAAGTTCTTCTTGATATTTGGCGCGGTCTTCAGCGTCATTTTCACCAAATACGGTCACGGTACGTTTGTAATCACCAGCGGTAAACATCTCATAATCGACGTCGTGATTTTTGAGCCATTTATGGAAGTTTGGTAATTGCGATACCACACCGATTGAGCCAATCACAGCAAATGGTGCGGCGACGATATTGTCGGCGACACAAGCCATCATATAACCGCCACTGGCCGCGACTTTATCGACACAAACGGTGAGTTTTAGACCCGCGTCTTTTAAACGTGCTAATTGTGCCGCTGCCAATCCATAGCTATGAACCAAACCGCCGCCTGATTCTAAGCGTACCACGACTTCATCACCTTTATTAGCGGTGCTGATAAGCGTGCTGATTTCTTCACGTAAATGCTTCACTGCTGTGGCTTTGATATCGCCATCAAAATCAAGAACAAATACTTGTTGCTTATCATCGCTATTTTTCTTTTTATTTTTGCTTTTAGTTTTTACTTTTAAGGCTTGCTTGGCTTTTTTCGCCATGGTTTTTTTCAGTTGTTTAAGCGCCGCTTTACCTTGGGTCGCCTCCATCAGGTCTTCACGACGTTGCTCTTGACTTTTATTGAGATGAATAACTCTTAGCTCAACAGGATTTTTAGAAGGATGAAAAAGCATGAGCAGGATTCCTTGATAGTTAAAATAAATAATGGTAATGCATAATTGAAGTGGTTTTAATTTTAATAAGGTTTGATAAGTTAGCCTGATATGCGCACGCTGGCTAGTATTTTCAAGCAAAATGACAATATTTAACCCAATGCAAATATTACTGAATAAATACGCCCACTACGAATACATTCCTGCACTTCGATTGAACATCACTGATTGGACGCCACAGGTTGTATAACAAGGGCAGATTAGGCATAATATGTGTTTACACCAAATTTTCTGCAGCCAACGTGATGACCATTTGTCTTATATCGCGTTATTCGTGCTTTTTTAGTTAAAGGCTTAAATGGCACGGCGCATGTATCACACAATAGCGGCTGCATTATTGTATTTCGAATTGGGCTGACAACTGGATAATTATATTATGACGCAAAGCACTATGACGCATAGCGAATACCGAGACGAATATTGCGGAGCCGTAACCGAAAGCTTCATCGATCAGACCATTAGTATCGTAGGCTGGGTACATCGTCGTCGCGATCACGGTGGCGTGATTTTTTTAGACATGCGTGACCGCGCGGGTATCTTGCAGGTCGTCGTTGACCCTGATACGCCAGAAGCGTTTGCGATTGCCGATGCGGTACGTCCTGAATACGTGCTAAAAATCACTGGTCGCGTACGCCGCCGTTATGAAGGTACCGAAAACAATAATATGACCAGTGGTCAGATTGAGCTGCTGGGCAAAGAGATTGAAGTATTGGCAAAATCTGAAACACCGCCTTTCCCATTAAATGATGAGAAAACCACGGTATCAGAAGATTTGCGTTTAAAATATCGCTACCTTGATATGCGTCGTCCGCAAATGCAAGAGCGTATGGTTTTTCGTGCTAAAGCCACCTCAACGATTCGTCGTTATCTAGACGACCATGGTTTCTTAGACGTTGAAACCCCCATCTTGACTCGTGCCACACCAGAAGGCGCACGCGATTATCTGGTGCCTTCACGCACTCGCCCGGGTAACTTCTTTGCCCTGCCGCAGTCACCACAGCTATTTAAACAGTTATTGATGGTGTCAGGATTTGATCGTTATTATCAAATCGCTAAGTGTTTCCGTGACGAAGACTTACGTGCTGACCGTCAGCCTGAATTTACCCAAGTCGATATTGAGACTTCTTTCTTAAATGAAGAAGAAATCATGAATATCAACGAAGGTTTGATTAAGCATCTGTTTAAAACCATGATGAATGTGGATTTTGAAGACTTCCCGCGTATGACTTACGCTGAAGCGATGCGTGACTATGCGTCAGACAAGCCCGACTTACGTATTCCATTAAAACTCATCGACGTTGCTGATTTAATGAAAGACGTTGATTTTAAAGTCTTTGCTGGACCTGCTAACGATCCTAAAGGCCGCGTTGCTGCCCTACGTATCCCTGGCGGCGCTTCGCTCAGCCGTAAGCAAATCGATGCTTATACCAAGTTTGTTGGTATTTATGGTGCGCGTGGTTTGGCTTATATTAAAGTCAACGACGCCAGCAACATCAACAACGGCGTGGATAAAGAATCTGGTCTACAGTCGCCTATCATCAAAAACATGACTGATGACGTATTGGCAAGCTTGATTGAGCGTACGGGTGCAGAGAGTAATGATATTATCTTCTTCGGTGCTGATAAAGCCAGTGTCGTCAACGATGCCATCGGTGCGTTACGTCAAAAAATTGGTCTAGACTTAGACATGCTGACCTGCGAATGGGCGCCTCTTTGGGTGACTGACTTCCCAATGTTTGAAGAAACTGACGATGGCAAATGGACCTCAATGCACCATCCATTCACAAAGCCAAAAGGTTCTGTTGAAGAACTGAAAACCAATCCTGAAGCGGCACTTTCTATCGCTTATGATATGGTACTAAATGGCACAGAAGTTGGCGGTGGTAGCTTACGTATCAATACCTATGATATGCAGCAAGCCGTACTCGAAGCGCTTGGTATCGGCGAGCAAGAGGCCCAAGATAAGTTTGGTTTCTTACTTGACGCCTTAAAATTCGGTGCGCCTCCGCATGGTGGTTTGGCATTTGGTTTAGATCGCCTGATTATGCTTATGGTCGGTGCAGACTCCATTCGTGATGTCATTGCCTTCCCAAAAACCAAAACGGCTGAGTGCCCACTAACCCAAGCACCTGCTGAAGTTGATAGCAAGCAGCTACGTGACCTTGGTATCCGTGTGCGCGAAAAAGCACAGGCTGACACCAACAAACCTGCGCAATAAATAGTCAGATAATGCTTAGTTACTTATTGTCTGACTGGTTATGTAATTTATCACCATGCGAATGGTCATGAATCCATATCATCTCTTCAAATTCGTGCCACTGTCTGTTTTGCAGATGCTGGCACGTTTTGTTGCCTGGGTAATATTACGCCTACCAAATACTAGTATTATGCGTACTGTGCGTATCAATATGGCACTGGTTGCACCGTCGTTATCTGCTCATCAAAAACGCGCATTAACCAAAGAGATTATTTATCATCAATGTTTAACCAGTATCGAATCTATTAAAAGCTGGGCAATGCCACCGCAGTGGAGCATTGCCCAGATTCGTGACGTGCATAATAAAGAGTACTTACTAGAAGGGCTTGCCAATCCTAATGGTATGCTGGCGATTGTCCCCCATCTGGGGACGTGGGAGATGATGAACGCGTGGCTTAATCAGTTTGGCGCGCCAACGATTATGTATAAGCCTGTTAAAGGTAAGCTTACCAACAATTTTGTTCTACAAGGTCGCTCGCGTCTTAATGCGACACTGGTTCCGACCGATGGTAGCGGCGTCAAAGCGGTTTTTAAAACCTTAAAACAAGGCGGTTTTAGTATTGTATTGCCTGATCACGTTCCTGAGCCTTCAGGTGGCGTAATTGTGCCCTTTTTTGGTATTGAAACCTTAACCAGCACATTGGCGTCAAAACTTGCCAGTAAAACCAAGTGTGCGTTGGTTGGTTTATCTTGTATTCGCCGCGATGATGGACAAGGTTTTGATATCTATTGTTATAAGTTAGACGATCCAGCACTCTATGACCGCAATACCGAAAACGCGGCGTATGCGCTCAATATTGCCATGCAGCATATGATTGAAGCTCATTACAGTCATTATATGTGGGGTTATCGCCGTTTCAAACAAATCCCTTTATTAGACAACCCTTATAGGGCTGACGAAAAAACTTTGGCTGATTTTATCAGCGGTAATACTCAAAAACATGCCTTACATGATAATAAGTAAGTGTCTAATAATTTTGAAGTTTGATTCAAATAAGCAACATTCGTACAATCAGTTAAGCATCTAGAAATATCGTCAATGATAGCTATGCTAATATGAGCAAGCGGTTGTTTATTAGGATATTTTTTGACTGACTAATGACTGAACAAATCTTCATTGACTTTAATATGAGTACATTATGGCGCCTGACGTAACCAGCCTTTCATCGACCGAGCAGCTACAAACCGATTATAGCTCTGCCGAGCAGCGCTATGTCATCTGTATGAAATGGGGCGATAAATACGGTGCAGAATATGTCAACCGTCTTTACAGCATGGTCAGTCGACACTTGACTTTAGATTTTCAAATGGTCTGTTTAACCGATGATAGTACTGGCATCGACCCTGCCGTTCAATGTTACCCTATTCCAGAAATGGATTTACCAGCAGGCCCTGAACGTGGCTGGAAAAAGCTGACCACTTTTAAGCCAGAGTTATATGATTTAAAAGGTGTTGTCTTATTCTTAGACATTGATATCGTTATCGTCGATAATATCGATGCTTTTTTCACTTATGAAGCTGAATATGAAGACAGCGTGGTCATTATTCGTGACTGGAAAAAGCCATGGCGCATGATTGGCAATAGCTCGGTTTATCGCTTTAACATCGGTATGGGTTACTATCCTGATTTGCTCGCAAACTTTGAGCGCAACTTTGAAACCATTCGCACACAGGTTCGTCATGAGCAGGCTTATCTTTCTAACTATCTGCGTGAGCATCACCATTTAGAGTACTGGGATAAAAACTGGTGTGTCAGTTTTAAATATCAGTGTATGGCGCCTACTCCTTTGAATTTTGTACGTGCACCGACGTTACCTGAAGGCGCAAAAATTGTTATCTTTCATGGTGAGATTAATCCACCAGACGCCATCAAAGGTGGCGGCGGTAAATGGTATCGTCATGTGAAGCCTAGCCCTTGGTTGCAAGAGTATTGGGTGTAGCGGTTAAACTAGCAATAACGACTATTTTATTGATTTTTTGTTAAATAACCGTAATAGGTCAAGTCGCCCAATAGTGTTTTTTCTTTAAGCGTATCGTGCAGGCTTAGCTTGTGCATTGAAGCTTGTGCTTTGATAGCTTCAAATTCACTGTGATCAAACTTCTCCTTCATTTTAAATTGTAAAAGATGCGGCAGAGTATCGTCTTTTACTGGAAAATCAAAGTCAACTACGCCTACTCCTCGTAACTCATTTATCATAATTTGAAAGAAAAAATAGTGCGGAATCGCCTCTTCAGTTTTCCAAAAGTATAATAGTAGATCTAACATAATAGAGGACAACTTACTGCTAGCACGACCATAAATAATACTGCTTAAATACTTAACCTTTAGAGTGTCTCTCCAACTAAAGTAAACATGCTTATCGCCTGTCCCCCAGTTTTTATTAACTGAGTTTGGGTCTCTAGAAAACATGAAAAAGTCGTAATCACTATATTGCGTAGGTATGGTTTCGGTCAGTAATATAGAAGCATCAAGCCATATCCCACCATAAACATTAATCAGTGCGACTCTAAGTAAATCTGAGAAAAAAACGGGTTTGAATACAGAGTTTTTTCGTTTTTCAGCAATAAAATCTGGCAATTCAAGATAGTCTTCTAAGTTATCATCAGTAATACGTATGACTTCATAATCACCTTTATATCTATCTACTGAAGCAAAACATAGCTTGGCGGTGTCATTCGCGTTTTCTATTCCTTGTGCCCAGTATTGCCAAATAACTTTTCTATTGTTCAGGTCTTTTTTTGGCTTTATTTGATACTTATCGATATTTCCATCTTGGTATTCCCTAATGATCGATTGCCAATATTCAGCTACAGCAACTTGAGTTGGCAACTCATCATATTTATACCTCCAAGATTTTCTTACACTTCTAGGCACTAAGCCGTGGTAAAAAATCTTGAAAGGTTTATTACTGACAATATCAAAAATTTTATTCACGACTTATGCCCTTTCTTTTTAAATAACATATCTACTTTTGATTTTTTGAGTCTTATTATCTTTTTTTGAAAAAAAGATAATCTATTATAAGTAGCTGAGTAAAGTTTCGAAAAATAATCACTATAATGAATATCGACGTAAGATAAAAGTTGAGCCTGCTTATTTTTATCGAGTTTTGTAATAAGACCTGTGTAATGCTTATAAACTTTATATTTTAAATAGATGAAGCCTAATTCATTATCGTCAACTACTTTATATTTCTCAATACGGTACTGAAAAGCTGACAAATAATTATCCACATATTTTTCATTCAAGTTTTGGACAATAGACCCTTGTCGTTCGCGATATTTTATAATAGGCATTTTGAGATAACTGAACTTAAAATGATTATTAGAGACATCTGTTATATAGTAGATATCTTCAAAATTAACACCTTCTTTAAATCTTACATCTTGTATCAACTGTCTTCTAAAGACTTTATTCCAAATATGATTACTTTTATTTTGAATAATATTATCTAAGAAGTTATTGTTATTATTGATATAATTTTTATTAGCTTTGCCTAGAAAAGCTTTTTTCTTTACCTCTTTTTTCCCTCGTAATGATACATAATCGGCACATAGCACATCCGATTTCAATTTCTCTATTTGAGACATAACCGATGAATAAGCGTTTTCATACATAACATCATCAGAGTCAATAAACCAGATATACTCTGTTTGCGCCATATCAAAAAGCGTATTGCGTGTGGCTGATAACCCTCTATTATAAGGAGCGTCGAAGATTTGCACTTGAGGGTGATTTTCAAAACGCTTGATAATAGCTGTACTATTATCTGTCGAAGCATCGTTCATTATTAAAATAGATGCTCTAGTATCGATTTGAGTGAGTATGGATTCTATACACTCTTCTACATAATCCGCTACATTATAAACAGGTATTAAAATACCAATTGTTAGATCTTCTTTATTCATACAACACTCACATTAAAAACTTTATAATAATTAACAGCTTGTTAATAAATCCTGAAATAACTCATAATATGCTTGAGTGACCTGTTTTTTATCATAATGAACTAAAACTTTCTCTCTAGCTGCAACTGCTAATGATTGATAAAAGGCAGGATTGGATAAAACAAACTCAATAATATCTGCTAGTGCATTAGCATCACCGATTGGAAACAGAAAACCATCGTTTTTATCTTCAATTAATTCCTCTACACCCACAGCTCGACTACCAATCACCACACAAGCACTTGCCATTGCTTCTAATACTGCAAGATTCAATCCTTCGAACCTGCTGGACATCACAAACACCTTATGCTGCGATAATAATTTATCCACTTCGCTACTGTATTCAATAAAATTAACTTGGCTCTGTAAGTCATAACGCTTTACTAGTTCGTGTACTTCTTTCTTATAACTTTTACGCCCACTGCCTACTAAAGTTAAATTCGGCAGGATACCTTTATGTTTTAGCCTATTTAAGGCTTCAATCAAGGTAATGTGATCTTTACTTTTAGCATACCTACCCACCATTATAATATCTTGCGGCCGTTCTTTTACTGGCAAAAGTCCTTTACCACCAAATCTAGTAGTATCAATGCCATTAGTAATTGCTTGAATAGGTGCATGCAGTCCTTGTTTAGATAAGACTTCTGCCACACCCTTAGAAACTGCCACCACTCTGTCAGTAGATTCGCTTAACTTACGACTTTGCCTTAGTTTCCATGGCGTATATCGCTCTTGAGAGTTATGCTCTATTTGTACCAAATGAGGAACCTTTGCCAGTATACCTGCATACCTACCTAACAAATGTTCAGGAAAACCATGAGCAACTAAAATATCAGGTTGCCACTTTTCACATAGCTTCTTTAGCTCATATATTGTAGCGATATGAGCCACACCAGTAATAACGCGATAATCGATATTTTTTTTGTCTAGCTCCATTAACTTTTCTGGAACTGTGGTCTTTTTCTGTCGTAATACTAGCAGACTATCAATTCCCGCTAATTTATTATGAGCGTCTGTTAAATCTATAGCTACTCTAGTGGCTCCCGAGAAGCCCCCTGTCACAAAATGCAATACTTTCAATTATTTCACCATTAATTTTATTTTAATTAGAAACTATTTTATAGAGAGACATTAACACTGCCCCTTTAACCCCTACATAGCAACATCTGCTTTAAATCAATACTTTATAAAACCACTATTTAAGATTGGCTAGATGTCTCCAACGTTCAACTAATTGCTCATAGTTTTGATATATATGTAGACTTTATTCCTTTGCTTAAAGAAATATAACTATTAAGTTGGAATCTTATTGATTAGCAATCGCAATAATAAATGATTACAATACACCCCTCTAGCAATCTCTTGGTTAGTAATAACCAAAATATAAGTATTCCTATAAGACTATATATTTACGAGTTTATTCATGACAGCTCATACTGAACCGCAAAATATTTTATACAAATGGCGACCATTTTTTGTATTTATATGCTTATATTTTATAGCTTGGAGTATCTTACCTGTATTTATCTCAAGCAGTGTACCTTTAGACGTAAGTGAAGGAGTTAATTGGGGGCACGAATGGCAATGGGGTTATTATAAACATCCCCCACTATCGTCATGGATATTATACAATTTTTATAAATTGTTTGGTCATATTGGCCCTTATTTACTCAGCCAATTATACGTCTTACTAACCTTAGTCCTAATTTACCAGTTAGGCAAAAAAATTTGGTCACCTACCACTACTCTAATCGGTAGCGCATTAACTTTGGCGGTTCTTTATTACACCTATCCTAGCCTTGAGTTTAATCACAATGTCGCCCAGTTTCCCATTTGGGCTGGATTATATTTAGCGTTGTATCAATCTTTGACCCAAAACCGTCTCAGAGATTGGATATTACTGGGTGTGCTTGGTGGACTTGGTATGCTGACCAAGTACACTGTAATATTTTTACTGATACCAATGGCATTATATTTAGTGTTACCGAAACAGTGGCCTCTCTTAAGACAGCCAAAACCGTGGATAGCGGCTTTTGTGATGCTAGCAGTTTTTGCACCGCATTTGTATTGGCTGATAACTCATGATTGGTTACCGCTTAGTTATGCAAGTGGACGCTCACAAGAAGTTGATGCTGGTGCATATAACATCAAGCGGCATTTTAGCTGGATAGGATTTATCACTGCTCAGCTTGTCGCGCATATTCCACTATTGATCATACTGGCTTTAAATCGCAAACGCTTAGTCAGCATTCATGAGTATAAAAAGAGCGTACCGCATGATGCATTGTTGCTATGGTATATGTGGTTATCACCAATAGCGGTATTGATTGTTTTAAGCTTAATATTTGGAATTGGCTTGCGTGATATGTGGGGTATGCCAATGTGGGCGTTATCGGGGTTGCTCGCCGCTTCATTTATAGCACCTACTAATGAATTATTGACCGCAACTAAGCTACGTAAAGCGATTATTATCTGGTTATCTGTTGCGACTGTACTAATGATAGTATATGTGGGTTTCGGTGACAAGATTCGTCATAAGCCTTCTCGTATGCAATGGCCGGAGCAGGCATTGGCAATTCAAGCACAAACTACTTGGCAGTCATTAAGTAGCTGTAATCTCGATAGTGTGTCGGGCGAGCCTTGGCTTGGATCGTTAGTTGCTATGAATAGTGGCTTTCCATCACAAATGATATCAGGACCTGCAAGCCACTCGCCTTGGATGAATACCCGACGTCTTCAAGAGCACGGTACATTAGTGATGTGGCAAGAGAGTGAGGAAGATATCGTGCTGCCCTTGCTTGACGATGTTAGCGTTATCAAGGCCAATGAACTAGGTAGCAATCACGCCAATAAAAACACTTTGGTCAAACAACAAGGGCAATGGCGAATTGACTGGCGTGATAACAAGGTAAAGAAGCCGTTATTAATAAACTGGGTGGCTTATGTTCCGAGCCGCTGCTTCCAGCCTTCCAAATAATGTATTGTCTATGAATGCCTACTTAACGATCATTTATATTGAATAAACTAATTGAGTTTTTTATGTCACATCATCCGTCGCAATCTCGGCCTTATTTATCTATTATCATACCCGCGTATAATGATGCTGATGCTTTAAAGGGCTTTTTACCAGAAGTCTTTGCGTTTACACAGACACTGCGCGCTCCTGTAACAGATAGCTCATCGACACAACAAAACAGTGAAACGACGATAGCAACTTGTGAGATTATTATTGTTGATGATGGTAGCCGCGATCATTCCGTTAATGTGGTGACAGATTTGATGACTACTCGCCCATCAAATACAGAGTTAGAAATCATACGTTTATCACGTAACTTTGGTAAAGAGCCTGCACTCAGTGCAGGGCTAGCCGCAGCGAGAGGTGATATGGTTGCTATGATTGATGCTGATGGACAGCACCCTTTACCAATACTTGCGCAAATGCTAGCGATGATTGAGCAATCAGATATTGATATGGTTGCAGGCATTCAGGCCAATCGTCCGCATGAGAGCAGGTTGGCAAAAACCTTAAAGAGCAGTTTCTATCATTTTATCCAAGACAGCCAACGCTACGAGATTCGTCCCAATGCTGGCGATTTTCGAGTGATGAACCGTAAGGTATTAAATGCCTTACGCTCACTCCCAGAGCGCCAACGCTTTATGAAAGGTTTGTATGCTTGGGTTGGTTTTAATACGGTCTACCTGCCCTTTACCGCTGCCAATCGTGATACTGGTGAAAGTAAATTTAATTATGGTAGCTTATTTGAATTGGCACTCGTAGGTATTACCTCATTTTCTCAACGACCATTAAAACTAATATCACGTATGGGTTTTGTCGTCTCTGCATTGGCTTTTTTATACGGCTTATATATTGTAATAGATACGTTAATATTTGGTAGTGATGTCGCAGGTTGGGCAACTGTCGCAGCAGGGATTATGTTTTCCACTGGTATTCAATTGGTGTGTATTGGTGTGATTGGTGAATATGTGGGTAGGCTATATGAAGAGGTCAAACAGCGCCCACTATATTTAATTGATGAGGTCATCAATAGCAAATCGTCCAATACTCACCATCAATATGCTGATGATTACTCACAAGCTACTATCGATACTACGATAGATAAACATGATGGATAAACAAGCTGATGAATAAAGCAGCAGAAACAAAATCAAACTCCATGCAGGCACTTTGGTTTTTAGCAGTCGGTGCCAGTGCAGCTTTGGTGCACTTTTCGGTACTGGTGAGTATTGTCAACATCACTACAATTACTCCAGCATGGGCAAACGTAGGTGCTTTTTTAATCGCTTTTGTGGTGAGTTTTCTTGGGCATTTTTATCTCACCTTTAGACAGGCAAATACCTCACATGAGACCAGTCAGAATAGCCCTACTTTCAAAAGCAATATTATTAAAAACGACAATACTAAAAGCGATAGTAAAAACTATAAAAGTAAACAACTATCTGCACTAATCAAATGGTTTAGCAGTTCCGCAGCAGGTTTTATTGCTAATCAAAGCTTATTTGTACTGGGTTTACGTTGGTTTGGCGAGCAATATTATATACTGATATGGTTGTTAGTTACTGGCGTTATTACAGTAATGACCTTTGCGCTGGGTAAGTTTTGGGCATTTAAATCATGAGCTATTCTAACTCTCAAAAACAAGTTCCATCATTAATAGATAATGCACGCCCCATTATTATTAATGTTGATGATTTAGGCCTATCTACTGCGGTTAATGATGCGGTTATCCATCTTGCCGAGCTTGGTCGTATTGGTGCCAGTAGCTATATGGTTGGCGGTACGATTACAGCTAGCGATATCAATCAACTTAAAAATTTCAATGTAGATGTCGGCTTACATTTAGATTTAACTGGGATATTCCCCTCTGCCCTACGTGGTTCATTAAAATCAATCATCGTCGCCAGTTACTTGCGTCGTTTCAATTCTATGGAGGTAACTGATATTATTAAACAACAGTTGGATGGATTTGAAGATCGCTTTAATCATGCACCCTTGTTTATTGACGGACATCAACATATCCACCAGTTCCCGATTATTCGTCACTGTTTAATTAAAGAGTTGACCAATCGTTATAGTAACGAGATATCAAAAGGTGCACTGAGCGCACGCGTTACCACGCCGCTTATTAAAGATTTAAAATCTTGGATAATCTACGCCTTGGGCGGCTATGGATGGCGTCAATCCTGTGAGCATAACCATATTAAAACCAATGATAAATTCGGTGGGGTCTATGGTTTTAATGCTGATAATCAAAAGCTAGCGCTGCTGTGGGAGCAGTGGCTGCAAAGTTCACCGCGTAATGTTGGCTTATCTACAAAGCCACTTACGTTAAATTCCACGCTATCGACAACACCTGTTCACCTATCACCTACTTTGATTATGTGTCATCCTGCTGTGCCTGAAAATGGTAGCAATAATTGGGAAGATGAAATCAAGGCGGCTCGAGAGATGGAGTATGATTGGCTAATAAGCCATGAGTTTGAAGATTTATTGCATAAGTATAATGTGAGATTACTAAGCTGGTCAGATATTGCCTCAGCTTACTAAGCTTTTGATCATTTAACTAAACCTCTAATAAGAATGGCTAAATAACAGAAATAAAAAAAGCTAAGACTCAAAACAGTCTTAGCTTTTTTATTTAATGAGATATAACCTTAAAGAGATTAATCGATAAAGCTTAACCAATCCATATACTGCTCATTGCGACCATGCACCACGTCAAAGTACAAGGTTTGCAATTTCTCAGTCAGCTCACCACGACCACCATTACCGATAGTACGATCATCATACTCACGAATAGGCGTGACTTCAGCTGCGGTACCAGTCATAAATATTTCATCTGCCAAGTAGAACTCATCACGAGTGATACGACGTTCAACGACTTTAATCCCTAAATCATCAGCGAATTGAATGATGGTACGACGGGTAATGCCGTCAAGCGCACCGCCGCCCAAATCTGGTGTATGCAGCACACCATCTTTGACTAAGAACAAGTTCTCGCCAGCACCTTGGCAGACGTAGCCTTGTGGGTCCATCAAAATTGCTTCATCATAGCCATTACGAGTCACTTCTTGGTTGGCCATGATAGAGACTGGATAATTGCTTGAGGCTTTTGCTTTACACATGGTCACATTGGTCATGTGATGGGTAAATGAAGAAGTTTTTACACGAATGCCGTTTTTGATACCGTCTTCACCCAGGTAGGCGCCCCAATGCCAAGCAGCAACCATCGCATTGATACTATTGTCACGCGATGACAGACCCAATTTTTCTGCGCCAACCCAAATAAGCGGACGAATATAGGCTTCTGCCAAGTTATTTTGTTTGACCACATCTTTTTGTGCTTGCTCAAGTGCCGCTGCATCAAAAGGCACATTCATTTGAAAGATTTTTGCAGAACCCAATAGACGATCGGTATGGTCTTTTAAGCGAAAAATCGCCGTACGGTTGTCAGCAGTCTGATAAGCACGTACACCTTCAAACACAGCCATTCCATAATGCAGGCTATGTGTAAGCACATGAACCTTGGCATCTGGCTGTTCAATCATTGTGCCATTCATCCAAAGCTTACCTTCTTGTGTTGCCATATTCATTTAATAGTCCTTATGCTAGCACTGACGTCTAACTTTTTTTGTTGAGTGTTAAGTAGATATTTTAATTAAAATAGTATGCTGAAACTGAGTGTCTATTTTCAGGTGCAATTTTTTATATACACATTTAATGTGCCAGCGATTATATCACCGGCAAGCGAAGCGAATACAATATTTTAGTTTATCACTGCATGGCTTTTATTCATACACCCTTGGGTAGAATGGCTATCGAAGCGCTGTGCTTCTTGTCGTATCATTTGGCCGTGTCATTATATGACAGCAGCGCTATTCTGCTGAGTCTACGCCCATCAGATGTTGCCACTGCGTTTGTACCAGTGCTCGTGTTTCTGTCCAAAGCGCCTCATCAACCAATAACGACTGCTCTGACAATGCCAATTGATGCGTCGCTGCGCGTATGCGTAAATAAGCATCGGTCAAATCCTGACAAACCTTCGCCTCCCAAATACCCAAAGTCGCCATCTCTTCAAAAATGCGCACATTGTCACTCCATTTGGTCAGGGTTGGATGCTCATGCGAATAAGCCAGTACCGCAAACTGCGCGAGAAACTCTATGTCTACAATGCCGCCAGCATCTTGCTTAAGATGGAACTTGCCGGCTTGCTGTTGCCATTGACTGGTACCTAGATGTTTTTGCATTTTAATACGCATACTCGTGACTTCAATGCGGACTTGCTCAATCGTACGCGGTAATGCCAAAACAGTTCGGCGAATATCACAAAAACGGGCGGTCACGCGTTTATCACCGCAGATGGCCCGCGCCCGCACCAGCGCTTGATGCTCCCAAGACCAAGCTTTCTCAAGCTGATAAGTCTCAAACGCATGACAAGAAACCACCATCATGCCGGCATTACCTGAGGGACGCAGACGCATATCGACTTCATAAGCGCGGCCATCACGGGTTTGGGTATTAAGGTACGTCATCAGCTTTTGCGCCAACCGTGCCGCAAACTTCATGCCGCTGACGGATTTTTCACCCGTGGTCATGCCTTGCTCTTTTATTTTATGCAAAAAAACCAAGTCTAAATCTGAAGAGTATGACAGCTCCAATCCGCCAAGCTTACCATAGCCGATAATAGCAAAACCGCAGTCCGCTTCAGTGACCGGATCACCATCTTGAGCAATCGGATAGCCATAGCGTTTGACGATTTCGGCAAAGGCTCGCTCAAGCGCCGCCTCGAGTACCACAGCAGCAATATAAGTCAGTGAGTCTGACACTTTCATAATTGGGCGTTCTGCCAACACATCACTGGCAGCCACTGCCAATACTTGGTTCTTTTTAAATAATCGCAGTACGCTCAGTAGCTCCTCTTCATCGTTAGGTTCAACCCGTAATAACTGTTGACGTAAAATATCACGTAGCTCCGGCTTGTCCGGTAAGTGACGATAGCGCTGCTGTAAGAAGGTATCTAAAAGTACAGGATACTGCGCCAATTCTTTTGCAATCCAAGGGCTGGCTGATAACATTGGAATCAGCTCAACGGTGGCATTGGGATTTTCTGCAATCATGACTAAGTAGATAGAACGGCGGCAAATAGCTTCTAGTAAGGTAATTAAACGGGGCAAAGCAATATTGGCCAGTTGCTGCTGTTCTTGATGAGCAAGTAACGCATGGACGATTACAGGATAAGCGGCATCCAAACGCTCACGCGCTTCATCGCTCAAGTTGGCGACCATTTTTGACTGCCAAAAGCCTTGTAAGCGCGCGCGGTTGTCTTCAGTCAACACTTCATTTAACCGTGCAATCTGCTCATTTAAACGTTCCGGTTCAAGCTCGTCATCGTCTTGATCCGGTACTTGCCGTTCGGTGACCATACGCTCAAACGGCACATTAACATGATAGCGATGATGATTGAGTGTTGCTAATAACCCTTGCCAATCATTAAAGCCAAGTGTGACCGCCAAATTATGCTGCCATTGTCTATCATGCGGCAAGCGCTGCGTTTGCTGATCATTAATTGCTTGAATACCGTGTTCAAGACGACGTAAAAAACGATAAGCAGCCTGCAATTCCTGATAAGTACTCAGCTCTAAATACTCAAACTGACAGAGCGCCTGCATCGCTGCTAAACAAGACTTAACCTGTAGCTGCGGATGCCGCCCACCATAGATCAATTGGAAGGCTTGGACGATAAACTCAATATCTCGAATACCACCCGCGCCAAGCTTTATATTGTCCAAGTCTTCACGCTGAGCGACTTGATTCTGAATCAGAGATTTCATCTCTCTAAGGGCTGAAAAGGCACTATAGTCAACATAATAACGAAACACAAAAGGCTTAATCAGCGCCTGAATATCGTCGTAAAACGGCTGTTCTATGTGCCCAACCACGCGTGCCTTGAGCCAAGCAAAACGCTCCCATGCCCGCCCATGCTGAGCAAAGTACTTCTGTAGTGCTGATAAATGAATCGCCAAATCACTGCCATCACCCCAAGGACGCAAACGCATATCGACTCGAAACACAAAACCATCAGCGGTATTGTTATCGAGCAGTCTAATCATGCCTTGTCCAAGCCGCGTCATAAAACGCTTATTATCAATGCTGCGCGTCCCTTTTGCTTTGTCACCGTCTGTCTCACCGCGCGCCTGATGGACAAAAATAAGATCGATATCACTGGATAAATTCAGCTCATGCGCGCCAAGCTTACCCATCGCCATAATCGCCATATCATCAACTTGCACATTGCCCTTTGCATTAATAAAGGTCGGTTGCCCATATTGCGCAATCAGCTGCTGGTACGTATAGTCTTTGGCAAATAAAATACAGCCATCCGCAAATTCAGACAGCTCATCGGTCAATTGCTCAAGTTCAATCATTGCCAAGGCATCTTGCCAAATCCAGCGCATCATTAACAACATACGCAAATGCCGCAAGCCGCTCATCACCTTAGCTTCATTGGCAAGTTGGTAATTCTCATCCAAGGTATAATCTTGAATCAAATCGTCAATTTGCTGGCGTGTTAAGGTGCTTTGTAACGGATAACTGCGCAAAAATGTCTGGCAAGCGCCCGTTCGACTTTGCCAAACCTGATAAGCAAACTCACTTGCAGTCTGTAGCACTTGTAGCTGCTCTGGTGCGGGCTGGAAGCCTGTACCACTAAGTACGGTAGATAGCATAACGACGACAACTCCTTGCAGCATAAAGCTATAAAAACCACATCAATCGGAAAAATTATTTTTATAATATTAAAGTGGCTATAAACAATCTTATTTTAGGGTTTTTATAGTAGCATAAATTCTCAACCATGCTATTGACAGCACTCTACTAACTAAGAACTGACGAACATAAGAAAAATTCGTGAATAATGCTACAATAGCCAATGCTTAAAAGGCTTCAAAAACCTTGATTCTTAAGCGCTTGATTCTTAAGCGCTTGATTCTTAAGCGCTTGGTTCTTAAGTGCTTGGTTCTTAAGTGCTTGGTTCTTAAGTGCTTGGTTCTTAAGTTCTTGGTTCTTAAAAACCTTGAGTCTTAAAAAAATTAAGGCGTTGCGCTTTTTTCTTCATACTCATTCATCATAAGTGACACCGCGATTATGACGACCTCAACCCCGCTATTATTGATTACTGCTGATCCCAGCCAGCCGTTGGCACATATTGCGCTACGCTATGCTCGTACTTATCTAGAAAGCACTGACACGAATAATAATGATAAGACCGATAATAGCGACCGCCCTGCAAACCCGCATGCGTCGTTAAATATTTTTTTCTATGCGGATGCTGCCAATACGGCCAATCGATTACGCTGGCAATCAGCAGACCAGATGAATATCACTCAAGAATGGCAAAAGCTTGCCAAACAATATCAGTTGGCGCTCCCAGTTTGTGTCAGTACGGCCCTCAGCCGTGGTATTTCAGATAGTGAAAATATTACCCGTCATCAATTAGATAGCGAAAATCTAGCAGCTGGTTTTAAGTTGGTTGGACTGAGTGAGCTTGCGATGATGATGCAAGGTGACTGTCGTTTGATACAGTTTTAATGAGCATTGGAATTATAGTTCGCTGTACAAATAATCAGCCCTTAAACAATCAGCTTAGCGATAGCGATACATAAGATTAGGAAGACATCATGAAATTACTCATTCGCTTGCACACACATACCGAGATGGCAAGCTATGAAGGTTGCGCGCTGGCTTTAACTTTAGCGACTTTTGGCCATGAGGTACAGCTGTATTTGGATGCGCCTGTATTTGGATTTTTGATGCAGCCTGATTCACGTCTGCACGGCATGATTCAGTCGCTTGAATTATATGATATGCCAGCCGCTTGGTTACCTGACGATGTGTTTAGCGGTTGGATTACGGGTATGCTACCGACTGATTTGGCGAAGCAACTGACTTTGATGCCAGAGGTAATAAATTCGCAATATTTTGATCAGATTTTGGTTTTTTAGTACTAGTGACAATCTTCATTTTAATATTTACTTTAACATGACAAAAAATACAGTAAGCAAGCGGATACAATTATGGCAACTTTATACCAATTACATTGCACTATGGATACGCTCAGACGCAGCACAGAACAAATGGTATCGACGTGGCGAGCGGGTGATAGCATTATATTATTAGGTTCAACTGTGGCTTTTATTGACTGGTTTAATGCCTATTTGGGTGACCTTGAGAACATTGAGATAGAAGATATCGCTGCTATTTACGCCCTGACTGAGGATATAGCGCAGCTGAGCGACAATACAAGCGCTAAGCTTAATCTCGCTGCCAAATTAACCGCTATTTTAAGCGATAGTGAATGGGTTGCCATGACTCAAAATACTCATGCTAATGGTGCTAAGTTTGATAAAGTGGTGACGATTGCTCTATGAATAATGACAATACAATCACTCCTATCACAGCAGCGCTCAACGTTGAATTAGACCAAGACGGACATTTATGCGACCATACGATTTGGACGCCTACTATAGCGCAGCAGTTAGCGAACACTATTGATGTGACTATTAATGCTGAACATTTAGCAGTCTTACAGCAGGTACGCGCATTTTTTGTCAAATTTAACCACGCGCCTGCTACCCGTCCGCTGATTAAATGGCTACAGCAAACCTTACCCGAGCATGACATCAGTAATCAAAAGCTACAGCAGCTATTTAATACTGGCTTGGTCGCCCGTCATGTCAATCGTCTTGCTGGCTTACCAAAACCGCCTAATTGTTTATAAAAAACGTGGTTTATAAAAAAAAGCAGTAAAAAAGAGGTTAAAGAAAATCATTGGTTTAATTTTCTTTAACCTCTTTTTTACTTAACTACCTTCTCTATTTAGGTTCATAAACCGTCAAAGTCTCATAGCCAATACTGCGACCTTCATCGCCGTCAAACCCTTGCTGTCGCCATACTTCATACAAGCATATTGCCACGCTATTAGACAAATTTAAACTGCGCGAATCTGCCAACATCGGCAGTCGCAGCCAGTTATCAGCACCAATATCGGCACGGATATCATCTGGCAGCCCTGCCGTTTCAGAACCGAAAACTAAAGCAACATGATTTGATGATGGGCTAGTAGTCGACTGATTATCTGTATGGTCAGTCTTCTGCACGCTAAAATCATACTCATAAAATGGCTTGCTGAGCTTGGTCGTAAGCGCGGTAATAATATCGCAACTAGCAGCTTGCAGCGCCTGTTTGGTCATTGCCCAGTCGTCATGTACTTTCAGGTGGGCATATTCATGATAATCTAAACCAGCGCGGCGTAGCTTCTTATCGTCGAGCTCAAACCCTAACGGCCTGACCAAATGTAGCTGCGCCCCACTATTGGCACACAGACGAATGATATTACCCGTATTACTAGGCATTTTTGGCGCTACCAACACGATATGAATGGTCATACGAACTCCGTCAATGGTTTGGACTTTATATTGGGCGTATATAGCAGGCGTAATCAAAAGTTACAGTTTACTGCCAATAATTACATTTTGATACTGTGCTCTGATTTTAACTTTGATTATGATGGCTGTAACGGATAACGAGATGATGCAAAAACATTATCATCGTATCCTGCAACCCCTCGGTAAAACTTAAGCAAAATGCTAGGTTTTACTGTTATTACTTATAACACCCTGTCTTTTTTGAGGAAAAAATTATGAAAAAATTAGTTATCGCATCTTTGGCTGCTATGTTTGTATTAACTGGTTGTAATACTTTTAAAGGTCTAGGTCAAGACGTATCAAGCGCTGGTAGCGCTGTAAGTGGTACTGCACAAGAAGTACAAAACAAAATCTAAGCTCTGATCTTGTTAGACTTATTTTAAAGAGGCTTATCATTTGGTAAGCCTCTTTTTTGTTTCCTGCCTTTATAAAAAGACTCTTAGTATTTGATTAAGGTACTTTCTACCCAATGCAGTCGGCTGTAAATGTTCATTGTCATCTATCAAAAGACCTTGTTTAATGAGTTTATTCACCTCTACAGCAATACTGTCATAGCTAAGCCCCGTACGAGCTTTAAACAATGACCACGCCACACCATCATGTAAGCGTAAAGCATTAAGCATAAACTCACTGACCAGCTCATCACTCGCAATTGCCTGCCAGCCTACCATTTTTGGCGGCATTGGCGTTTTTAGCATCATAGTTATTATTTGATTTTGCTCACTTGTTTCATTCTGCTGAGCCTTGTCTTGGTATTCCATATAGTCTTTGGGCATACGTGATTTGCTAAAGCGATAAATACCTGACTCGTTTTTTAATATCTCACAAGAATCTTTTTCAGCCGCCAATTCTTGATTGGCATCTTTAGTAATGGTGACTTTACCGTGAGCACCTGCACCAATCGCCAAATAGTCACCAAACTGCCAATAATTGACGTTGTGACGACAAGGTTTATCGGACGCGCCTGCCCATGCCGACACTTCGTAATTGTTATAGCCTAAACGCTCAAGCAGTGCCTGACCGGCCTGCTCGATATCTGCCAAGTTATCCTCATCGGGTAGAATCGGCTGACTGCGATAAAACACAGTATTTGGCTCAATGGTTAGTTGATACCATGAGATATGAGTGGCACCTGCGTCATGCGCGATTTGGATATCTTCCAACGCTTCACTCATCATTTGCTGCGGCAGTCCATGCATCAAATCTACATTGACGCGCTCAAATCCAGCGCTACGAGCCGATTTAATGGCAGATAGCGCTTGGGCTGGATTATGAATACGCCCCAGCGTGGTGAGCTGCTCAGCAGAAAAGCTTTGTACCCCAATAGACAAACGATTGATGCCTACCTTTAAATATTCAGCAAATGGTGCATGCTCAAGGGTGCCTGGGTTGGCCTCCATCGTGACTTCAATGTCATCTGAGAACCTAAAAACCTTACGCAAGCCGTTAAATAAGCGCTGATACTGGGCAATGGGCAGCAGCGAAGGTGTGCCGCCACCAATAAATATTGAGCTGATTTCTCGCCCTTGGGTTAACTGCTGCTGCGCTGCTGCATCGAGTAATAGCGCATCGACATACTCATCATACATAGATAGCTGACTGTCAACCGGCAGTTCATGCGAATTAAAATCACAATAAGGGCATTTTTTGACGCACCATGGGATATGGATATAAAGCGCTAGCGGAATCTCTCTTGCATTGAGCATATTTATATTGTCACGATTAACAGATCCAATATCGCTGGAAGAATGAAAAGGTTTGATATTTGACATAAGCGGACTTATCTATAAAGGGTGATCTGCAGTGAAGAACAGAAAGTAACGCTAGGATAACGGCTGTAAGAGCTAAAGAAAAGCCCAGTCGCCATAAATTAGCTATAAAATCATTAAAAAAATGGGTGTCTAAGTGAATATCTGATAGATAAAACAGTAAGCAAACGCAATGACCACCTAAAATGACAATACGTTATTAGTAGCTTTTCAAATCATTTCTACTAGAATAACAACTCTTAAAAGGATAAAAATAATGGCCTATTGGCTTATCAAATCCAATCCACGCTGTTTTAATATAGAAGACTTACAACGTTCAGGTACCGAGATGTGGGATGGCGTCCGTAATTACCGTGCCCGCAACTTTATGCGTGACGATATGAAGGTCGGCGATCAAGCGTTTTTCTACCATTCAAGCGCCAAGCCTTCTGGTGTCGCTGGCGTTGTCACTATCAGTAAAGCCGGCTACCCTGACAGCACCCAATTTCATCCCGAACATCGCCATTATGACCCCAAAGCAACTGAAGATGAGCCGCGCTGGTATATGGTCGATGTGACTTTCGAGCAGGCTTTTACTGATATATTGCCGTTAGCGCAACTTAAGTTTTTGCCGGCGCTTGAGGATTCCTTATTGCTGAGAAAAGGCTGTGAGCAGCTGACTATTCTTCCGCTTGAAGCCAAACATTGGAGCACGATTATGGATATGGCAGAAGATCTAAATCTGTTGCCAGAGGATGATAGTATCTGACGGTAACGATGGCGTAAGAATTTTTATGTTATGAGTGCACATTTATCCACGTACATGCCTAATGGAGTTTGCTATATTTATGCACAGAAATTAATTTTTCATTTACCCTTCTCTATCATAGCAATTAATCATCAGGACTCATTCATGAGCGCACCCAAGCTACTATTATCTGTATTAACGGCCAGCATACTAAGTCTTACCCTAAGCGCCTGTGGCAGTGATGGCGATAAAGTTAAGAAAGAATATGATCGCGTAGAAGATCAAGTAAAAGACGAATACGACCGTTTGGAAGATAAAATCAAAGAGAAATATAAAGAAGTCGAAGATAAATTGAGCGATGATGAAAAATCCATGGCTGAGATTTTGGAGTCGGTCTTTTTACCAGAGGAATCACTTGATAAGTTCTTGGATAAACTAACGCCAGAAGGCGGTCGCGGTGGTCTTTATGTTGGGCACTTTGTCGAGATTGATGATGGTGACAACAGCGATACTGATATCGGTGCGGTATACTTTGATATCAGTAAAGATGGCGCAGGTAGTGTTGATGGTAGCTTTAGTTATCAGCAGCAAGCTTGCCAAGAAAACAATGCATTAGGTATCAATTCAGCAATCAAAGTAGACAACTATATCGCTGGTAAAGTAACGGGCAGCCTTGATACATTAGAATTTTTAGACATTAAATATGTCAGTGACTTAGGGATAGAGACACCCAACTTATTAACGACCTTTGCTGGTAACTTTGCAAAAAATGAAGTAGGTGCGCCTTGGAAAGGCAGCTTTGAATACCAAGATGGTCTGGGCGGCAAGAATCTATCAAGTGGTCAAGATAATTGTAATGTCAGCTATACCATCAGTGACCGTTCTAACTTTAAAACTTACCCACTCGATTATAAACTTGGCAACCTAAATCTTGATATTATCGGTAATGGTAGTCAAAAAACCATAACATGGCAAAACCCTAGCAATACTAAGCATGTCTTAGTGAGTCAAATTGATGTTAATAAGGCAGAATCGGGTGCTAACGGTTATGTCCAGAATCTGGTATTAAACAATCTTGAAACCCAGTTTGCGCCCGTTATTCCCGATCGTTCAACCAATTATGCGATTGTCGTACAGGCATTCGATGCAAATAACACCTTGATTGGCTATCAAGCACTGGTGCAAGACTTACCTGAATCATTGTAGATAATTAATTTTATCTGTATTGCTACACGAGCAAATCTTAGAAGACTAGACGAGTATAAGTATTAACAATACATATCTAAATCAATGACCTCAGGCTTTAGCTTATTTACTATTTTTTCTTATGATGACCTGTCAATTCTGCTCACGAATTGACGGGTCATTTTTTATTTTAGGGCTAACAATTTTATTTTTATACCAAGTCTGGCTATTGTTACTCAGAATGGACTTGCTCATATTATTTATCGGAGTATTATCGTCGCACCAATTCTATTTTACTGTATCGCTATTAACTTGTTGATGGCAGCATTTGCTCATCTACAATAATTACTGCCAAGAATAAAAAGTTGCTCATTATGGTTTTCCCATTATCCTTTAGAGATTTTAAAAGTTATAGCTTACGCTTAGGCGTACTTGCACTCCCTATTTTGATTACCCAGTTTTGCCAAGCCGCGCTTGGGGTTGTCGATGCCATTATGGCAGGCCAAGTCTCTGCGCTTGATTTGGCAGCAGTGGCCGTCGGTTCTGGTATTTGGCTGCCGCTGTTTTTATTGGCGACAGGTATTTTGATTGCCACGACGCCGCTCATTGGCGAAGCAATCGGGCAAAACAAACACAACCAAGTGCCACACATCACCCAGCAGTCTTTATGGGCGGCTGGTGTCATTGGTATCATTGGCTTTATTGTTGTCAATATAGCGCCCAATATACTGGGGGTAATGGGCGTACCTGAAAACATTCAACCCATCGCTTCGCAATACCTACGTGGGGTATCGTTCGGTTTCCCTGCGATTGCGGTCTATGCGGTACTACGCAGTTATTGTGAGGCGCTTGGTCGACCAGAGCCTGTCACGGTTATCAGCATCATCGGGCTGCTTGCCGATATCCCGCTTAACTATATTTTTATCCATGGTCTATTTGGCATGCCTGAGATGGGCGGCGCTGGTTGCGGGGTTGCGACCGCAATAGTCCTTTGGATTAATGTCTTGCTATTAGCGACATATACCAGTTTTACTAAGCGTCAGCAGTTTGCCAGTACGCGCTTCTTTTATGCTTTTGCTAGTCCCAATCGCGCGCAGATAAAAAAGCTGTTAAAACTTGGCATTCCGATTGGTATTTCTATCTTTTTTGAAGCCAGTTTATTTAGCTTGGGAGCGTTGGTAATCAGCCCTTTAGGCGAGCTTGCAACCGCTTCACATCAGGTGGCGCTATCGGTGACCTCGCAACTGTTTATGATTCCCATCTCAGTCGCGATGGCTCTGACTATTATGGTGTCTAACCGCTTTGGTGAAAAAAACCTCATGGCATTACGTCAGGTACAAGCCACAGGGTTGATATGGACGGTAATGATTGCCCTCACCTGTATGCTTGGCATTTGGTTATTTAGACCACAATTGGCGGCGGCATTTACCGATAACCCCGACGTCACAGCACAAGCCATGCATTTACTTATCTTTGCGCTGGCTTATCAGTTATTTGATGGTTGGCAGGTCAATGTCGCTGGCATATTGCGCGGTATGCAAGATACTACTGTGCCGATGTGGGTAACGCTATTTTGCTATTGGATCGTGGCATTACCACTTGGTGTTTATCTGGTGCGCTTTACCGACGTTGGCGCGCAAGGTTTTTGGATGGCACTCATTACCGGATTATTCTTATCCTCTATCTTACTGACTTTGCGTTTGCGCTATCAGCAAAAACGCTTAACGATGCTGTGGGCTTAATACCGTCATTACCTTTATCCAATCGTAGCGTCTAGTAACCATTACTAGCGCTACCTTGTCACATAGACTATGATTAATCATTGAGCGTTTCTTACGCTTAAGATAGCTTACGTCATAATATGTAAAAAAACTCAGTTAACAACTGTACATCGATTGCTCATTGGCGTGAATATAGGTATCATTAGCAACTACCAACACATTATTTAGTTACATTATTTTCTCGAATTTAGTACAAGGCAAAATTAAAATTATGGATATTGAAAAAATACGCACCCTGATCGCACTCATGGAAGAAAGTGAACTGGTTAATTTAGAAATCAGCTCAGACGACGAACATATTAGTTTAACTCGTCATTATGATGCGCCAGCACCGACAATGATGGCCGCTCCTGCTGTTGGTGCTGCACCAATCGCTGCTGAAGCCAAAGCTGCTGTTAAAGCTGGTAGCGTTGAGACATCGCCGATGGTTGGTGTTTTTTATTCCGCACCAAGTCCTAACGATCCACCATTTGTAAAAGTCGGACAAAAAGTACAGGCAGGTGACACGCTTGGTATTATTGAAGCCATGAAAATTATGAACCCTCTTGAAGCCACTCAAAGTGGTATCGTGGATGAAATCTTGGTAGACAACTCTGACGTTGTGCAGTTTGGCCAACCAATCGTACGCTACAAAGCGTAACGATATTCGCCAACCTTTACTTTGTAATGATTGAAACCTCGTTATTATTGATACGGCATCAGCGCTCAATTTACCTAAATGAGTTGTATCGTCATTTATTTTTGTGATGTCTAAAATAGCGACTTTATCAATGACTGCCGCTTCAACAAGGATGAACCCATGATAAAAAAACTGCTCATCGCCAATAGAGGTGAGATTGCCCTACGCATCGTTCGAGCTTGTAAGGCGCTTGGCATAGAGACCGTCGGCGTCTATTCTACCGCTGATGCAAACTTGATGCACTTACGCTTTGTTGATGAAGCAATCTGTATTGGCAAACCCAATGCCAACCAAAGCTATCTTGATATCAATACTATTTTGACCGCCGCTGAAATTACTGGCGCTGACGCCATTCACCCCGGTTATGGTTTTTTGGCTGAAAATGCTGAGTTTGCTGAGCGTATCGAAGAAGCCGGATTGACCTTCGTTGGTCCTAGTGCTGACCATATCCGCTTAATGGGCAATAAAGTCTCTGCTATTAATGCTATGAAAAAAGCAGGTGTACCAACGGTACCCGGTTCAGTGGGTGCGGTGACCATGCACAATGCGGAAGAGCAAGCACGGAATATTGGCTTTCCGCTCATTATTAAAGCAGCGGCAGGCGGTGGTGGTCGTGGTATGCGCGTCGTTGAACGCTTTGAGGAAATTATTGGTCAAGTGCAAGCGGCAAAGCAAGAAGCTGAATTGTGGTTTGGTGACGATACGGTTTATATGGAGCGCTATCTACAAAATCCGCGCCACGTAGAAGTACAGGTACTTGGTGACGGCAATGGTAATGCGATTCATCTGTATGACCGTGATTGCTCTTTACAGCGTCGCCATCAAAAAGTATTAGAAGAGGCTCCTGCCCCTGATATCCCTGATGATGTACGTCAGCCTATCCTCGATGCTTGTGTCAAAGCTTGTAAACTGGTCAAGTATCGCGGTGCTGGGACATTTGAGTTTTTATTTGAAAACAATGAATTCTTTTTTATCGAAATGAATACCCGTGTACAGGTTGAGCATACCATCACTGAGATGATTACAGGGATTGATATAGTAGTTGAGCAGCTTAAAATCGCGGCGGGCTACGGTCTATCTTATCGTCAAAGTGAGATTGAAGTTCAAGGTCATGCGATTGAATGTCGTATCAATGCTGAAGATCCAGTGACTTTTATGCCATCACCCGGTACTGTCACTCAGCTGTACTCACCTAGTGGCGCTGGCGTTCGCTTTGATTCACATCTCTATCCAGGCTATGAGATTCCAAGCTACTATGATTCATTGATTGGCAAGCTTATCTGCCACGGTCAAACGCGTCAGCAAGCAATCTCTAAAACCTTACATGCACTTGATGAATTGGTGATTGAAGGTATTAAAACCAATATACCGATGCATCGTGATGTGATTTTAGCTGATGATAAATTTGTCCATGAAGCGCAAAACATTCATTATCTTGAAAGAGAATTATTAACGGCCAATAAAGACAAGGCTGATTCATAATCTTTCTAAACTCTGTTGTTTTACAAGAAAGTTAATAAAAAAACCGCTATCCAAATGGATAGCGGTTTTTTTATTGCGTCTGGATTTTATAAATGAGGATTCTCAATTTACAGATGACAATTTATAGATGATAATAAAATGCTATGGCAACACTCTAGTGAAATTCATAAAGCATTCTTTACCATCAGGGTCGGCACACCATTGCATTTGATTACCGTCATGGTTTAAAAACGCTATTAAAGCCTCATCCGTCTGATCTATCTGATTGCCTGAACAATCTACCTCATTATTGTCATAAACTGTCTTGATGGCGATAATCGGTAATCCTTCTTCGCGATGCGTAACTAGGTAGCGACCATAGGTCCATTCTTTACCACTGACCGCCCACATCTCATTATCGGCAGCAAAGTTATATAACTCACGGCATTGATTGGACTTTGCCGCTGAAGCCATTAATTTTTTACTACTGCTTGGTTGAATATTAACGATACGTTTTTCATTTTGAGTCAACACGCCACCCTCTGTATCAGCGCTTACTTTTGGCTCATTACTTTTTCCTTTTTGCTGCTCTGATGCCGCTTGTCTGGCTTTCGCTTCTTTGGTCATGGTGATACTGCTATCTAAATCTATCTCCCACTGTCCGGCAATGGCGGGACTGATATGCGTGGTAATCGTGGGCTTACTGACGGCTTCACCATTCGCTGGCAGTGACGCTAAAATAGATGCCAATGTAAATGAAGCAAATGATATAGGTTCCATAATTAACCTTATTTTTCTACTATTATAATAATGAATGATGTATACATTAGCGTAAGTCTTAGACACCAAAAACACAAGTAACATTATGCTATTAGTCGGTAAAGACGTAGCTAAGCACTCACTCAGTTATAATTATTTCAATATAAAAAGAGTACCTTTAAAACAGCATGCTGCTAGGATAGTTTCTTCCATAAAAAAATAACGTCATGACTGATTTGCGAATTGCAAAAGCCATGACGTTATAGATTATCGTATTAAATGAACTGTCTTAATACTAATACTAAGAATCTTATCAAGCAGCGACAGTATTTACTGCCTGAGCAAAGGCAGATAACGCGCCTTTAAGCATGGCCGATACGGTACTGCTACAAGTACCAATCCCTGAATAAACGTCGCCGTCGACATTTAGTTGAATGTAAGCAGCAGCATTAGCATTGGTTTTGTTGTCATTATTGGTATCATCATCGATGCCATTACCGCTATTATGCTGCGGATTAATCGCATGCTCAGCGTAATTAATGACATGAATAGATTTACCCGTGTGCTGTGCAAGTCCGTCAATAAATGAAGACAAAGGACCGTTACCCGTACCATCAATAGTAATGGTATCGCCATTCATCTGTACTTGACCGTTAAAGTACGCCTCGCCGCCTTTGTTATTGACACTATAATCTAGAAGCTCAAAGCTGCCTTGTTGCAAATAAGTGTCTTCAAAGGTCTGTAAGATTTCATCATTCTGCAGTTCACGAGCAGCGCTTTCCGCTTGTTTTTGTACTACGCCACTAAAGTCAATCTGCATCCAGCGCGGTAAATTAAAGCCATAGTTGCGTTGCAAGATATAAGCAACGCCGCCTTTACCAGATTGGCTATTGATACGAACCACGTCTTGATAGCTGCGACCGATATGCGCCGGATCAATCGGCAAATATGCGACATCCCAAACATTTTCCGTCTGTTCGGCATGCTGTTCATTATAATCGAGGCATTTTTTGATAGCATCTTGATGCGAGCCACTAAAGGCGGTAAACACTAGCTCCCCAACGTACGGATGACGTGGATGAAGTGGCAAATTATTACATTCGCTCACGACTTGTACAATCTCACTCATATTACTAAAATCAAGCTCTGGATCGACGCCTTGACTAAACAAGTTCATCGCCATGACCATAATATCCATATTGCCGGTACGCTCACCATTACCAAGCAAGGTACCCTCGATACGATCTGCGCCAGCAAGCACGCCAAGTTCAGCAGCAGCTACGGCACAGCCACGGTCATTGTGGGTATGCAAACTGATGGTGACAAGCTCACGTTTGGCAAGATGACGGCAGAAATACTCAACTTGGTCGGCAAATACATTGGGCGTTGATGCTTCAACGGTCGCTGGCAAGTTTAATATCACTTCTTGACCATTTTCAGGCTGCCAAACATCACAAACCGCGTCGCAAACTTCGACCGCATATTCGGTTTCGGTTTGGCTAAAGCTCTCTGGTGAATACTGGAATACCCATTCTGTTTCTGGATATTTGGCCGCGTATTCGACCAATAAATTAGCACCAGCAATAGCAATTTCTTTAATTTCTGCTTTATTTTTACCGTATACTTTTTCGCGTTGGATACGGCACGTTGAGTTATAAACGTGGACGATGGCACGCTTCGCCCCTATCAATGACTCAAAGGTACGGGCAATCAAATGCTCGCGAGCCTGCACCAATACTTGCAAGGTGACATCAGCAGGGACATGGTTTTCTTCAATGAGTTTACGCGCAAAATCAAACTCAACTTGTGCCGCTGAGGGGAAACCAATTTCAATCTCTTTAAAACCAACGTCCACTAAGGTTTTAAAGAAGCGCATTTTTTGTTCAATCGTCATTGGATCAATCAGCGCCTGATTACCATCACGCAGGTCCACACTTGCCCAAACTGGTGATTTCTCAATCGTTTTGCTCGGCCAAGTGCGATCTGACAGCACAGGTGCAAACGCAAAAGGGCGATATTTACGGAAATCAAAAGCGGCATTTTTTGGGGTGACTTTTGCAGAGGTATTGTCTGCATGGCGTGTTGCTTGATTAGGCATAATCAATCCTTAGATAACATAAAGAGCTGAGTTGAAGTAGAGGTTTTAACTGGGCAACTAATGACCAAGCACTCTTTATCATATGAGATAATAAAAGTTTATGCCATTATAATAACAAATTCTATGCGTTAGAAATCAGCTTTATTTTACTTGAATACATACTAATTTAGTGATAAAAATCATTATTGAAGCTATAATTAGGTTATTTCACTAAATAGATGATATTCGATGTTAAATAATCATACGGATAATTCTTTATCTATAGATATTGATGATACCGACAAACAGTTATTACGCTTATTACAAACCCAAGCGCGTATGAGTATTACCGAGCTTGCCGAGCGGGTCAACTTATCGGCGACCCCTTGCGCGCGCCGTATCAAACGCTTAGAAGAGGCAGGTATTATCACTGGCTACTACACCCAAACCGATGCACAAAAACTTGGCTATCCTTTAGCCGTATTTATTGCGATTAGTATGGATCGCCATACTGCAGACCGCTTCGAGCATTTTGAAGAGAAAATTCAAAGTTTTGATGAGGTGGTTAGCTGTAGTATTGTCACCGGTCGCACCGAAGACTACTTAATCAAAGTGCGCGTACGCGATATGGCGCATTATGAGGAGTTTTTATTGCATAGGCTCAACCGCATCAAAGGTGTTGCCCAAGTGCATACCAGCTTTGAGCTACGGGAAGTGTTTAGCCGTAGCGTGGTTTAGTTTGAAGTTAATAAGGCTGTGACTTTTATCTTTGTTTTAATTGTAGTTATTGATTAAACAAGAATCGGCGCTGGGTTTGACGCCGGAAAAAGAAGACTAAAGTCAATCCTAATAATAAGCCGATAGCAGCGACCAGTAAACCGGCATTAAAATTATCAGTTTTACCCGCCAGCGCCACCGTGACGAGCGGTCCCATGAACTGCCCTATGGCATAGGCCAAAGTCGCTAGACCAATCAATAAGTTAGAGTAAGCAGGATTAATGTTTTTAATCAAATTTAGCGTCATTGAAACCATGCCAACAAAGGTTAAGCCTAAAATCACCGCATTACCGTACAAGCCAATAGCGCCATCGAACCATATCGGTAAGCCCATACCAAACGCTTGCAATAACGTTAACCCCATTAAGGTTTTAGTCTCGCCGATACGCTTGGCAAGCGCGCCCCATATAGGGTTTGATAGCATGGCAAAAATCCCGACCACAAGCCAAATCAGTAATCCTGCATAGCTTTGTGTCGTGAGCCGCTGTGCCGCCATCACTGGCAAAAAAGTCGCCGAAGTAATATACCCAAACCCCGCCAACACATAACTTGCCGACAGTAATACAATCGCCTTAGTATGACCAGCCACTGCTTCATATAAAGAATGTTTAAAATTGAGATAAGTTTGCTGTACGGACAGCCGCTGACTACCGTATTTTAATTCAGCGGCTTGTTGCTTAGAGGTTTGTAATTGGGATGTCTGCGAGTTATTTGCTTTTGATTTAAATGGAGTTGAGTTTTCTGGTCTGATGGCATAAAGCAGCCATAATAACGGTAGACTGATAATCCCTGCTACCAGCCAAATGATATCGAAATGATAGCCGAGCGTTAACAACCACCACGTCAGTACGGCGGAAGCGCTGATACCGACGCCAATACCCGCATAATGCAGTGCTGAGAGTACCGAGCGGCGCTCATGACTAAAGCTTTGAATCACCAGTGATGAGCTCAAAATCATCGCCACGCCGCTTGCGATACCTGAGAATAGCCGAATGACATACCAGAGATTCAATGACAGATTTGGCACCACTAATAACATGGTGGTGACGACACTGACTGCTGTCCATACTATGAGCATTTGCCATGTCAAACGATGGGGCACAAACATCGCAATGAGCGCCCCAATGAAATAGCCACTGTAATTAACCGAGGCCAGCCAGCCTGCAATGACCGTCGATAACGATAATTGCGTCATGATATCAGGCAAGGTTGCGGTAAATAAAAACCGCCCAAATCCCATGACCACCGCCAAACAATACAACCCTATACAAGCAACCGCTGTTTCATTGGTAATGATAGTAGTAGCACGGCTTTTAAGTACAGTCATCATGACAGAGCCATTTTGTGGCAAAAAGCACACAATCCTTTGTGTTAAAAGCAGTGATATATAACCAAGCAAAGATAAAATAAAAGAGTTCTAATTATAACGATTACTGCTAAGAAATATTTTGGATTGGACGACTGGCTTGCTCGGCGGTTTCTGATTGCCCAAGCATCTGTACCCGTTGATCACTAAACATATCCATATCAGGGGCAAGCGTACGCATAAAACGATCAAAATAGAGCATCTGCTTGGTCAATAAGGCAAAGTCACGTGGGAAATGAATACCATGACGCTTGCCGACCTCAACAATCTCCAACATCATTGTATTTAACTCATCAGCTTGCTCTTTACTATTAAAAGGCACACCACTGGTAAAAGCCTTGTCCTCAGCCATAATGGTTTTCATCATGCGCTGCAAATCATTGCCCAATGCCACCACATCTACCTGATTGTCGCCATGGGTCATCTCCATATCAATCATATGGCGTGCCATTGCGTGATAATCACTGTCTTGCATCGCTTGCATCATACCCATACATGCGCGCCAACTCTCAGCTTTCAATTTACCAACGATACCGAAGTCTAAGAATCCAATACGCCCATCGGTTAATAGCATCAAATTGCCCGCATGCAAATCAGCATGGAAACTATTGCATAGCATAAGACTGGCAAACCACGTATTAAGCGTATCTGCCATTACTTGTGCAGGGTCATTACAATACTGACGCATGACAGATTCATCTACCATAGAGACGCCATATAAGCGGCTCATGGTCAGTACACGCTTGGTGGTCAGCTCTTCATAGACGGTTGGCGCAACGACGCGTGTATTTCCTGATATCGCTAAAAATTGCTGAAAATCACGGATATTTTGCGCCTCAGCGATAAAATCGGTTTCGGCAAGCATCCGCAGACGAATCTCATCGATAATTGGCGCAATACTGGCAAAGCGCATCGAAGGCATTAGTAGCTCAACCAATTTGGTCACGCCGTGCAACACGCCCAAGTCCGTTTGCATAATGGTTTCAACACCCGGCTTTTGTACCTTTAGCACCACCTCATCGCCATTATGCAAACGCGCCGCATGAACTTGGGCAATAGAGGCTGATGCTAACGGCTTTGCATCGATGTGAGCAAACATCTCCTCAAGCGTTAGCCCATCAACGGCTAGTTCCTCTTTTAATACCTGTTCAATATAAGTGTAGGATAAGGGAGTCGTTTGATCCAGACAGCTTTGGAATGCTTGCACATATTCGCGCGGGAATAGTGACGGCGTACTGGCAATAAACTGCCCGATTTTGATATAGGTCGTGCCTAATTGTTCAAAGGTTTCTTTTAGCAGCATGGCATCAGGTTTTTCACCTTTTGCCACTCTTAGTGCAGACAAACCAGCCACACTCGCGGTTTGGCGAATGCGATTAACAACATTAAAGGTGTGCTTTAATAAATGCGGACGATGGATTTTCATAAAAAACAACTATGGCAATAAAAAGGAGGTTATGAGGATGTGGAGACTTAAAAAGGTTGAGCAATTTGCTAATGCTTGGCACAAATCGGACAATGTGCATCTCTTCGATAGCCCATTAGCCGTTGCTGCATCTGGCTACCATCCCATATTAATAGCTTATTTGTCAGTGGATTTTTGGTTAATCCTAGATACTGTAAGGCGGCATTTGCTTGTAAGTTACCCATGATGGCTGTGGTACTGGCAAGTACCCCTGAATTGGCACAGGTCCGCTCGTCTGCGGCGGCATCTAGCACCACTGAGCCAAACACACAATGATAGCAGCCGGTATTTAATTGCGGCTCATATAATGCCAACTGTCCTTGCATGGCTATCGCTGAAGCAGATAACAACGGAATCTGATAACGGACACTAATACGATTAATAATATCACGGGTGGCGAAGTTATCAGTACAGTCTAGGAGTAAATCAGGTTTGCTAGATGCCATATCAAGTAGCTCATAAGCATTATCTTCGCTCAACCTTGCCACTGTACCATGAGCACTGATAAGAGGATTAATTTTGCTGAGCATCTGCGCCGCTGTAAGCGCTTTAGGTTTACCGATATCCTCAGGTAAAAATAGCGTTTGGCGCTGTAAATTACTGGCTTCAATTATATCATCATCTATTAGGTGCACTTGTCCCAAGCCTGCCCGCACGAGTGTCTCAGAAGCGGGGCAACCTAAACCACCTGCGCCTACCATAACCACTCGCGATGCTTTTAAGCGTAATTGAGCATCAATATCCCAACCATCAAGCAATATCTGGCGCGCATAACGCAGCAGCTCCGCATCTCCTAACATTTCCGTCTCTCTAATATCACTCATAAATGCCACTCATAGTCATTACCAAGGCTTAGCACTGAAACTTATTTTGACAGCAACTGCGTATTTTTATAGTAACTGGCCGAGCGTCACACGATCGTTACCACCATAATCTTGTACGGTATATACTGACTCAAAACCCCTATTCAAAAATAGCTGCCGTACAGCATCACCTTGATCAAAACCATGCTCAATTGCTAAAAGCCCACCTACATTCAAATGTTGCGGCGCATGCTGGATAATATGTTCTATATCGTCAAGTCCATGATTTGGTGAGCTCAGAGCGCTAATCGGCTCAGCAATTAACCTTGCTAAATGCTCATCTTCTTCATCGATATAAGGCGGGTTAGAAACAATCACATCGAATAATGGCTCATCCTGAATAGACAGCGCATCATACCAACTACTTTTAATAAACTTAATATCAGCAACCTCGTTTACCATTGCATTGTGCTTAGCGACTTTTAGCGCCTCTGCAGATAAGTCAACGGCAATCACTTGCCAGTTTTCTGCTGAACTACTGACATGATTTTGTTTTAACTCATGTGCTAAGCTAATAGCAATACAACCTGAGCCTGTCCCTAAATCTAATAGGCGTTTTGGCTTTTTATCCTTATCCGCACTTTTTGGCTGAGATTGTATCCAAGTTAATACTTGTTCAATCAATATCTCAGTATCCGGTCTCGGTATTAAAGTATGCTCATTTACTTTAAAGTTCAGCGACCAAAATTCTTGCTGTTCAGTTAAATACGCCAACGGCGTGCCCTGCTGCATCTTGGTCACACCCACATGAAATTGCTCAAGCTCGCTATCGGTCATCTGATATTTTTCATCAGTGATTAAAAATGAGCTTGGTTTATCGATGACAAACAACAACCAATCAGTGAGCCAAAATGAGGGCAAACTGCTGCTCGCAGACTCATTCGTCAATTGCTGAATCTGCTGTTTTATTTGACCAATGGTAAATGCTGTCATAGATAACTCATAAAATTACTGTTTACTGAATAAAGCTGTCGAACTGGTTATATTTTATTGTCTTAGCTATTCTGAGGCACGTGGTGGCTCTTTGGTATCCGTCAGATTCGGATTGGCTTTGGTTAACTTATCACCAATACCTTTGCCGCCTTCACCATCACTGTCGCCATAAATATCGTCGTTATCGCCAATGACGATATATTTATCGACAAAGTAAATCAGCACAAGAATTGGAATACCAATCGCAAAGGTAAAAATGAAGAAGAACGGATAGCCCATACTATCAACGATAGAACCTGAATAACCACCCATTACTTTTGGTATTAAGGTCATCAATGAAGAAAAAATAGCATACTGTACCGCGGTAAAACGTATAGATGTCAATGCTGATAAGAATGCAATAAAGACCGCACTGGCAAGACCAGCAGCTAAGTTATCAAATATTACTGCCATATACATGATGGGTAAACTGCCCGGATTATAGGTCAGCACCACAAATAATAAATTGGTCGCACAAGCGAGAATGGCACCAATCATCATGGCATGCATGATACGAAAACGCTGCGCCAATAGACCGCCTAAGAAACCACCAGCGATGGCCATAATCACGCCAACCAGTTTTACCGCATTGGCAATATCGGTTTTACTAAAGCCCATATCTTGATAAAAGACGTTTGATATCACCCCTGCCACAATGTCTGATATGCGGTATAAACCAATCAACGCTAATAACAAAAATGCTTTTTTTCCATAGCGTCTAAAGAAGTCTAAGATAGGCTCAATCCACGTTGCCATCGCAATTTCTTTTTTGACTAAACCGACTTTTACCAATGCATAACCTGCTGCCAGTGCTGCTGCTAAGCTTACTAGTAAATGCAATGTCTCACTAATGAAGCTGACAAACACGCCTTCAAACTCTGGCAGTACTTGCCCTATCAAGACATAGGCCGCAACAAATGCTACGACGGCAAACACAAACAGTAAAACCAACTTGACGTAGTCTTCGCGCGTTTCAGCCACCAATGGTGCTTTATTAATAATCTTAGGTTGATTAATCATAAAGTACAACAGCAGCAGAGGTGCACACACAACCAACGCTATAAAATAGAACTTAATACTCGGCATTGCCATTAGCGGTATCAGGGCAATGGTACTATCAAAAACCTTATTAATAAGGATATTGATAAGATATACGACACCAAACAATAAGGCTGGTATTAATAGTAACGCTGAGTAAATTAGGAAAACTTTGAGGTTGCTTTTTTGCTTATGACTTTGCAAAATCTCAGCGGTTGGCTCATAACTGGCAAAGGTGGTCAATACACCCAAGGTCATAACCCCAGCCATAATATAATAGGTATTACGCCACGCTTCATAACTATAAGAAGTTTCTGTCGAACCAAAATAATCTGCTAAATATAGCGCGCCTGCCCCAGCGACAATCATACCAACCCGGTAACCTGACACATAGATAGAGGACAAAATAGACTGCATCGATGGCGGTGCCAGCTCAATGCGGTAAGCATCAATGACGATATCTTGCGTGGCAGAAGAAAATCCCAGCAAAACCGCCGCACCCGCCATATAAACCAATACGTCTTCGCTAACAGGGTTAACCGTCGCCATCAAAAAGATAGCCAATACAATGAGCAGCTGTGATACCACCATCCAACTACGGCGACGACCCAACCATTTAGTCAAAAAAGGCACCGGCAGCGCGTCGATTAATGGCGCCCAAATAAACTTAAATGAATATCCCAATGCCGCCCAACTAAACATAGTGACAACGCTACGGTCAATACCTGCCTCGCGCAGCCATAACGACAGACTGGAAAAAATAAGCAGAATGGGAATACCGGCTGAAAACCCTAAAAACAGCATGATAATCACACGTGGGTCTAAATAAGCTTTGGCGGCTTCTCCCCATGATTTTTTGGCAATCGGTTGTTCAGGCGTTATAGGTTGGACAGCAGACATAATCAATCACCAAAAATTGAGATAAATAACACAACTGCGCACAATTTTTATCAATCATTTCTTATTCAATATAGACAAAAAGGATGGATAAAAATTGCTCAGCGTTGCACAAAAACCATCATTAGTACAAAATTGAATTATGGTACTTGAGAACGCTAACCTTGACTAGATGTTTTTGCATTAAGTTAATAACCACAGTATCTAGCCACGCTATTTATTTCATAATAGTAACTTCATGTATCAGTAGCTTACTTAAATATTAAAAACGTCTTTCTTCAATTGCATATTTTTTTAAAGTCCTATTGTCAATTTAAGACAAATAAACCATCCTATATTCCAAATTAATATAAATTCATAGCCATTTATTATATACAAGAATAATAGCTTTGATTTACACTAGCGACTTATTGAATATTTGTAAGTTTTTATTTTTATATACAGACGAGGTTTGTATATTTATACATAGGGTTAAATGATGGCAATCGACGTAGTAGTCAATCAGCGGCATCTACAAATCCAACTCAAGCAGTTGGAAACAGTGTGGCATACGGTAATCAATGGCTATAATTTAAGTCAAGCAGCAACCGTGCTGCACACCAGCCAATCGAGTCTATCAAAACATATTGCAGCACTTGAAAACCAGCTTAAAACTGAAGTGTTCGTACGCCAAGGCAAACGCCTGACGGGGCTGACAACCATGGGCACAGCGCTTATGCCGCACATCGAGTCTATCTTTGCGGAAATTCGTACCATTGAAAATCTCAGTCTGGATTTTAATAACCCCAATATTGGCACGCTAACGATTGCCACTACGCATACACAGGCGCGTTATGTATTGCCAGAAGTGGTCAAAGCATTTAAAGAACGCTTCCCCAAGGTTAATTTAATCCTACAACAGGCAGATCCTGAAACCATCGCGCAGATGGTCATTCGCGGGCAGGCAGATATTGGCATTGCCACCGAGTCATTACTACACAATAACTATCTACGTTGCTACCGCTATTATGACTGGACGCATCGCGTCATTGTACCAAGCGACCATGAGCTGGCAGGACTGGAATCGATTGATTTACCAACGCTTGCCAGCTATCCGATTGTGACTTATCACGGCGGCTTTACAGGGCGTGGCGCCATTGATAAAACCTTTAGCGATGCAGGACTTGAACCAGACATTGTATTGGCAGCACTTGATGCGGATGTGATTAGCACCTATGTAGGATTAGGATTGGGCATTGGTATCATCGCCGAAATGGCATTTGAGCCAAGCCATTATCAGAACCTGACTGCCATTCCTGTTGACCATTTCGGGCGTTTTACCAGTTGGATGGCGGTACGTGATGATGCAGAAATTCGTCAATACGGACGCGCCTTTATGGAGTTATGCCAAAAACAATTTAGTCAGTAACTCTTAACTTAGTCAGTAGCTTATTAAGCAGCGGCGCTTAAGTCACTAGCAGCGACTTCAAGCATCATGGTTTAACAATCGTCTTTCTAGTAAATACAAACGGCACCGTTATCAATAGATAGCGGTGCCGTTTGCTTTTTTCTTTTATGACGCTATTGATTCCGGTAAGAAATCTGCGCAGCACTCTTATACGCGCCTCGAATTATTACGATTTGTTATTACCTTGAGCGTTGACCTTTATATTTGATTTAATCGCCCCATCATATGAGCTATTGAATAATCAGAATGCTTTTTATTTTATTACTGATGTTTAAAAAACTAACTATAAGAATGTCGTTGAATAGCGCCATCATAACAATAGGTGAATCATGAGCAACACAATCCCATTATCTTTTTTAGACTTAGCACCCGTTCCTGAAGGCAAAACCATCGCTGAAGGCATTGCACAGACAGTTGCCATTGCTCAGCAAGCAGAAAAATCTGGCTTTAACCGCTATTGGATGGCCGAGCATCATAATATGCCCGGCATTGCTAGTGCCGCAACTTCGGTACTGTTATCGCATATCGGTAGTCAAACCAAGCGCATACGCATCGGTGCTGGTGGTGTTATGTTGCCCAATCATGCGCCGTTAGTCATCGCTGAGCAATTTGGTACTTTACAGGCACTATATGGCGACCGCGTAGATTTGGGTCTGGGCCGCGCACCGGGTACAGATGGTGCTACCTTTCAAGCGTTGCGTCGTCAAATGCAAGACGCCGATCGTTTTCCGCAAGATGTACAAGAATTGATGTATTTCTTAGGTGATGGCACCGATGACAGTCCTGTGCAATCATTTCCAGGGGCGAAATCTAACATTCCTATTTGGATACTGGGCTCATCGCTTTTTGGCGCGACTTTAGCGGCGCATTTAGGCCTACCATACGTTTTTGCCTCGCATTTTGCGCCACAGATGATGGCACAAGCAATTAGTGCGTATCGTGAACAGTTTAAACCATCGGCGCATCTCGCTAAGCCTTATGTGATGCTGGCGGCAAACCTGTTACTTGCTGACGATGATGAGACAGCCCATTATCACTTTACATCAGCGCAGCAAAGTTTTGTACGTCTACGTCGCGGTGAGCGCGGACAAATGCCAATGCCAACTTACGATATGGACAGCATCTGGAGCCCTGCCGAGCAAATGATGGTAGACAGCGCTTTATCGGTCTCATTTATTGGCTCTGTCGAAACCGTCAAACCTAAACTTGCTAAATTCCTTGCACAGTATCAGCCCGATGAATTGATTGTCACCGCCAATGTTTATGATCAGGCAGCGCGTTTGCGTTCACTGGAACTTACACCTGAGCTAAACTTGTTTACTTTACAATAGACCGCCATGCTCGCATAATTATTGATAAACCCTAATGAGATTACGGTCATGAAACCCTCGGCCTTTATCGATTTATCAATATTATTATATATCGTGGCCTTTATTGCGGTGATGGTCGTTGCCGGCTATTTTACTTATCATATTAGCCCCAAGCGCAAACAGCGTATTGAAAATAAACGCAATAAAGATAACATTAAATAAATGACATTCGATGTTAAAAGCCCCCTTCTCTAATTTGAAAAGGGGGCTTTTTAATGGTAATAATAGTTGGGATAAAAACATTCAAATATTGGCGTTAAAAGCCGTCAGTATTCTTACCAATCAACTGCAGTACCAAAGATTTTTTGTTTGGCTTGTTTCGCCACATATAGAGCCACAGCGGCATCAAAGCTTGCCGCGCCGACTGATTTAAACAAAGTGATACCAGGCTCTGTTTTTACTATCTCTTTGGTTACGAGCGCTTGTAAATCGCCACTAAGGTCATCCCATGTCCATGCGCAATCAGAACTATCGTGCGCTTGAATCAAATCACCTGCTTCATGGCGACTACCCGCTAAGTCATCAACCACCACCATATTACTATTTGCGATAACCTCATTACTGATCTCTTTCATCGACGGCTGATATGCTCCTACCGCATTGATATGCACCTCAGGCTTAATATGATTGCTATCAAATAAACCTTCCGTCGCACGCGTGGCTACATTGATAATATCCACATCACAGATAGCATCATTGATATTTTCGCAAATGCTTATATCAACGTTCCATTGACTATAATCACGCTCAAAACACGTTTTAAATTGTTCAGCGCCTTCACTGCTTCTATTCCATAGGTAAACCGTTCCAATCTCAGGACGGACTGTTAATACAGCATGCAATTGTTCATAAGCCATGCCGCCGCAGCCGACCACTGCCACGCTTTGACAATCAGGCTTTGCCATATATTTGGTGGCGATACCTGACAATGCTGCGGTACGCACTTGGGTAATATAAATGCCATCCATAATCGCTAATATGGCGCCAGTATCATTATCAGATACGGTAATAAGGGCGGTAGTCGTTGGCATATCACGGCTGGGATTATCAGGGCAAATGGTCACCAATTTCACGGCAGTATATTCTTTTTCCCCATCATAAATCGTAGCGGGCATCGATAGATGCGAGCCTGAGCTGTGTTTGTCATCTTCGCTAAACGTCTCAATAACTAAACGCTCAGGCGCTTTAATCCACTTAGGGTGTGCCGCTTGCTGATGTAACATCGCTTCAATGGCGTCAATAGCCGCTTGCATATTGAGATGTTCTGTCACGACTGCTTGATTTAATAACTGCACGTTGGATGCTCCTTTTTATCAATTTATTATTTACTTTATATCCATAATTAAACGCGATGACTAAACAGGATGATTAAGCGTAATGATTGACGCTATATCCACCCTAACACACGTAGTATTGCCGCGCCAATCGCCATGCCAAACATTCCTACCACGGTTGTAAATGCTAAAATATTAGCAGCCAATATATCATTACCACCCATGGCCTTTGCCATCACATAACTGGCAGCCGCAGTTGGTGATGCCGCCATTAAAAACAGCACGCCCATATGCATGCCCGATAAGCCAAAACTTAACCCAACGGCTATCGCTACAAAAGGGGCAATGACAATACGTCCAATGCTGGCCTGCATGGACAACCCAGACGGATGCAACATCGACTTTAGATCAATACTCGCACCAGCGCAAATCAGCGCTAACGGTAATGCCACCGCTGCCAGCAAATCGCCAGTCGTATGAATCACGCCCGTAATAGGCGGTAGCGGTAACGATTTATAAGCAAATGCCGCTAATAAGGCGATAATCAATGGATTAGTAAACAGTTTTTTGACAACCATTATGCTGCGACTGACCCACGTATCGTCTGCGCTTTTGGACACACGACTCAGCGTAATAACTGCTAAGATATTAAATAATATCGTCACCACACCCATATAGACGGCGCCAATACTTAAGCCCTGCTCTCCGTAGGCATTGGCAACTGTTGCCAGCCCGATAATCGCCATATTACTACGAAAGATACCTTGTACAAACACGCCTTGGTCGGCAGGCTTAGGGATAAAAAACTTAGCATAAACCTCTGCCCCAATAAATAAAATAAAGGTTACAAGGATACCAGCCATGATTAAAATCATTTGCTTCGCATAATCGACCTCACTATCAACGACGCTAAAAAACAACAAGCAAGGCAAGCAGTAATTGAAGACAAAGCTGGATGCTTGATCGATAAAAGCTTGACTCGCCTCACCGCGCCTTTGCATTAAAAAACCCAACCCCATCAAAAAAAGGTTGGGCAATACAATGGTGATGGCAAAAATAATAGCAGCGGTCATAAACAAGCTCAATTCGGTGACAAGCCCACCATACTATAGACAACAGCGAGATAAATTAATAAATGATAAGTAGGATGATTCGTCATATAAGTATAGAGATAAAACGGCAAGCAAGACAAGCTGGTATGCGACTTTCTTTTCATAACGGCGATATTTTGACAAAAAAAGCCCATAACGATTTCTCATTATGGGCTTTTTTATATTTTTTAGGCTTTGAGCTAACACTTTTTGATAGGTTGGTTTTTTAGTTTTGAGCTTTTGTCTTTTAAGCTATTGCTACGACGCATTCAGTGCCGCTTGTGCTTTTTTCTGTTTTTTAACGGTCATCGCTAGTAACTGAATAGCGGCAGGTGTCACACCGCTAATACGTCCCGCTTGTGCTAAAGTTGCTGGACGAATTTGCGCCATCTTTTGTACAATCTCATTGGACAATCCTGACACCACGCTATAATCAAAATCCATTGGTAGGGCTGTATTTTCTAAACGCTTCATCTGGTCGATATCTTCTTGCTGACGATCAATATAGCCGGCATATTTAACCGATATCTCTATTTGCTCGCCAACTTGGTTATCAACTTCCGAACCTGTAATAGCAGCGATATCATTAAAATGTATTTGTGGGCGTTTCAATAAGTCATAAGCAGTGGATTCTTTAGACAGCACCTCTCCTGTCTGCTCGGTTACTTGCTGACCTAAAGCATTAGCAGGGGTTGCCCAAATATCTTTAAGACGTGCGGTTTCTGAAGCAATGGCTTCCATTTTTTCTTCATACGCCTGCCAACGCACATCATCTACTAGTCCAAGCTTACGACCAGTTTCGGTTAAGCGCTGATCAGCATTGTCTTCACGCAACAGTAAGCGATACTCTGCACGACTGGTAAACATACGGTATGGCTCAGTGGTACCATGCGTAATCAAATCATCGACAAGCACGCCAAGATACGCTTCATCACGGCGCGGTGTCCAAACATCAAACTCACTGTTTTCACAGGTGACCAGTGCGGCATTGGTACCGGCTAATAGACCTTGCACGCCCGCTTCTTCGTAACCGGTCGTACCATTGATTTGACCAGCAAAGTACAGGCGCTCAATCGATTTGGTTTCAAGCGTTGGTTTTAGATTTTGTGGATCGAAATAATCATATTCAATCGCATAACCTGGGCGTGTAATATGCGCATTTTCTAAGCCTTTCATACTATGGATAAAGTCTAATTGCACATCAAACGGCAAGCTGGTTGAGATACCATTTGGATATAGCTCATGCGTGGTCAAACCTTCTGGCTCAATAAAAATTTGATGGCTGTCTTTATCGGCAAAGCGATGAATCTTATCTTCAATAGACGGACAATAACGCGGACCTACCCCTTCGATTTTTCCAGAGAACATCGGTGAGCGGTCTAGATTTTCACGAATAATATCGTGGGTACGCGCATTGGTATGAGTGATATAGCAATTAACCTGTTCAGGGTGCATGGAGACATCGCCCATATAGCTCATCACCGGCAAAGGTGTGTCGCCTGGCTGTACCGTCATCACGCTAAAGTCAACGCTACGCGCATCGATACGTGCTGGTGTCCCTGTTTTTAAGCGACCAACGGGTAATTTCAATTCACGTAAACGGTCAGCAAGTTTGATAGAAGGCTGATCGCCTGCACGTCCACCTTTTGAATTCTCAAGACCGATATGAATAACCCCGCCTAAAAACGTACCTGAGGTGAGTACCACGGTTTGAGTATTAAAGATAATACCCGTTGCGGTCACAACTGCCGTTGCACGACCGTTTTCGACCAAGATATCGTCAGCTGCTTGTTGGAATATATCAAGATTTGGCTGATTCTCAAGCGTATGGCGAATAGCGGCTTTATAAAGAATACGATCTGCTTGTGCGCGCGTGGCACGAACAGCAGCACCTTTACGGCTATTTAACACGCGAAACTGGATACCGGATTTGTCCGTCGCCAATGCCATAGCGCCACCAAGCGCATCAATTTCACGCACCAAATGCGACTTACCGATACCACCAATCGCAGGGTTACAGCTCATCTGTCCTAGTGTCTCAATGTTATGCGTCAAAAGTAAAGTTTGCGCACCCATACGTGCGGCCGCCAAAGCAGCTTCTGTGCCAGCATGACCGCCACCGATCACTACCACGTCGTAAGTTTTTGGGTATTGCATGTATGCCTCACTTGACTTTTAACGCAACCGTGAGCCAGAGGCTATGTTCAAATAGCATGGCTGCCGATAAATAGACGTCAGTCGAATTTAAAAAGAGATAACGACTCAGATGAGCCATTAAAGATAGGTTAGATAGCCGGTAATTATAACAATTTTTTACCGCTGAAAAAACGTTATACGAAAAACTATTCAAATTAATTATTATTCCAATTAACTATCAAGGTGCATCAATAGAAGCTTGATGAGCCTAGGTGGGATTTATTTACCCGGACTGAGCGGTACAATACGGTCGGACTGCCCACTTGCCAGCATATGGTGGCTGCCATAACCTTCTGGGTTAATCTGCAAATAGGCATTCATTTGCCCAATAGCATCACCATCATCGCTAGCCAAGATTTGCTCTTTAATCATCTCAACTGGCGGTAATGGCAAGTTTTTTAACAAGGCCAAACGCTGAGCGTTATCACCTTTATTGACCACAAGCTCGATAAGTTGACGCGCATCGATGGGTAAATCTGGGGTATTTTGCGCCAATAATGCTAGATGATAGGCACCGGCAGCATCTTGATCAGCGAAGATACGCTGCTCAATAGCAATATAAGTCGCCTCGGTTGCACCGCCTGCCACGCTTAAATGATGAATACATTTAAGGGCAGAATTTGGCTCATTGTCTGCCATATCAATCAAACGGGTTGATTCGTTTTTTAAATGCTCGCGGCGTTTTTCAATGGCTGCTTTTTCAGTTGCTTCTTGTTGCTCCGTTAATTCCGTGTTTGGTAATTGATTATTCATATAACCCTCTCCTTTATGCAAAATATATTTATCTTGGACACTATATGGGGCTAAAAGCTATAAAAACAATGAATTGCATAGACAAAAAAACCCGAACAACCCATCCAATCTATTAAGGAAGGCTATTCGGGTTTACTGTGCTTCAATACTTCAAAAATCCTTTAAACCATTTATTGAGACATATAAGCTGCCCAATAAAAGCGCTTAAATATTAAGCAGCAGGGCTATTGGCTTCAACCAAAGGCTTAAGCTCGCCTGATTGGTACATTTGTAAAATGATGTCTGAACCGCCCATCAACTCGCCATCAATCCACAACTGTGGAAAGGTTGGCCAGTTAGCAATCTTTGGTAATGTTGCACGGATTTCTGGATTTTCTAAAATATTAACAAAGGCAAATGGACGGCCAATCTGCGTCAAAACCTCAATCGATTTGGCAGAAAAACCACACTGCGGGAACTGCGGCGTGCCTTTCATATAAAGAATGACTTTATTGTCTTTGATTTGATCACGAATCAGCTGTTCAACATCGTTTGCAGCAGTATTTGGGGTTTGCTCGCTCATAAAAGCTCCTATTTATTAAAATCAAAAATTATTATCAAACAGAGGTGTGTCACATTAAATTTGGCATGTGGCTGCTACATGGGGCAATTGCCGTTATATTGCAACCATCATCTAATCGCTTGCTATTAGGGATTAAACGTCAGGCGTATTAACATCAGAAACATTATCGCTAGCCATGTTGTCGCTAGCCAGATTCATATTCGGCACCAATAATACCACGGCATTGGCCATGATGCCCTCTTGCCGACCAGTAAAGCCCAGTTTTTCAGTCGTTGTGGCTTTAATGCTGACATTACTCACATCGGTTTGCAAGTCACTGGCGATATTTTCGCGCATCGCTTGATTATAGGGTGCCAATTTTGGGCGCTCACACATGACGGTAATATCGGCATTGCCTAAAGTATAGCCGGCTGCTTGGACTTTACCATACACATAACGGAGTAGGACGCGCGAATCCAAACCGGCGTGCGCCGCATCAGTATCTGGAAAATGCTGCCCAATATCACCAAGTGCCAATGCGCCAAGCAGGGCGTCAGCAAGCGCATGCAGTACTACATCCCCATCAGAATGCGCAAGCAAACTATGCGTATGCTCTATCGGCACACCTGCCAGTATGACATATTGCTGCTGCTGACCATTATTATGAAAAGCATGAACATCAATACCTTGACCAATTCTTATCATTATTATTCCAAGTGAATTAGGGGTGATTAAAATAATTTAGAATCACTATCTAAATTTCTCAAGCGCTTTTACTCACAGTAGGCGCGCATAGGTCGCCACCGCTTTCAATTAACTGTTATAATATGACGCTTATTTTATCACAATACTTAGACCAAAATACCCAGTCCAAAAAACGAGATGACCTTATCCGCTGACTAAGTCTATCACTCTTAGTCGTTTTATTAATGAATAGCGTCATTTCCAATTTTGGATAACGTATAAATTGTTGAGCAATTTTATGTCAGCCACGCCAAACACCTCAAGCCTACCCGTTTCAGACTCTTTTAGCGTCCATCGTCCTTTGACGCTTGCCGATATTGACAATCCTAGCAGCAAGCACGTGATTGTCGGGATGTCGGGCGGCGTTGACTCTTCCGTCTCTGCTGTTTTGCTCCAGCAAGCAGGCTTCAAAGTGGAAGGTCTGTTTATGAAGAACTGGGAAGAAGATGACGGCACCGAATACTGTACGGCGATGGATGATTTAGCAGACGCGCAAGCGGTGTGTGACAAAATCGGTATCAAGCTGCATACCGCCAACTTTGCGATGGAATACTGGGATAGGGTTTTTGAGCATTTCTTAGCCGAATATAAAGCCGGACGCACCCCAAATCCAGATATTTTATGCAACAAAGAAATCAAGTTTAAAGCCTTCTTAGACTATGCTTTGACCCTTGGTGCTGACTATATTGCCACCGGCCACTATACACGCCGCAGCATGAACTATGAAAATAGCAATGGCGAAACCGTCGCCCAGCTATTGTGCGGACTGGATAACAATAAGGACCAAAGTTACTTCTTACATGCGGTCGGTGGCGATAAAATTGCTAAGACCTTATTTCCAGTTGGCGAGCTTGAAAAACCAGTGGTGCGCCAAATCGCTGAAGAACATGACCTAATTACCGCCAACAAAAAAGACTCAACCGGCATTTGCTTTATTGGTGAGCGTCGCTTTAAAGACTTCTTACAGCAGTACTTGCCAGCACAAAAAGGCGATATCATCACCGACGATGGTCATGTGATAGGTCAGCATGATGGCTTAATGTATTACACCCTAGGTCAGCGCGGCGGCATCGGTATTGGCGGGGTCAAAGACCGTCCTGAAGAGCCTTGGTTTGTACTGGCAAAAGATTTGGACAAGAACCGTTTAATCGTCGGTCAAGGTCATGAGCATCCGATGATGCTAAGTAATGAACTACAAGCTTATAAGCTTGACTGGGTCGATGGCTTACCGCCTGCTGATATTTTTGGCCAAGATGGCTTACGCTGTATGGCAAAATCGCGCTATCGTCAGCCTGATCAGGCCTGCCGTGTTTACGCGCTAAGTGATGACGGCAGTGAAGTCCGTGTACTATTCGATGAGCCGCAGCGTGCAGTCACACCTGGGCAATCAGCAGTATTCTATATCGATGAGGTTTGTCTGGGTGGCGGTGTGATTGCCTCTATTGATGCGCCTTGCGGGTTTTAATTTTCAGGTCTTACTCAATTACGGCGTAAATACTATAAGTCAATTGAGCGACTGGCTGAAGCTCTGAGGTAAATTGATAAAAACGAATATCATAGCTTCCCGGAGTCCAGCCATCATATGGTTTAAAACTTACCCAATTCTGATTACTGTAAGCGACAATATTCTTTTTCTCAAATAACAACACTTGCCCTGTTTGATTGTTAACCCATTTTACAAATACAAAAGGGCTAGCAGAGACTTTACCATCTGTGTCCAAATGCGCAAATAGCTTAGTATCTTTATTCAGGGTTGAAGTATCTAAAGAGTTTGGCGGCATTACTGGACTTAAAGATAATTTCACATTGCCTACTAATGGTTGATTGTCATTTGATTTATATAGTTCTTCGACAGCTCGCTGGGCAAACCGTCTTTTATCTGAGATAACATCACTGGAGCCTTTTGCCATAAATTTATCAACGTACTGACCTAGGACGTAATCCGGCATATCATTAACGATATTTATAGCTTGCTGCTGTGAGTAATCATTAGTAGAGGGAGATGATACCTTTGTGTTTGGATCAGCTGATAATTTCCCTGCGCCTATATTATTTGCGTAACTCTCTAACTTCACTAAAGTATTACTTGCTTGATTAGAGCCATTTTGATTATTTGTGTCTATAGGGGTTTGCTGTTTCGTCTGCATAACCCGATCCATTTGCTGTTTGGTCATAAACAAATAGGTGCTTAAAACACCAAATAAAAAGGCAACAAGAACAGATAAGATAAATAAGATTTTGTCTTTCATAAGATATCAATGGTTTAATACTATAGTTGATTGAGTTGAAGACTTCTGATTATATAGTCAGTCTTTTATAAATAAGATACAATTGTTTTAAAACAAGCGAAATGGTATAAGAATATATGACCTATTCAGCAGACTTCCGAGCTCAAGTGATCA
>NZ_CAJHAD010000003.1 GCF_904846285.1 Psychrobacter immobilis | reverse complement strand
CAAGGTTGGGTGGAGAATAATCTACCTAAGCTATTTCATGATATGGGTTGTACTAATTTTATTGTGGACTGACTATATGAGTAACTCAGTATTGTTTATCTCTTATGATGGCTTGCTAGATCCTTTAGGTGGTAGCCAAATACTACCGTACTTACATAGTATCCGTCAGCACCCTCGTCCTTTACATATTTTAAGCTATGAAAAACCTGCACGTTTTAAGGCTGGTGGTGAGTTATTAAAAGCAGAGTTGGCTAGTTCTGGCATAGGATGGACACCTTTGTCTTTTACTACACGTTTTGGCAAGTTAGGCAAGCTTTGGGATTTGTCTCGCATGTATGAAGTTGCTTTGTATTTGCAGCTTAAACATCGTTTTGGCATGATCCATTGTCGTAGCTATCAAGCCATGCAGGTTGGAGCATTACTGCGTAAGCTTACCGGAGTAAAGGTCTTGTTTGATATGCGCGGCCTCTGGGTTGACGAGAGAGTAGATGGCGATATTTGGAAGCTAGACAACAGTGTTGACGCTTCAATATTTAAGCTATACAAACATGTAGAGAGCAATCTTCTTTTGAGCGCCAGTCATATTGTGGCTCTCACAGAACGAGTGGTACCTGAACTGCATAAGCTGTCGCCAGATATGTCTGCTCCCATTACAGTGATTCCTTGCTGTGCAGACTTTGAGCATTTTATCTTACCTACTGCTAAGCAGCGTATGGCTACTCGTAAGGAGTTAGGATTACCTGAAAATGCTTTTGTACTCTCATACCTCGGTTCTTTGGGGACTTGGTATATGTTAGACGAAATGCTAAAACTATTCGGTCAAGCAGCTACTGAGCGAGAAGATGTACACTTTTTATTGATTACTAAGGATTGGCGAGCGGAACATGATGTATTAATAGGTGAGCTTGGCTTGTCACATTTGCGTACGCGTATACATGTGCATGAAGCCAAACGCGACCAAGTACCTTCTTACATAGGTTGCTCTGATTTAATGCTTAGTTTCATTAAGCCTGCTTATTCAAAAATAGCGAGTTCACCTACTAAAATAGCCGAAGCGCTTGCGGTAGGTATACCTGTCGTTAGTAATGCTGGAATTGGTGACATAGATAACATGACTGCTAGGCTGAAAGCAGGTGCAGTGATAAATTTGGATAAGCCTGACAGCTTAACTAACATCGTATCTTCACTTGATAGTCTTAAGAAGATGGGAGGACACAATCTACGCGCGCGAGCCAAATCTGAATTAGATCTCCATGTGGCAGCATTAAGTTATAAAAAAATTTATGAGCAGCTGGAACAGACACTATGACCAATAATTCAGATGCTACATTATTTATTACAGATGTTTGTGGCACATTGGTTTATGACGATACAACATTAGGCCTGCTCAGAGTGCATTTTTCTCAGCAGCCTGAGCGTCAATGGCGTTTGCCAATGCTTCGTGCTTTAACCGCACATCGTAGTCCGTTTCGATTAGGAGTAGCAGTGATTGAGCGTCTCACCGGTAGACATGTTTTAAAACACCTACTTGTTAGAATGCTGAAAGACGATACGGTCAGCTCTCTCGAGTTAAATGCAGAAGTTTATGCGCAATGGTTATTGGATAATAGAAAAGTCCCTGCTGTTTGGAATGTCGTTACACTGGCGATAAAAGACAAACACATAATATTGGCTTCTGCCAGCCTACAACCTATCGTTTCGGCATTGGCAAAGCAGCTGGGTGTAAGGTTTGTTGCTAGTGACCTTGAGAGTAATGATGGTGTTTTAACAGGTCGTTACAAAAATGATTTAACTGGATTAAAGTTACAAGCATTAAGTGATCTTATTGGTAATGACCTTATTAGCAGATTTTATGATGCTATCAGTGACAATATAACAGATCGAGAATTATTAAGTGGTGCAAGGAGGGCTTATGTGGTTCTGCATAAAGCGTCACATAAGGAGCGCTGGGCAGGATTAACCGCTACTTATATAAGGTTAAGCTGATGAATATCATATATATATTGCCATTTAGTTACTTCTATAATACGCGTTTACGTAATGGAAGTTGGGTTTTTCATGCTCTATTTGAGTGGCTAAGTGCAGCAATACTTGTGATGGCTCTGGGTAGAGTCCCACCGTTTCAAGCTTTGATACAGGCTATCTTAGTATACTTTGCATTTATCAGTTTGTATGAGATCGGCTATCTTGTAAATGACTTATTCGCGGCACGTAAAGAGAAAGATGGTCGTCGGCGCGGTCCTCAAAATGCACCTACGATGTGGATTTTTACGTGGATTGCTTTTCGAATACTGGTTTTTATAACCTTAACTCTTCTACTAAATATGCAAGAGGTATTGGCATGGTGGAGTTTCTTTTTAGCCTTGTCTATCGTATTCGCTCTGCATAATATGTTTGTTGATCGTGAGTTTAAGGTAGCAACTTTTCTTTGGTTGGCCTGGTTTCGATTTATGGCACCAGTCATATTTGTGGTAGAAGATCGTTATAGGATGGGTATCGCCCTAGCAGCAGGTATTATTTATGCTGCTTTCCGTCTTTTTGGTTATCTTGATAGTAAAGGGTTGCTAAAGATGCCTGATCGTCAAAGGATTCGTTTTAGACTGGTATTTTTTTTAATGCCTTTGACAGGGGTCTTAGCATTAGCTCCTTACGATGAAGCTCGTGGTTTTGTTCTGCTTTGTGCTATTTATTCTATTATCGCGTTAGCAGCTGCCGTTAGCAATTGGTTACGCCATGGTCGTCTAGACTAAGGAGTATTTTATGTGTGGTATTGTTGGTTTTCGCCAAGACCTATCAAGTAACATAGAGATGCGTGCTTGTATCACGCATATGAACGATACTCTTTATCATAGAGGTCCGGATGCTGGCGATAGTTGGCTGGATGAAACTGTTGGCTTAGCTATTGGTCATCGGCGTTTAGCCATTCTAGAGCTGTCGCCTGCAGGCGCACAGCCTATGCATTCTGTGTGTGGACGATATGTGGTGGTATTTAATGGTGAGATATATAACCATCTGCAACTACGTCAACAGCTTAATCAAGAGGGCTTCTTACTCGAATGGAGAGGTCATTCAGATACAGAGACCATGCTCGCTTGTTTCGTAGCTTGGGGTATAGAAAAAACACTACAAGCTATGGTAGGTATGTTTGCCATTGCTCTATGGGATAAGCAAGAGAAACTCCTGACTCTAGCAAAGGATAGGATGGGTGAAAAACCTTTATATTGGGGTTGGCAGGGCGATAGTTTGTTCTTTAGTTCTGAATTAAAAGCTTTGAAAGCAAACCCTATGTTCAAAGCAGACATTAATCGTGATTCAATCACTTTACTGTTGCGTCACAACTGTATTCCTGCTCCTTATAGTATTTATCAAGGCATTAAAAAGTTGCGACCTGGTTATTGGTTACAATTACCTTTAGTAGAATTGCAAACAGCTAAAATAGCGGTACCTAAGGCCTACTGGAGTTTTAATACGGTAGTTGAAACAGGGCTAGAAAATCCTTTTACGTGCAGTCCAGAGCAAGCCGTTGATATTTTAGAATCAGCACTTGTGGAGAGTATCGGCAGTCAAATGCAATCAGACGTGCCACTTGGCGCTTTTTTAAGCGGTGGTATAGATAGCAGTACAGTAGTTGCACTCATGCAAGCACAGAACGGGCGGCCAATTAAGACTTTCACTATTGGTTTTGAGGATGAAGCGTATAACGAGGCAACGCATGCAAAAGCTGTGGCTAAGCACATTGGTACCGAACATACTGAGTTTTATATAACCCCTAAAGATGCTTTAGCAGTGATACCGAAATTATCGTCTATATACTGTGAGCCATTTTCAGACAGCTCACAAATCCCAACCTTTTTAGTCAGTCAGTTAGCCAGTCATCATGTGACGGTTGCCTTAAGTGGTGATGGGGGCGATGAGCTATTTGGAGGTTACAATCGCTACCTCATGGCTCAGCAAGTTTGGAATAAAAATCGTAAATTACCTCGACCAATGAGAAGGTTGGCGTCGACGACACTGACTGCTTTCGCACCCAAGAGCTGGGATGCTATGTTCACAACGCTTAATCCTATTCTCCCTAAAAAATTACGATTGAGTGCTCCTGGAGATAAGGCTCACAAGCTAGCAGGTGTGCTAAATATTGATAGTGAACAGGATTTTTACCAGTCATTGACCAGTCATTGGCAGCAGCCTGAGAAGTTAGTCATAGGTGCAAAAGAACCTAGTACTTTGATAAGTGATATAAATTTTTGGCCGAAAACAGATAGCTTTCAACATGCGATGATGGCTATGGATGCACAGACTTATATGGCTGACGATATTTTGGTAAAGGTTGATCGCGCTGCTATGGCTAATAGTCTAGAAACGCGAGTGCCGATGCTAGATCATCGTATTGTTGAATTAGCCTGGAAAATGCCATTGCATTACAAAATACGTCATGGTGAAGGTAAGTGGTTGCTGAAGCAGGTACTATTTCGTCATGTTCCTCGCCAATTGATTGAACGGCCTAAAATGGGGTTTAGCCTACCTTTACACGATTGGTTACGTGGTTCATTACAGGATTGGGCTGAAGCATTATTAGATGAAACGCTATTACTGCAGCAAGGTTACTTTTATCCCGCATCCATACGTAGGATATGGACAGAACATCTGAGCGGTAAATATAATCATCAAGATCAACTATGGAATATATTAATGTTCCAAGCCTGGCTTGAGACACAGTAATTTATATGGATAGCAAAATGATAAATATATTTATTTTTTTGAATATAAATAGTTATTAGACTACAATCAGCAGGATACCTTTTAAAACATAGCCGTATAAAGCCAGTAGGTTAAATTAGAACGCTCCAATAGGCTAATCACAACAGTGCATTGATAATAGCCAAAACAGACATGTCATTTGAATTTTTTATTAAAAATATAGAGACAAACTAATGTCAGACCTAAGTTGGATTTATACGTATGGATTTTTAGGGACCAGACTTTTTGAGTTACCTAGTCTGCTGATATGCTTGTTGCTAATTGTCACTGTTGGATACAAGTTTAAGGTTCCATCCAATTATCAAGTAGTCCTTGCTTTACACTGTTTGCTTCCTTTTATTCTAAATGACGTAATGTTCAGTACGGCATATATGGGCGATCAGTTTAGATATTGGGAGGGAGTGAATGCGATAAGATCTGGAGAGCTAGGGTTGATTGAAGCATTCACAGGGGGTGATAATGTTTTTCAAGCCAGTGCTATGCTCGCCCTGTTACCATTTCCATCGCCAGTTTCTCCTATTAGTTTAGGATTCTATAATACTTTTCTCTATATCGTTTTGTTCTTTGCTTTGTATGTAAAAAATATTTTTACAAAAGTATCAATATGGTTTTATCTGCTGTTTCCAAGCATGGCTCTATACACAGCGCTAAGCTTGAGAGAAACTCTCATTCTATTTTTTATGGTGCTAACGGTTGTCTATGCGCGTGAGTCTAAGATCCTTAAAAGTATTTTGTTTATTATTCCTTTGTACTTAATTAAGTTTCAGAACTTTTTTATTTTAGGTTCTATTGTTCTAATGTATTTTATTTTCAATGTGGCTAAAAATGGTATGGGGTTAGCGAAAGCAGTAACTATAAGCCTAATTAGTCTGGCTGGATTGCTTCTTGCTGCTCCGATAGCTATCCCTCAAATTAATCATTTTAGGGCGGCTATGTTTGTAGAAGATGGAGGGAAAGCTGAAGAAATTATGCTTATCTCTGGAGTAGGAGAGTTTGTCGTTGAAGGTTTGACGTCGGGTATTTACTTCTTATCTAAACCATTTTTGTGGGAAGCGAGCGGCTTTCTACCTTTGATTCAATCATTTGAAAATTTATTTGTACTTGCCATTTTGTTTCTGATAACTCGTAAAGCTTTGATGAAAAGTCCTGATAATCTTGCTTTTTGGTTATTATTTATGGCTTTATCGATGTCTGTATATGGCTTAGTTGTATTTAATTATGGAACAGCTGTTCGTTATAGATATCCATTCGTTATGATATATGTACTGTTCGTATGTGCTGACTGCGAAATTCGCACATTATTTCATAATGAAAAACTTCCAAACAACACTCCACTTCCTAAAATCAATCAGTAAAAATTCTTAACCACATCTCTCAAAGGTATAAATATAAATTATTTATGTCCTTCTATTGTAATTAGTCTAAAAGTTACCTATAGTATATTTATATATGTGAATATATAAATATACCTATTAAGATAAGTTTTGGGGTGACATTATTAATAGTCAGTTTTTTACATGACTCAAAAACTAGGTTAAATACATTATGACTACTATAAAAAAGTTTTTAATATATTCTAACTGTTTGCATAATGTATTTAACTTTAGAGGCAAGCTTTTGGATTCCATCGCTCAATTAGGGTATGAGATACACATTGTTTCTCCTATTTTAGAGAAGTATGCTGCAGACCATAATGAGCTTATAAATCGTGGATATCATATCCATCAGATTGCTATGCAAAGAACCGGAACTAATCCGGTCAAAGATATAAAGACATTTATTCATAGTTATCAGCTATTAAATAGAATTAAACCAGAATATGTACTTTCTTACACTGTAAAGCCTGTGGTATATGGAACATTAGCAGCATGGTTGGCCGGAGTATCCTATCGTTTTGTGTTGTTTTCGGGATTGGGTTATACCTTTCAGCAAGTAGAAGAAACCAATAAGCGTAGCATTTTCCAAACATTTGTACATGTGCTTTACCAACAAGCATTAGCAAAGTCTTCTAAGGTATTTTTTCAAAATAATGATGACTTAAATTTATTAAAAAAACTAAATATAGTTCATTCAATGACTCCTACGGTAGTGGTGAACGGTTCAGGGGTGGATTTAAATGACTTCAATGTATTTCCATTACCTAGACATGAGTCAGGCGGCGTCAAGCCTTCCTTTTTGTTGATTGCTAGACTGCTCAAAGATAAAGGAATAGTGGAATATGTCGAAGCATGCAAACAGATAAAGAGAGAATATCCTGATGCCGAATTTCATCTGGTAGGCTCGATAGATGAAAACCCAGCAGCCATTGAACAAGCACAGTTAGATCAATGGATAGCAGATGGCGACATCATCTATTGGGGTCAGGTTAAAGATGTTCGTCCTGCCATAGCGGCCAGTTCAGTCTATGTATTACCGTCTTATCGCGAGGGCACATCACGCTCTGTGTTAGAGGCTATGTCAATGGGACGAGCTATTATTACGACGGATGCGCCTGGGTGTAGGGAGCCGGTGACCAATGGTATAAATGGTTATCTAGTTCCCGTCCAAGCCGTTACTGAGTTGATAGATGCCATGCGTCAGTTCATAGAGCATCCCAATCTTTATGAACAAATGGGGTCGGCCTCTAGAGTCATTGCGGTAGATAAGTATGACGTTAGAAAGGTAAACGCTCATATGATAGCTGAGATGGGATTAGAGTAAGTTTTCATATCTAAACGAACTTAAGAAGTATCGTTTTAAGCCATACAAAGTCTAATTATTTTTATTTTAAAAACAAGTTTATCCAATATATTCGTTTATAAGGATTTATATATTTAAATTTTAATATATAAAAAGCATTATGGGTCTGGGTATATCGTCAATTGCTCTACATAGGAGGTTTAAAATGCTTAAAAGGATATTCGACGTGAGCATTGCTCTAATGGCCTTATTTTTAATGCTGCCTATTTTCATCTTGGTGGCATACAAAGTTAGGAAAAATTTTGGCGCACCTGTGTTATTTCGACAAGCTCGGTCCGGTCTTAATGGTAAAACATTTGAGATTATTAAATTTCGGACAATGAGTGATGAGAAAGATTCTGAAGGTAATCTCTTGCCTGATGAATATCGTCTTACAAATTTTGGTAAGCAACTTCGAGCCAGTAGTCTCGATGAGTTACCTCAACTATGGAATGTGCTAAAAGGTGAAATGAGTATAGTAGGGCCGCGTCCTCAGCTTATGGAATATTTGCCACTATATAGTGAAGAGCAGTTTAAGAGGCACTTAGTTCAACCAGGAGTTACGGGTTACGCGCAAATCAATGGTCGTAATAATATCAGTTGGGAAAAACGCTTTGAACTCGATATTTGGTATGTTAGTAATCAATCAACCTGGTTAGATATTCAAATATTATTTAAAACAGTGGGGCTAGTTATAACAAAGCATGGCATTTGTGCCGAGGGAGAAGCGACAATGAGCCGATTTACGGGTAATAAGCGCCGAAGTTATAAAGTCATAAACGCCAGTGTTAGGAGAAGCTTGTTAAGCCGTCGATGTCTGAATAGGCATTTTTCAAAGCGTAACACCAATGTTTAGTCTAGTGTTGAAAATAAGATGTATAAGTATCATGCTTTATTAAAAGTGTATGCAGTTATATAAGTTACCTAACACTTATAGAAGTGGTTATATTATTAGCTCTTTATCGTTGTCTCTTTAAAGTGCGCTAGGATTTTTTACCCCAGACAGGTACAATATCAGTCTCAATTAACGGTCAAAAAGAATTGACCGCGCATAAGACAGGCATGCAAAAATACTGCAGGCGCTGTCTTTACTTTTTTTATCGCACCCTCTATTGGAGTTACTATGTCTATTACGTCAACTGCCCAAGGATCTGCTACCGTTTTGGACGGTAAAGCACTTGCTAAACAAATAGAACAGCAACTGAGTACGCGTGTAGACGCTATTAAAGCTAAGACAGGGCGTACACCAAGCCTAGCGACGATATTGGTCGGTGACGATCCTGCTTCTGCGACTTATGTGCGTATGAAGGGCAATGCTTGTAAGCGTGTCGGGATGGATTCTATACGGGTTGAGATGCCAAGTGTGACAACCACCGAAGAGCTGATGGCTAAAATAGACGAGCTTAATAGCAATCCAGACGTTCATGGTATTTTGCTACAGCATCCAGTACCCGCGCATATCGATGAGCGCGCTTGCTTTGAGCAGATTGATTTGGCAAAAGACGTCGATGGCGTGACCTGTCTTGGTTTTGGTCGTATGGCGATGCAGCAGTCCGCTTACGGCTCATGTACCCCGCAAGGTATCATGCATTTATTAGAGCATCATAATATTGAGCTTGCTGGTTTGGAGGCAGTGGTCGTCGGTCGCAGTGCTATCTTGGGTAAGCCAATGGCTATGATGCTATTAAATGCCAACTGTACGGTAACGATTTGCCATTCAAGAACGCAAGATCTAGAGTCGCATATTAAGCGTGCTGATATCGTAGTTGGCGCAGTGGGTGTGCCTGAGCTGATTAAAGCTGATTGGATTAAAGCAGGCGCGGTAGTTATCGATGCAGGTTTCCATCCAACGGATAATGGCGGCGTTGGTGATATCGAGTTGCAAGGTATAGAAAGTATTGCCAGTGCTTATACACCCGTTCCCGGCGGCGTTGGACCGATGACCATTAATACCTTAATTCGTCAAACGGTTGATGCGGCCGAAAAGTCTGCTGGTTTAGACAATAGTGCAGTCAGCTGATGAAGCCGCTGTCAGAGCAAGAACCAGAACAGCAATCAGAACAGAAAAATAGTAAAGTCCATCAAGCCCAACAAACCAATACCTCTTATGTATCAAAGCCAAAAATGGAAATACATGAGCGCATGCAACATATCGGCCGTGAGTTTGTCGATATCTGCCACTATATTATTTTATTTTTGATCAGTGTGGTGGTGGTTTGGACAGCGGGCAAAGAGTTCTTTGTTATTTTTCAAAAAGGCTCGGCCGATTTAAAAGATATTTTACTACTGTTTATTTATCTTGAGCTACTGGCGATGATTGGGATTTATTTTAAAACCCATCGTCTGCCAGTGCAGTTTTTGATATTTATTGCGATTACCGCTTTATCACGACATTTGGTGGTCGATGTACAGGCAGTATCAGATAACTTTCATTTATGGTTATTGGCAACGATTTCCTTTGCCATCATGGTGCTTAGTGCATCGATTGTGATATTAACGTGGACGGCGAAGATGTTTGGGCGACCAGAAGATTATTTAGATGACCATCAAGTGACCAGTACCGAGCATCATCTACCGAGCGTTGATAGCACTCATTATCGTAAGTAAGGTTTTTTAATAGTGGTTAATAAAAAAGGGTTGCCAATGGCAGCCCTTTTTTTGTCTAAAATCCTATAACACAGCCTAACTTATAACCAACCCAAGCGTTTAAAATTAAGGTATAAGAAGCTACATAGCGAGAAGATAACGGCCATGATAACCAGATAAGAGTACTGCCAATGTAGCTCTGGCATAAAATCAAAGTTCATCCCATAGATACCAGCAATCGCCGTTGGTACCGCTAAGATACCAGCCCAAGCAGCAAGTTTACGTACCACCTCATTCTGTCCCATATTGACCATGGCGAGGTAAGTGTTCATGACTACGCTAAGCATTTCATTTAAACCATTAATCGCATCTAAAGAATGCAATAAATGGTCATTAACGTCACGGAAGTAGGGCTTAGCAGCATGAGAAAACGGCGATATTAGGTCGCTTTTATCGTGATTGATAAAGAAACTACAGATATCTTGTACCGGTAAAATCACCGCGCGCATATGAACCAGTTGCGATTTTAATTCATACAAATTTCTAAGCGTTTCTTTATTAAACTCATAAGTAAAGATATTACGTTCTTGCTCGCGCAGATAACTGCCCAAGCGATCGGTAATCGGCATATAGTTATCGACGATAAAATCGAGAATGGCATGCAGAACAAAGATAGGTCCCATGCGCAGCTTTTCTGGGCGACGATGACAGTGTTCGCGCACCGGTGTATAAGAGTTCGAGGGCCCATTGCGAATGGTAATCAGGTAATTTTTACCCATAAATATAGCGGTGGTGCCATAGCGAATAACATTGTCTTCAAGCTTGGCAGTACGTAGCACCACAAATATCATGTCATTGTCGTAGTTCTCAACCTTGGCGCGCTGATGATCAGCAAAGGCATCTTCAATCGCCAGTTCATGTAGCTCAAAGGCATCTCTAACTTTGACCATGGTTTCCAAACTTGGGTCATAAAGACCAAGCCAGATAAATTGACCGCTATTACTTAAAGCGCGACTCACATCACTTAGTCCAACTTTACTGGTTTTTTCGCCCGTTTTACGCGAATAAGCATAGCAATTGACGACTTCGTCATCGCTAGATAAATCGATATCCTCATAACGCTCAGAGTCGGGGTCATAGACGGTCATCGTCTCAATCGTATCCTCGACCGTCGCATCGGCGTCGCCATAAATATAACTGTCATAGCTATCGTAATTGTCTAAATAAGAACGCTCATCGCCCATGCAGGTGTCGATAAGGCTGACATTAGAGTCAGGTGTGATACGCGTTGTCGGTTTGACAATCAGGTCATCATCTTGGTTCATACCTTCTCCTTTAGTCGGTGGTTAATGTTAAATAAAATAAACATTAAATTAAATTAAATAGATTATGACATGCGACTAAAATAACTATTTGTGCAATTACTTTTCTACAAACTACAATGCAAAGCGTTTCAGCGTTTCGATATCCACCAAACTTAATAAACTTTCATGACAAGCTTCGAGCTTTATCTGCGGCGCAATATCGAAGTCTAATGCTTCGACCCAACGTAGTGCGCAGATACACCAGTAATCACCAGGCTGTAAACCGGCAAAACCATACTCGGGCAGCGGCGTGATCAAATCATTGCCACGACTGGCAGAAAAGTTTAAAAATTCACTGGTCATCTTAGCGCACACAGTATGCTGACCAACGTCATGGTTGCCGGTATGACAAAAGCCATTGCGATAATAGCCGGTAATAGGGTCAAAACAACAGCTGGCTAGGGCAGTGCCAAGGACGTTGGTTTGGTTGATAGCAGGATTTGGGTGGTAATCAGATGACATAAGGCTTTCCCAGATAAAAATATGCTTTAGTGTAACATGAGTCTAGCGATAAGGCGTTATGCAAGTAACAGACCGCAACGCTTCAGGCTGATAGAAACAGTAATGTTGATAAGTAGTGATGTTAAGAAACGAGATTCTAGAAAATAAGTAAGCGCAATGAGAGATAATCAGCATAAATAACCCTGTGTTGCTCTTATCCTCGATAGGTATTACTTTTTATTTTCAGTTATTCTTGCTGAATGCATACCTTATTAATAATGAAGACTGTAAACCTTTTGACCATGAATTAGATAGTAATTGGGGTTAATTGTCACTAGGCGAAGCTTGGCTGCTATGCTAAACTAAAGCATAAAGTGCCTTGATTATTTATCATAATTTTTTAACGCATAAAGATACTTGTCTTATCATCCTAACTTATACTTATTACTCACCCTTTTGCGGTCACCTAGTTTGCTTATAGATAATTGGGTCAGTGATGTTGCGCGTCAAAAATACAAAACGCCTTACATCCCTGCAATTGTAAATACAACCTTTTAGTACCGCATCAGTACCGCGTTTTTGGTAAGCGATACGCCAAACAAGGATTCATTGTGTCTGCCAGTTCTGATTCTGCAAAACCTGCCCAGTCAAATACGACAAAACCAGAGGCGACTCAGCCTGCTGATAATCGTGCTACCGCTAATGGCCTGCCATATCTCAGCAACTTTGCTAGCGATGTTGCTAATAACAGCTGGCTGCTGCCTGATGGGGTCGTCGATGTGTTGTTTGAAGATGCACACAAGCAAGAGGTACTTAGACATCAATTGATCCAGCAGCTTATCAGCCACGGCTATGAGTTAGTTAATCCACCGATAATTGAGTTTACCGAATCATTACTGAGTGAGGCATCAGAAGATTTAAAGCGTCAAACATTCAAGATTATCGATCAGCTGACCGGTCGCTTGATGGGTGTGCGAGCTGATATTACCCCGCAGATTTTGCGTATTGATGCCCATCACGGCGGTAGCGGAATTGCACGTTATTGCTACGCCGGCGATGTGATTCATACCTTACCGTCAGGATTGTTTGGTTCGCGCACACCGTTACAGTTGGGTGCGGAGATATTTGGTTGCGGCGAACTTGCGGCCGACATCGAGCTGATAGATGTGCTTTTTAGTATGGTCAATAGCTTGGATATGAGCGCGGCGCTGCATATTGATTTGGGTCATGTGGCGATATTTAAGCGTTTGGCGGCATTGGCTGAGTTGTCGCACAATGACACCGAGCAATTAATGAATCTCTATGCAAATAAAAATTTACCAGAGCTAAAACGTGTCTGCCAGCTACTGTCAATGGGCAATGATTTCTATGCCTTGGCACGCTTTGGTCATGATATGGCAAAGTTATTAGATACGCTGTCAGATACTGCCAAGCAGGATACACATATCGTGACGGCTGTCGATGAGCTGCAACGCTTAAAAGCACATTTAGAAACGCAATGGCAGACGCCAGTCAGTATCGATGTGACGGAGCTATCGGGCTATCATTATCATACGGGTATCATCTTTAACGGCTATATCAATAGTGAAACCCAGCCGCTGGTACGTGGTGGGCGCTTTGATGGTATGCAAAGTGTTGGGCAGTTAAGTGCAAAGCAGCCACGTCAAGCAACAGGCTTTAGTATGGATGTCAGCCGTTTGCTGGCACATACCCAGCTTGAGTCACCGATTATTGTACTGGTTGATTATCAGGCATTAAAGCAAGCTGATACTGATAAAGCGCAAATGCAAATACTATTACAGCAGGTCACCAGCTTACGTCAGCAAGGTTACCGTGTCACTATGCCTTTAACGTTCGATGACCGTCCAGCGGCGATGACGCATCGTTTAAACTTTGCCAATAATCAGTGGCAGCTAGAAGCGGTTTAAATTTAAAAATCCGTTAAGCTAATAATCAGTTCGAATAAGCCTCATTTATTGAAACTTATTTATTAAATTTCTAAAAAATAGACAGTGAATAACATATCATTTCTTAGCACGACGTGAGTTTTGATAAGTTATTTTAAAATTATTATTGCACACACCTCAATACATAAAGGTAAGGATTAATTATGGGTAAGAATGTCGTAGTTTTGGGTAGCCAATGGGGCGATGAAGGTAAAGGTAAAATCGTTGATTTACTGACCGAAAAAGCCTCAGCGGTTGCACGCTTTCAAGGCGGACATAACGCTGGCCACACCTTAGTCGTCGATGGCAAAACCACCGTTTTACACCTGATTCCATCAGGTATCTTACGTGAAGGCGTGACCTGCTTTATCGGTAATGGCGTGGTGCTAGCACCTGACGCATTACTAAAAGAAATGAAAGAATTAGAAGACAACAACGTGCCAGTCCGTGAGCGCCTACGTATTTCACCAAATTGTCCTCTTATCATGCCTTATCATGTCGCACTTGACCAAGCTCGTGAAGCTAAGCGCGGTACTGGCAAAATCGGTACCACAGGTCGCGGTATTGGACCAGCTTATGAAGACAAAGTTGCGCGCCGTGCCATCAAGCTTGCTGACTTGTTCCGTGATGATTTAGAAGAAAAACTACGTAATCTAATCGAATATCATAACTTCCAATTGACTCAGTATTATAAAGTTGATGCCATTGATTTCGATGAGACGTTTAAGCTTTGCCAAGAGTGGAAAGAAGAGATCAAAGGCATGGTTACCGATGTGACCGAAGACCTAAATCAATTGCGTCTTGCTGGTAAGAACCTAATGTTTGAAGGTGCGCAGGGTACATTACTTGATATCGACCATGGTACTTATCCGTTTGTCACCAGCTCTAGCGTAACCGCGGGCGGCGTATCGACTGGTACGGGTATTGGTCCATTGTATTTAGATTATGTCCTTGGTATCACTAAAGCCTACACCACGCGTGTTGGTAGTGGTCCGTTCCCAACCGAATTGTTTGACGATGTTGGCGCCCATTTAGCCAAAGTCGGTCATGAATTTGGTGCAACCACTGGTCGCGCGCGTCGCTGTGGTTGGTTTGATGCCGAAGCGTTGCGCCGTGCAGTGGTACTGAACTCATTATCAGGTATTTGCTTGACCAAGCTTGATGTTCTAGACGGACTTGAAGAGCTGCTCATTGGGGTAGGCTATGACGTGCCAGATACTGAGTTTGCTGGCGCGCACGATGCTGAGTTCTACGAGTCAGTCACGCCAAAATATGAAACGCTACAAGGTTGGAGTGAGTCAACCGTTGGTATCACCAATTATGACGACTTGCCAGAAAATGCAAAAAAATACATCAAGCGTATCGAAGCATTGATTGATTGCCCAGTCGATATCATCTCAACGGGTCCTGACCGCGAAGAGACGATTGTATTACGCGATCCGTATGATGCGTAATTAGTAAAAAAGCTACTTATTAATAATAACCTCCATTGTTTAAACGCAGTGGAGGTTTTTTTATAAGAGTTTTTTAAAAATTCTTATAAAATATTGCCACATTTTAATTACATTAAATCAAGGTAAGCGCTTTCAAAAAAGATTAAGCTAATGATGATAACAACAGCATTATCTTTGTTGAGTCGCATTTCATGTGTCAAAAAGGATTTTTGATTATCAGCAAACTATAAGAGGGACATAACATGAAAACTAATATTATGAAGCGCACTATTATTAAAACCTTATTAGCTATGCTGACATCCGCAGCTTTTATGTTTCCTATGCTTTCTTGGGGTGCAGAAAACTGTGATAAACCTAACAATGATTTTGATGGTCTTTACTGCCTCACTAAAGTATATCTTGAAGCCGATAAAGAGCTTAATAATTCCTACAATAAATTAAGCAAATTATTGAACAAACAGCAAAAAGCTACGCTCAAACGTGGTCAGTTAGCGTGGATACGCGAGCGTAATGACCAATGTAGTTATAATAATGACGAAGGTTTTTTTGTTAATATGGGCTGCGCGACCCGTAAAACAACGACACGAGTTAACTTCCTAAATGAGCGGGTACGTGAATGTAATGCGGGTAGTTGCCGCGATAGTCGTTTAGGAGAGTAAGATTAGCTGATTCTAGGTGTATAAATATCGAGCCTGTAAATACTGAATCTATAAAAGCTACTGCAACGCTATTTGTATTACTAAGCTTTAAAATTGTACGGTTTCTAAACCATCGCAGTTTTAAAGCTTTTTTAACCTTGCTTTTCTGAACAGTTAGCGTAATTAAACCTATCATTTACAGTCTCAATCATTATAATAGGCAGCAATCATTCGTTGGGCGCGGTATCTTCGTATTGTGTATCCGTATTGGACATGCATAAATACCTTTAGTCAGCGCAGTGATCACAGACAACATAAATTATTTAATCCCTCACTTATGTATTAGGAGCTTTTCATGGCTAACGAACGTACTTTATCTATCATCAAACCTGACGCAGTAGCTGGCAACAACATCGGTGCTATCTATGACCGTTTTGAAAAATCAGGTCTAAAAATTGTTGCAGCTAAAATGATGCAACTTGATGATAAAAAAGCAGGTGGTTTTTACGCTGAGCACGCTGAGCGTCCATTCTATAATGACCTAGTGTCATTTATGACTTCAGGTCCAGTATTGGTATCAGTATTAGAAGGTGAAAACGCTATCGCTAAGCATCGCGACATCATGGGCGCTACTAACCCAAAAGACGCGGCTGAAGGCACTATCCGTGCTGATTTCGCTAGCAGCATCGATGAAAACGCCGTTCATGGTTCAGATTCAGCTGAATCAGCAGCACGTGAAATCAGCTACTTCTTCAATGAAGAAGAAGTGTGTGCACGTACGCGTTAATATAGTAAACCAAATATAGGCTGTTACGGTGTCAGACTAGCTTAATGTACTCAATGTACGATTTGCGCTCGTCTTCCTTGTACCAGCTCTATATTTGATTCACTATGCACTAATGGTTTATAAAATTGATTATAAATTATTAGTATGGCAAGACGGCTTATATCTTTTGGTATAAGCCGTTTTAGCTATTATAATAGTTTAATTTTACGTTGAAATTCTTAATCACTTGCCTCATTATTAGTTTTAACGAGCATAATCAATCCCTTATCAGCATGTTTTTATCAGGTTTTATAAATTCTAAGCATTCATAAATACCTCAATAAGAAATGCGCTCATAACGGATTGCTCATGTACTCATACATAAGACGTATGACTGACTGGCAACGCCCATCTCAATAATTGCAGCGCTTATCCAAATGGCTGCAAAAAGGTTACCTATTATGTCCACTATTCAAACACCCATCCAACATACCCCAAAAAAGTCTGCGAATAGCATCAAACTCGTCGATGAAGCGCAAGCTAAAACCAATCTCTTAGGCATGACCCAAGCACAGTTGGCAGATTACTTTAAAAGTATCGGCGAAAAGCCATTCCGCTCGACGCAGGTTATTAAGTGGATTTATCAGCATGGCGTGACAGATTTTGAGCAAATGACCAATTTGAGCAAATCATTGCGTGATAAATTAGCAGTCAATGCTTGTGTGATTCCGCCAAAAGTGATTCATCGTCAATATAGTGAAGACGGTACGCGTAAATGGGTCTTTGAAGTCACAGGTGGCTCATTGGTTGAGACAGTATTAATTCCAGCCGACGACAGTAAGTTAAACGGTCGTAAAACCCTATGTATCTCATCACAAGTCGGCTGTGCGCTAGACTGTAGCTTCTGTAGTACCGGTAAGCAGGGCTTTGAGCGTGATTTGACAGCAGCTGAGATTCTCGGGCAATTATGGGTAGCAAATGCTTCTTATATGACCGATGAAAACGACAGTTTGGACAGCGTTGACCATAGCTTATGGGAAAACAATGTCACCAACGTGGTGATGATGGGCATGGGCGAGCCATTATTAAACTATCGTCCTGTTGTCAGCTCGATGGAGCTGATGCTCAGTGACCACGCTTATGGTTTATCAAAACGCCGCGTCACTTTGTCAACATCAGGTGTGGTGCCAAAGATGTATGAACTAGCGCAAGAGCTTGATGTCGCTTTAGCGATTTCATTACACGCGCCAAACGATGAGCTGCGTAATGAGCTGGTACCCATTAATAAAAAATACCCATTAGAGCAGTTGATGGCAGCAGCGAGAAATTACGTTTTTGATGTCAATCCGCGCCATAAAAAGCATGTGACGATTGAATATGTGATGTTAGATGGTGTCAATGATAGCAATGAACATGCTGAGCAATTGGTTGCGTTATTAGGCGACTTACCGAGTAAGATTAACCTAATACCGTTTAATCCGTTCCCACATGCAGACTATGATAAGTCAAGTAATAATCGCATTCATGCATTTAGCAGCATACTAAGTGAAGCAGGCTTTGTTTGTACCATACGTCAAACTCGCGGTGACGACATCGATGCTGCTTGTGGGCAGTTGGTCGGGCAAGTCGCTGACAGAACTCGCCGCTCAGCGGCGTGGCAGCAAAGTATCAAAGATCGGGAAAATACTTAGTAAATTGTAAAAAAATATGCCATTAATAATGCAAAGATAGATATTGAATAATCGGGTATTGGCATACATGGCTAATGTCGGGTATTTAAATTAAATGCTTAGCTGTCATTCTTATCTCACAACGGTAATAAAATGTAGTTATTCACATCAATACTTGAGTGTGGCGCATTTAATGACAATAAATTGTACTTATAGGGGTTAAATCTATTAAACTGATGCCTCGAAGAACGCATTGAACCTCAGTTTTATGATGGCGGCTATGATGACTTTTAAAAATCTTTGTCAGTTCAAATATCAAATCTTGTTTGCTCAAGCGGCGCAGCAATCACGCGTCAATATTGCCCAAAAGCGTGGCTCACAATACATTTTGTTAGCCAGTGCGTTAAGCGTCTTGCTACTTAGTGGTTGTCAAAGTACGCCGACCAATGATTTATTAGGCAGTGCGCCTTATCAAGGCTCGACGAGACCGAATGACAATCGCAATTTGGATCAGCAAGAAATTGCTCGCGTTCGCACCTCACTTGCTGCACAATATATCCGCGAAAATCAACTTGATGCTGCACAGCGTCAACTTGAAAAAGCCTTTGCTGCCGATAGCCGTTACGCGCCGGCCTATGATATGATGGGCGTTTTGTTGCAGCAAGAGGGCAGTCGCCTCAATCTTGAAAAAGCCGATCAGTATTTTAAAAAAGCCATTACGTTGGATAAAGATTTTGATCAAGCCCACAATAATTATGGTGTTTATCTGTCACAGATGAAGCGCTATAAAGAGGCGGCGGCGCAGTTTGAGATTGCAGGAGCGTCGCTTGGCTACGAGGGTCGTATCGGGGCGTTAGAGAATTTAGGGCGTACCTACCTTCAGCTGAATGATCATCCAGCTGCTGCCAAAGCATTTTTGCGCGCCTTAGATGGCAACCGCAATAGCTTAATTGCGCACTTTGAGCTAGTCGATTTATTACTAGAGCAGCAGCGTGTGCAGCAAGCACAAAGGCTTTATGATGAAACCTTGCTATTAGTAAAAGGGCAGAGCATCAGCCCGCGTTTACTATTACAAGGCATCAAGCTTGCGGCGGCACAAAACAACATAGCAACGCGCCAGCAATTGGCACAGCAGCTTTTATCCGCTTATCCATTAAGTGATGAAGCAAAACAACTTAAGACTTGGCTTAACAATCCAGAGGCACCATGGAAATGACCACCCCATCATCAAACACTCAATCTAACGCTCAGGGATCATTTGGTGCTATGTTGCAGCAAGCCCGCAAAAACAAGCAATTAAGCTTGGAGGACGCGGCCGCTGAGTTATTTATTTTGAAACGACATTTGCAAGCGCTAGAAAATGAAAACTTTTCGGAGATGCCGCAAGCAGCGTTTGCGCGTGGTTTTGCAATTAACTACGCCAAGTTTTTGGGTCTAGATCCGGTAAAAATAGCGAGTAGTTTCGATGCTGCTTATCCAACTGAGCTAAAGTCACGCTCGAGCAATAATATTGAGTCGCCACTGCGTCCGATGGGTACCTTGCAGCGTGATACTCATAACCGTATCCGTTTTAATCCGCTGCTTATTATCGCAGTGATTGGGGTCATTATTTTAGCGATTTTCTTATTTCGTATGGTCACTAATGCCAGTAAAGAAAATAATGAGCAGCCAGTAAATACCAGCGAAGACATCTCAGCTATAGAGCAAGCGCAGGGTGCCGCGATTAACAGCGATACTAATGGCGTCAGTGCTTCTGGTTCGGCGCTTAATTTGGGCGGCGAAAGTACGGCAGCGGCCACGCTAGACGTCAAACTGACCGATGCTGCTGTTGTGATTATTACCGATGCCTCAGGTAGCAACCTAATGAATGGTTCGCAGACAGCTGGTGATTATAAATTATCAGGTATGCCACCATTTAATGTACAGATTGATAATGTTAAGAATGTCAGCTTGATGCTTAATCAAGAAGCAGTTGCTTTAGACAGTTATGCAACAGGTACGCAAGCCAGTTTTGAGCTAGCACCATAATATTAAACAGCTTGTCATTAAATTAAATGTTGTTTAAATGACGGCTAACTTAAAGCAGTTATTGTTAATGACATAAAAGTTGTTAGCGTTAAAAAGTAATGTTTGTTTCCAGTTTTTTCGTTCCAATTTGTTCCAATGAAAGGGTTTGTCTATGTCAACGTCAGCGCCTATTAACCGTCGTCTTACTAAAAAAATATATGTCGGTGATGTCGCGATTGGTGGTGATGCACCGATTAGCGTGCAAAGTATGACCAATACCGATACGTGTGATGTGGCAGCGACCGTTGCCCAAATCGAGCGCTGCGTTGAAGCAGGAGCAGATTTGATGCGCGTATCGACGCCGACGATGGATACGGTAAGAGCGTTTGGTGAAATTCGTAAGTTGGTTAGCGTCCCTTTAATAGCCGATGTGCATTTCGATCACAAAATTGCTTTAGCCGTTGCTGAAGCTGGTGCCGATTGCCTGCGTATCAACCCTGGTAATATCGGTAGCGACGCCAAAGTGCGTGAAGTGGTTGCTTGTGCCAAGCATTACAATATTCCTATCCGTATTGGCGTCAATGCAGGCTCACTGGAAAAAGACATTCAGCGTAAATATACTGAGCCGACCGGCGCGGCGATGCTCGAATCAGCCATGCGCCATATCGATATATTAGAGCGCTTGAACTTTGATCAATATAAAGTGTCGGTTAAAGCCAGTAATGTATTTTTAACCTTGGATGCTTATCGTCTGATTTCTGCTCAGATTGATAATCCGCTACATTTAGGTGTCACCGAAGCAGGTGTTTATCGTACGGGCGCGGTGAAATCCGCGATTGCCTTAGGCGGTCTATTATTAGACGGCATAGGCGATACCATTCGTATCTCCTTAGCGGCAGAGCCAGAAGAAGAGATTAAAATCGGCTTTGATATTTTAAAATCGCTAAATATTCGCTCAAATGGCGTTAACTTTATCGCTTGTCCAAGCTGCTCGCGTCAAGAGTTTGATGTGATTAGAGTGATGACGGCTTTAGAATCGCGTTTAGAAGACATTCGTGAACCAATGAACTTGTCAGTAATTGGCTGTAAGGTAAATGGTCCGGGTGAAGCAAAAGAAGCAGACATTGGTATTGTCGGCGCTGCACCAAAATCACTGGTCTACCGTATGGGTGAAAAAAGTCATTTGATTGATACCAATAATTTGGTCGATGAAATTGAAAGTATGGTACGTGCGCATGCTGAAGACTTGGCGAAAAAACGTGAGAATGAAATCATTCGTGTAAAGTAAGGCGCTGAGCTATTAAAAGCTTATTTATAGGCGTCACGACAAGAATAATTAGTAATAAAGTACTTTGTTAAAAATTTAAGGATGCGACCGTACCATGATTAAAGCTATCAAAGGGTTTAATGATATTTTGCCTGAACAGTCTGCAAAATGGCTGCACTTAGAGTCGATATTGGCTGATGTGTTGGGTAGATACGGTTATGAGCATATTCGCCTGCCTATCGTTGAGCAAACTGATTTGTTTGCCCGTGCTATTGGCGGCGCAACCGATATCGTCGAAAAAGAGATGTATAGCTTTACTGATAAATCTGAGCCACCTACGCCATTGGCATTGCGTCCAGAAGGTACGGCAGGGGCAGTACGTGCCGTCATCGAGCACAACTTATTGCGCGGTGATACACCGAAACTTTGGTATATCGGTCCGATGTTCCGCTATGAGCGTCCGCAAAAAGGTCGCTACCGTCAGTTTCATCAATTGGGTGTCGAAAGCTTTGGTAGTGCGCTACCGGATGCCGATGCAGAGCTGATTGCCATGACTCATCTGATGTGGCAGGAACTGGGTCTAAAAGACGAGATGCGCTTAGAGCTTAATAGTTTGGGTGAGATTGATGAGCGTCATGCTTATCGCGAAGCATTGGTTGCGTATCTAACTGACAAACAAGAGCAGTTAGATGAGGACAGCAAACGCCGTTTAACGACCAATCCGTTGCGTATTTTAGACAGTAAAGAGGTGAGTACCCAAGCACTATTGGTAGATGCACCAAAACTTGCTGAGTTTTTGGGTGCAGAGAGTAAGGCGCATTTTGAACAAGTACAAGCGTATTTGACCGCACTTGGTATTGAGTTTGAGATTAATCCGCACTTAGTACGCGGTCTTGATTACTATAATAAAACCGTTTTTGAGTGGGTAACTGATAAGCTTGGCAGCCAAGCGACCGTCTGTGCTGGTGGTCGTTATGATGGTTTGATTGGGCAATTAAAATCTATCGGTACCCCTCATGATAAAGAGCATAATAAACCGCTGAAGTCTGAGCCAGCCGTTGGCTTTGCGATGGGGCTTGAGCGTTTATTATTGCTTATCGAAGCTGTGGCACCGATTGCAGAGTTGCCTGCTTGCGATATTTTTGTGGTTGCTCATCCAGAAGTCTATAGTTCGGGTATTGGTTATGCGCAAGATTTGCGTTACAGCCGTCCTGACTTGCGCGTAAAAATGGCAAGCGCAACCAGCTTAAAAGCTCAAATGAAAAAAGCAGATAAGTCAGGCGCTACATTGACAGTGATTATCGCTCAGCAAGAGCTCGATGATAACACCATCAGTATTAAAGATATGCAGACGGGTGAGCAACAAACGGTTGCGGCAGATTGGCTATCGAATAAAGAAAACTTTGTTCGTCAGTAAAAGAAAGGATTGTTCGCCAGTAATCCATTATGACTTTAGCTTTGGCAATTTAATAACACTTTATCAGGTAAAAATATATGGCTCTGACACCCAATTCGCCAAACCCCGACAATTCAATGCAAGCGTTAAAGCAATATGGCAGCTATATTGTCACTGCGATTTTATTGGCGTTGGCCGCCTATTTCGGCTGGACGTATTGGCAAAATAACCATGCGCGCGTCGATACGGTTGCCGCTGACCATTATGCTGATATTCAGCGTTTGAATGAAGAAGTCAGCCTAGCGTCGCAAAACCCAGATTTAGAAGCAGAGACGCAAGCGTCACTCGCTGAAAGCCGTAAACAGTTAGATAAAGATATTGATGCTTTAGTAAGTACACATGGTAACTCTGTCTATGCATGGCAGGCGCTGATGATTAAAGCGCGTCAGCAAGTGGATAACGATGACTTTAAAGGTGCGAGTGAGACCTTTAAAAAGGCACTAGCAATCGATTTGGGTGATGCAGGTCTACAAGCAATTACTCGTCTACGCTATGCGAAAACGCTATTGGCGGCTGGTGATGCCGACGCTGCCTTAGCTGAAGCCAATAACGATATGCCAAGCTCGTTTGAAGCAAGTCAGCAAGAACTATTGGGTGATATTTATCTGGCGCAAGATAATAAAGACGCGGCGGTTAAATCTTACAATAATGCTTGGGAATTGTTACGTAACCGTCAAGAAACACGTGCAGTATTGGCATTAAAGATGGAAAGTCTCGGTGTGGTAGCTGAGCCTATTGAACCGCAAGCTGGTCTTATTCAAGAATCTACTGCGCCTGCACAGCCCGTATTAGCTGAAGACCATAATACGGTAGCCATTGCTGAGTAATAGATGTAAAAAACAGATACTAAAAATATTTCGAACAACAAGCGCTGGTGCTAAATATGAGCGCCAACGTTTTAATAAGTGGCTTAACAAAGATTGCAATACCTCAAATCGTTTTACAAACTGTTTTAAAAAACGGTCTTAAAAAACTAAGTAGCGCAGTGAGTTAGGAGGGCGGTATTAATAATAAGTGCTTATTGTGTGCTGATTATTATTGTTAACCCTTTACTTGCTGAGAGCTAATTCATTAATGATTAATTTATTGGTAGTGAGAACCCGTAATGACTCAAGCTATTCGCTCAAACAGAACTATAAATGCTAAGACCATCAAAACGACGGCCATGAATGTCGCCGTCATCGCCGTGATGGCAACCGCAGTGGTTGGGTGTAATCGAGGTATCAAGCCAGTCGTCAATGATCCTGTAAAATTGGTGCAAATTGCGCAGCCAATTAGTGTATTGCAGCCGGTTTTTAGTACCGATGTTGGTAGCAAAAAAGCCAGTAGTAAAGATCCGCTTGACCTGCAAGTGGGCTATGCCAACTCGCAAATCGTAACTGCATCGCGCGGCGGTGATTTAACGGGTTTTGATAGTGCCGGTCAACGTGCATGGTCAGTGAATGTTGGCGATCAAATCACAGGCGGCGTTACTTTAGATGCTTTGAGCCAAACTGCTATTATCAGTACCCGCGGCGGTCTAGTAATGGCATTTGATAGTGCGACTGGTGCTAAACGTTGGCAGCAGCAATTAACCGGTTCAGTGTTAACACCGGCTTTAATCAGCAATAACCGGGTGATTTTATCGGCTAACGATGGCTTCTTGCATGGCTTATCGTTACAGAATGGTCAGTCGGTTTGGCAATTTGCCACCCAAGTACCGGCTATCAGCGTACGCGGTACGGCAGCACCAACATTACTAGATGCTAAAACAGCATTATTAGCCACGGCTGATGGCCGTTTACATGCCATCACTGTCGATAATGGTTTACCGCAGTGGTCACGCCGTGTTGGCGTCGGTGCGGGCAGTAGTGAAGTTGAGCGTATGAGCGATGTCGACGGTATGCCTATCGTTGATAACAATCAGTTATTTGCCATCAGCTATAGCGGTCAGTTGCTAGGTATTAACTTAGCCTCTCGTGAAGTGTTGTTCGTCAATGAGCTTGCCAGTTTAAAATCACTGGCGGTGAACAACCAGCAAGTCATTGCAACGAGCTTAGATGGCAAAGTGGTTGCCTATAATCGCAGTAATGGCGAAGTGTTGTGGGAAAGTGAAGAGTTGGCTTATCGCCACCTAACCAATCCTGTAATGATTGGCAATTATATTGCTGTCGGTGATTTTGATGGTGTGGTGCATTTATTTGACCCTGCTAACGGCAAAATCGTCAGCCGTGTACAGACCAAAGGCGCATTGAGTAGCTTGCAATTACAAGGTAGCCGCTTACTAACCCAAAGCACCTCAGGACAAGTCGCTATTTGGCAATTGGCGCGCTAAATATTAATAAGCCGTGGCTTATTTGATGGTACTGATTAAACAAGCCTGCTTATATTGACGTAATTACTAGTGATATCAATACAAAACGCTGCTTAGTCAGCGTTTCGTGCCTTGTGTAAATTGCTTGTTTAAGCGGTCGCTTTCGCGTACTCTATGCGACCGCTATATAGTAGGCGTTATTGCTGCGTTATTCATATATAATAACGCTATCTATGTAGTCGATTCATTTTAGAATTTATATCTGTAGCACGTGGCTATTCATATATTAATATTATTTCCAATTGACTATATTCGTTGTTATCTAATTTTATCGTTTTATTTTTATAATTTATTTAAATTCGCGGTCAAGTGCAGCTATTCATCTTTATGATAAGAGTAAGCGTGCTGTCCGCCATTGTGCCCTTCACTGAGAGTAACCCATGAGTATCAAGCCTGTGGTCGCCTTAATTGGTCGTCCAAACGTCGGTAAATCAACCTTATTTAACCAGTTCACTAAAAGTCGGCAGGCATTGGTTGCTGATTTGTCAGGGCTGACTCGTGATCGTCAATACGGTGATGCAACCTATGAAGACAAATCTTTCATCGTTGTAGACACCGGTGGTATTGGTGAAGCGGATGATGGTAGCGGTAACATTGATGATTATATGTCGGAGCAGTCGCATACTGCCATTCATGAAGCTGATATTATCGTTTTTGTGGTCGACGCCCGTGCCGGTATGATTGGTGCCGATGCTGAGATTGGCAAGTTCTTGCATACCCTTGGTAAGCCTGTTTATGTTGTCGCTAATAAAGTGGATGGCGCGCACGATGCCGCGCCTGCAGAATTTTATGCCTTAGGATTGGGCGAGCCGTATCCGATGGCAGCCAGTCATGGTCGCGGTGTTGGTAACTTGTTAGAAGTTCTGACCGCTGATATGCCAACACAAGAAAACGTTGTCGAGCCAAAAGGCTTAAAGCTGGCTATTATTGGTCGTCCAAACGTTGGTAAATCAACGCTGGTTAACCGCCTATTGGGTGAAGACCGTGTGGTGGTATTTGATATGCCGGGTACCACGCGTGACAGTATTTATATTCCTTATACACGTGAAGGTAGAGACTACGTTTTAATCGATACCGCCGGTGTGCGTCGCCGTGGCAGAATCGATGAAAAGGTAGAGAAATTCTCAGTCATTAAAACCTTGCAAGCAATCGACGATTCTAACGTCACGGTCATTGTGATTGATGCCCAAGAAGGTATCGTCGACCAAGATTTACATATGATTGGTTATGCGCTTGATGCTGGTCGTGCCTTGGTAGTCGCCATCAATAAATGGGATGGTCTCACTGCAGATCAAAAGAACTATATCAAGATTGAGATGGATCGCCGTTTCAACTTTATCTCTTATGTAAAAGTCCATCAAATCTCAGCATTGCACGGTACTGGGGTGGGTAACTTATATCCTTCTATTTTGCGTGCTTATCAGTCGTCGATGTTTGAGGTGTCAACCAACCGTTTGACGCAAATTTTACAAGATGCTGTTGCTGCCAACCCGCCACCAACGGTTGCTGGTCGCCGTATCAAGCTACGTTTTGCGCATATTGGTGGTCATAATCCACCAGTAATTGTTATTCATGGTAACCAAACGTCTTCGCTACCAAAGAGCTATCAGCGCTATCTTGAAAACCAATTCCGTCAAGTATTTAAGCTTGAGGGTACGCCGCTAAATGTTATCTTTAAACAAAACGATAATCCATACGCCAATAAAAGCGACACGCCAACCAAAGCAAAAGCGCAGCAGCTACGCCAACGTGAACGCAATCGTGCGCAAAAATTTACCACCAAAGATAAGCCGAGATTTACCAATAAAGATAAAAAGCGTTAATTTTACGAGATAGTGACCGTCTTTATATTTTTTAGCAAATAAAGACCATTTTATTTTATCTTTACTATTTTTCTATCCTTGCTTTTCTGTAATATAATTTGCCATGATAACTATACGAGTTGTCATGGCATTTTTTAATTTAACACATTCTTAAGTTACATTAAAATGTCGCATTGCGCTTATTACCCCTATAATATGCTTATACTATAATGACATGTTGTTTTAACTCAGTTGAGTGATATGAACAGCCGCCCAACAAAAACCCTTACCATGCTTATTTGGCAGTCTATCATGCAGACCATGATTTTGGCTGTATTGGCAGGTTTTCTATTGTCTTTTGTTTATGGTTTGGTGCAACATTATAAAGAAGTGCGTCAGCATACTCAGCAATTGGCGAACTTACTAACCATTAGTGCGGCGAGCGCAGATGGCGACGAAGTAGTCGCTGAGCAAGTACGCTTTTTGTTAGAAAATGAGCAGAATATTGAAAGTATTTTGTTTTATTCAACCTCGCAGCCTATTGTCGATAGAAATTTATCTACAGATGATTGGATGAATGCGCTATTTGCTAATACCGTTAGTTTTAATTATCCAGTCATTGGATATTATACTAATGGCAATAGCACGCTATCTATGGCTAGTGATAATGCCAAATTTAAAACCAACACCAACCAGCAGACAGCTAGCGCTCTGCCAGATGTTACGCTTCAAGAAACCCCGCCAAGTGAGTTAAGTACGGATGATACTTTAGTAGGCTATATAAATATCACCTTAGATGTGACGGCGCTGCGTGCAAACTGGCTGCAACGCAATCTATGGTTATGGGTGATGACGACAGTATTAGCGATTATTTGGGCGTTGTTTATTTTGCGCAAATTGAATTGGCCGTCCAAAGATATTGCGGTGCTGAATGAAGTCTGTGACATTGTTATTAAAAACCCTGAGCTTGAGCAGTTACCAGCGATTCCGCAGCGCTTTAAGTTTCAAGAGTTGGTGCAAATTAAACAGGCGTTTACGATTTTATTCAATCGTTTGCAACAATCAAAACAAGATTATGAAGCACTCGCGGTTTTCGAGCAGCAATTGCATCAAAAAGATGTATCGCTCGATTTGCAGCTGCATAACTTTCAAAGCATGATTACCCATGAGTTAAAAACCTCGCTTAATGCCATCGTTGGCGGCTTACAGTTGCTAGATGATGAACACGTTAATGATGAACAAAAAGATGCGATCGATATTATTCGCAATGGTAGTGATAAATTAGTTTTAGCTTTGAATCAAATCATTCAGCTTAACCAGATTCAAAAAGGGCAGATTAGCCTACAAAAAAATGCGTTTAATCCACTACAATTAATTGCTGACCTGTTGGCAGAATTTGAACCTATTGCCAGTCAAAAAGCTTTGGCACTGGTTAGCCATATCCATCATATTGATTATAGCCTTGAAGGTGATGCCGAAAAAATCCAGCAAATATTATCGATACTGCTGAGCAATGCGATTAAGTTTACCCCAGTTGGGCAGGTGAGCCTTACTTCGCAATTGACCCATTTCGATCATAGTAATCGCTGGCAGATTCGGATAAAAGATACAGGTATCGGCATTGATAGCAGCTTTATAGAAGATATCTTTAATCCATTTTTTCAAGTAGATTCATCACAAACTCGCCAGTATGAAGGGACAGGTATTGGTTTGCCTGTCGTTAAGCAAATGGCGCAGTTAATGGGCGCTAGTATTGATGTTGATAGTACGCTTGGCGTAGGGACGGAGTTTATTGTTACCATTCCGCTGTCCACTCAACGCCAATCACGCCAGCAGCATCTGCTTGCGGGGCTGGTTATCATCTATTACTACTACCAAGATAGTGGCGCTTTGGTAGATGAATTGCAGCGTTTGGGCGCACACGTCATCTGCTATCAACATGAACAGCTGATTATTGATGAGATGACGCATAGAAAAGTTGATATGGTCATGTTTGCTGAAGATATATTCCCAGACAAGGCTGAAGCATTAGCAAGACGTATACGTGCCTCTGAGACCGACTATCGGGCTTTATTGGTATTCTGGTATCCACAGCAGCGAGCCCGATATTTAGACAGCTTTGAGCATGGATTAAAAGCAGCTGGGGTGGATTACTGTCAAGTAGCGACCTATGAAGATAAAGCGCTCAGCAATTTATTAAAGAGCTTGCTTGCTTGGTCTTAATGATGGCGGTAGGTACGAACATAGTGATAAGAATAGACAAATAAAAAAGACGCCTTTTGATGGGCGTCTTTTTTTATACTAAAATTGCTAATAACTGCTATGTAATGACAAATAATTCTTGAAGTAAATTATTGAATCAATTACTTAAAATAAGTTTTGTGCCCAGCGTGTAAAACGTTGCCAGATACGGCTCATAAAGCCTGATTGTTCGATATCGCTCGTGGCTACGATAGGCACAGAGGCAACCGCTTTACCATCAATAACGGCCATCATTTTGCCAATTTCTTGACCTTTTTTGATAGGCGCTTCTAAGCTTTCAGGAATATCAACCACGGTGGTGATTTTATTTTTTTGCGTTTTATCGGTCAGGATTTGTAAGCTATCACCAGTTGCAAGCTCTACTTCTTTCACTTCACCAAACCATACGGGTACTTTACTAACAAACTGCCCAGCAGGTGCTTTAGTGACGGTAGTAAAATGACCAAAACCCCAGTTGAGTAACTCACGTGATTGATCGGCACGGGCTTGCTGGCTTTCTGTACCCATGATCACAGAAATCAGGCGCATATCTTCGCGCTTACTTGAGGCTGCTAGGCAATAGCCTGCTGCATCAGTATGACCCGTTTTTAAGCCATCAACAGTAGGGTCAGTCGCTAACAGAGCGTTACGGTTACCTTGGGTAATACCGTTATAAGTGAACTCTTTTTCCGAATAAAGACCGTAATAGTCGCCACTGTTTTTGATAATGGCGCGTGACAGTTTCGCTAAATCTAACGCTGATGCTTGGTGACCTTCGTCTGGCATACCGGTAGAGTTAACAAAATGGGTGTTTTTCATCCCAAGCTTTTCAGCCTGCTCATTCATCAAGATAGCAAATGAGGCTTCGCTACCCGCGATATGCTCAGCCATCGCTTTTGAGGCATCGTTGCCTGATTGAATGATGATACCACGTAGCATATCGATGACACTGGCGGTTTTATTGACCGGCACATACATACAAGACTGACTGCTACTGCCGCGGCACCATGCACTTGGGCTCATTAAAACTTGTTCGTCTTCCTTGAGGTCACCTGATGCTAAGCGCTGCTCGATGATATAACTGGTCATCATCTTGGTCAAAGACGCTGGTGGTAGTGCTTGATTGGCATTTTTTTGTGCCAATATTTCACCAGTATTATAGTCCATTAATACATAAGCCGTATTTTCCATCACAGGTGGCTGTATGGCTGCGCTCGCCATCACTGCACTCATAGAAACACTGACACCAACTATCAGCTGTACTAGCTGTTTTTTTACACGCTTTACTGTCATAGATTGTTACACCGCATCATAAAACCAAATGTATCTACCGCTCATTTCTCGTACTAAATCTCAAGGCTAATCTGTCGTAACATATTTTAAAGCTGACTCTAAAACCAAGATTTAAAACAGATTTTTCATAAGAATCGCGATAACCAAGCGATGGACATAAAATTAACGCCTTATCTTAGCAAAATGCCGACCGATGGGGAATCGATAAATACAATAAAATAGAGCGCGCCCAAAAACAATAAATCGTTATGATAAAACATCGCTATATAGCAGGCTAAAAGAGTGCTTAAGCACAGTTTATATTTCGATAAATGAATACTTTTTTAACTGCCACAAAAAAGCCTGCTGTCCCATCTACGCTAAGCAGACCAGATGACAGCAAGCTTCATGTTTTCTATGAGCTTAATGTTTAAGCTTATAGTTTATTAATTGGTTAGTTTTGTTCATTATTCTAAAAACAACAGCTTAAACATGATACTAGTAGTGATTTTATTTTGATTATTATAGATGACTAATATTGTTCACGTTATAGACTGCTGATTTTTACTTATACCAATACTTTTAAAGAGGGCTATTTAAGAGGTTTTTTGACCATAGCCTTTAAAATTAACTTTTAAGAGTATTCAGCATTCGCCAAATCTTCACATAAGGCTTTGTTGTCTTGTTTTGAGAAGCCCATTGTCCAACTGCGAATACCTTGCAATATCTGGCGATAATCTTGCTGAGTAGATAGATATTGAATCGCTGCTTTCGGGTCTTCTAACGATGGCATCAACTCATGTAGCTGGACGTTATAAGATTTATAAAAGCGCTGTTTTTGTTTACCAGTTAACATCGGTGGACATATCTCTGACAGTACCTGCATCACAGCAATCTCATGCTTAGTGATGTTGACACCAGATAAATCCAGCGGAATCGTCGTTGCCGAATTAGAGGCGGCATTGGTCGCTTGAGACAGCATAGCAACAGACGTTATCAGTCCTGCCAGACCTACTTTTGAGGCGGTCTTCGCTATCACAGAAGCTATAGATAATATCGATTGATTATTCATTCAGTATCACACTCGCTTGTCTTTGTTTGATGGTGCTATGTTAATGGGTAAAAAAACAAAAGTCACATAAAATATTGATTTATGTGTAGATATATTGTGAGCTAAACCACGTTTACAGAAACATAGCAGTATTATAGAGTGCTAAGTTACCTCAGCATAAAAGTATAAGCTGATAATGTTGTACCTTGTTGCCTACTGTAACCTCAGCGCAGTATTTTTACGCTAAAAACTGCTCATTATTGGCGGCAAAAAACTGCTAATAAAACTAACTGTGGAGAAAGTCAGAGCGAAGTACTGGGTTCGTCTCTGTCTAGTATTAGGGTATAATCGCCCAAAATATTATGTGGCCTAGCGGTGACTTTTGTGCCGATAACTGGTACTAACAGTTTTTATCTATATTTTTTATTTGTGTTCTGGCACTAATTTTTCACCTCTGATATTAACGTGTGGCTACTGCTTATTTTTTACTTATAGCAATTGCATCTTTAATAATAAAACCCTTATGCAGAATGTGGATTATAGCAACTTTACGACAAAAAAGTGAATAAGTAGACAGACGGTCATTAATAACCGTATTAAGTAGAATTGAGTAAAAATGAAAATTTTAATAAGTAATGACGATGGGGTGCATGCTCCAGGGTTATTGGCACTTTATCAGGCATTGTCTACTATCGCAGAAGTGGTGGTGGTTGCGCCAAGCAATGAGCAAAGCGGCTGCGCAAGCTCTCTAAGTATCTCAACGCCGTTATATACCCATGAGCTGGAGTCTGGGTTTATTGCAGTTAATGGCTCACCGGCTGATTGTGTGTATTTGGCGTTACATGAACTCTATCGTCATACCGATTTTGACTGTGTGATTACCGGTATTAATTCAGGCGCCAATCTCGGTCAGGACATTTTATTTTCTGGCACATTTGGCGCGGCACTAACTGCGCAGCTTTTTGGCTTACCAGCAATTGCTACCTCTTTAGTGGGCGGTGGAACAAAAGGCACAGGTCAAGCACAAGCCAGTCATTATCAAATGGCGGCAAATGAAATTGTCAAATTATTGACGGAAACTCCGATATTAGATGCTTGCAAAAATTTGCCCTATCATGTATTAAACGTTAATATTCCTGATGTTGATAGCAACGCTGTGATTAAAGGTCGAAAAATAACAGCGTTAAGTCATAGTCAGATTGCACGTCCTGTGCATCATGTGGTCGACCCACGTGGCCGCGATGCTTATTGGTTATCGCTACGCAAACGTCAACGTACATTATCAAGTGGGCTATCAAGTGAGCTATCAACGGAAAATGAAAACACTCAATTATCGGCAATAGAAATGATGGATGACCAAGCGGTGGCAGCAGGGTATATTAGTCTATCGCCTGTGCGTCTGCATCATACGCCAACCGAAACCCTTGATATGCTCTCGGCGTTGGTGCTGTAAATTGATTGGTTCATCCATAGTGATGTTTGTCAGTGCTTAAAATCGCTAATAAACCCTTTATTATCCAATGATTAATCATGGTATCTAAGACATTAAATGTTATAACCGTTAGCAAAATGCTTGTGAGTAACACAAGGAGTTTGTGAGCAACATAAAGAATAGGAAATCTTGTATGAAGAAGCTTATTGTTGGATCGCGCTTGGCAACAGTGGCCTTGATGGGTACGTTGACAGTAGCCACATTGACGATGGTCGGCTGTGCCACCAAGCCTACTTATCAAGCAGGTAGCCAAGCTGGACCTAAAATTATTACTAACGGACAAGGTGTTCCCAATTATCATCGTGTACAGCGCGGTGATACGGTCAGCCAAATCGCGGCGCGCTATCGTTTGAACTATCGCCAAATCGGCGCACTAAATGGCTTAGATAGTAAATATACGATTTATAGCGGTCAATGGCTCAAATTATGGCAAGGCGAGCCAGTACGCGCCGCCAATAACAACAGTTATAACGCCTCTACACCAACGCAAGCGCAGCCGACCTATACGCCGCCTGTGAGCAATACGCCTAATTATTCTCAAAATCCTGTTTATGAAGTGACGGCTAATGCCACCTCAGGTTATGAATATCCGAGTCGCAACCAAGTGATCCGCAACTTTGATGCCGCTGCCGGTAACATGGGCATGTTGTTTGCTGGCACCATGGGCGATCCGGTGCTTGCTAGTCAATCAGGAACCGTGCTTTATTCAGGTAATGGCCTGCCAGAGTATGGCAACCTGATTATGATTCGTCATAGTGATAACTATATTACTGCCTATGCGCATAACAGCGCCTTGTTGGTCAAAGAAGGTGACGCGGTGCAGCGCGGTCAGCGTATTGCAAATATGGGTAATAGCGGTCAGACCAATCAAGTCGGCTTGGAGTTCCAAGTACGCTTAAATGGCAATCCTATCGACCCGCGTGCGGTACTGGGTCGTTAAAAAAAGCTCATTAAAAAAAGACAGTAAAAAGAAATTAATAAAGGCGTTAAAAAGGACGTTAACTCTGTGGCAGCTTTTATAATAATTTAGCTATGTTGATTATTATTAAAGCTGCGCCTATCAAGCTACTTTGCTTATTCATACTTGAGATATCTTATGTTATTAAAAAAACAATATATGGCTTTGTTTCCCGCCTTAGTCATGGTTGGCTGTACCAGCCAACAGGCGATGCAAAAGCCTAGTACACCTGTACGCCAAGGCAATGTACAAATTACTCAGACCCAAACCATCCAGGTGAAGCCAGTACCAGTCGTTAAACCCATACCTGTTCCCAAGCCAAGCTATAACAGTTTTTCTGATTGGAAATCTGATTTTTCCATGCGCGCCATTGCATCGGGTCACGATGCCTCGACGGTGCGTCGTTTACTTGATACGGCATATTTAAACCAACAAGTTATTTCGCTTGATTCAGGACAGCCAGAATTTTCTAAGATGCCTTGGGAATATGTGGATTCTGCCGTATCAGATGGCCGCGTTAGTACAGGTAAGCGTAAATTTGCCGAGCAGCGGGCGTTTTTATCGCAATTACAATCGCAGTATGGCGTCAATGCAGAAATCGTTGCCGCGATCTGGGGTATGGAGTCCTCATACGGTGTGGTAACGGGCAATAGTAGTATACCAAGCTCGCTTGCCAGCCTCGCTTATGACGGTCGTCGTCAAGAGTTTGCTGAAACCCAATTATTATCATTAGCAACGTTATTACAGCGCGGTGATGCTTCTTGGTCACAGCTCGATGGCTCTTGGGCAGGTGGTATGGGTCAGACGCAGTTTATCCCTGATACGTGGCTTAAGCATGGCGTTGATGGCGATGGTAATGGTCACCGCAACCCATGGTCGACGGGTGATGCTTTGGCGTCTACTGCTAACTACCTAAGTAATTCAGGTTGGGTGCGTGGTCTTGCGCCGTTTTATGAAGCGATTGTTCCATCATCATTTGACTATTCATTGGTGGGTACCAAGCAACCTGCGGCTAGATGGGCATCTATGGGTGTCGATACCATCGCTGATGTGTCCTTAGACGGTAATACTCAAATGGAGTTATGGCTGCCAGCGGGTAAAGATGGTCCAGTATTGCTACTTAGCCCAAACTTTGATGTCATCAAGGTTTATAACAATTCATCAAACTATGCCCTTGGTGTGAGCTTATTGGGTAAAGCGCTCGCCGGTCAAAGTGGATTACAAAAATCATGGCCGCGCTATGAGCGTCCATTATCAACGGCACAGGTCCGTAATTTGCAGCAGCGTTTGACCAGCTCAGGTTATGATACCAAAGGTGCTGATGGTATCGTCGGTACCAATACTCGATTGGCATTCCAGCGCTGGCAAACAGATAATGGCCAAGCGCCAGATGGTTTTATCACTCAGCGTAGTGCGTCTTCATTGGCAGGATGGTGAGACAGATTCAAGTCGTTCTTTTTAGATAATCGCTATTTTCAACGATGGTTCTTGGAATGATTATTTGAAATCGAACAAATATTTTTATTGTACCCCATAAGTTAATATAGCTTATGGGGTAATTTTATATATACAGTAATTAGATAATATTCACTCTAGCGACTCTCATCAGGGCGCTTAATACTATCAGGGCTAGCTTCATAAACAGAATCTAATTCTGCTTCCGTCAGATATTTTTCTACCGTAGGGTATAACTCTCGCTCTTCAAATCGAATATGGTCGTATAATAGGCTGCCAAGCTCATGAACTTGTGCCACTGTGACATCTTTAGTGCCAGATTTTTGTGATTGTTCGACCGTATTCATCAGTTGATGTAATTGCTTATGCTGTCCATCAAGGGTTTCGAGTACTGACGCTACATCCGGTTGAGTAGCGCGGTAGGGCTCTAAGGCATTAGTGATTAAGTTGTCTTCAATTTCGAAGTGATACTGCATGTCGTTAATATAGGAGGTGAGATTGTGCCAATGTTTGGTAATATCTTCGGGTTCATCCAAGCTTACTTTCGCATGGCGAGACAGATTAAGCCCAAGATGATGCTGGCGTGACATTGGTTGCAACTGATTGGTGCGTTTCATAATTAAATACCTTAATATTTCAAAATGTCATGATTGATTAATTATTTGGAGTGATGTTTTATGTTCAACTATCTACTAATCCTGCACCTACTTGGCGCAGCAATTTGGACAGGTGGTCATTTAATACTAGCACTAGTGGTGCTGCCAAAAGTGCTATCTTCACGTAATTTAGACGCATTGTTACAATTTGAGGGACAGTTTGAAAAAATCGGTATGCCAGCATTGGCCATTCAAATCATTACTGGTCTATGGATGGCACATAGAATATTACCCAATGTAGGTATGTGGTTTGCCTTTGATAATGACATTAGCGTATTGATTGGTATGAAGCTGATATTATTATTGCTGACGGCTATGGTCGCTATGCATGCACGTTTTTGGGTAATACCACGCTTATCTACCAACAACTTGAATGGGTTTGCCATTAATATTATTTTGGTGACGCTATTTTCAGTGGCATTCGTTGTGGTCGGTACGTTGTTCCGTACGGGATTTTGATGAGTAGCGATTTATAAGCTAAAAAAATACCTAAGCAAGAAAGTAGCAAATGGCCTGGAATAGCACCAAGTCGTTTTTAGATAAAGTGATAAGTAGCAGTTAATAGCTGATAAAAATAAACAAGCACAAAAAAACCTCAAGTAAACAAATACTTGAGGTTGAAACTTTGTACTTAATAATATAATTAAAACTAAGTTTTAAATATGGCGCAGCGGACGGGACTCGAACCCGCGACCCCCGGCGTGACAGGCCGGTATTCTAACCAACTGAACTACCGCTGCTGAGGTCGTTTTAGTTTATTTAGCCACTTAGCTTACTACTTAAGAGTAAAACTATACTAGATAGTGGTGGGTGATGACGGATTCGAACCGCCGACATTCTGCGTGTAAGGCAGACGCTCTACCAACTGAGCTAATCACCCTGAGAACCGTTCTTAGGTTCTTGATGGAAGTCTCTTAAAAAAGAATTCCTGAAAGTTTTAACATTCAAAGTTGTCACCCTTTGAATAACTTTCAACAGAAGAGAACTAACTAAAGCCTCGCTCTGTGGGTGTGTATTATATACATTTACACATGGCTGTCAAATATTATTTCATGTATTTTACAAATACTGGTTAATAGTCTTCATCTACAGTCAAATTAAGTAGGAAGCAGGGTAATTATTAGACGATGTAGCCGCTACATAGTTGGCTATTGCGTGCTAGCTAAAAGCTACTATACTGATAATGCTTTTTGCATGTAGCTAACTAACAAAGCGTCTACTTAGTAAGACAGCTGGCTAATAAATAGGTAAATAGTTTGAGTGATATAGGTTCATGGAGGCGAGCATAGATAATTTTAAGATAGACGCCCTTTCTATTGAAGACTACTTTACGACATGGTCGTTAGGAGACTTTGCTGGATTGGGTTTGGTATTGCACGTGATTCTTATGATAGTCATGACCCTGCGTATCGTCTCGGTGCAGCGTAATATCGGGGTGTCGATTGCCTGGGTTGCCGTGCTCTATACTTTACCTGTGGTTGGCTTTATCGCTTACATCTTATTGGGTGAGCCGATGATCGGGCGGCGTTATCGTGCGCGCATGAATCAGGCGCGGCTACTGATGAATGATATGGCTAAGCGTGAGCAAATGGTTTTTGATGAAGGACAAGAGCTGCTGCCTGATAATTATCGCGGGGTCAGTAAAATAGGTACCCGCTGGACAGGGTTTGGGGTATTTGCCGACCATCAAATGCAATTGTTGACCACACCGAGTGCTATCTTTGGTCGGTTAATAGAAGATATTAATACCGCCCAGCGCATTATCCTGATGGAGTTTTATATTGTTTATCCAAAAGGTCAGATACTCGAGGTCATGGACGCGTTGATGGCAGCGGTGCAGCGCGGTGTAGAGTGTCATATTTTGGCAGATAGTGTGGGAAGTTTTAGCTTTTTTAATAGCAAACAGCACCGTATGTTAGAAGAAGCTGGGGTTTTTGTGCATCAGTCGCTGCCGGTGGGTTTATTTAAGACCCTATTTAAGCGCTCAGATTTGCGTAATCACCGTAAAATTATCGCCATTGACGAACATATCGGTTATATCGGTAGCTTTAACTTGGTTGACCCAAAGTTTTTTAAACAAAACAAAAATGTCGGTCAATGGATTGATGTGGCAATACGCAGCACCAGCCAAGAGCCGATGAATATTGCCACGGCGATGGCGAAAGTGGTGGTGACCGATATTGGGGCGGAAAATAAAGACAATCTAGATGCACTCAATCACCGCGTGAATACCTATACCCGTAAACTCTATGTCATGCATCCGACCATCAATGATATCAATAGCCGCGTCAAAGTGTTAGATGAGCTTAGCGACACTGATGAATCACCCGAGATTGGCTCGACATCGATTGTGATACCGCGTATGCCAGTCGTCGAGGATGTGCTGGCACAGCTGATACCTTCAGCACCGCAAGTGACGGCGCATGTTATTTATAATACGTTGGTGACGGTGATACATCGCGCCAATAAACGCATTCGCATTACCACGCCGTATTTTGTTCCCGATGAAGCTTTATCAGGGGCGTTGACTACGGCGGCCAAACGCGGGGTTGAGGTCACAATCATTGTGCCCGAAAAGGTAGATTCGTTTTTGGTGCAGCACGCCTCGCAAGCGTATTATCAAGAGCTGCTTGAGGCAGGAGTGACCATTGCTTTATTCAAAGGTGGGCTGCTACACGCTAAGACGGTGGTCATTGACGATGATTACTGTCTGTTTGGCACGGTAAATATTGATATGCGCAGTTTTTATTTGAATATGGAGGTCAGCTTAGCGATTTATACGCCAGAGATGGTCGCTCAGGTCGATGATTGCCAAGAGGTTTACTTGCAAAGCTGTCGTTTTTTAAGCTTAGAAGAATGGAAAGAGCGCCACGGGGCAGAACGCTTATTTGATAATGTGGTGCGCTTATTTAGTCCTTTATTGTAGCGCTTTCGATTTTCAGTTAAGGTAAACTACTTATTTTTAGTATCATCTCATTTATGTAATCACTTTTATTATTTTTTGAAACATTATTATTTGAAATGTTGGTTTTTAAAACGCTCAATTTTTAAAGGATAGGCTTGCCTTATGTCTGCATCGCCCTTAACGCCCCTTGATTATATCGCAGCAGGCTATTGGCAAGATTTCTTAGCTGGCCGTCCTGTCGCCGGCGGCATGGCTTATGAAGCTGAATTGCATCAATGTAAACTCGATGAGTCGCTGGTAAGTTTACAGCGTATAGATACCTTGTTGTCACAGATACGCCGTGACATGATAAAGTCGGGCACGTGGAATGAGGCGGCGCTATTAATAGATGAGCGTTATCGTAATTTTATGGTGTTTTTAGCATTTTATGCAGGACGAGTATTGGCACAGCAGTGGCAGAATACACCGCATTGGTTTGGTGACTTTGAGCTACGTAAGCGCTATTCTGCTTTGCCGCTGCTGACCAATGACTTTTATCAGCATATGGCCGTGGTCTATCGCGATGATATTGAGGCTACTGATAAGCCTAATACGACTGCCTCGCTATTTTTTGCCTTAGAGCCGATAGGTCTGCGGCTGTTTGGTCATATTGATCGACCGTTTCAAGCGGTGCAAGGTGGTCAGGTAGCAAGCGGGCTATACCAAGCAGTTAGCGCAAGACGGCCAAACGCCATTGCTAATAGCCATACACTACCCGTAGATAACGCGCAATCTGCCGATAAAAACGTGACTGAAGCAGTAGCGCCTCAGCATAGTAGGCAAGACATTCAGACAGATATTGTTAATAATGATTCTGATAACGAGCTTCAAGCAACACATGAACCTATTAAAACAGACAACATATTAGCAAAAGCTAATTCATCAACGGCTTCATTAACTGTTCCATTAGAAGTCCCTTTAACAGAAACTGCGCCAGTAGAATCTTTACAAGCAACATTAAAAGAAGTAGCAGTAAAACCACTGATAAAACAAGCGCCAACCCCAGAAATTTTTAACCAGTTGCTCACAGAGCTTGATGAAATAGAGGTGCCGCAAACCGCTGGCAAAACAGAATATGAGCAAGCTTGTAAAGTTTTAGATCAATTTGAGCAGCATATCGCTAAACAAGAGAAACCTCGCGCGCAAGTCATTTTTTCACAGCCGCACCGGGCAGCAAAGCAGCAAGCCCTAGCAAAATTGCAAGACGCTGCTCATGCGGGTCATAGCGCTGCGATGCTACGTTTGGCGATGTACGAACTACTTGGCGAAGGGGTAAATACGGATAAAGTGGCTGGTATGGAAGCAGGCGTTGAATGGGTGAAGCAAGCGGCTAGCAAAAACGACAGCCGTGCCCAGCGATTATTAAGTAAGCTCTACTATCAAGGCTTTGGCGTGCCGCAAGATATGACCAATGGAAAATATTGGCTTGAGCAGGCGGCGCAAAACGGTCATGAAGAAGCGGCAAGCTTGGTCAGTCAGTGGCAGCAAGCGCAAACGTTAATCAGTACACAAAAACAAGAGCAGCATAGCCTTAAACGTTATCAGCTATTATTTGCGGTGATTATTGTCGTCGCTATATTAATCTTTATTATTGTCTAAGCGATTATTTCAAATTCGGATTTTTAAAATCTGACTTTTAAATTCTTGTTTCTAATAACGGGTGCTTAAAAACTATTGTTTAGCATTAAATTCAGGTAGAATTGGCGCGCTTTTTATCGCCACTTCTTATCGTCCAATCCATTACTAATCTGGGCTTCTTCATGCCATCTTCTGATAATTCCTTACCTTCTTTTGATAAGTCGACTCAGCCCATACAAAGCCGAGCTGTTTATAAACCCCCTGTTTATTATCAGGTGACGATTGGTTTGCTAAAACCGCTATATCGTCTGCAAGTATGGCACCGCTCGCATAAGCGCGACAATTATCAGCAAGAAGTGGAGCAGCGTTTTGGTAAGCGCTATCCTGCGCCGCCCGTGCCTAATGCAAATATTCAGGGTAGGACGGTAGATTCTCAATCTGCTGCGAAAACTGAAGACAATGTCAATAATCAAAATGGCAATGGCAAAAAAGTCATCTGGTGCCATGCGGTGTCTTTAGGCGAGACCAATACCGTCGCGCCTTTGCTTGATGCGCTATTGGAAAAAGGCTATCAGATATGGTTGACCAATACCACGCAGACAGGATATGCGCGCGGTGCCAGTCGCTTTGCCGATGATATTGCCCAAGGTCGTTTGAGTCATAGCTACGTTCCAGTCGACAGTCCTGCGGTGATTGAGACGTTTTTGGCGCATGTGCAACCCGTTGCCGCAATGTTTGTAGAAACCGAGCTTTGGGCAAATATCTTAACCAAATTATCCGAGCATCATATCCCAAGTATTTTGATTAATGGTCGGCTATCGGCTGCTTCTTTTAAAAGTTATCAAAAAATTGGTGCGGTCAGTGCCAGTATGATGAAAAACCTGAGTTTGATTATTGCGCAGGATAATGAATCGGCAAAACGCTTTCGGCAATTGGGAGCTCATAGTGCGCAAATACGCGTGGCAGGCTCGCTAAAATGGGTGATTAATACGCCTAAGCTCAATGATAATAACGGTGCCCAAGAATTTGAAATAGCTAATGATGTCGAAGATTTAGGCGTATCAGGTCGCCCGATTTGGGTAGCAGCAAGCACGCATAGCGGCGAAGAAGATAGAGTATTATCATGGCAGCAGCAAATCCTATCTAATCCTTTATTAGCTAATACCTTGCTGATTATCGTGCCAAGACATCCAGAACGCTTCGATGAGGTAGCAGAACTGACTGAAAAGTCAGGATTGGCAATGGCGCGACGTAGTGACGTACTGGCTGTTAACCCCGATACTATTGATTGCGACCCTATTAATCCGGATACTATAGACGAGCATACGATTCAGCCAAATACCCACGTTTATTTGGCTGATAGTATGGGTGAATTAATGCGCTGGTATGCGCTTGCAGATGTGGCATTGGTAGGCGGCTCATTAGTGGATGTTGGGGGGCATAATCCGGTTGAGCCAGCAAGTGTAGCAACGCCGGTATTGATGGGTGCTTATACTCAGTCTTGCCAAAGCGTGGTTGATAAGCTCGCTAGCGTCGGGGCGTTATATCAACCACATAATGCATTTTATAGCGCTATTGGTACGGATGGGCAGCTATCTCAGCAGCAAAAAATTGACAGTAATCTGCCATCTAGCGATGACGATAGTCTTCTTTATCAGCAGCTACAGTTTTGGCTTAGCCATTTGGCATTGGCAAAACAGGCAGGGCAAGCGGGTACAGAAATGACACAGCAGCAGCAAGCGGTATTGAATCGTCAGTTATCAATGATTGAAGATGTGATTCAGCAATACGCAAAACCATCTTTCAATCTAGAACTGAATCAAGACCTAAATCAAAAGCTGATATAAGTGACGCTATGAATTGTATATTACTACCAGAGACCAGCTTTCAACATGACACTGCGCACATTTATGACTTGGCGCAAATTGCTCATGTTAATAAAGTGTTAAGCGCGAAGGTGGGTGATTGTTTAAAAATTGGGCAATTGGACGGCAAGCTTGGTAGCGCTATCATTGAAGATATCGCGCCCGACCGTATTCAGTTGGGTGATATACAGCTGACCATTAATCCGCCATCAAAGCTCAATCTTACGGTGGTACTGGCATTGCCACGACCAAAGGTTTTGCGCCGTCTGATCATGGATATGACCGCACTTGGTGTCAACGACATCATTCTTATCAATAGCTACCGTACGCAAAAAAGCTATTGGCAAAGCCCGATGTTGGGTCGCCTTGATGAGTTTGTACTAGAAGGGCTGCAACAAGGCGTCGATACGATTGCGCCACGGATTAGTCTGCAAAAACGCTTTAAGCCCTTTGTTGAAGACGAGCTTACAAGTTTAATAACCAATCGTGCCATTGTCGCTCATCCTTATAGTGCGCTGTCGTTTTCGCAATATGTGCAACAGCTAGAAAACACTGAACCACCTCATAGGTCAGTTGGTTCATTGCTGCCTAGCATGGTCTTTATCGGTGCAGAAGGCGGCTGGATTGATTATGAGATTGACTTACTTGCCACTCAAGGTTGCGCAGCAGTCAATATAGGTCCGCGTATATTGCGTACGGAAGCAGCGGTTAATGTCATTTTGGGACAGTGGCTGCTAGAAGGTCAGAATTAAGCTCAGACAGATGAATACGACACTCATATCATTTTAAAAATTAAGGACATATTACTGGTATAGCAGGGCAAGATAAATGTATTGATAATTAATCTCATTTCGATTAGTATATTGTGTCTCAGACATTAATGTCTTATTAATCCCGCTATTGAATCATTTGTTAATGATTTTAATGTCCTTTTATCTCACTTATCCGTAGCACCATTATGGGGAATGCCATGTCATTATCTGCTATCAGTGCAAATCTATCTTCTACTAAGCTTACTTTACCCGTTGCTGTATTTGGCATGATGTTGGGTCTTGCGGGCTGTAGTAATTCATCGACGCCAGAAGAAAGTGTGGATGCTGAAGCTACAACGACTGGGGCTGAGCAATCTGACACTGCGCAAGAAGTGGCTGCAAATGATGGTGCAACGGCGGAAGGTGGGCAAACCGTTACTATTTACTCATCACGTAATGAGCAGTTGATTAAGCCGTTATTAGATAAATATACCGAAAAAACAGGCGTTAAAATTGAGCTGGTCACCGATAAAACTGGTCCATTGATGGCGCGTCTGCAAGCGGAAGGTAAAAACACCCCCGCTGATATGCTGTTAACCGTTGACGCGGGTAACTTATGGCAAGCAGCAGAACAAGGCTTACTACAACCTGTGTCTTCTACTATCTTAGAAACTAACGTTCCTGCTAAATACCGTGATCCAAAAGGTCAGTGGACAGGTCTGTCATTACGTGCCCGTACTATCTTTTATGATCCAAGTAAAGTTGATGCAGCTCAGCTATCAACCTATGCTGATTTAGCCGATCCAAAATGGAAAGGCAAGCTTTGTCTGCGTTCATCAAAAGCCGTTTATAACCAGTCATTGGTTGCAAGCATGATGGAAAATCTGGGCGAAGAAAAGACAGAACAAATCATTCGTGGTTGGGTAGCTAACTTAGCAACAGACGTCTTTAGTGATGATACCAGCATGTTAGAGGCGATTGCCGCTGGTCAGTGTGAAGTGGGTATCGCTAACAGCTATTATTATGGTCGCCTGCTTGATGAAAAACCAAACTTCCCAGTGAAGATATTTTGGGCAAACCAAGACAGCACTGGTACTCATGTAAACATCTCTGGCGCTGGGGTTATCGCTAACTCAGACAATCCAGATGGCGCGCTTAAATTGATGGAGTGGTTATCTTCTGATGAAGCGCAAGGTCTGTATGCCAGTTCTGATAAAGAGTATCCTGTAAAAGTAGGTATCGATGAGTCAGAGCTACTCAGATCTTGGGGCCCGTTTAAACAAGACAGTATCAGCGTACAGAAGTTTGGTGAGCTACAAACCCAAGCCATTCAAATGATGGATAAAGCGGGTTATAAATAACAGGCTGCAAGTAGCTGAGCGGTTGGTTTTTAGCTATTAGATATTTAGTTATCTAGCATCTAATAGCGTCATTATGCGTACGACACGGTAACAACTTATGATAACAATGCCAGAAGCGTCTGCTAAGCAAGACAATACTGTCAATGAAGCTAATAACGACAACAATAGCCCGTCTATCAGTCAAGACCATGTCGTCCGCAAACGTATTATCTCGAAATCAGTCTTAGGGCTGATTTCGTTGTTTATGCTCGTACCGATTTTAATCGTACTATTATCATGGACGCAGCCGGTCGCTGATATTTGGACGCATATGCGCCAATATGTGTTGCCGCAAGTGTTAGAAAATACCGTCATTTTATTGATGATGGTGACGCTGATTTCTGGTGTTATCGGGACGGCACTTGCGTGGGTGACAAGTATGTACCGCTTCCCTGGACAGCGGTTTTTTGCGTGGGCGCTGATGTTGCCATTAGCGATGCCAGCTTATGTCTTAGCATTTGTTACCGTCGGTATTGTTGACTTTAGTGGACCGCTGCAAACGGCTTTAAGGGAGTTTGGTTTTACCACCGCTATTCCCTCGGTACGCAATGTTTGGGGTGCAGGTTTGGTCTTGTCATTGGCATTTTATCCCTATGTCTATTTGTTGGCACGCCAAGCGTTTTTATCACAAGGTAGGCGAGCAATTGAAGCAGGGCAGATGCTTGGCTTAAGTCGTCGCAAGGTGTTTTTTCGGCTGGCATTACCACAAGCGCTACCGTGGATCATTGGCGGCTTGTTGCTCGCCAGTATGGAAACGCTGGCAGATTTTGGCGCAGTGTCGGTATTTAACGTCGATACTTTTACGACGGCAATTTATAAAGCCTGGTTTGGCTTCTTTAGTTTAACCACCGCCGCGCAGTTGGCCGCGCTATTAATCGGCGTGGTCTTTATCGTTGTCTTGTTTGAGCAGTATTGGCAAGCAAAGCGCGGTAGTACAGTAGCTCAAGGTAGCAGCCAACGTTTCGAAGCCAGTCAGCCTGCTAGGTGGGGCATGGCGTTACTTTGTACATTGGTATTTTTAGTGGCGTTTTTGATTCCTTTTTTGCAGCTGCTCTATTGGACTGCCTTAAATTTCCAGCAAGATTTTGATGCGCGTTATATTGATTTTGTCACTAATAGTCTTATGATTGCGAGCATGACCACCATATTTATCGCTTTTTTGGCGATTATTATTGCGTGGGTTAAGCGTCAATATCCGGATAAATCGACTAAGCTGATGAGTACCTTAGCCAATTTGGGTTATGTGGTGCCGGGTACGGTATTGGCAGTTGGGATATTTATTCCGATTGCGTGGCTTGATAATCAGCTGATAGCTTTTGGTATTACCTCAACGCAATTTTTATCTGGTAGTGTTATTGTGATGCTGCTAGCCTTATCGACGCGCTTTATGACCGTGAGCTTCCAGCCGGTCGATCGTCAGCTACAGCGCTTAACGGTCAATCAAGAAGCGGCTGCTAAATTACTCAGTGATAGCCCATATCAGCGCTGGCGGCAAGTGATGTTGCCTGTATTGAGCCCAGGGGTATTGACTGGGTTATTAATGGGCTTTGTCGAAGTCATGAAAGAGATGCCGATTACTTTAATGACGCGGCGGCAAGGCTGGGATACGTTGGCGGTACGGGTGTTTGAGATGACCAGTGAAGGCATGTGGGGACGCGCCGCATTGCCAAGTCTGTTGATTGTGTTGGTCGGTCTTATTCCTGTTTGGATATTGCTGCGTCAAAGCGATAAGCAAGGTTAAGCGCGTCTCTCATTAAAGAACAACATTAACAAAAGAGCCATATTTAAAACCGCGCTAATGATGGGTTTTATTCACTAATAGCTTACTGGTACTGTCTATGTATACTGACTTGATGAACGATTCAACCAATCCAGCAGCGCCTAAATCTGTCAGGGTTGGCGGCAAGCCACGACCTGAACATGTAAAAAAACCACCCGTCACGTTATTAACCAAAGCTCAGGTAGCACAGCTGCAAGCGGATAAAAGCTTGCCTCAAAGCGCATCAAAACAAGATGCTTTACATCAAAGCACTTTAAATCAAAGCGTTACAAATCAGACTACCTTACATCAAGAAACAGCAGAACAAAGCAGCTTGCTAGATAACCATGCTATTAATGCATTTAGTAACAACACTAGCGCTGACGATGCTTATTTTAGCGTTCAAGATTTAATCGTTGGATATGACGATACGATTATTGTTAATGGCTTATCGCTAGATTTGCAACAAGGTGAAATCGGTTGCTTTTTGGGTTATAGCGGTTGCGGAAAAACCACCGCCTTAAGAGCGATTGCAGGTTTAGAGCAAAGCCGTGCCGGTAAAATTCTCTTAAACAATCAGCGTCTAACCGAGCAGACAACGCGCACCAAATTTGCGGTCGCGCCAGCCAAACGCGGTATGGGCATGGTGTTTCAGGATTATGCGTTATTTGGACATTTAAGCGTGGCAAAAAATATCGCTTTTGGTCTTAATAAATGGTCGGCTGCTGACAAAAAAGCTCGAGTTAAAGAGATGCTAGAGCTTGTCGAATTATCTGAACACGCGGATAAGCGTCCTAGCGAACTATCGGGTGGACAGCAGCAGCGGGTAGCGTTGGCACGCGCGTTGGCACCAAAACCCAAACTTTTGCTACTTGATGAGCCGTTTTCTAACTTGGATGTGGTGCTACGTGAATCACTGGCGATGAACGTCCGTGATATCCTTAAACGTACCAATACCACCGCTATTTTGGTCACTCATGATCAAAACGAAGCCTTTGCTTTAGCGGATAAAGTCGGGGTGATGGATAGAGGTAAATTGGTTCAATGGGCGACGCCAAGTGAGCTATATCATGAGCCGGTTAGTCCGTTTGTCGCTGAGTTTGTCGGCGAAGGGGCAATGATAGACGGTATCATCAAAGAAGGTCATGTCGAAACTGCGCTTGGCGATATTTATCGACGCATGGAAGTCTATGATGAGTCAGGGCAGCCGCAGTATTGCGAGTACGACTATCCCAATGGTACACCGATTAAGGTATTAGTACGTCCTGACGATATCATTCATGACGATGAGAGTACGCAGACCGCTTTAGTAGTCGGACGCGTATTTCGCGGCGCAAACTATCTTTATCGCTTGCAGCTTGCCGATGGTCAAACCGTATTATCTCTCGTTGCCAGTCATCATAACCATGAGATTGGCTCGCAAATTGGTATCTTACCTATCCTAGAGCATGTGGTGGTGTTTGATGAAAAAGACATCAATGCCACCACGTGGTCGGAGTATGATAGATCAGAGCGCATTGAAGACGTCAGATAGTTATTAAATTTAAACTTGGCACTGCGCTTTAATCTTAACGAAGACGTTAAGCGTGACGCGTTGCCAATATATGCAAATAGCGCCCCAGCCATTTATATGGCTCGAGTTGTGAGTAGCGCAGCTCCATACGTATCACCGCATCAGGGTCGTTATGACCGCCACGTTTGAGCGGTGAATAATCATGAAATACGCGTAATCCACTGGCAAGTATCGTCTGATACTCATGTGCCTCTAGCCAAGATTCCACTTCTTCTTTAGCAACCGGATGATTGGGCGTCAGGCTTTTTTTATTGTCCGCTTTATACTCGGTGTTATCCAATAAATTAAAGTTACCCATAATAAGGTTGCGATAATCAAAACTCGCCGGATTATAAAAGCACAGCGAGAGCGCGCCATTAGCGCTTAATTGTTGGTCGAAAAAATCCATCACTGCTACAGGCTCTGCCAACCATTCAAGCAGCGCATGACACATAATCAAATCAAACTTCTCTGTGTTACCCGCTAGCTTCTCTTCAAGCTCTTGATACGGGCATACATGCCAAGTAATAGCCAATTTTTCATCGTTTTGATGGTTTTGAGTATTTTCACCGTTTTGTGCGGCGTTTGCTTGCGCTTTCTTTAACATATTAGCTGAGATATCATTGATAACCAGCGTATGCCCTTGAATGGCAAGCTCAATTGCAATTTGCGCCAGACCTGCGCCCACATCTAGGATACGTAACGGTCGCCCAAGCGTCTGGCTCATCCTTGCACAATATGCAAAAATATCACGGCGCAATACTGCCAGACGAATGTCACCCTTTAAACCGCCGTAAACCTTTTTTTCAAAGTGGTCAGCAATCGCATCAAAGCTGCGATCTGTACGCGTATCAGATTGTTCGACTAACGGTGTGATGGTTTGATTGCTTGGCTGGCTAGTTGCTTGACTAATGGATGGACTGCTTGCTTGGCTGATTTCCTGATTCATAACGGACTCTGCTTTATCTAAAGTATTCGAAAGGGTTTTTCATAACTTTTTATTGGATTTTAATAGGGTTTTAGCGTATAAATAGTAACGTTGAAGCAATAATTTTTATTAAATAATCTTACTTAAAAATTCTGTATTAAGGCTGTTTTTATTAAGGCTATCGTTAAAAGAATGTCTATTAAAATATCTTAACTAAGCTGCACCTACCAATTGCCAAGGATTCTAGGCAATTTTTTGCATTATCACTGCTAAGGATAGCAATCATGGTCTTACCCAATTCATCTATTATAAACAAACCCATCATGACGCGCGGCCTCTTATCGCTAGCGATTGCCAGTAGTTTATTGCTTGTTGGTTGTAACGATGATGACAATGAGCGTTTCGTTGAATCGCCTTCGTCCTCTGCCAGCGCTAAGTTTGTAAAAACCTTTACGGCAAATGATATCAATAGTGGTCTTGGTGTGGGAAGTACGGCAACGCCTGCAGCTAAGTGCGGCGTTACGATAGAAAAAGTCAGCTATGATACCAAAGGTGCCGCCGATGAAGATACCAATGCTACGGCTGCTTTGATGCTACCTACTGGCGACGCTGCTGAATGCAAAGGTGATCGACCAGTATTATTGTACGCGCATGGCACGACGACTGATAAAGGCTATGACTTTGCACAAGTGGGTAATATTGAAAATTCTGCGGTGGGGGAAGCCAACTTAATTGCCGCCAACTTTGCTGCCCAAGGATATATCGTCGTCGCCCCTAACTATGCAGGCTATGATGACTCAAAACTTGACTACCATCCTTATTTGGTTGCCCAGCAGCAGTCGACCGACATGGTTGATGCGCTAGATAGCGCGCGTAGTATTATAGAACGCAAAAAACGCGCCAATGATGCCAATTACAGCAAAATTGATGATTCAGGTAAGCTGTTTATCGCTGGTTACTCGCAAGGTGGTTATGTCACTATGGCAACCGCTAGATTGCTAGAAGCGCAAAAGAAAGCAGTGACGGCGATTGCACCATCATCGGGCCCTTATGCCTTGGCCGCTTTTGGTGATGAAATATTTATGGGTAATGTCAATATTGGTGCATCGCGCTTTGCACCCTTGCTTGGTATTGGCTTACAGGCAAAATACGGCAATATTTATACCAAAAAATCAGATATTTTCTTAGATAAGTATGCGGACGCGCAGTTGCCTAGTAATACGCCATTTGGTGAGTTGGTCCAAGCAGGAAAACTGCCTAACAATGCTTTATTCCAAAAGAATCCTAGCGATCCAAGGCTGGCAGGTTTAGCACAAGGTAAGCTGTTTTCTATTTTGGGTGGCTACGATGAGACCGACTATTTGATTAAAACAGAATTCCGTGCGGCTTACGTGGCTGATACGCAAAAAAATCCTGATGGTTTAACGTTAGCCAATGGTAATAATTTACCGGCTGCCAATCCGCAAAATAACCTGCGTAAAGCATTAAAGGATAATGACTTACGTGGATATGTGCCTACTATGCCGACGTTTATTTGTGGTGGCAACCAAGATCCGACCGTTTATTTCGATACCAATACTGGTTCGATGGTAAAACTGCTACAAGCAGAAGTAGCCCAGAATCCTGCTAAGAAACTTAATATTACGGTTTTAGATGTGGATAAAGACAACAAAGCAGAGCGCCCAGACAAACAGGACTTTATCATGATTGGGCAGGCGTCAATGAATAAATGGGATGCGGTCGCTGTTAAAGATAGCGTACAAACCAACTTTAGTAATAGCGTTAAGAAAATTAAGGATGACGCAGCCCCACAGGGCGGTGTCGCTTCATTATTGGCGTTTTATACCAATTATCATGGCGGTTTGGTCAGTCCAGCCTGTATTGAGGCAACCCGCGAGTTCTTTAATCAGGAATTCAAACCTGTTTAAAATGCTTTATCGTTAAACATATAAGTAGTTTTAATCTTACTCGCGAAAAAAACTGTGTCCATCGGATGCAGTTTTTTTATACAACAGCCTTTAAAAACGGCAAAGACAAGGCTCTGTTGTTAAAGTCTTTTTTATCCTTATTGCTATATCCAAAAATCAACGCTAATGAGCTGTTTTGCTTGATTTTAATGGCATCTAGAACCCCCTAAATTAACAAATTTGTGCTAAAATAGCTTCTTTTAATTATTATTAAAACTATCGCCATTTCTCCTTTGTTTCGCACGCTTAACAGTGCTTTTTTATGGTTTATATATTGATAGTAGCGACGCGTTTATGTCGCTGTATTTTTGTATGAATCTCTGCATTATTAGTGATAGCAACCGCGTAAACTTTAGGGAATGGAACCAGTGAGGGAGTGTATATGAGCGAGTCGGTCAGTCCTATTGGCATCGTCGAAGAATTAAAACAATCCTATTTGGATTATGCGATGAGCGTCATTGTATCGCGTGCGCTGCCTGATGTGCGCGATGGGTTTAAGCCTGTACATCGCCGTGTGATGTACGCTATGCACGTCTTGTCTAATGACTACAACAAGCCTTATAAGAAGTCGGCACGTGTGGTCGGTGATGTCATTGGTAAGTACCATCCCCATGGCGATAGTGCGGTATATGATGCGATTGTGCGGATGGCACAGGATTTTAGCTTGCGTTATCCGATGGTTGACGGTCAAGGTAACTTTGGCTCGATTGATGATGATCCACCGGCAGCGATGCGTTATACCGAAGTGCGTATGACCAAGCTGACGCATCAGATGCTCGCTGATTTAGATAAAGATACGGTCGATTGGGAAGACAACTATGATGGCTCTGAGCGTATGCCTAGCGTCATGCCAGCACGTGTTCCAAACCTACTAATCAACGGTGCAACGGGTATTGCCGTTGGTATGGCGACCAATATGGCGCCGCATAACCTAACTGAAGTGATTAATGCCTGTTTGGCTTATGCCGAAAATCCGCAAATATCTGCCGAAGAGTTGATGTCGCATATTTCAGGTCCTGACTTTCCTACTGGCGGTATCATCTACGGTCGCGCTGGTATCCAAGATGCCTATCGTACTGGTAAAGGTCGTTTACATATTCGCGGTCGCTATCATATTGAGCCAATGACTGACACTGGCGTCAACCGTGATCGTGAGCGTATTGTCTTCACTGAAGTGCCTTATCAATCTAATAAAGCTAAGATGATTGAGCGTATTGCTGAGCTGGTACGTGACAAGAAAATCGAAGGTATTAGTGAAATACGTGATGAGTCTGATAAAGATGGTATGCGTATCGCTATTGACTTGCGTCGTGGTGAAACGGCTGAAGTTATTGTTAATAATTTGTTTCTACAAACGCCACTTGAATCTAGCTTTAGTATCAATATGGTCGCGCTCGATAATGGTCAGCCTAAGCTACTAACTTTACGTCAGCTGATTGCTGCCTTTGTCCGCCATCGTCAAGAAGTCGTTACGCGCCGTACTATATATGAGCTTAATAAAGCGCGCGTTCGTGGTCATTTACTTGAAGGCTTGACCGTTGCGTTGGCTAATATCGACGAGATTATTACGGCCATTAAAGCGTCTGCTAGTCGCGCTATGGCTCGTGAAAACTTACTCGATAATACATGGGGCTCAGGTAGTGTCGTCACCATGCTAGAAGCTGCTGGTAGCCAGTCAGTACGACCTGACTATATCGAAGGCGAAGATCCAAAAGCACCGTTTGGCTTAATTGATGATTCAGTTGAAGGTGAGCAACGTTATCGCTTATCGCTTGAGCAGGTCAATGCCATTTTAGACATGCAATTGCATCGCCTAACGGGTCTTGAGCAAGACAAGCTGACGGAAGAATATCAGGATCTATTACGTGAAATCGCTAATTTAGAGTCTATTCTTGGTGATTTTGATAAATTAATGACCATTATCTCTAATGAGATGATTGAGATTCGTGATAACTTCGGTGATGAACGCCGTACCGATATTGTTGATTCACGTACTGACTTTAGCCGTGAAGATTTGATTCCGGAGCAAACGGTTGTGATGACGGTTTCGCGTACTGGCTATGCTAAAACTCAGCCGATTGACGATTATGTCGCGCAAAAACGTGGTGGTAAAGGCAAGTCTGCAACTGCCATGAAAGAAGACGATGTGATTGATCATTTAGTTGTAACGTCTACGCACTCGACGGTACTGTGCTTCACCGATACGGGTCGTGTGTTTAGCTTACGTGGTTTTGAAGTGCCAATTGCCAGTCGCGGCGCGCGTGGTCGTCCATTAGTGAATTTAATTGGTCTAAATCCTGATGAAACGGTCACTACAATATTGCCCATTCCAAAAATAGTGGAAGAGTTATCTAGCAAAGGTGATACATCATTAACAGATGCCTTAGTAGAAGGCGATGACAGCTTATCAGAAGATAATAATTTAGACGACAGCACGCAAGCAGAGCCGCCTTTTGTATTCTTCGCAACTGCCAATGGTACGGTCAAGCGTGTCGAGCTTAAGCAGTTCGCTAACATTCGCTCTAACGGTTTGATTGCCGTTGGTCTAGAAGAAGGCGATAAATTGGTCAGCGCTCGTATCACCGACGGTAGCCAAGAAGTGATGCTATTTGCCTCAAGTGGTAAAGCGATTCGTTTTGATGAAAATGATGCGCGCGCGATGGGTCGTACCGCAAAAGGCGTTCGTGGTATGCGTTTGGCGGCTGATGAGTTTATTAAATCATTGGTGGTTATCGAAGATGACGTACACGAGATTCTGATTGCTTGTGAGAATGGCTTTGGTAAACGTACCTTTATCGATGAATTCAATACGCAAAATCGTGGCGGTGGCGGTGTTATTGCTATCAAAACCAGTGAGCGTAATGGTGCGCTGGTTCGTGCTACCAAGGTTGATTCTACAGACGACATTATCTTAATCTCAGACAAAGGTACATTAGTGCGTACCCCAGTTGAGCATGTCGCTAGCTCTGGTCGTAATACGCAAGGTGTGACGCTGATTCGTCTATCTAAAGATGAGAAGCTGGTTGCTATGGCGCGTGTTGAGCACGAAGAAGGCGACGATGAGTTGATCGATGCCATGAGAGAAGATGGTACGTTTGCCGTAGAGGGTCAAGAGCAAATCGATATCGATGCCGAAACTGGTAACAGCGCGACGACCGATATCAATGATGTTATCGATATTGCTAATGACTATACGCTAGATGACGAAACATCGAACGATGCAGTAGATGAAAATACAGACGATAACGATTAACTATCTCAGTTGTTAGCTTTTTAGTTAGTTAGCAATGCTGCTCTAGAAAAAGCCTCTGACGATATCGTTGGAGGCTTTTTTTTGAGTGCTGTCTATTATAAAAGTCTACTTTTTAGCTTTTAACCTCCAAGTTTTAGCTTCTAACCTTTATAAAATGGTTATAAATTATAAATAATACCCACCAAGCGCTATTTTTAAGGCCGTTGTTATGCTTACGACCAATCAAACTTTTCAAGGAACCTTAGCAGCAGTATCATCCAGCTTTTTATTTTCACTGATGTTCTTGTTTGGGCTATTCATGTTGCCTTTAACGGGAACACAGGTGGCGTCATGGCGCGTGCTGATGATGTTATTGAGCTTGCTGATATTGGTCGGCTTTACTAAGCAGTGGCAACATGTTTTTGATTATCTAAAAACCTTAAAAACCCCGAAAGAATGGCTGATATTCATATTGCCCACACCGATATTGGGTGGACAGATTTGGCTGTTCATGTGGGGACCGGTCAATGGTTTTGGTCTTGATGTCACCTTGGGTTATTTTTTATTGCCGCTAGTGATGATAATACTGGGGCGCTTTTTTTATCATGAGCATATGAGTGCGTTACAGTGGTTAGCAGCGTTATTTGCGGCACTGGGAATTGGCTATGATATTTTCCAATATGGGACGGTATCGTGGGTGACGTTATTTGTATGTTTGGGTTATCCGCCTTATTATCTGCTGCGGCGTAAGCTTGCCGTACCGCCGATTACTGGTTTGCTATCAGATTTAACTTTGCTGACGCCAGTAGTGCTTATCATGCTATATAGCAGTGGTGGATTTAGCGTGGCGGCAGAAAACATAAAGTTTTGGTATTTATTGCCGCTACTTGGTGCTTTTAGTGCATTGGCGATGTCGCTGACTATGGTTGCCAGTAGTAAGCTGCCAGTGTCATTATTTGGCGCTCTAAGTTACGTAGAGCCGATGCTATTGTTTGTCTTATCTATCACGGTTTTAAACCAGAGCCTCGATGAAGGCGGGTCGTTATTTATGTATGGCATGATTACTTTGGCGTTATTTATCATGATTGGCGATAGTGTAATGGGTTATCTCCGTCGCCGCCGTGATAATCATTTGCATGGCTATCGCGAGCCACAAGTGGGCGGCTTTCCTCCGCGTCGCCGCTTGATAAACCGCCGCATAGACGGGGTGCTAACAGCGCACCGTTTCCGTAAGATGCGTCGTTATCAAAAAAAGATGGATAGAATAAAGCGTAAAATTTAAGCGTTGCACACTAAATAATACTTGCTGCTTAAGTAAATTGGTTTTGACTGGGTAAGCATGATTCTTTGCTATTACTCTACATAGTTTCTGTGTTAAAGGGGCGTCAATTGCGTTATTATCGACAGCAGTGCTGCCACGCTTAATAAAGTTTATTAATACAATGCGTGGTAGCAAGTATAAATGGTATTACTTACTCACCCGATAACTTTAATGATTTTAATAGCTTTAATAATTAGGACGGCTTATGTTACACCTTCATCATTTAGCAAACTCACGCTCGTTTCGTATTTTATGGTTACTAGAAGAACTTGGCGTCGATTATCAACTGACTTGCTATGAGCGCAATAAAGCCTACCGCGCACCTGACAGTTTAAAACAAATACATCCGCTCGGTCATGCGCCAATGTTGGAAGTAAATGACCGTGTGCTCATTGAGTCAGGATTTATTATTGAGTATTTGCTTAAGCATTATGATACTGAGAAAAAATTTAAGCCGGCGGATGACAATGAAGCGGCGTGGGAAGCGTACACGTTTTGGCTGCATTTCGCTGAAGCGTCAGTGATGCCGCCATTGGTCATGCGTTTGGTATTTACCAAGGTGGTTGAGCAGTCGCCGATGCTTATCAAACCTGTGAGCAAAAGCATTCGCAATCAAGTCGAAAAAAGTATGATTAGCAACAGTCTAGATGCCATATTGGCTATGCTGGAGCAGCATCTACAAGACAATCATTGGTTTGCAGGCGCTGAATTTAGTGCTGCTGATATTCAAATGCATCTTGCGGTTGTCGGTGCCAATGCTGGTGCCGGTTTAGATAGTAGTAAATATGCCAATATCTTAAATTGGCTTAAACGCTGTGAAGAGCGCGATGCCTTTAAGCGTGCAGAAGAAAAAGGCGGTCGTTTAAAGTTTTAAACGCGGCACATTTAATCGTTAATAAATCACTGATTTAATATTAAAATAAAAGGTTTTGTTTATTTATAAACAAAACCTTTTTTAGGATAAAAAATGACAGACTTGCATAAATCAAATGACGAAAATACCGATATCAATTTTGATGACGATATTAATACCGATACTAGCATTGCTACTAAACAAGCAATAAAGACTACAGATACTAATGTGAATAGCCAGCAAGTATCAATCAAAGCTTGGTCACAAAAATTGCTGGTAGTGATTTTATGTGTTGCCAGCTTTTATGGCGGCTGGAAATCTTATGAGTCCAATATGGTCAATGAATGTACGGCCAATGGCGGGCAAATGATTGAAGGTCAAAGAACCCTGCTATGTCAGTCGTTATAGAGCATAAGGATTTAGATATAAGAGCTTGCCTATGTTAAAGCTGACCTTTTTGGGCACCTCAGCAGGGGTGCCAACCAAGCAGCGTAATGTCACAGCGCTTGCCATCGAGTGCTTGAATCCTTATAGCACGGCGGCAAATCAACAGCAAAATAAAAAGTCGCGTCCTTGGGTTTTGATTGATTGCGGTGAAGGTACACAGCAGCAGTTATTGCATACCAAGTTGTCTTTACATCAACTGACTGCGATTTGTATTACCCACGTGCATGGCGACCATTGTTATGGTCTGCCAGGGCTGCTGGCGAGTGTGGCAATGTCAGGACGTACTGCAGCGCTGACGCTTATTGCGCCAAAAGCGATAGTCACATTGCTTGAGGCCATTACTGTAACGACTGAACTGTACTTTCCATTTATTATTAACTTTATGGCGATAGAAGATTTGCTGTCTCAGCCAGATAGTAAAAATAGAGGACAGGTAACGATCAGCTTAGACAATCAGCATCAGTTGGTTATAGATATTCATCCTTTATCACATCGTGTCGCCTCTTACGGTTTTGGACTTACGCAAACTATCAGCCGACATACGCTTAATACTGATAAATTAACAGCAGCAGGTATTCCAGCAAGCGCACTGTGGGGCAGACTGCAACAGGGCGAGGATGTTATAGCTGAAAACGGACGTAAGCTTTATTCAGCAGACTATATTAATAATGAAAGCCAACGTACTCGGGTAGTGATTGCAGGCGATAACGATACGCCAGAATACCTAAGCGCTGCGGTAGTTGATGCAGATTTACTGGTGCATGAGGCCACTTATACGCATGAGGTGTTAAATAAGATTCAGGCAAAAAATCCAGACTTTGATCCGATGCATAGCAGCGCACAGCTGGTAGGTAGGTTCGCTCAAGAAAACAGCCTTAAGAATTTAATCTTGACCCACTTTAGCGCTCGCTATCAAAGCTTCGATAATCCAAATAGTAATACACCCAATATGGCGCATATCCGCTTGGATGCCCAAAGTACTTATGCAGGCAATCTATGGTTAGCAGCAGATTTCGATCAATATATGGTAAATGGCGCAATTGAGGCAGTAGATTTGATAGGTGAAGAAGAGGGTAGCCGCGTGCAGTATTTAGGCTCTGCACGCGTTTATAAAAGATAATTTTTAGTCAATATTTAAGATTGATTGTCCTCAGCCGCTAATCTTGTCTGTCCTATCCAGTAGCGGCTAAACTGATATGCTACGCGTCCCGAACGTCCGCCGCGCTCCGATGCCCAACGTAATGCCGCTGCTCTAATATTATCAGTTAGCGTCTTATTTTCTTCTTCTTCATTATTACTTTCTTCGTCATTCGCATTATCTAGGCTGAGATTTGATGAAAGTGATAAATAATGGCGCACGATGTGTAAGTAAGTGTTTTGATCCATTGGATGAAAGGACAACCATAACCCAAAGCGATCAGACAGCGATACCGTCTCATCAATGGTTTCATAAGGATTGACCTCATCGGTTTGACTATTATAAATATTGATGTTGTCTTTCATCAGCTGTGGCAAAAGATGACGGCGATTACTGGTGGCATAGACCAGTAGTTTGTCTTGCTCTGAATCTAGCGAGCCGTCTAAGACACTTTTTAACGTCCGATAACTCTCATCTTGACCGTTAAACGCCAAATCATCACAGTACACCACATAGTGGCAACCACAATCCGCTGGCAGCGCATTAATGGCGGCACGTATCTTATCAAGTACTCGCAGGTCATCACGGGCAATTTCAATAATACGCAGTCCTTCGCTATGATAGGCTTGTAGCAATGCCCGGATTAGCGATGACTTGCCTGCGCCACGTGTGCCTGTCATCAAGACGTGATTGGCAGGATAGCCTTTTAGAAACTGCCGTGTGTTCTGTATCAGTTTTGCCTTTTGCGTATCAATACCATGCAAGTCATCTAAACTTAAAAACAAGTTAACAGCCAGCGGCTCTAGATGCCCCTGATGACCGCCAACCCAGCGATAGGCTAGCTGTTCAGGATTAATCTCAATAGTTGGCGTGACCTGCTCTTGTAGATACTGCCCAAGTAAATCCAATAAATGGTCGGGCAAGGCATAATTCATAACGGGTTTGGGTGATTGAGACATAAGACTTGGTTACTCATAAAGAATTAAGATGACATTTGGCATATTAGATAGAGGCATCACTTTACCATGAAAAATAGTGCCAGTATTCCCTCTACAATACAAGCAGGTGCAAAACAAGCCTTACAAACGCAAGCGCAGCAAATTTTGCCAGTACTGACTGGTTTATTCTTAGATTGGCATTATAGCGAGATAGCTCACCAGCGTATCAGCCAGCAAACTCATAATAGTGAGATTAATTACCAAGGGCTAACGCGCGGCCAACATCCACAATTTGGGCAGGTAATGGTTAAATGGCAGTTAAGTACTGATGCCAATCAAAACTCGGCTGATTTAATCCATGAAGCTAGCATTTTAAAATCTATAAACAGTTTATCCAACAATCAAAACAGCCTTACCGCTATCGCTCCACCGATATTAGCCTACGATAACTTCACTATTCAGATACTAAAACCGTCTTCGCAGCTGATTATATTGGTCATGCCTTATTATTCCAATGGTAGCTTGGCAACTCAGCTTAACGTTCGAAATCATTCGTTATTAACCCTTCAACGAAAGCATCAGTTTATTGTGCAATCTGCCCAGCTTATAGCCAATCTACATAACGCTGGTTGGTTACATAATGATATTAAACCCAGTAATATTTTGCTAGATGGTTTCATGCCAAATCATGCGGATAATAGGAGTATCATTCCTAATTTATTATTGACCGATTTTGCCTTAGCTGAGCCAATTAGTAAATCAGTAGGAGCTAGTCTTGCTGGTACGCCCGCGTATCTTGCGCCTGAGCGCTGGCAAGGGCAGGGCGCAACGGTGCAAAGTGATATTTATGCATTTGGAGTAATGATAACTGAGATATTAGTAGGCGAGCGACCATTTAATACAGACTCACTAAATGATGAGCCGTTAAGAGAATGGGCTATTCAGCATTGCCAACAGACTACTCCAACCTTACCGTTAGAATATAGTCGTTATCAAGGTATTGTTGATAAGGTATTGGCGAAGCAGGTTCAAAAGCGCTATCAAAGTATGAAAGAAGTTTTGAGGGATTTTTAATGATTAAATAATAGGTAAAGCGTATTATTGATAGTATTGATAGTATTGGTAGAGCTGCTCAACAGATTTATCATTAACAACGATTTGACACTGAGCAAACTGAGTATTAAAAGCATCTCTCAATTTATGAACCTGATCGATATTTATTTTGTCAGTATTAGAGTAATAATTTTTTGTGCCAATAGCATAGATGTTTAATGTGTTTAACGCCTCATCACAAACCTCAAAAGGTGCAATCGTGGGCAGACGATTCACATTCACATTATCGATGATTCTATAGGTATTGCTTATGGTGCTTGCTAATAATTTGTTATCTTGGTTAGCAGTCGCGCTTTCCATTCCCTTTTTTAGAACGGTTAATTTTTCTAAAATTATCTCTGCATCGTGATGAAAGCCACTAAATTTATCTAAGCTCATCATAATCTTGGTATTTGAGTCTGTATCTACACCAGATGAAATGTCAGCTGAAGTAGCGGGTTTATATAAACTGCGAAGCCCGACAAGACCACCTGCTAATATCACTAGTAGACCTATCGTTAGCCAAAATTCTTTATTCATCGTTTTAAACCAGTCATTTTGTGCCTCTAATAGATGGTTTGATTTGCGCTAATGGCAGTCTTGTTAAGGATGATACTATTTATGAGATATCGGTATTTTACATAAATCTCGAACACAAAAAAACCTGCTCAAAGGCAGGTTTTAATATTTGGTCTAAGATGTACTATCCGAAAATGGTGGGGCTGGAGAGACTCGAACTCTCACACCTTGCGGCGCCAGAACCTAAATCTGGTGCGTCTACCAATTCCGCCACAGCCCCATTTTCGTTACTCTATCATCAAAAGCAGTTAAATTCAAATGCTATCAAGATAGTTAACTGATTCGGTAGTGCGTCTCAGTGGTTGGCTATTATATAGAGTTTGAATGGTTTGGCAAGCCCTATTCGTGATTATTTTTAATTATTTGGCAATTAATTTTAATGCTTTCTATAAATTATTGATATTACTAATATTTTAATTCGGCAGTTTGTGGTTTTAATTCCAATTATTTGGTGCTTCTGATGCGGTAATCTCTAATTGCTGCAATTTACGCGTCAAAGTGTTGCGTCCCCAACCAAGTAAGTTAGCGGCTGCTATCTTTTTGCCACCACTATGGTTTAAAGCAGCCTTAAGCAACACACGTTCAAATTCTGGCGTTGCGGTTTGCAAAATATCTGTTTCACCAGTTTGCAGAGACTGCTCAGCCCATATGGCAAGTGCCTGCTGCCAACTCTGGTTTTCATTAGTTTGGCTGACTTGATTGTTTTGAACGTTTTGCTCGTTTTGATTGGGACTATACACGCCATCACTGTGCTGCTGATTTTGAGTGGTTTCTATTACGGAAAGATTTTGCTGTGGATGCGGTTCTTGAAGCGAGAGCGTATTTTCAAGCAGCTCTGGTGGTAAATCCTCGACCATGACCGTATCGCCCGTTGCCATCACTGTCAACCAAAGGCAGACATTTTCAAGTTGACGGACATTGCCACGCCACTCAAAAGATTGCATCACCTGTAGCGCCGTCGGATGAAGGTGCTTTTCAGCGCTATTCATCTGTTTAGCGGCGCGTAGCATAAAATAATTGGCTAATGCTGGAATGTCTTCAGGTCGTGTCCGTAATGGCGGTAATGGCAGACGAATCACATTGAGGCGATAAAATAAATCCTCACGGAATTTGCCTTTTTTGACGAGCTCTTCTAAGTTTTGATGGGTGGCGGCAATGATGCGTACATCTACTTTGACCGGCTGCTGTCCGCCCACGCGAAAAAACTCACCATTGGCCAGTACGCGTAGTAAACGCGTCTGGGTGCTATACGGCATGTCACCGATTTCATCTAAGAATAGCGTCCCGCCGTCAGCTTGCTCAAAACGACCTTGCCTAGTCGTCGTTGCGCCAGTAAACGCGCCTTTTTCATGACCGAATAACTCGGATTCAATCAAATCATGTGGAATTGCTGCCATATTAAGAGCAATAAAAGGTTGCTGCGCTCGCGGAGAGTGCTCATGGAGTGCGCCTGCAACCAACTCTTTACCCGTACCTGACTCACCAGTAATCAAGACGGTAATAGGTGAGTGTGCTAAGCGCCCAATAGCACGAAATACCGTCTGCATCGCTTGTGATTGACCAATAATGCCGCTGGGATTGCTATTAGTTTGGGGCTTGGGTTTTTCCTGAGCTTTATTTTCAGCAGCTTTAGGGGGTTTTCTAGCTGATTTGGCTACATTTGGTTTGCTTTCAGGCTGTTCTTTGGTATCGGTACTTACATTGGTATTAGACTCGATTGAATGATTTGATACGACTAGATCCGGCTGATAATTAATGGCTTTATAAATCGTGGCGACCGAGTCATCTAAATCAAAGGGCTTGGGCAGATATTCAAATGCCCCAGTTTGATAGCTACTGATAGCAGAAGTAAGATCAGAGTGAGCTGTCATAATGACAATTGGCAGCTTAGGAAAGTGCTGATGTACCCAATCACTAAAGGATAGACCGTCCATCATAGGCATACGAATATCGGTCAATATCACATCTGGTAGTTGGTCGGCTGCTTCGTTTTGCTGCAAGATATCGTTCAGGCATGTCCACGCGGCTTGCGCTTGGGTAAAGCTGATAACGTTGAGACCGGCATCTTCAAAAGTATCTGCCAATACCAAACGCAGCGCCGCATCATCATCGATAAGCCATAACGTTGCTGGATTATCATTAGGCGCGTTATTCACGGTGACCCTTGAAATTTGCTCATTGCTCGTAAGGTGTTGAGTATCATTATACTGAGTCATGTGTTTCGCCTAATAAGCAGTGAGAGGAGGGAGGTGGCAGCATTAACTGGCAGCGATTGGCTGCTGAAAAGGTACGTAAAGGGTAAAGCGGGTCTGACTGTTGTTGTAATTATAACTGGGATTATCGCTTTGTGATGAATTTGAGCTGACGTCAATCATACCATGATGGCGGCTGATGATATCTTGTACGATAGATAAACCAAGCCCAGTACCGGTAGCGCGACTGGTCACCATCGGGAAAAATATCTGACCAATCAGCGCATCATCTATTCCTGAGCCGTTGTCAGTAATGGTGATTTGTAAGACCTGCTTATGCTGTTGGCTACCGATGGTATGTTGAAAGGCAACCCGCGTTTGAATATGCAGTTTTGGTTGATAGCTATCATCAACGTCAAGATAACTTTGCGCAATATCTGACGCCAAGTTATTGGATATGGCTGGTACGTTTTGCTGCAGCGTTTGCTTAAACTCAGTCATGGATTCACAAGCATTGTTAATAAGGTTTAAAAACACTTGGATTAATTGATCTTTATCAGCGCATAACTCAGGCAATGACAAATCATAATCACGCTGTAGCGTCACTTCTGGATATTGATTAACTATTAAAGCTAGAACATGCTCTAACGGCTCATGGATATTTAGCATTTGCCATTTTGGTAACTGACTTGAGCCAAGGAACTGCCCAATCAACTGGGTCAAACGGTCGGTCTCTGAGATGATGATATCGGTATAATTACGGAGCTTTGCTGCGTTCTTTTGCAGGTTGTTACTACGCTTTGAATCGGTATTTTCATCGCTGATAGCAGCGGTAGCCTCTCTGTCAAAAGCAGACATATCACTAAACTTGATAAATTGACGCTGCAATAATTGCGCCGCACCGCGAATGCCCGCCAATGGATTTTTTATTTCATGGGCGACCGAACGCAGCATATGACGAGCCACACTATATTGTTGCTGCTGGCGCTGTTCTTCTGAAATACGGCTCTGACGATCCTTGCCCCACATCTCAATAATAAAATAAGGATGCTGCTCATAAATGACAGGCGTCACGCTATAATCTACGGATAGTATGAGTCCGCCATTAAGCTGGGTGTGGATGAGGTGGTCATGATCGATAAAGGGTTGTTGATATTTCTTTGCTTGAGAAAATCGCTCAGTCAAAGAGCAAGTTTTATCTTGTCGATTGTTACTAATAAGACTATCTTTTAACGTTAACTCATCGAGCGCAAGCAGCGTCAGTATTGATTGATTAAGCAGGCGTCCACTACTGATAGCCAGTAACTGTTCAGCTTGGGCATTTAGCCAAGTGATAGACAGTTCATCGTCAATCCATAAGATAGCTGTAAATAAATGCTGTGATATAAATGTCAAATCTGGTGCCGGTTTTTCGGTGATCAAATCAGCTGTCATGAGGGCTGCCTAGAGTAAAGAGGTGCGCGATATAATATTTAACCATAAATCAACACTATAGCGCGGCAAAACTGGCGGTTTTTGCAAAAAAAACGTACAATGCGCACAGCCATTTTTCTATAGCAAGGTCAGCCATGCCCAAAACTTATACCGAGTCGCTTAATACGACTATTGCCACTTCACAGCCAGCTTCTACATCATCAGCTTCTATGCCAAAAGACACTGCCACTATTTTTAATCCTGCCAAGCCGACCGCAACGTCCGCGCAAAGCTCGACTGACAGTGTTCAACCTTACCACCATAAAGCCAACCATAATCAAAACCGTAGCATTGAACAAAGCAGCGATGTGGTTGCAGTGGCTTCAGCTAAAGCGACAGCAGCGACTATGAATGCGCCAGTGAACGCAGCGCCAAAGATTGGCTTTGTGTCGTTAGGTTGTCCAAAGGCCTTGGTCGATAGTGAGCGCATTATCACGGAACTTAGCCGTGACGGTTATCAAGTGGCCAGTGATTATGAAGGCGCAGACTTGGTCGTGGTCAATACTTGCGGCTTTATTGAGTCGGCAGTGCAAGAGTCATTGGACGCCATCGGTGAAGCGATTAGCAAAAACGGTAAAGTGATTGTCACAGGTTGCCTAGGTAAAGAAGAGGAAAAAATCCGTGCCATGCACCCAGCGGTGTTAGCTGTGACCGGCGCGCACGCTTATGATGAGGTGATTACCGCTGTAGCGCAGCATGTGCCTAGACCAAACCGCAGTCAGGATGCTAACTACGATCCAAAAATAGATTTGATTAATGAGGCGGGTATCAAATTAACGCCAAGCCATTATGCTTATCTAAAAATATCGGAAGGCTGCAACCATCGTTGTACCTTCTGCATTATTCCAAGTTTGCGCGGAGATTTGGTCTCGCGTCCGATTGATAGCGTGATGAATGAAGCCATGGCGCTTAAAAACGCTGGTGTAAAAGAGTTGCTTATTATCTCGCAAGATACCTCCGCTTATGGGCTGGATTTGAAATACAAAACCAGCTTTTGGAATGGTATGCCGCTAAAGTCGAAATTTTATGACTTATGCCAAGCGTTAAATGATTTGGGTATTTGGGTACGTCTGCATTATGTTTACCCTTATCCGCATGTCGATAAAGTAGTTGAGCTGATGGGCGAGAAGAAGCTACTGCCTTATCTCGACATTCCGTTTCAGCATGCCAGTCATCGCATCCTAAAAGCAATGAAGCGCCCAGCGCATAGCGAAAATACCTTGGCGCGTATCAAAGCGTGGCGTGAGATCTGCCCTGATATCGTTATTCGCTCAACCTTTGTGGTTGGTTTCCCAGGTGAGACGGAAGAAGATTTCCAATGCCTGCTTGATTGGTTGTTCGAGGCGCGCCTCGATCGCGTCGGTGCCTTTACCTATTCAGAAGTTGAAGGTGCGGTCGCCAATGACTTGCCAAATCATGTGCCTGAAGCCGTCAAGCAAGAGCGCTATGAGCGTTTGATGACGCTACAACAAGATATTTCAGCACAGAAACTACAAGAGAAAGTCGGTAAAACTCTAATGGTATTGGTCGATGAGATTGATAGTGAAGAGGGTATTGCGATTTGCCGTAGTTACGCGGATGCCCCAGAGATTGACGGTCATGTATACGTTGATGAGATCACTGCCCAAGTCAAAGTTGGTCAATTCCTAACCGTCACGATCGATGACGCTAGCGAGTATGATTTGTTTGCCAGTTATAAAGGTTAGAAAGCCATAACGATAACCGAGTGAAAATTGCCCAATCGCGGGCAGTTTTTGCTACAATTAGCGCAATTTAGCCTTTTTACCCGTTCGTCATAAATCATGGTGCTTTTTATAGTGCTTCGGGTTATGGCATAGCGGGTAAATCCACAGGCAAACTCTATTTGTATTTTACCGCTCATTTTAATTATAATTTAATGCTAACAAGGTGACCTCATGTCTGACAAAAACCCGCGTTACTCTCGTATCTTGCTAAAACTCTCTGGTGAAGCCTTAGCTGGTGGCAAAGAGATGGGTATTGATAGCGAAGTGCTCGATAAGATGAGCTTATCTATCGCCCACTTGCGCGGACTTGGGGTACAGGTCGGTATCGTCGTTGGCGGTGGTAACTTATACCGCGGTGCTCAGCTACAAAAAGAAGGTTTGGTCGGTCGGGTGACTGGTGACCAGATGGGCATGCTTGCCACTGTCATGAATGGTTTGGCAATGCGTGATGCGCTTGAGCGTCGCAATATTAAGACACGTTTGATGTCAGCTTTGCCAATCGGTGAAGTCACTGAAAGCTATAGCAGCCGTAACGCCATTCGTTATTTAAAAAACGGCGAAGTTTGTATTTTTGTTGCGGGCACCGGCAATCCTTTCTTTACTACCGATACTGCTGCTTGCTTACGTGGTATTGAAATCGAGGCGGGCTTGATTTTAAAAGCGACCAAGGTTGATGGTGTCTATGACAAAGACCCAAGCCTACATGCTGATGCCAAAAAATATGATGGCTTAACCTTTGATGAAGTGCTCGAGCAAAAACTTGGTGTAATGGATTTAACGGCGATTGCCTTATGCCGTGAGCACAATGTACCGCTACAAGTATTTGATATGACCAAGCCTAACGCTTTATTAAACGTTATTATGGGCGAAAATGAAGGCACCCGCGTTTATCATTAAGCTTAAGCATAGGCTTTATCATTTATGTGAATATGAAGTTACTGATGTATTAAGCATCGGCATTTGAATAAGATTTATACCTAACAGCTTTATACCTAACAATAATGAATGATTTGTCGCTCGCGATAAATAAGGATACCTAATGATTAATGAGATTAAGAAAGACGGTGAAGCGCGCATGGCAAAGACGCTAGAGGCGCTTGAGAGTACCTTTAGCAAAGTACGTACTGGTCGTGCCCATCCAGGTATGCTATCTGGTGTGATGGTCAGCTACTACGGTGCAGATACGCCATTAAATCAAGTGGCGAGCGTCAACGTCGAAGATTCACGTACGCTATTGGTGCAGCCGTTTGAGCGTACTATGGTACAAGCGATTGACAAAGCCATTCGTGAGGCAGACTTGGGCTTAAACCCGATGACCGCTGACGTGATTCGTGTACCGATGCCAGCATTGACTGAAGATACACGCCGCGATATGCAAAAGCTTGCTCGTAGCGAAGCTGAAAACAGCCGCGTTTCTATCCGTAATATCCGCCGTGATATGATGAATGATATTAAGGATTTGGCGAAAGAGAAAGAAATTTCAGAAGATGACGAGCGCCGCGCCAGTGATGACATTCAAAAAATTACTGATAAATATATTGAGACTATCGATAGCCGCTTAAGCAAAAAAGAAAGCGATTTGATGGCAGTATAAGCGATACATTTCTTATTCAATTGAAGACGATATGCTATTCATATTTTTCTATAAAAGAACAGCCAATACTAAATGGTGATTGGCTGTTTATTGCTTTATAAGAAATTAAGCTTTTATTTTGCCATAAACCTTATATACAAGATTTTTTAATACGTATATGTCTTTTAATACGTGTAAGTCTGTTAATAATTCTTTGGCAAATAGGCAATAATTGTTGCAAGGCATAAATTTAGTTCGTGTACCATCACTTTACCCAAATAACAAGCAAGTTAGCCTATGTCTATTCCAGATGCTTTAACTCCCGCTCTTCTTCCTCGTCATATCGCTGTCATCATGGATGGCAACAACCGTTACGGTAAAATCAATCATTTAGGCAAAGGTCAGGGACACATCGCTGGTAAGGATGCGCTAGATCCTATAGTCGAATACTGTGTCAGTACGGGTATTGAAGTGCTAACCGTCTTTGCATTTTCTAGTGAAAATTGGCAACGTCCACCGAGTGAGGTTGCGCTGCTGATGCATTTGCTGAGCTTAACGATTAATGAGCAATTGCCGCGTATGCTCAAATATAGCATTCGCCTGCGTTTTATCGGCGATCGCAGCCAGCTTAGCGAAGCTTTGCAAGCTTTGATGCTAGATGCTGAGGCAAAAACGGCTGACTTTGAAGCTATGACATTAGTCATTGCGATTAGTTATGGCGGTCAGTGGGATATTGCTCATGCCGCCAAACAGTTAGCACAGCAAGTCGAAGCGGGTAATTTACGCGCGGAAGATATTAATAAAGAGATGCTCGGTGAATATGTACAATTAGCCGACGCACCAGCGGTCGATATGTTGATACGTACGGGCGGTGAATACCGTCTGTCGAACTTCCTATTATGGCAATCTGCCTATGCTGAATTGTTCTTTACCCAAACACTGTGGCCAGATTTTAAAGTAGCAGAGCTGGCTGCAATGATAGCAGAATTTGCTCAGCGCCAAAGACGCTTTGGCAAAACGAGCGAACAAGTGGTGATCGAGCAACAAACTCATTAAGACGAGCGCAAGCAATAGCGACTGTAAAAATGATAGGTTAAGAAGTTCTAGTAATTTGAATTACACTTGTTTGGTTAATGATAAGCTGTTTTAATGAGCGGTAATCATGATTAATGGGCTATTATGGTTCATTGTCATAATGGCTGATTGTGATTCATTATTATGATTCATGATTGTGGCTCATTATTATAGTTCATGATTATGATGCATTTTGACCAAACATTCTTCGTTATATAAGGCTCGATAAGTATGTGGCAACGAATCAAGACGGCAATTGTTCTCGTTATTATCGTTGGTATTGCAATGTTTGCGAGCCAAACCCCTATTTTATTTGCACCGCTATTAGCGATCGGCGTCATTATCGCCGCCCACGAGTGGACCAAGCTGATGCCGAAATGGCAGCAGCCGGCGTTATTTGTACTCTTGGTTTTAGCACTGACCATCGTCTCGCTGATGTTTAAAGTCACTTGGCTGTTTTGGTGGGTGGCGTCACTGGTCATCTGGCTGATGGCGCTGTCTTGGGTGCGGGTATTTCCCACTCATACCAACTGGTACGGTAAAAAATTAGCATTGATGGGTGCGGTGATATTAACCGCTGCCATTACTGCCATGTTTTACTTATGGCAGCTATCAGCATGGTGGCTGCTGTATGTATTCTTATTGGTCTGGTGTGCCGATAGTGGTGCATATTTTGTTGGGCGTAAGTTCGGTCGCCGCAAAATGGCACCAAATGTCTCACCGAATAAAAGTATGGAAGGCCTGGCAGGCGGCTTAGTCACAGGTTTGCTTGTGGTCATCGTCATCAGTGTCTTTAAACTACAATTGACTGGTGTGCCATTAATCGCTTTTGTAGCCTTGTCGGCGTTAACGATTTTAGCGTCCGTATTGGGCGATTTGTTTGAGTCGATGCTCAAACGCCGCGCTGACGTTAAAGATTCTGGAACAATTTTACCGGGGCATGGTGGTGTATTAGACCGCATTGATTCGCTATTGTCTGCCACACCGATATTTGCACTGGGCTTTTGGGCGATACAGCAGCTTGGTTTAATTGTCGTATAACAATAAGTAGTCTAAGAATAAAAAGCTATCAGGCTAAAAATATAAAAACAGCTAAGGCTTACATATTTGATAGCGATTAAGCTGCCTCTTATTAGGTTCTATATCTTATATTTATTGTCTCTATCTCTCACTTAATTTCACCGTATTATAGGCACAGATGGTTATGACCCAACGCATCGCCGTACTAGGCGCGACAGGCTCGATTGGCGATAGCACGTTAGCAATATTAGCGGCGCAACCACAGAACTACGAAGTTTATGCCTTATCAGGCTATCACCGTTTAGATAAGTTACTGGCACTCTGCCAGCAGTTTTTGCCAAAACGCGTCAGTGTGCCGACAGCAGCGGTCGATGGTTTCGCTCAGCGTCTTAGCGCAGCAGGTCTCGATATCGACGTGGTTGGCGGTGATGCAGGGCTAGTCGATATTGCAACTGACACGCAAACTGATACTGTCGTTGCGGCTATCGTAGGCGCAGCCGGTCTGCCTTCTACTTTAGCTGCCGCACGCGCAGGTAAGCGCATCTTATTGGCTAATAAAGAAGCATTAGTCATGGCAGGGAAAGTCATGATTAATGCGGTTAAAACACATCATGCGACCCTGTTACCGTTAGATTCAGAACACAATGCGATTTTTCAATGTTTACCATTAGCGATTCAACAAGACAATACCCAAGTTCACAAGCCAGCTCATGGTGTGCGTAAATTATGGTTGACGGCATCTGGTGGGCCATTTTTGCAGCAGTCTTTTGCACAGATGCAGCAAGCAAGTGTTGCAGAAGCGGTCAAACATCCTAATTGGTCGATGGGACAAAAAATATCGGTTGACTCAGCAACGATGATGAATAAAGGGCTTGAGCTGATTGAAGCTTGCCATTTATTTGATTTGCCAGAAAATAAGATAAATGTGGTTATTCATCCACAAAGTATTATCCACTCAATGGTAGAATATAGCGATGGCAGCTTCTTAGCGCAGCTAGGCAGTCCCGACATGAAGACGCCCATTGCCCATGCGCTCAGTTATCCTGACCGTATCGAAAGTGGTTCGCAACCATTGGATTTATTTGCGTTAAATGGTTTAGAGTTTATTGAACCTGATTTGCAAAAATTTGCCTGTTTGCGTTTGGCAAGGCAGGCCATGCAAGCGGGTACGCAGGCCACGATTGTGTTAAATGCTGCTAATGAGATTGCGGTAGCGGCCTTTTTAAACGGGCAAATTCGTCTAACAGATATTGCGGATATTAATAACCAAGCATTGAATGAGATACAAGTGCCGTTATTAAATGAAACGGCCGATATTGAAGACATTTTGTCGATTGATAACCTAGCGCGTCAGCATACATATAAGCTGGTGGCAAAGTTGGCGTAGTCGTATTAAAAGTCAGCTATTTGACAAGCGCTGTTAAAAAATGCTGTTAAAAGTGATGTTGATAAGCGATGCTAAAAAGTACGCGAAGAAGTGATGGTTATAAATGATGTTAAGAGCTAATACTGAGAAAAGATGATGACGTTTTTATTAACGCTGCTTGCGGCAATATTTGTCTTAGGTCCGCTCATCGCCCTGCATGAGTGGGGGCATTACATTGTCGCGCGTCTTTGTGGTGTTAAGGTGCTTACCTATTCTATCGGCTTTGGTCCCAAACTCTTTGGTTGGACCAGTAAAAAAAGCGGCATTGACTATCGCATCTCGGCGCTACCGCTTGGTGGATATGTTAAAATGCTCGATGAGCGTGAAGGCGAAGTCGCAGCAGACGAGTTGCATCTGGCCTTTAATCGTCAACACCCGCTGAAGAAAATTGCGGTTGTCGCCGCTGGCCCTATCATGAATTTTGTCATCGCTATCGTGCTGTTTTGGGTGTTATTTATGACCCCATCTGAGCAATTAGCGACAAAGATAGGGCAAGTATTACCCGACACCCCTGCGGCTATAGCGCAGTTGCCTATCGGTGATAAAATTGTTGCGATTGATGGTCATGACGTGCAAACGTGGGAAGGTATTAATTATCGCCTTGCTGGGCGTATGGGCGAGACGGCTAATGTAAGCGTTACTTTGCAATCAGAAGTAGATAAAGGTACAACCAAGACCTACCAAGCGCCTGTTAAAGAGTTTATGCAAGGCGCTGCGCAAGGCAAAGATGCGTTATCAAGCTTTGGTATGATACCGTGGCAACCAAACATCGCACCGATCGTTGGCGATTTAACGCCTGATGGAGCAGCCAGTCGTCAAGGTTTGCAGGTTGGCGACCGCATTACTGCTATTAATGATGAACAGATTAAAGACTGGATCAGCGCTACGCGTGTCATTCGCGATAGTCCTGAAACTTTGCTCAATTTCACCGTATTGCGTGACGGCAAACAGGTTCGGTTATCCATCATGCCGCAAGGTAAAAAAGACAATTTAGGTAACGATTACGGACAAATTGGTGCTATGGTGGCAGAGTCTGAAATCGTCATTCCTGATGCCTACAAAACCACTGTCGTATATGGTCCGGGCGAGTCACTGGTTAAGTCATTCCAGAAGACAGAACAATTAGCGGTGATGACTGTTAGCTCAATGGGTAAGATGCTGTCTGGCATGATTGGTCTAGAGAATTTATCAGGTCCGATTACCATTGCTAAAGTTGCCAAACAAAGCTTTGATATTAGCTGGCAGATGGTATTATCGACAGCAGCTTTAATAAGTTTAAGCCTAGCCGTATTGAATCTTTTGCCTATTCCAGTTTTAGATGGTGGCCATATTGTCTACTATCTTATTGAGCTGATACGCGGTAAACCACTCTCTGAAGGCGTGCAAATGGTAGGTCTTAATATCGGTTTACTCTTGCTGGCAGGTTTCATGGTGTTAGCAATTGGTAATGATATCAGTCGGCTATTTTGACAAAAGATACGGCACTTTGATAACTAAGGTGCGATAGATTAATGCTTGTGTGCTTCTCTAGGGCAAACCATGAGAGCGATACGGCGTTTATTTTCTAATATCGCTACTATACTAATTTCATTTTTTAGTTTATTTTATGATGCGTTTTATATAAAGTGTCCTGAGTCTGCCATGAGTGCATAAATGATTGTGTGCGAAATAGGCTGGACAAGATGTGCTTTTTACCTTAACTTAAGCAAGTTTTTTATTGACGGATAGTGTTTATGCGTACGCCTTTATTTATGAGCGCGGCTGGGTTGCCGTTAGTTGTAGCGATGATGAGTATGCCGGTTCAGGCTGCAGAATTTGTGGTCACTGACATCGGTTTCAATGGTCTACAACGCCTAACTCCTGATAGTCTCTATCCAGTTTTACCGATTACGGTGGGTGAGACGGTTAATGATAGTAGTTTGGCTGCCAGTATTAAGGCGCTATATGCGACTGAAAACTTCGCCGATATCCAAAGCCGTGTCGAAGGTGGCAAGCTACGTTTTGATGTTGTCGAGCGTCCTATCATCGCTGAAGTAAACTTTGAAGGCAATAAACTCATCCCAAAAGAAGGGCTTGAGCAAGGTCTTGGTAACGCGGGCTTATCTGTCGGCGATGTACTTAAGCAAGCTACCTTGCAAGGTGTTGCCAACGAGCTACAACAGCAATATATCAGTCAAGGTTATTACAATAGCAATATTGAAGTCGATCAAACGCTGCTAGATGGCAACCGTGTCAAGCTTGACGTGCGCTTTATTGAAGGTAAGCCTGCTAAAGTAGTCGATATCAATATCATTGGTAATAAGCACTTTAGTGATGAAGATATTAAGGACGTTTTTGCGGTAAAAGAGTCGTCATGGACACGTCTGCTATCTAAATCTGATCGCTATGCCAAAGAAAAATTAGCAGCCAGCTTAGAAAACCTTAAAGCGCTTTATCAAAATGATGGTTATGTGCGTTTTTCAGTAGACAATGCTGTTCTCAATATAAGTGAAGATAAAAGCAGTGTCTTTATCGAAGTCAGCTTGAGTGAAGGTGAACAATATCAGTTTGGTGAGGTGAACTTCTTAGGTAAGCCAACTTTTGATAACAATGAGCTAAAAGAGCTGGTCACGTTTGCGCCCAATGAAAAATATTCACAAGCCAAACTTGATGCCACAACTGCTGCACTCAAAAGTCGCTATGGCAATGAAGGCTATTATTTAGCCCAAATTAGACCGGTTCCGCGTATCAATGATGAGACTAAAGTAGTCGATGTCGATTATTATATTGATCCTGCGCGTCCTATCTATGTTCGCCGTATCAACTTTACGGGTAACATAAAAACTCAAGATGAAGTATTGCGCCGTGAAATGCGTCAGTTAGAGGGTACACTTGCCTCTAGTGATAAAATTCAGTTGTCACGTACACGTTTGATGCGAACGGGTTTCTTTAAAGGCGTTAACGTCGATGTCAAACCAGTACCTAATCAGCCAGACCAAGTCGATGTGAATTATGTGGTTGAAGAGCAGCCTTCTGGTAGCTCAACCATTGCTGCCGGTTACTCACAAAGCGGCGGTGTAACGTTCCAGTTAGACTTGACCCAAAATAACTTTATGGGTACTGGTAACCGTGTGAAAGCAGCACTATCACGTTCTGAGACGCGCGATTCTTATAGCTTAGGTTATACTGACCCGTACTTTACAGAGAATGGCGTATCGCAAGGTGTCAGCGCTTATTATCGTGAAACCAAGTATGATGACAGAAACGTTAGTAACTATGTTACCGATGCTTATGGTGCCACTCTTAACTATAGTTACCCTGTTGATGAAACCAAACGCGTCAGTGCGGGTCTAAATATTGATAATACGACCGTACGTGGTGGTAGCCGTCTTGGTGTTTCAAACGTGCAGCAAATCATTGACGATGGCGGTACATTTGAAAACTTCACTGACATTGAACGTACTGGCTTCAAAAATGATTATCAAAGCTATAATCTATTATTTGGCTGGGATTACAGCACCTTAGATCGCCCCGTATTTCCAAATAAAGGCATGAGCCATACGGTCGATGCGACCATTGGGCTTGGGGATGCCAGTTATCAAAAACTGGTCTATCGTGGCAATGTCTATTATCCTTTCTATAAAGATTGGGTAGCACGCGGTTATACTAAGCTTGGCTATGGTAATGATTTACCGTTTTATGAAAACTTCTATGCTGGTGGCTACGGTTCGGTGCGTGGCTATGAAGCGTCAACGCTTGGTCCTAAATCACAAAGTTATAATGATGCTGTGAATCCTGATCCTCAGGTACGTTTCAAAGACGAAGAGATTGGTGGTAATGCGCTCGTTAGCTTCGGTACCGAACTGATTTTACCAATGCCATTCAAAGGCGATTGGGCAGATCAAGTACGTCCAGTAATATTTGCTGAAGGTGGTCAGGTATTTGATACGACCGATAAAGAAGATCGTAACTTTATTGACCCTAATGGCAAGCCTACTATCAATCCAGATGGAAGTTCTGTGAAGTTGTTGACTCAAGATAACAGCTTACGCTTTAGTGCCGGTTTAGGTGTCACTTGGTATACACCTATTGGTCCAATTTCACTCAGTTACGCGGTGCCTATCGGTGATAAAGAAGGCGATGAGACTGAAAAAGTTCAGTTCCAAATTGGTAATACTTTTTAGTCTAACCAATCCCTGTAAAATCATTTAATTGCTTTGGTTTATGTAAATAAGTAAATTAAAAGTCATTTAAATTTTAGCGGTCGCCAAGATGATATCTCAACTTGGCGACCATCTTATTCATACTGACACTTATAGCAATATACTAATAACAATTATGATAACGATTGAGCAACTCATCACTCGGATTGAGCAGCGTCAGCCTGTTCTTAACAAGGCTGAACTTAGCGCTGCGCAATTATGTCTACATTTAGACGGTATTGGTAATTTAACCACTGCCAATCCGCAGCAATTAAGTTTTTTAGCCAATCCGCATTATATTCCTAGTCTAGCTAATAGCCAGGCAGGGGTTGTGCTTACCACGGCAGAACATCGTGATAAAGTAGGCCTGAATACCGTTGTATTAATCGTTGCTGCACCATACTTAGCCTATGCTAGCGCTAGTCAGCTTTTCGCTTATCAACAGCCCTTTATGAGTGGTATTCATCCAAGCGCTGTAATAGCCGAAAGCGCCGTAATTGGTAATGGGGTGACTATTGGACCTTTTTGTGTCATTGGTGAACAAGTACAAATTGGTGAACGTAGTGTGCTTGATGCAAATGTGGTCATCGAATCGAATACCACTATTGGCACCGATTGTGTCATCAAGTCGCAAGTGATGATCGGGCATGATTGTGTGCTTGGTAATCATGTTAGATTGCATGCAGGAGTTAGCATAGGGGCTGAAGGTTTTGGTTTTGCGCCTACGAGCAATCCTAGTATCACAGGTTGGGAGCGTATCGCTCAGCTAGGACGCGTGGTGATAGGTGACCATGTAAGAATAGGTAGCCAAACCTGTATTGATCGCGGCGCTATTGACGATACGGTGATTGGCAATCATGTTATTATTGACAATCTTGTACAAGTTGCCCATAACGTCCGTATCGGTGACGGTACTGCCATTGCGGCGCAAACTGGCATTGCGGGTAGTACAACGATTGGCAAACGCTGCATTATCGGTGGCGCTGTTGGCATTACCGGTCATATTGACATTACCGATGATGTGACATTGTCTGGCATGACTATGGTGACCAAATCCATTACAAAGTCGGGCTCGTATTCTTCTGGAACAGCCGCCATGCCGACTGCCAATTGGCGCCGTGCGGCGGTACGTTTTCGCCAGCTTGGGCGCGACTAGTACAGCGCCATTAATAACTGACAATAAGTGCTTAATTAATACGACATTCAATTATTTATAGAGTTTAAAAACACAGCAATGCTTAAAAAAGCAAAGCTTAGGATATAGCAAGGAAGCGCCATTATGAGCACGACTGATATTGATAGACCTAGTGATGAAGATATTAAAAGCTTGGCCGAACAAGGCTTAGCACTGCCATTAACTTATCATACACTGAAGCATTATCTGCCGCATCGTTATCCTTTTCTGCTAGTAGATAAGGTGATATCTTGTACACCTGGCGAATGTATTACTGCTATAAAAAATGTGACCATTAATGAAGAGTTTTTTAATGGCCATTTTCCTGATCAGCCGATTATGCCAGGCGTATTGATGGTTGAGTCAATGGCTCAGGTGTCAGGGGTTCTTGGTTTTATTAGCGCAGGATTGACGGCAGAGGATGGTTATCTGTATCTGTTTGCCGGAGTGGATAAGGTGCGTTTTAAGCGTCAAGTTATTCCTGGTGATCAGCTGATTATCCGTGCAAAAACGGTGATGCAAAAGCAGGGTATTTATAAATTTGATTGTACCGTCCATGTAGAAGATGAGCTTGCTGCTAGTGCTCAAATTATGATTGCACGTCAGGAACAATAGAATACACTGACGAATTGTGCGTACAAGTTTGTAAGATTAGCTAATTGGTAAAAGCAGCTAAAACTTGTCGTCAATAAATATGATGACAATTATATCTGTATTTTAGACAGAACCGGTTTGTTAGGCACAATCGCATTTTTACACAGAGCTGGTATTAGGATAATTCCTAAGGTTAAACTGGCCGTATTGGTTTTACTATTTACTCGCATCAGATGATACAAAGGCCCTTATTATGAGTCAGATCCATCCAACAGCACTCATCTCACCGTCTGCTAAGATTGATAAAACTGCAATTATCGGCCCTTATTGTATTGTCGGTGACGAAGTTTCCATTGGCGCCCATACGGTTTTACATCGGCATGTGGTGGTGGCAAGACTGACGCGTATCGGTGCGTACAATCGGTTTTATCAGTTTGCTAGCATCGGTGAAGACCCGCAAGATTTAAAGTACGCTGGTGAGCGCACTTGGCTTGAGATTGGTGACCATAACACCATTCGTGAAGCATGTAGCTTGCACCGTGGTACTGAACAAGACGGCGGTTTGACTAAAATTGGCAGTCACAACCTTTTGATGGTCAATACCCATATTGCTCATGATTGCTTAATTGGAGACCATAATGTGTTGGCCAATAATGTCGGTATTGCGGGCCATGTGACTATCGGTAATCATACAATTATCGGCGGTAACTCCGGTATCCACCAGTTTTGTACCGTTGATGATTACAGTTTGGTAGGGGGCGCCAGTCTTATTCTAAAGGATGTGGCTGCTTTCACCATGGTATCTGGTAATCCTGCAAAAGCGCATGGTTTAAACGTCGAAGGTATGCGCCGTAAAGACTGGTCTAAAGAAACTATTGATGTCCTTCGTCAAGCGTATCGTATTATCTATCGGTCAGGTCTGACGACGGCTCAAGCGCTTGAGACTTTAAAAGCAGATCTGCTACCAATAGAGCCAAAAATCGCCCTGCTGATAGATTCGCTCCAAAAAAGTCGCCGAGGCGTGGTAAGGTAAACATAGTTTTAGTAATTGCTAAATAGCATAATAGCAAGATTTTGAAGTTAGCATACATTGACAAATTATCTCTAAAAATATAAAAAGCCATAACTAATAGTTATGGCTTTTTATATTTATCGCTACTTGACTTTTTTGGTCGCTTAGCAGAAACTGAGCGTTTACGATATTGTAAACAATTCTTTCATAATGTTGCTAAGCGCGTCACATTGACAAGCTGGTTAAATGAGTCTCTATCATCAAGAGCCATTTATGATAATCAAGGAAGATTATAAGCAACAGTAATTGAAGCACGAGGAAGGCAAAATGGCTATTAATAAACAAGAACATGCTCAGTGGAGCTCAAGTTTTGGCTTCGTACTAGCAGCAGTAGGATCGGCAGTTGGTTTAGGGAATATTTGGAAGTTCCCTTATATGGTTGGGGAGAGTGGTGGTTCCGCTTTTGTTATCGCTTATTTATTTTGTCTTGCTCTGATTGGTTTTCCAATTTTGGTTGCAGAATGGTTGATTGGTCGCCGTGGGCAAAAAAACCCTATTAATACTTTTTCTGATGTTGCGGCAAGCGAAGGCAAATCTCGCAGCTGGAGTATTGTTGGCGCGACTGGTATCTTAGGTGGCTTTTTAATCTTATCGTTTTATAGTGTCATCGGTGGCTGGGCGCTTAACTACATCACCAAAGTTGGCTCAGGCAGCTTTGCGGGTCAAAACAGCGACTCTGTGGCGGCGACCTTTGATGCCATGTTAGCGTCAGCGGGTACCTTGACAATCTGGCATACAGTGTTCATGGCAATCACCGCTTTAATCGTGGGTGTTGGTGTGACTAAAGGTATTGAGACCACTGCTAAAGTGCTTATGCCTTTACTGGGTGTGATTTTATTCGTGATTGTTGGTTATAACGTCATGAACGGTGGTTTTGGCGAAGCGGTCAATTATCTATTTGCGCCAGACCTTAGTAAGTTAAATGGTGACGTGATGCTAGCAGCGCTTGGTCATGCTTTCTTTACCTTATCTATTGGTATGGGCATCATGGTTGCTTATGGCTCTTATTTGGGTCAAGACGTCAATCTATTAAGCACCGCGCGTACCGTTGTTATTTTAGACACTGTCATTGCTTTAGCGGCTGGTTTGGCTATTTTCCCAATTATCTTTAATAATGGTCTTGATCCTGCTTCAGGTCCTGGTCTGATCTTTGTCAGTTTGCCAATTGCTTTTGGTAGTATGGGCGCCGGTGCCATTATTGGTACTTTATTCTTCTTATTGATTACCTTTGCTGCTGTGACTTCTTCAATCTCATTACTTGAGCCAACGGTTGAGCTGTTAGAAGAGCGTACGCCAATGAGCCGTACGGTATCGACCATCGTTGCCAGTATTGCAGTTTGGTTATTAGGTATTGCAGCGTTATTGTCATTTAACCTATGGAGCGACTTTACTATCATGGGTAATGGTATTTTTGATGCCCTAGACAAAGTGACCAGTAAATTCATGTTACCTTTGACCGGTCTTGCCGCGATTATCTTTGTCGGTTGGAAAATGGATCAACGTAGCATTCAGCAAGAGCTTGGATTGTCTAATGGTACGTGGCAGTTATGGCAAATCATTGCTAAATTCGTTGCACCGATTGCTGTACTGATTGTTTTTGTGACCACATTAATGGGCTAATAGATTAACTATGATTAATACGAGCTTATATTCTAGGCGGTATTAATAGTTGGCTAATAAAAAGGGCTTAAGATTAATCTTAAGCCCTTTTCTATTTTCATGTATTCAGCTTAAAGCAGCTTACGCAGATAAAATAACTCTAAAAATGGTTAACGTAAATTGAGTTCAGGGACACTCTGTCCGCGTTTGCTATAAAACTCATTCACAAACTCATCAAATTTATCTTGCTCAATGGCGTCTCTGATACCTTGCATCAAACGCTGATAGTAACGCAGATTATGAATCGTCGCTAATTGTGCACCTAGCATCTCTTTGCATTTATTCAAATGTGATAAATAAGCACGGCTAAAGTTCTGACAGGTATAGCAATCACATTCAGGGTCTAGTGGACCTTCATCAGTACGGTACTGGCTGTTGCGTATACGCACCACGCCCGCGTTATCGGCATCGCCTGTGACAAAGTAATGACCGTTACGCGCATTGCGAGTTGGCATGACGCAATCGAACATATCGACACCGCGTCGTACCCCTTCAACGAGGTCTTCAGGCTTACCAACACCCATCAAATAGCGCGGTTTATCGGCTGGCATATCATTGGCGATGTAATCTAGAACCTCTATCATCTCTTCTTTTGGCTCGCCAACAGACAAACCGCCGATAGCATAACCATCAAAGCCAATCTCAAGCAGACCTTCAAGTGATTGCTTACGCAAATCGGCATACATACTGCCTTGGATGATGCCAAATAAGGCATTGGTACTGCCAAGCTTTTTATGCTCATCGACGCAGCGTTGTCCCCAACGTAGCGACAACTCTAATGATTTTTTAGCTTCGTCATAAGTGGCAGGATAGGGTGTACACTCGTCAAACTGCATGACGATGTCTGAATTTAAGCTATATTGAATCTGCATCGATTTTTCTGGTGATAAAAAGACTTTCGCGCCATCGATAGGCGATTTAAAAGTTACGCCTTCTTCGGTAATTTTACGCATCGCACCCAGACTAAATACTTGAAATCCGCCCGAATCAGTCAAGATTGGCTTATCCCAATGCATGAATTTATGCAGACCACCAAATTTATCAATAATATCGGTACCCGGACGTAGCCATAGATGAAAGGTGTTACCAAGGATGATATCTGCACCAATGGCTTCAATATCACGTGGCAGCATACCTTTAACCGTACCGTAAGTACCTACTGGCATAAAGGCGGGCGTTTGTACGTCGCCATGATTGAGATGGACTGTACCACGGCGTGCGCGCGTAATGCCACTGGCCGTTTTATGTAAGACAAATTGCATAAGTTAACCGCTATTTAAGCTAAGAAAATAACGCTAATTATAGCATTATCGGGCGTTTTTGGGGACTACGATATTTATGCGTCAGATAATCTGCATAGATAGTAAAAGCAATTATAAAAATAGCCTCAGCATATAACTATAGGGTTAAAAATTAGTATTTTCTATTAGAGGAATATAACTAAAAGACACAGACAACTTTGCCCAGTAATTGCTACAGTAAACGAATAACTGCCGCAAATTTAAGAGTATTGAAAACTCTTTTTGCACAGCGGAGAGAGAGTATGAGCAAAGCAACATACCTATCATCGAAACATTCGCTTTTAAATGGAACGGTATTGAATAGGATGCTATTAAGTGGCGTATTATTAACCAGTGCGTTATTACTATCAGGAGCAGCTATGGCAACCGAAGAGCCGAAATATACTGTACTAGAACAGACCGAAGACTTTGAGTTGCGTCGTTATGAGAGTCAACTGGTGGCGCAAACTTGGGTGTCTGGTGATCAAGATGCGGCTAGTCGTGCAGGATTTAAGATATTAGCGGATTATATATTCGGTAATAATACTGCGCCGAGTGGCGAGAGTAGCAAGATTAGTATGACTTCGCCTGTAGCCATGAAATTTGAAGCAAAGCAATCTGCAACTAAGAAAAATGGTAGTAATGCATCGCAAAAAATCGCCATGACTGCGCCAGTGTCTATTAAACAAGAGCACCAGCAGCAGACTGATGATAAATGGCGCGTACAATTTACTATGCCAAGCCAATACAGTATGCAAACGTTACCGAAGCCAAATAATCCAGACATCGCAATTATCGAAGTGCCGCCGCAGACTTATGGCGTTATTAAATTCTCAGGGCTAGCTGGTGCTGAAAAGGTAGCTGCAAAAACAGCAGAATTACAGTCTTGGATGCAAATGCAAAAATTAAACATAATAGGCACACCAGAACTGGCACGTTATAATCCCCCTTGGACATTACCTTTTATGCGCCGCAATGAAGTAATGATCGCTTATCAAGCAAAATAACCCATTATTAACGAAAATTTTTCCATAAAAAAAAGACAGCAAGTGCTGTCTTTCTTTAATTTAAGATTAAGCCCATTAATTTAGCAGTTTTGCTCACGGATGATATTGAGCATACGACGTAATGGCTCTGCTGCGCCCCATAACAGCTGGTCGCCGACAGTGAACGCGCCGAGGTATTCAGGTCCCATATTCAGCTTACGCAGGCGTCCTAATGCAACCGTCAAAGTACCAGTCACGGCTACGGGCGTCAAACGGTTCATAGTGGCTTCTTTATCGTCTTCCACCACGTCTAGCCATTCATTACCGCTATTCTTCAATGCCGCTTCAATTTCTTCTAATGGAATGTCTTTTTTAAGCTTAATCGTTAAGCCTTGTGCATGACAACGCATGGCACCAACGCGGACACACATGCCGTCGATAGCAATCTTATCTGCTTCAGAATTGCCAAGGATTTTATTGGTTTCAACGCCACCTTTCCATTCTTCACGAGATTGTTTATTTTCCAATTGCGCGTCGATATAAGGAATTAAACTACCCGCTAATGGGACACCAAAGTATTGTTTAGGGAAACTATCTGAGCGCTGAGTCTGGGCGATTTTTTTATCAATCTCAAGGATGGCGCTGGCAGGATTGGCAAGCTCATCTTTGACGGCATCATGGAGTACGCCCATGCCTTCGATTAACTCGCGCATGTTGTTGGCACCAGAGCCACTTGCTGCTTGATACGTCATGGCGCTGACCCATTCGACCCAGCCTTTATTAAACAGCTCACCGATAGCCATTAGCATCAGTGACACGGTGCAGTTACCGCCGATAAAGTCTTTTTTACCATTTGCAAGCGCACTATCGATGACGCTGCGGTTAACAGGATCAAGAATGATGATGCTGTCGTCTTCCATGCGTAAGGTACTTGCCGCATCAATCCAGTAGCCAGTCCAACCGCTATCACGAAGTGGTTGATGAACCTTTGAGGTGTAATCGCCACCTTGGCAAGTAATAATCACATCACAAGCAGCAAGTGCTTCAATATCATGAGCATCTTTTAGTTGGCTGGTCTTGATACCATCAAAGCTTGGTGCGTCGCCGCCCGCGTTACTGGTTGAAAAAAACACCGGTGTCATAACGTCAAAGTCTTTTTCTTCACGCATACGCTCTATTAATACTGACCCGACCATACCGCGCCAGCCTACCAACCCTACTGTTAAATTACTCATGAAACTTAATCCTTTTTACAATAAATTGTTGCATCGTCAACCGATAACAATGCCGTGAATAGCCCTAAAAAGCAAGGTTTTTTAGAGAACTTTCAGGGTTTTTCATACACTTATCGCTATGTTCATTATAACATTGAGTGATGGATTGGTTAACGATGCCAGTCAGATTTGCTATCCAATCTGCAGCTGACTACTTATGGAAATAGTTACTTAGTAAAAGGGTGATCTATTAATAGGTTCATATTCTAACGAGAGGTTTAGATTGTAACTTTTTATAGTGACTATAACGTAATTTATCTTCAATAGTAGGCGCTGCTGTCATGAAATGCTAAAGTAAGCAGCGGCTATTAACGTTGATATTAAAAGTTTAAATATCGACAATTTGGATAGCAAAGACATTAAATAAATTTAATATCAGTTAGTAAAAACAATTAATCAATACCATCATTGGCTTAGCCATTCATTTAATAAACGGTCGATACATATTATGGATTTCTCCCTATTATATTATGGCGCACAGTGGTTGGCGGGACTAATCGCATTTGTCACCATTTGGGGCTGGTTACCACTTGATCATTGGTGGGTGCGCGGTGTTGAGTTTCCACGTATTCAAATTATGATATTGGGTATCATTGCATGGGTTAGTATGCTGGTATTTGGCACAGAATGGCAACTGGGGCAGTGGCTGCTATTTATCGTTTTGAGCATTACTTTAGCCTTTCAGCTGCGTATGGTATTGCCCTATACCAAACTGTGGAAAAAAGAAGTAAAAAACGCCGTTGATAAGCCGGAAGTTCAGGAGTGTCAGTTAAAAATCATGGTCTCAAATGTATTGACGCCGAATGATGAAACCCAAAAACTGGCTGAGTTGGTCAAAGACAAAAAACCCGATATCTTAATTACTTTAGAGACGGATGAGAAATGGGAAACAGCGCTCAATCAAATTGAAGCGGATTATCCGTATACGGTAAAAGTGCCATTAGACAATCTATACGGGATGCACCTGTATTCCAAGCTTGAGCTGATAAATCCTGAAGTGAAGTATTTGATTATTGATGACATACCTTCTATTCATACACAGATGCGCTTGCAAGGCGGACAAATCATTTGGCTTTACTGCTTACACCCAATGCCACCCAGTCCGACAGAAGCGGATAAATCTACGACCCGTGATGCTGAGCTACTGATGGTTGGAAAACATATTAAAGAGAATAACCAAACCGCTATATTGGCGGGTGATTTAAACGATGTTGCTTGGTCAAAAACCACCCGTCGTTTTCAGCGTATTTCAGGCTTGCTAGACCCACGTATCGGACGGCATTTTATCAATACCTTTCACGTTAAGTACCCATTTTTACGCTGGGCATTAGACCACATTTTCCATAGTGCTTGTTTTACGGTGGTCGATATCAAGCGCATGCCGTCTATTGGCTCTGATCACTTTCCGGTAATGACGACCCTACAATATGAGCCAGAGCAGGCGAGTAAACAAGAAGACAATGCGCCCACCGAAAAAGCAGAGGATGTCAAAGAGGCAAAAAACACCATTGAAGCCGGCAAGAAGGAAGGCTGCAAAGTATCAAAAGAGCACGCAGAAGCAGAATAGAAGAGCGATTGCTAAGAAGGTTGTAGTATCTAGATAAAATGCTGATAAAAAGCACTTGCGACGTAAGCAAATGCTTACGTCAAATAAGGTCTTTAGCCTCTAGTCGTCTCGCATAAATTGGCCTAGAATACAACCATCAACACAAGGATACGCAAGGATGCAGTGTTGAGACAGTAGCCATAAAAGCACAGGTCAGCCCGCTGTCTTATAAGTTACTGTTTATGACTTAGGATGAGTCAACACGGAAGAGACAATAACAACAATATGAAACGCCATAGCCCTGAACCCATCGCCCTAGGTTCGGGGCTTTTCTTTGTTTGTGATTTCTATATATATTTAAAGCTTTTTGCAACTGTTAATAGAGGCGTTAACGGATTAAAACTCCAAGGTAGAACTTATCTCATAAACAATCGTACTTTTAACAAATGATCCAGATTAAAAAAAGGCATATGCATTGGCATATACCCTTCTTTATAAAATACTTTAACTAATATTTGGTTAACTTAATACTAACTAACCAAGTACTTGAATGTAAGCGCCGGCGCGTAGTTCTTGTAGCCAGTCTTCTTTGGCTTGTGGGGCAAGACGCTGATATAGCGCTTGGCGTGCCATATTACGACGGTACTCATCGCTGACATCTTGTTGACGCTTACCTTCAACTTTTAAGATATGCCAACCAAATTGCGTTTTGAATGGTGCAGAATAATCGCCGACCGCGGTATTTTTCATCATCGCTTCAAACGGACCGATCATTTGCTCTTCACCAACCCAATCCAAATCGCCACCGCGTCCTGCTGAGCCGGGATCATCTGAATAAGTCGAGGCTAAACCAGCAAAATCAGCGCCACTACGTAATTGGGCATAGAGGTCATTGATTTTTTGTTCAGCAAGCGCATCTGTTTGCAACTCATCGACTTTGACTAAGATATGACGCGTATGCCACTGCGGTACTAGCATGGTATCACTGGATTTTTTATCAGCTAGTTTAATAATATCAATGCCTTCAGGGGTTATGAGTGGCGCGCTCACTGCGCCGACCTCAAGCTTGGTGATTTCGCTTGCCAGTTCAGTCGGTAAAGCTGCTGCTTTATGGAAACCCATGTCGCCACCTTGCAACTGAATAGGATAGCTGCCTTGACTTGCTGCGATAGCTTCTGTTACATCAACATTTGGTGCTTGTAATCGTGTACGTAGACGTTGGGCGACTTTTAGCGCCTCATTACGCTGAGCTTCTGATAAGCGGCTGTAATCATCCATATAGGGGATACGAACATGGACAGTTTGATATTCGCTTTGACTTAAGCGCTTAGCTTCAGGGGATGCCAAAAAGGCATCGATATCTTGCTCACTAATACGCACGCGGCTAGATATCTGGCGTTGTTGCAAAGCTTGGATAGCCGCATCTTCAATCAATTGAGCACGTAGGGTGGCATAGCTACCTGGTTTTGTAGCGTCCAATCGTTGCTGTAGCTCACCAATGCTATTTAGTCCTTCCGCTTGGGCAATTTGAGCCAAGCGTTGATTGATGGCTGCTTCATCAGGATTTAAGCCAACACGTTTGACCATAGTTAGCTGTAATTCACGCAAGATAAGGGCGTTTAATACTTCAGACTGCAGCTGGGCTGAATTGACAATCGGTTCGCCAGCCGCTTGCGCACGTGCTTGGGTTTGCGCAATAGCAGCGATTAAATCACTTTTTAAGATCGCATTTTCATTGACCAATGCAATGATGCCGTCTGTACTATTGGCAGGCGTCAAACGATTCACGCTATTTTGTCCAGCTGCGACATTCGCTTGAGAGGCTTGCGCTTTTGCAGGCTTAACGGTCGCTGCTTGCACACTAAGGCTTAGGGCAATAGCACCAGTCACACTCATAGCAACTAATACAGCTCGGCTGGTTTGACGTAAAGAAAAAAATCTCATGATGCTCCTCATCAATGTCATTGCATCGGATGGTAATCAGTTAAGCCTATTGACGATACTCTTAATTAAAGTAGCGGCTAAGGTTGTCTATAATAAATAGGGTGCAAACACTGTTATATGCTGTTATAGCACAAATACTACTCTATAAATAACGCCATCAATCATACGTTAATCTAATCGTATAAACGATACTTTATTAATCCTTCCAGGCGCTTTGAACGGGCTCAAATCCTAACACTTTGTCAGAAAGTAAGCGCGTTAAACGACTGCTACCGCTACCAAGACCACTAAGTCTGATTTCAGCCATAATCGCTTGCGTCGGTTTGTCTTTGATATTTAAATCATTATAGTAACGACGACCGTAAACGGCAAAACCAAAACAGCAATTCTCATAATCGACACCAATTAACGAATCGAGCATCTTATCACGATTATAGTCATACTGACCTTGCGCCAAGACGCGCCAGTTATTATTGATAGGAAAAACCGCTGAGGCAGTAAACGCTGACAAAGGTAATTGGTCAGTATTTTCATCACGCATACGCTTCACAAAACCGACGTTAAATAAGCTGTTATCAGATGGCTGATAACGTAGCTCAGTAGTAATGTAGTTTAAATCATAGTTATTAGTAAGCGCACCGCTCATATCGATCCAGACGTTGTTATAAGGCTGAGTACTCGTATCCCATACCATTCCTGAAGACGATGAAGTTAATACAGGTTTTTCGTCATCAAGGGTCACACGCCCATCGTCGATATAAAACTGCTCTGCGATACTACCATCAAAACGTGTCACACCCGTTGCGTCGATGTAACGATAATTAATACCCGGTGTAAAAGCATGCAAATCTTGCAAACGGTCATGTCCTAAAAACCAACTATCAGAAAACAGTTGCTCGTAATTGATAGAGGCAATACGGGTATTAAAGTTAGGAATCTCATTTTGATCTTTATACGGCGAGTAGGTGTATTTTAAGCGCGGACTGAGTAATCGATAACCACCCAAAGTATCATCAAACGCGCCAAAAGGTGAGCCTGCTTGATAAAAGTGTAAGCCGGCGTCAATACTGGCTTGCGGTACAAATACCGATTGGCTACCATCGTCTTTATTAAGATCGTTATCTGCTAAACTGTCTTCATCATAAGAGGTATAAAGATGCTGTAAGCTGAGCTTGGGCTTGATATAACCCCAAGATTTTTCCATAGGGTAAACAGCGCTGAGCTTATTATAAATTCGCGTACCACTTTTTTCATTTTCAGAACCATCATCGATAGACTTTTTAAAATAAGCGGTATCACTTACCCCTGTGATATCAAAGCTTTTTGCCCATGGCAGACGATAGTCCAGTGTGAGCTGCGGCAGACGCGAGTAAGGTTTATCTTTATCCTGTAATGGTTGTCCATTATTGGTAATGGCATCCAGCGTTTGGAAAGTTTCTACCTTTAGCTCACCATTGACATAGTCATTATAATAATTCACCCGTGCACGGCGTGGTAGGTTTAAGGTGTTATCTGATAAACCTAAACTATCAAAGTCGTTGAGATAGTCTGCATCAGATACGTAGCTATATTTTGCATCGCCACTTAAGCGCGGAATGCTCTTAGATGCCCAATAATGATCATAAAATAAGCTGCTGCGATCTTCGCCGTCATACTTTTTATCATTAGCCAGATATGAGCCGTTAAAAATACCTTCGCCATACTCTTCAGTCAAATAGCGAAACTCACCTGAGAGCATGGGGTTACGGTTGGTATATACGTGGGTATTAAGGGTTGCATCATAGTTTGGCGCTAAATTAAAGTAGTAGGGTACGTCAACTTCAAGCCCGCTTTCACTACTGATACTAGCGCTAGGTAATAAAAACCCACTACTGCGCCGATCGTCTATAGGAAAGTTAAAATAGGGTAAATAGAATACCGGCACATCGGCAATACGAAAAGTCGTATTATAAGCTTCACCGCGACCCGTTTCCGTATCTAAGTCGATACTTTTGGCATCAAACTGCCATTTACGATTGGTGGGCGGGCAGGTGCTGAACATGACTTCGTCGAGCTCGTACTGTGTCTCATTAGGTCGATTTAGGCGCTTGGCATAGCCATGTGCTTGTAATTCTACGCTAGCAAAAGCGACATCGCTAGCGGTTGATTGCCCAGTCTCAGTATTATAATTTAAGCTGTCTGCGACACCGATAAGTCCACCTTTTGAGGCTTTATCAGTGAGGCTTGCAGTATTATTTTGAATATTGTTGTTGTGAGGTCTGCTATTTTGAACATTGCCAGCATGGGATTGAATAGAAGATGCATTGCTATTTCCCGTAGCTTGATCAGTAAACATCACTTTACCTTGCGCGGCTGCTACATTGTTATTCAAGTCTATAATAATTTTGTCCGCTTCGATATGCTGGGTACCTTGATCAACAATCACATTACCTGATAGCTCAGCATAATCGACATTATCATAGTAGCCATAGTCAGATTCTGCAAACAGCGGTGCTTGATTGTTGGGAATGCCATTTAGATTGGGTGCTGGCTGACCGTTGCTTGCACCGGTTTCATTGACTGCTCGCTGATAATTGGGATTTTTCTTTGGGTAAACCCATTGACCTTCACAGCGTTGGGCGCTATCGACGCTATTTGGTAGCAGCTTTAAGTCGTTGCCTACCGCCGGAATGGTTCGCGCGGTAAACGTATTTTGAATATCATTTTGGTTGTTATCTGCTACATTAGCATTGCTATTATTATTTAACGTTGCAGGATCAGTTTCAGGCGTTAATTCATAAAATTCTGCCAAGCGTCTGAGAATTTCTTGAATACTTTCATCACTGTCGTTAACCTGGCGGTTATCGGCTTTAGTTTCAGCTGTAGCAGTACTATTTACTGGCGCAGCGGCATTATTTTGATTATTATCAGTTGCATTAATATTGTCATTAATTTCCGTGATATCGATAGTGTTACTATCTAAAGCATTATCAAAGCCAGAATTTTGCTTTTGTACCTTTTGATAACTGATGTCTTGATTGACGCTATTAATGTTGTTATTGAGATCGTTATTGACGTCAGCGGCTACTTTTGGCTCATAGGCGCTAGCACTGTTAACCGCTGACGGCTCAGTGGTCTGCGTATTTATCTGTGCATCATTACTATTAATAGCGGCGCTGACAGTCAAGCTAGATAAGCTTAAGGCGCCAAATAAAATCAAACGGATGCTTTGGTAAAGCGGAGAATATAACAAGGGCACACCTATGTATGATTGTAGAGCCTATTGGATTGCGATCATTAAATCACTTTGGGTATTTTAGCGATATTTAGCGGCTAATAAACCAGTAATTTATATGATAATCTCGAAAATCAGAACGTTTTATATATAATGACGACTAATCATAGTCAAAAAAAACCAAATCAGCTACACTATTTAGCAAAATTTATAATATAGCTCAATAAACTGTGCGAGCTTCGTTAACAGCTAGCCCACATAGTAAGTTATAGCTAGTAGCTTATATATACAGACTGACTCTAAGCGGATTTATAAATATACATTGATTAATTTACTTAGAGCCGAAATTAATTTTCTGAGAGCCGGTTGTTAGGGTAAGCCAAGCGCTTCCTATTTTAACAACTATTTGCCTCACTTATCACTACTTTAGTCGTTTACGACTGATATTTAACCTGCGATGTTTTTTATGACCGATAAAACCATGTTAGAACCTAGCGTACCCGCTACTCGTCAGCAGCAGTTAGAACAATGGCTGCAAGAAGTATTTGCCAATCAACCATTTATTCTTGATAGTTTGCCCGGTGACGCCAGCGCACGCCAATATCATCGTATCCAGCTATTAGATGATGGTGTAGAAAGCGCGCGCTATATTGTCATGGATTCTGCTGATGAACAAGAGGCGTTGCAGCAGTTTATTAATGTGGCAAAGCTGATGTCACCAGCAATCAATGTCCCGACGCTAATTGCCCAAGATATAGCAAAAGGCTTTTTGGTATTACAAGATTTTGGAGCGGTAGAGTTTGCTCATCTGTTGGTAGATGCGCCGCCTATTCAGATTAACGATTATTATCAATTGGCGATGCGTACTTTGGTGGCACTACAAGCGGTACCAGTGGCAACTGCAAAAGCCGACTACCAATTACCAGATTATGACGCGGCATTATTAACCCGTGAGATGGATTTATTTAGCGAATGGTTTATTCCTTATATTGGCGTAGAGCTTGAACAGACGCTATGGGAAAATCTTAAGTCTGCCTTAATAACTGAGATTTTGTCACAGCCGCAGGTCGTTGTGCATCGTGATTATCATAGCCGCAATCTTATGCAAGACCAAGCAGATCATACGCGCTTAGGCGTCATTGATTTTCAAGATGCGGTAGTAGGTTCGTATACATATGATTTGGTATCGTTGGTAAGAGATGCTTATGTAGAATGGCCAGAGAGCCAAGTAACGAGCTGGGTTCAGGATTGTTGGCAATTACAAAAACAGGCAGGGCTTAAAACTGCTGATAATGCGGCCCAGTTTGAAAATGATGTGAATGTCATGGGCGTACAACGGCATCTAAAAGTGCTGGGTATTTTTATCCGCTTATTCGAACGTGATGGAAAAAGTCGCTATTTAGCCGATATTCCAAAAGTCATGCGTGACCTGATTTTTGAGCTAGAATGGCTTGCAGAATACGGCAATCCCGATATGAAGCGGGCAGTCAGCCCTTTTAATGAATGGTTGCGAGAGGTTATCTTGCCTGCTTATCAAAATAAATTTGTGCAACAATACATCTAGATAGCATTAATAAAGTAAAAGCGATTGCAGTACTTATTGCTTTTACTTAGTCTAAAATGGTCAAAAATTAGAAATAGCCAACAACAAGGAGCGCGTATGTCGGTAATAACGCAAGCAATGATTTTGGCTGCTGGCAAGGGTACGCGCCTGCGTCCGCTAACACTTGAGACGCCAAAGCCTTTGGTTGAAGTGGGCGGGCAGCCATTGATTGTTTGGCATATCAAAGCGTTACAAGCTGCTGGTATCAATAACATCACTATCAATGCGTCATGGCTTGCGGACAAGCTGATGCAGACATTGGGCGATGGTGCCCAATATGGGGTCAAGCTGCATTGGTCGGTAGAAGAGGATGAGCCGCTTGAGACGGCAGGTGGGATTTTTCATGCCTTACAAACCGGCAAGTTGCAAGATGCGCCCTTTATCTTAGTCAACTCTGATGTTTGGACGACCTATGATTTTGCTCAGTTGCAGGGCTATACGCTGGGTGCGGACCAACTTGCACACTTATTGTTGATTGATAATCCTGAGCATAATAATGGTGGAGATTTTGCTATCAATAATGGACTGGCAATCGAACAGCCCATTGCTGATGCTGATAAATATACCTTTGCCGGTATCAGTGTCATCTCACCTAAACTGATCGATGGCTTAGTATCAGGGCAGCCAGCGCCACTTGCGCCACTGCTAAAACAGGCAATGCTAAAGTTCCAAATTACCGCTGAAGTGATTAAAGACAATTGGATAGATGTTGGTACACCCGAGCGCCTAACGCAAGTCAATGATTATATAGAAAGTCACGGTGTCGATAACCATCGCGGCGCATAAGCTGTCTTTATCATAGTCACAATCTTTATGATAGTGACAATTAAAACAAATAAAAAAGCAGCGCTGAGTATTAAATATTCAGCGCTGCTTTTTTATGGATATAGAAATGTAGGTAAAAGGATAGGTTTTAAACACCCATTGCCAGCTTAATAAGCTGCGCAATAGTAAAAATAGTCAAAAACCCTGCGAAATATAAACCAATGAACCATGCCCATTGTGATTGTTTTTTAGTAAGATTTTTCATATTGAACTCCTAGTTAGCGTTTAAATCAGCTGGTTAGGCTTAGCTACCGCAATGACTTACGGCAGCTGTTAGCTATTGATCACTATTTATTCTTAATACATGTGCTCATGGTCGGTTTTGCCCTTAAAGGTATAATAAGCAAAAGCGGTATAACTCAAGATGATTGGCAGCATAATACCAGCACCGATGAGCATAAAGGATAGCGAAGTATCCGCCGCCGCCGCTTCATAGATCGTCATTTGATACGGTACGATGTACGGGAATATAGCAAAACAAACCCCGATATAACCCATCAAAAATAATGCCACAGTCAATAAGAACGGGCGATATTCACGTTCGCCAGTCAAATCCTTACGCATCAAGAAGAATAACAGCACAACGATAATTGGCATCGGTGCAAGATACAGTAGACCTGGGAAGCTAAACCAGCCTTCAAGCGCTTTTATATCTGAGAAGTACATAAACATCGTGACGCCGAGCATCGCCACTACTAAAGCACTTAGCATCCAACCAGAGACTTTACGTGCCCATACTTGCAGGGTATGTTCTGTCTTAATAATCAACCACGTCGAACCGAGTAGCGCATAGCCAATGATGAGCGCGATACCACAAGCGATAGAGAACGGCGTGAACCAATCAAAAGCACCACCAGTATATAGGCGATTGCTTGCCTCTAATCCTTGGACTAAAGCACCGAGCATGATTCCTTGGAAGAAAGTGGCAACGACAGAGCCGATAAAAAAGAAATAGTCCCATACATAACGGTGTGAAGTCGCTTTAAAGCGAAATTCAAACGCCACGCCGCGCATAATGAGACCGAACAGCATAAAGGTCACTGGCAGATAGAGCCCAGTCATAATGATGCCATAAGCCACGGGAAAGGCGGCAAACAAGCCACCACCGCCCAACACTAACCAGGTTTCATTACCGTCCCAAAAAGGGGCGATAGAATTCATCATGCGGCTACGGTTTTTATCGGAGCCCGCAAACGGGAATAGAATACCGCAGCCCAAATCAAAGCCATCAAGCAAGACATAAATAAAGACAGATAGAGCAATTAAGCCGCCCCAGATGAGGGGTAAATCTAATACATCACCAAAGTTAAACATTAGCGTAACCCTCCATCATCGACGTCATCGGCAGGTTTATCCAAATCTTCTACTTTCTCACTGGCGTTACTATCACCACTTAACGTGCGACCTTGACCTTCAGTGATAGAATGCTCATAGAAGTTATCATCAGCAGGATTTTCGTACGGCTGTGGACCTTTGGCAATCAAGCGTAGGATATAAAAGCTACCTGCGCCAAACACAAAGACATATAGGACAATAAAGCCAATCAGCGTCGTAGCAACTTGTTGAGCCGCAACCGGAGACATACTTTCAGCAGTGCGAATGACACCATAAACAGTCCATGGCTGGCGTCCAGTTTCAGTCACGAACCAACCAGCAAGTAGCGCAATAAAGCCCATTGGTGTCATAAACATCCACGCCCGATGGAACCATTTGCTGTCACCATCGAATTGTTGTTTTTTAAAGTATTTATAGAGACTAAATAGACCGACAAATACCATTAATGTACCGATAGCAACCATAATGCGGAATGACCAAAAGACTATAGGAACGTAGGGCCGATCTTCTGGCGCCCAGTTTTTAAGTCCTTTAACTTCGCCGTCTAATGAGTGGGTTAAAATTAAGCCCGAGACATAAGGGATTTTAATTTCATAGTGGTTTTTTTCTGCTTTTTGATCGGGAATACCGAATAACACAAGCGGTGCACCGCGCTCATTTTCCCACAGACCTTCCATCGCCGCGACTTTAGCGGGTTGATGTTCTAACGTATTTAGACCATGCATATCACCAATAAATATTTGTGCTGGCGCAACGAAGATGGCCATGACCATTGCCATACCGAGCATGACACGACCATGCTTACGATGTTCAACATGTTTTTTGGATTGCAAATAATACGCACCGATACCACCGATAACAAAAGCTGTCGTCAAGAAAGCTGCGGTCATCATGTGCGCATAACGGTAAGGGAATGAGGGGTTAAAAATGATTTCTAACCAATTGGTCGGATAGAGCAAACCATCGGCGCCAACCATAAAGCCTTGAGGCGTCTGCATAAAGCTGTTAGCAGCCAAAATCCAAAAACCCGATATTAGCGTGCCGATAGCGACAATCGCTGTCGCGGCAAGGTGCATGCGTTTGCTCACGCGACCCCAACCAAATAACATAATTCCTAGAAAGGAAGCTTCCAAGAAAAACGCAGTCAATACTTCGTAGGCAAGCAAAGGGCCTAGAACATTACCAGCTTTATCAGAGAATACTGCCCAGTTGGTACCGAATTGGTAGGACATCACCACGCCCGATACCACACCCATTCCAAACACCACGGCAAATATTTTTACCCAGTGTTTATAAACTTCTGCATAAATAGGCTCGCCGGTCTTTAACCAGCGAAACTCTAAAACAGTTAGAAAGCTGGCAAGACCGATGGAAAAAGCTGGAAAGACAATATGCCATGAGATAACAAAAGCAAATTGAATTCGCGCGAGCATCAGCGCATCAAGCTGACTGATCATAAATGTAGCGAACATAAACGGTTACCCTTATCTGTTAGCTGAATAGCGCTAGCTTCCATGATACGCTGAAGTAACTATCCGTAGTGGTCCATCAATCAGGACGATACGGACAATGGCTAAGTGTTATTTAGCATTATTGTCGTTTAGATAACATTTTAACTAAGATAGTTTGATCGCTTAAGATAGTTCGATCGTTACCCTTTAGTTAGATTAAACAGTTTATATCCTTATAAACTATAAATTATCTATCCTATGACAGTGTTAATAATATTTACTGTTCAAGTATTATGCGCCTGACCATGCGTACACGCAAGTTAGGTGAGCTTCTTAATACACACCTATTAGTCATAATTTATTAACAATATTATTTAATGTAATTTCAATTAATAGCCATTGTTTAAGTAAGGTTATTAATAGACACATAAGAGTAATCTAAAAAAACATTTTTTAATAATAGTTGTTTGGTACGTATTATAAAAACATTACTTACAAAAAATATTTGGACTAATTTTTTAACTGCTGATGCAAAATACGACGGAGGGTCAAAATAGTTTGCGGATTTTCTTGAATACTATGACCACCATTAATCACGGTCTCTGATGCTGCTCCTTCAAGGTGAGCACTGGTATAGGGCACGATACCGTCCGAAAGCTGCTCGGTTAATGCTTGCCCAATCTGACCGTCGACCGTCACTGCGGCGACAAGCGGCTGACCTGGCAACTCATCGCTATCCGTTAAGAGCTCATTGGTATTATTGGCACTATTACCATCGATAGCGTCATCTGAAAGCCCGTCTTCCTTTGCTATTTCTTCTGATAAATCGAGCTTTACTCCGGCGGGTTGCATTTCTGCCAAACCTTTGGTGATATCGGGGTCGTTATTGGCGATGATTGAATGATAGGTGATGCGCTCATTGATACTGATGTCTTTGGTCAATTGAATAAAGGAGGATTTATCACTTAATTGACTGGCACCATTTTGTAAATATAACGCGCCGAGTGGGTTTTGGGCTAAGTCGCCTTGAATTGCAAGCGTTGCCAAGTTATCGGTGACCGTCTTGACCAAACCGACGGGCAAGTAAACGATGCGGCGTAACGCACGGGTAAACCAACGGTCGGCATAATCGGTGCCGCGAAAAGGTGACGATAAAAACACCGCGGTATCGACTTGCGGTAAGGTTTTTAGCTCGAAACGCTCGCGTAGTTGCTGTTGGCCAAATGATTCTTTTACCGCGTCACGTATTTGGCGCTTCTCATTCATTGACAATACGTTCTGGTCATCCAGTCTGTCTAAATCATCGACCAAGTTTTCATCAGAAAGCATCATACGCGCAATGATACCGCCCATACTATGGCTGATAATAACGCTGTTTTTACTGGCAATATTTTGCCCTGTCGGATCTGTTTGCTCATAAGTCGCATTGATGAGCTTTTGGATTTGATAGCGGTTTTCTAAGATAGGCAAGTTGGTTGGATAAAAAATTTGCCAGACTTGATAATTATTGCGCAACTTATCATCGTTAAAAATATCGTTGGTCAAATTGACCCAGGTTGCTGGGCTAGAAGCCAAGCCATGCAGCATAATGATGACACGCTTATCTGGGTCATAAGGCTCTAACATATATAGTTTTGGTAAGCTGGCTTCTTTTTGGCGGGTAATTAAATTTAGGTAACCAACGCCGTCGAGCTGGTTTTCTGCCAGCCATAAGCCATATCCTGCCGAGAAGTTGGCGGCAAGCGGATAGTCATCGCCTAAGATATTGGCGCTCTCACTGCGGTAAGGATTATATAAATGGATATCGAGCTGCTTGCTGGTCAAGGTATCGAGCACGCTATCACCAGCAGGCTTAATCAAGCCGGTCATCAGTAAATGTCCAGTCGGATAAATGCGCGTACTGGCATCATCACTGTCTAAGCTGTCCTTTGCTAAACCATCCTTTACTAAATCAGCCTTTACTAAGCTATCCTTTGATTTTTCTTCTATAGTACGATTACGGGCTTTTTGAGGGCTGGCTTCTTGACTGAGCCTGCCTGATAGCGAGGAGACCAATAATTGGCGAATGGTAGTGGTATAACGGTCATCTAATGAGGCGACTAAACTAATCCCCAAACCTGGGCGTTTACTGATGGAGTTTAGACCAGATAGGCGCAGCTCGTAGGTTGAGACCAAATCTGTTAAGGCAGCGGTTTGTTGATTGGCATTTTTGAGATAGTTGTTTTCGTTGGGCAAATATACATTGAGATTATAGTTATCTATTTGCATTTTCATGACTTTGATTTGGTCGGTGGGTTTACCGCTTATCGGTGTACTATTAGCAATCGCTGCTTGCTCGCTGCTATCACGAGTACTCGCCAACGTTGGTAAATATTCTACCTTGGTATCACCCATCATTTTACCGCTGCCGTCAGCCGACTGATAAAGCTGGGTAATCACATCGTTGCTGGCCGCGTTATAGATATCTTGGGTTTGGATATCCATCTCACTTGGGATACGACTTTGCGCCTGTGAGCGAGATTTTTCTTTATCCGCGCCTTCAAAGTCATGTTCTAAACTGTCATAAAATAAGTAAGTGTAACTGGATTTAATAGCATCAAATAAACGCCCTTGATAACCAACTAAGCAGCTATCGGTTCTTTTCTGCTGCGCTGTGGCATCATCGTCACTTAAAGGCGCGTTGGCATAATAAGGGTCAAGTGGCGGGCGCGCAAGAGCATTACGGCAGTCTTTAGATTCGCCAAGCTGGCGCGCTTTGGCGTAGTGTAATTCAGCAAAAGCCGCCAATGCTGGACGGTAGTGCTCATTCAGCATACTGTCCGTCAGCTGCGTTAAGCACAGATCAAACTGTTGCATACAAGCTTGCTGATTAAGCCCTGCTGACAACAAAGTCGAGGCGGTATCGCTACTGAGTTTTTTATCGGTGACGATATTACCGCGCTGAGCAGCAATGGTTTTTGCTGATGCCTGTTTATTGACAGAAACAGTACTACAGGCAGGCAATATCGCCATTGCTGCGACCACTGCCAATAGAGCAATAGGTCTTTTATTTTTATGGCTTGGTGCCGCGATATTATTGGCAGGGTCAGCAAAAATCATAGGTAATTCCAATGAATAATAGTCAGGAATGCACAACAAAGACAGGATAAATGACACATTTATCTGTCCATAGAAGTGTAGCGCAACTTTTGTTAGGAGACTATTGTATTTAATTAAGAAGATATTTAATTGAGGAGATATTTAATCAAGGAACTTCTAATTAACAGGCTCTCAATTAATAAGCTATAGAAATAAAAAGTTTTAGGAATAAAAGATTATAGGCTAATGAGTGAAAATTGCTAGTTTAGTGAGAGGCTGATGATAAATGAGTGAGTCATTAATATAAGATTGGCGTTTGTATTAGGCATAAAAAAGCGCGCTTAAATTATTGCTAGCAATAATTCAGCACGCTTTTTGGTCTTTATCTTAGTTATGCGGTAAATGTAGAAATTATTAATCTTAAATACCTAGTAGCTAACTAGGTACTTGGTTTGATATTGACGTCTTGTGCAGGGATATCCCAAATATAGAATTTACCGTCTTCGACAAGTTTGATTTGTTGACGAATCATCGCATTATTAGGCGTTTTCTGCTCTAAACGGCGCAAGCGTTCTAGGGCTTTGTCGCGGCGATCACTCAGTACGTCCGATTGCGCTAAGCTTTGCTCGGCTTCGGTATAGCCGAGGTTGACTGCTTGATCAAGGTACTTTTGACCCTCTTTAAAGCCGCCACCTTCTGAGAGCATCATGCCGTAGATGAAATTGGCTTCACCGCTATCAGGCTTCAGTTTGATCGCACGATCGACATACTGTCCGCCGCGTACCGTATATTCTGAGCCTAAGTCTAAGTTACGTCCCATGCCATTCAGTTTAGCAGCACGAATCAATACATCAAATGAAGCATTTGGTGCTTTGGCATACGGTTCAATCCACTCGGTCATGACTTTGATTTTTTCACGGGCGTTATGACGTTGGGTGCGGGTAGGAAAGTTTGGCGGATAATGGCGCGCATTTGGCGACACCTCTTTAATAAACTCATCAAGTAAGCTAACGTCCAGTTTATCGGTGCCAAGTCCTTGTTGCTGCGATATTAGCACGGTCGGTACAAAGCTGATATCTGAGATATTCACTTGCGGTGCTGGGATATTTGGCAGCTGACCGCTACGTAAATCAATACCCGTTGCGGTCATTGGACCACGCTCATAAACACGCGTCGTGCCAGTCAACTCTGACGTATCCGGCGTCGGTACGGCTGGTGGCTGGGCAATGTTTGTAGTATTCAAAGGCGCACGGTTTGGTTGAGTATTACCCGCTTGAGAAAACGTAGGTTGGGCCATATTATTTGGTTGAATGGCATTCTGCTGAGCGTTATTTACAGTCCCATTCTCAACTCCAGCATTTGCTTGCGCGTCAGGTTGAGCAGTGCTGATAGCTGTATTTGGTTTGGCTAAGCGAATCACCCGTTTACTGGAATCGATTGCGCTAGGCACTGATGTGCTAGTAGAGGCTGCAGCGGTAACAGCTTCTTCAGCTGCATTCACAGGCGCCGATAGCATCATGGCACAGGCCGCGGCTAATGCGGTTAGGGTTGCAAATTTCGGCGCTTTGCTAGATGTATTTGGTTGGCTGATGGCTTTCATAAAAATAGTTACCTTATTTATTTAATAATCATTTTGTTTATTGAATCGTTATCTAATAATCCATTAATTGCTCGTTATGTCTTATTTTTGCGCAAAATCGTACAAATTTTTAATACCCTAGCAAATTAACTGGAGTGCTAACAGTAGTAGGATTGTTAAAAGTAGGTAATACCTCGCTATCGCTAGTCGTTATGACAGAGACTTAGTCCAATATAATAGGGGCTATTATAGACGATAAACGCTTATAAGTGATAAGCAGTGGCTTTCATGCGATTGGCCATCCAGCTCATGGTATAACGTACCGGCGGTGACAAAGCAGCGCCGCCATTGGCCAGCGCCAATTCGCGATGGTGTAATTCTTCAATATCCATTTGCGCCAGTATTTCTCTTGAGCGTTTATCTTGTGGTGGTAATTGTCCAATATGATCTTGCAAATGCTCACTGACCTGCGCTTCAGTTTCTGCGACAAAGCCCAAACTAAACTCATTAGAGATAGCACCTGCTACCGCCCCAAGCCCAAATGACATGCCATACCATAATGGCGTGAAAATACTAGGATGACTGCCAAGCTCATCCAAACGTACCTCGCACCACACCAGATGATCGACCTCTTCTTCAGCGGACTGTTGCATGGCTTGCTTAACGTTGTCATCTTTTGCCGCAAACGCTTGCCCGTGATACAGCCCTTGCGCGCATACTTCGCCAGTATGGTTGATACGCATTAGGCCTGCGACATGCCGCGCCTCGGTGATACTCAGCTCAGGAATCTCGTCGCTACTCACGGGCAGCGGGCGAGTGCTAGGATTTGAATGCGGTACGACCGCTCGCAATGCCTTGTCCACTCCCAGTAATAAATGGTCAATTTTTGATAAGGGACGCTGCGCCATGGTTCACTCCTGGTGGCTATGTATATGATAAATATGCTTTATTATTAATGGGTTTTAAGCCAGTTGAAATTCTCTTAAAGTAGCAAGTTTACACGAGTAGTAAGCACTGTTTACTAGCAGTTTGCTGATGAGTCTTACTATAACAAACAACTATAGCAGACAACATAGACGGTCAGCAGCAAAATTATCAGCTTGATGATGCACTTATAGCAGCATCTAGCAGTGTTGCTAATTTAGATGACTTGTTTAGATGACTTGTTTAGATGACTTGAATATCTAATCGTGTCGATTATGTTCATCATCATGGGTTTGAATGACTGCATGCTTGATATGTTTATTAAGCTTGAGATATAAAAACACCCCAAAAACCAGATTCAATATGCCCGTTACTAAGAACAGTTGCGGTAGGGTCATACCTAACGTATTTAACACCACAATCGAAAAAATCGCCGAGCTGACCATAAAGATGGCATTAAAGATATTATTGGCACCGACGATGCGCGCACGATGGCTTTTTGGCGCATAAGCCTGCATAGAAGCATATAAAGGCACGATATATAAACCGCCGCTAAAACCTAAAAAGAATAAGTCGGCAAACACACGCCAGCTACCGCTCATACCCCATAAGTCGCTAATACCGAGTAACGCTTCTGTATTAACGTTGATATTGAGTCCTGATAAAGAAAAATATAAATCAATCGCAAAGATGCTGAGACCAGCGATACCAAACGGCAATAAGCGTAGGCTGACTTGGTTTTTGGTCAATGATTTACAAAGCAGAGAACCAATCGAGACGCCGACTGAAAACAGCGTTAATAGAAAAATAACCACTGACTCGTCGCCATGTAAAATGACTTTGCTGAACTCTGGGGTTTGGGTCAAAAACGTCGCGCCGTAAAACCAAAACCAGCTATTACCAAGGATGACAAAGAATAAAAAAGGCAGCGAGTATAAATAGCGCACTGTCGCCATGCTAGTAGTAAAGATGTTCCAATTAATCTTCAGGTCAGGCTGCATTGCTGGCATGGTTGGAATAAAACGAGATGCAAAATAGCCTATTGCCGCGACGATTAGTACGGTCACACTGATCCAAAATAGCGGCTGCGTTATCTGGGTCAATACCCCAGCGATAATCATACCAAGCAGGATGGCAAGCGAGGTACCCATTTGAAACAGACCATTGGCACCGACCAGCTCATCTTCTTTCATCGCTTGTGGCAAATACGCATACTTAATCGGACCAAAAAACGTCGATTGGGCACCCATTAAAAACAGCGCCACAAATAATAGTGCATACCATTCAAAGACAAAGCCGATGGCGGCAATAACCATGATGGATATTTCAAGCAACTTAATCAATCGCGTCAGTTTTGATTTTTCAAATTTATCGGCGATTTGACCTGCCAATGCCGAAAATAAAAAGTACGGCAAAATAAACAACATTGCCGCTAAGTTGTTTAAAATACTGACTTCCATACCCAACTGGCTGGCAGCGGTATAAGTCAGCACCAGTATCAGCGCTTGCTTAAAGATATTGTCATTGAACGCGCCCAAAAACTGGGTAAAAAACATGGCGCTAAAACGGCGGCGCTTAAATAATTGAAACTGATTGGCCATGAAAATTCCTACAGATGGGTCGCAACTAGTATGGTGAGAACAAGGTAAAACGCAGTCATTGATATATAAACAATTGTTAGTAGTATCAAAAACTTATCGAAATATGGCATAGGTTTTATCAATGTTAAGCCGTATAATAGCAAGGCTTTGCTAAAAATACATGCGCCCGATGCTATGATTTGATAATTAACTAAGTTATGATTTGTAAATTTTAGCCGCCCAAACCAATAATTTCAGTTAACTGCTCTACTTTTATTCACCGGTAAGACTCGTCAAATTGTGCCGCGTGAGGTGATAGGAAATAAATATGAAACATCAGCCTTCAACTCTAGCGCACAACTCATCGGTTATGTTGCGTGATACATCGGCAGACATGTCAAAGGGCACAGCTAAACTTGCTCATCTTAGTTACGTTAATCACATCAATCGTATCGATAGTCCGCGCGTTTATTTTACGCGTACGGCGATTTTTAGGGCGTTGACCACCAGTTTGGTTGGTTTTGGCGTGAGTGTCTGTATGGCGCCTGTCGCTTTTGCTGCTACCGATTTAAATAATAATGCGGTCAATAGCTCGAGCAGCAGTCAAGTCATCGGAAATAGCGAAGGTGATACGACCACTGCACAGCAGCAACTACAATCGCAGCCAACAACGCCAAAACCGCCTTCTAATTCTTCGACTCAGTCCTCATCTAAACGAGCACTTTCTAAAGATACCTATGAAGATAGGCAGCTTGATATCGCTTTGGATGCCTTACGTCTAAAAAAAGCTGTTGAAGAAGGTATTATCGATCAATCGGTATTGGATGATTATAGCGAGCAGAACTTAGGTATTAAAAATCCTAACAAAAACGCCACCACGCAAGCAAATAACACCGATAAATCCCAGTTATCAAATAATGATATCGATAGTGTTAGTGACTTCGCTAATAACATTGGTAATGGCTTGGATAATCTAGGTAACAACCAAGCATTTGATAGCAATGAAAACTTAGAACAGCAAGTCAATAGCGTGCAGCAACAAGGCTATCAGATGATGACGCCTGACGAGATTGATCGCGAGCTGGCGGCAATGGACAGGCAAAACGCCCAAGATATTGACAGCATTAATCAGAGTAAGGGTGTTAATAATATCAATGGCATGCGTCATAACGACAGCGACTTTCAAGCATTTGATGAAGCGTTTGATGCACCTGTAGCAAGGTTAGACGATAGCACGCCGCCGATTGGGCTGGACGTGGGATTGGATGCCACCAATCTACCAGCGCCAAGCAATCTTGATACCTTAGGTAGAAATGAGACGGCTGCGAAACAGGCAGAGACTGACGATGTAATGTCGCGTCCTATTAACGTCAGTGATTTGGTTAGTAGTGATGGCAATAGTAGTATCAGTACCAACAACGCCAGTGCCAGTGTAGAAACGGATAGCGATTATGTAGAAGATGCCCAGTCAGGTAATGCTCAGTCAGGCAGCATCAATCCTGATGATTATTTACCGAATTACGAAAACGATATTAACGCGGTAAAAGAAAGTATCGAGCAAGCGGCAAAACCTAAAACTATGGCGCGCAATAAGAAAGGCAATATCGTTAAGCGTCTTTATAATCGTTTATTTAATGGCGGTGTGATAACGCTACCGCACGTCGAAACCACGGTTTATCTGCAACAAGCGGCGGCGGATAACTTAAGCGACAATACTGAAAACAATGGTACAAAAAATAATGCGCCAAACAACGCCAGAAACCTTAAGCCAACATTAACCAAAGCCGATGATGATATTCAACCCTTTAAGAATATCAAAGCTGCGATGGATGAGACTACAGTGCAGTCTGTAGTCGATTTTACCGCCGCACTACCGCGTCTACGCCAAAGCGCATTAGATGCTGCTAAAGCAGTTGGTTACTATGATGTGACCCTACGTTTGCGCCAAACCAATAGCGATACTATCGATGTCATTATTGAGAAGTTGGGCGAACCAGTACGCGTTGATAGCCGTATTGTTGATATTCGCGGCGAAGGTAGCGAGCAAGAAGAATTTGCCACGCTTAAAAAAGACTTGCCGCCACAAGAGGGTGATATCTTTAATCACCGAGTTTATAAAGACAGTAAAGCGGCGCTTGAGTCACTTAGTGATACCTATGGTTACTTTGATCAATATTGGCTAAATAAATCGGTTGATATCATCTTGCCGGACAATACCGCCGATGTATCACTGGTCTACAATACTGGTGAACGTTATGAATTTGATGAAGTGGTGTTTTTTACTTATGATCAAGAATCACGTACGCTGACGCGTGACCCGGAAAAACTGCCGGTAGAATTGTCATTATTACATCAGCTAGTAGGCTTTAAAGAAGGCGATCCGTTTTATCGTCCGGCGGTGACCAAATTTAGTAATGATTTATCAGCGACCCGTTACTTTAATACCGTCAACGTCGAGTCGATTTTGCCACCAGATGAACGCAGTGAAAGCAGTACTTTAGCCTTTGATAATTCACCTAATAGCAATAGTACTGATAATACCGATGATGGCGCCGACATAAATAATATGGGGCAAAATGGCGATGGCATGACTCAAGCTGATGGCGAGCGCTACGCCACTAGTGGCGATAGTGTCAATCCAGCTGACATTGCTGCGATTGAGTTTGAGGCTGATGAAGAAACGCTGGCTAAACTGCAAGCTATTAAACAAAAAGCCGAACGTCTAAGCCGTTTGCCCAATGATCGGGTATTGGACGAAAAAGACCAAGAAGCCAATAGCATTTTGGGTAAAATCAGTGACTCTATTAGTAACATTGCGCAGAAAATTTTCCCTGATGAGAAAAGCATTCTTGCTGATGAAAACTTTGTACCGCCAACGCTTGCTGGACGTAAAACGCCGCAAGACGTATTAGAAAATAAAAAAGTGCCATTGTATGTCTTTGTGTCTGCGAACAAACCGCGTGATGCTCAAGTCGGTCTGGGTTATGGCACCGACACGGGTGTACGTGCAACCGCCAAGATAGATTATAATCTGCTCAATCGTAAAGGCTATCAAGCAGGCGCAGAAACCGAAGTATCACGTATCACCAAGAACGTCGCCCTTTACGCCAGCCGACCATGGAAGCATCCTTTGAATGATAAGTTGGATGCGCGTTTGACTTATGAAGAAGAGGTCATCGACCAAGGCGAAGGTAATTTTGATTTATCTACCAGAACCTTAAAAGCCGCATTGGCACGTAATATCCGCCGTGAAAACGGCTGGGATCGTAGTTACTCTGTGCGCTACCGTTTAGATGAGCTAGAGACCGGCGTGGATGAGGATGAGTTAGACAATCTTCCGGTACGCTTTACTTCCTCTAAACCTACCCAGCAAGCCTTGTTATTTGGTTACGGCATGAGTAAGACAGACGTTGATAATCCCGCCAATCCTACGCGTGGGTTCCGCCAGTATTATTCGCTTGAAGCAGGTTCAGAAAGCGCCCTGAGTGATACCGATTTGGCGATACTACGCGCGGGTGTCAGCGGTATTTATAGTTTTGGTGCTGATAATAAACACCAAGTGCTGGGTAGTTTAAATACCGGTTATATTTGGGCCGATGACTTTTATGAAGTGCCTTATAAACTACGCTTCTTTGCTGGCGGCGATCAAAGTATCCGCGGTTATGATTACGAGAGCCTATCACCGATTGATAAAGGCTATCTGACCGGTGGGCAAATCCTTGCCGTTGGTAGTGCCGAATATAACTATGAGTTTAAACCGGGTTTCCGCGGGGCATTTTTCACTGATGTCGGTAATGCTTATGATAAAGACTTTGAGACAGATACCAAAGTTGGCGTGGGCGTGGGTATCCGCTGGGCGTCGCCGGTCGGCGTGGTGCGTGTCGATGTGGCTGCGGGTGTGACAGAAGACAGCATTCCGGTTAGACTGCATCTGTTTATCGGCTCGCCTTTATAAGCAGCAAAACAGTCCTAACTGTAGTATTAAGTACAGTCCTATAGTATTAAGCACAGTCCTATTTTTTATCCTAGCGCATGCTGGTAATCATTCTTTAACGTAGCTGAGTGTCATGTCGACTAAAAATACCCTGCCAAACAAGCCCTCGGATGAAGATCCAGCACAACGTGACGCCCGCGCCGTAAGACGTTGGTATCCTCTGTCTTTTTTGCTCAAATTGATGGTGCTTATTGTTATCGTATTGGCGATTATGTTCGCCATTTTTCTATATGCGGTTGGCACCGAATCAGGCACCAAGTTCGTTTTAGAAAAAATCAGCGCCGAGACGGGTATTAAATTCAAATATGGTCGTGGCAATCTGCGCGATGGTATTTGGGTCACTGATATCGATATCAAGGCAAACGAAGACCTTGAGATATTGGTCGATAAGGCTTATGTCAAAATTGGCTGGCGCGCGGTATTTGCCAAAGAAGTGCACCTGCGCGATGCCGATATCCAAACCATTGAGATTATCAATAACAAACCGCCAACGGGTGAGCCGTTCGATTATCGGACCCTCAGTTTGCCGGTCAATTTGCGTTTTGATCAAGCAAAAGTAAAAACCATTATTTATAAACAAGTTACCAAAGACCCTATCATTGTGCATGATATCGAAGCGCGTGATTTGACCTGGGTTGGTAGTGTCGTGACGGTCGGTCGCGGTAAATTACAATATGCTGATATCGTTAAGGTTAGTGCTCTAAAAGGATATGCGGATTTACAAGGTGATTATCCTTTAGATTTGAGCGCCATAGCTGAAGTAAGCGCACTAGGCAAGGCTTATATTGATCCATTAGATATCACTGCAACCGGTACGCTTAAACGCACCGTTGGTAAAGTGCGTAGCCGCTATAATGACAGCGATGTCAGTGGCGATTTTGTAGTGCAGGGTTTGGATAAGGATTCACCATTTCAGGCGAAGCTTAAATGGGACGATGTTCTTATCCCGTATGCCGACAGCCAAAATATCCACCTCAAAAGTGGCATGGCGACGGCATCGGGTGTTATCTCAGAGATACGTCTACGTATCAATACCGAATTGACCGCCAAAGATATCCCCTCTGGGCATTATCAAGGTCGCGCTATCATTGCCAATAGCCAACTGCGCATTGATCGCTTGGATGCGCAGGTGCCAGCCGGCAACTTGATGCTACAAGGTATTTTAGACTGGAAGGGTAGCTTTGATGCAAGAGTGCGCGCAACTGGCAGTAATTTTGATGTTCGTCGCGTGATTCCTAAAGAGTACACGGATTTTAAAGCGTATGCGCCGCAAAAACTCAATGGTCGCTTATCTGTACATTATCAGCATAAAAATAAGACTGGCAATCTAGAGATGGATGCAGATTTGCGTCAGCGTGATGGCGAACACATTAATGCCAATATTATTCAGGGTAAACCCTTAGCTCGTGGTAGAACATCAGCCAAATCTAAACAAGTAACGCCTTGGTATATCGATGCTAAATGGCAAAATATTGTGCGTCGTAATGTGCCTAATATCGGTAATATTGACAGCCCAAGCGGGCAAGCAAATATCATCATGCGCGGTTCAAACTTATCAGTCGATGGCAAAGCGGTGATTAATGAGCTAAATGTCGCACCTAAAGGCAACTACGATGTGCGTGTGCGTAAAGCGGGTGATGTCATCGATATCAACCGCCTTAATTATAAAGGCATAGTAGGCGATTTATCTGGTACTGGACAGATTCAACTGGCGAGCAAAAAACGCCCGCTAACGTGGCAGATTGATGCGCGTACCACAGGCTTACTACCCAAAAAATATCGTAGTGATCTACCACTTGAGCGCCTAACGGGACGTATCAATGCACGCGGGCGCATGCTCAATATCAGTAAAAACCGCGTCAAAGGTCAGCGTCATATCATCAGTTTTAATAATACCGATCTGCAAGTAAACCTTGATGCTAGCCAAGATAGCCGCGCTATCGGTATCACGGGTAGCGGTGATGCCAACGTCGATATTATCGGCGGTGAGCTATCTGTTTTTGATGCTCGTTTTGATGGTCACATTGATACTGCCGACGTGCCAAAAGGCAGCTTATCGATTGATGCCGCTGGGACGCCAAAGCTGATTCGTATCCGTAAACTTAACTATAATGGTGAAGCCGGCGCAGTAAAGGCAAACGGTGTTATTGATTTACGTCAAAATATCGGTTGGACGGTCGATGGCCGGTTTGATAAATTTAATCTTGGCTATTTCTTACCAAATAACGCCGCCATTATCACTGGTGATTTAAAAACCAGCGGCGTGTGGCAAACGCCGCCAAAAAACAATCCTAATGCAAATGGTAAGATTAAAAACTTTGCGGTAAAATTTGATGGTGTATTAGACGCTGAGCAATTGCCAGCTGGTAAACTTACCATCGATGCCAGTGGTGACGCCCAACTGATTCGTATCAAGCGTTTCCGCCATGTCGGCGCGGCAGGCAGCATAGATGCTAATGGTACGGTCGATGTGCGTAAAGGGATTGCTTGGGATATCAAGGCGGTGATGAATCGCTTTAACTTGGGTTATTTCTTTAAAGACATCCCAAGTACCATCACTGGCAGCATCGATACCGATGGGCGCTGGAGCGACAATCAGCAAATCATTAATATTAAACAAATTAACCTAAGTGGGATGTTAAAAGGCCAGCCGCTCAGTGCTAAAGGCAGTCTAGCGGCGAAAATGCGTCTACCAAAAGATTTAGGCAGTTATTTTAAACGCTTACAAGCACAAGATGCACAGGGGCAATATAAACAAGTCAATGCGCTAATCGATAGCTTAAATGCCAATAATTTAGTGCTACGTTGGGGCGATAACTACCTCACAGCCAATGGCAATGCTAAGCAGCTACAAGCTAAAATTAATATCACTAGCCTCGACCAGCTCTCAGATAAGCTTGCCGGCAAAGTGACGGGCGGCGCGACCTTATCGCAGCCGGCAGGACAAGCGCTGCCCACGATTTATATCGACTTGGTTGGTGAGCGTCTAGCGCTACCGGGCTTTATTTTGCGTCAAGGGCGTATCCGCGGTAAGCTGGTCAATTTGGCCAATAGCCCAAGTCAGCTTATTATTAGCGCAGAAGGTTTGGATGCGGCAGGTCAGAGCTTCAAAAAGGTCAATGCGACTTTTAATGGCACTGAGCAGGCGCATGTGGTCAATCTTGAGGTGGCGAATGATGAGCTTGATATCTCAGCTAGGCTCAAAGGTGGCTTTAATCGCGATAAGCTAAGTTGGTCAGGGGTGATTGGTAAAGGTCGAGTCAAATCGAAATATGCGACATTAAATCAACTACAACCTGCGCAATTGATTGTGAATCTACCCAAAAAACAAGGTAATAATTCTACTGACTTAAAAGTGCAGCTTGCCGCTCACTGTTGGCAAGCAAGCGACCAAACGGGCAAGCTGTGTTTACGTGAGAATCTAATTGCTTCACCCGCCGCGGGTCAAGTCAATTTAGCCGTACAAAATTTGGATACGTCGCTATTCTCAGTCTTTTTACCCAAAGATATTGATTGGCAAGCGAAAATTAATGGCAAAGCCATCGTCGGTTGGCAACGTGGTCGTCCGCCGACGATTAATACCACGCTGTACTCTGACAACGGCAAAATCGGCTTGATTCAAGATGGCGACAGTCAGCCGGTTACCTTGCCTTATAAGCGCGTGTCCGTTATTGCTTTGTCGGTCCCTGAAGGCATCAAGCTGCGCACGGACATCAATACTGGTCGCGGTGCGCGCGGCTATGCTGAGGTTATCGTTGACCCTTATAAAACGCCAAAACCTATCTCGGGTGCGCTGGTGCTCAATGAGCTTAATTTGGCGATATTTAAGCCTTTCTTCCCCGGTATGCGAGTGCTCGAAGGCAATATCACCATGGCAGGTGGCTTGGGTGGTACGCTCGATAAGCCGCAGTTTTATGGCGATGTGAAATTGGCTGACGGCCGTATTGCGATGCTTGATTTGCCTATTAACTTAAGAAAAGTTAATGTCGATGGCAAAATTCGTGGAACGCAGGCAACTATCAATGGCACCTTTAATAGTGGTGCCGGTACAGGTAAATTGACCGGTACGGTGAATTGGCAACAAAAGCTACAAGCCAAGCTAAGTATTATTGGTGAGCGTTTGGTATTAACCCAGCCGCCATTATTGTTAGCTGAGATTAATCCTGATATCGATATTATCGTGCGTCCGGGTGACCGTTATGTCAATATCACTGGGGCGGTCAGTGTGCCGTCTGCAACCATTCGTCCACCAGAAGCCAGTGAAGACATCATTACCCAAACCGAAGATGCGGTCGTCCTTGATCGTCGTTTGATTGGTAATATTGATGAGGTTTTGGCTATCTCAAAACCTTGGTCAATCAATGCCGACATCGGTATCGACTTGGGCGATGATATTAATTTCCGTGGCTTTGGCGCCGTAATTCCTTTAGCAGGGGCGATTAATGTCACACAAAATGGCACGGGCATTATGCGCGCCAAAGGTGTGGTGCAGGTTTCTCGTCGTACCAATATCAATGCCTTTGGTCAGAGTCTAGAGCTCAATTATGGTCAAGTGCGCTTTAATGGCGATGTGATGAAACCTAATCTGAGTATCGAGGCGGTTAAAACCATTAGTGGTAAAACAGTCGGCGTCCGCGTAAAAGGCAATACAGAAAATCCAAATATTATCGTCTTTAATAATGCTGGTCTTACCCAGCAGCAAGCGATGAATGCCTTGATAACCGGTCGGATTAATAATAAGAGCGCCACCCAAATCAGTGAGCAAGGCTTTAAATCGCAGGTGACCAATAACCTTGCGGCCGCAGGCTTAAGCTTTGGGCTTAGTGGTACACGCAATCTCACCAATCAGATAGGTCAAGCGTTTGGCTTCCAAAGCCTGACCGTTGACGCTTCAGGCAGTAGTGAGGACACCAACGTCAATGTCACCGGTTATGTCACCCCTGATTTATATATCCGCTATGGTGTCGGTGTGTTTAATGCCCAAAATAGCCTATCTATCCGTTATCAGCTGACACGCCGGATTTATGTAGAAGCAACCTCGGCGGCGGAGAATGCAGTCGATGTGGTCTATAGTTGGCAGTTCTAAAGTTCTAATCGTCTAGCTGTCCGTTTGTAAGTCGATAGTTAGCGGTTAATTCAATCCAGTAAAAAACGCCTTTTGATAAAGGCGTTTTTTTATGCGATGAGCAGTCTATCTATTTGGTCAAAATTAAGCGGTTGTTACGCGTTAAGCGTAAGCGGTATTCTTCGCCTTCATGCTCGATACGCACCTCTTTAGTCAGTGCAAATAAATGCTGTGACTGTAGCGTAGGTAAGCGGTTTTCGCGGCAGTTTAAATAACGAGAGATGACCATGCTCATGATAAATTCCTTTTGATAAAATAATTGAACCAAATATAGTGATATAAAGTAAGTTATTAACGATAATAATTATCATTTACATTGAGAGCTTTTGCAAGCTATTTGATAAAATAAATGACAGTTATTATGTAAACTTATATAAAGCCTCATTTATAAAGGCTATAAATACTCTAAAAGCTATCAATCAGGATAATAAAATAGCGATAAAGGCATCCATAAATATTTTGATAAAGGGCACTAAGATGGCAATTCAAATAACAACCTCGATAGAACACTCATCGCATAAAAACGGGATAAGCAACGCAAATGCAATAACTGTCGTCAATGTTGCAGTGGCAGTCATTTATCATGACAACCAGTATTTGCTAGGGTTTAGAGACGCTTCACAACATCAAGGTAACCGTTATGAGTTCGTAGGAGGCAAGATAGATGGCCACGAAACGGCTAAGCAAGCGCTGATACGCGAAGTTGCCGAAGAGACGGGCATTGATATCGCTAATAATAGTGCTGTAAAGCTTGGGCGCCTGCATCATGACTATGGTGATAAGCAGGTTTGCTTGCAGGTCTATAAGGTAGCGCTGAGCGTGCAGCAGTATGAACAGTATAAACACCGTCATAAAGGTTTAGAGGGTCAGGTGCTAACTTGGGTAGATAAATCGAAGTTACTGGCAGGAGATTACCATCTGCCTGCCGCCAATAAAACCATTCTTGAATGGTTGCGCTTACCACAACAGATAGTAATTACCTATCCATTGGCACACTTCGATGACGCGGCTGATCCAGCAGCGGCATGGTTACAGTATCATGCGGTGCATTTAGCGCATGACGCATGGGTTTATGTCCGACCAAAAGCCATGGACTTGTATAAGAATATAGAGCAGTTATTAAGCTTGCGTCCAGATATTCATGCGATTGTACCTACTGAATTTGAAAGCAACGCAGCGCATAAGCAAGCCATAAAAATAAACCGCCAGATTGTAGCAAAGCATTTAACCCAAACGCAGCTTATGCAGTGGTTAAGTTATGCCGATAACGATGTTCATCAGAGTAACAATGCATCGTACTACGGCATATTTTCAGACCATTTATTAAGCTATCCAGTGATTGTAAGTTGTCATGATGCTGAGAGTATTAATGCCGCTAATAAGTTGGCGCATGTACGTTTAGAGCAGCAATTACCCCCCATCATCGGTATTTTCCTGTCACCTGTTTTAGCAACCCAAACTCATCCTGAGACTAAGCAACTTGGCTGGCAGGCATGGTCAGAATTAGCAAAATTAGCAGATATGCCAGTGATAGGTTTGGGCGGTTTATCACCAGTAATGAGCATACAAGCGGAGCAGTATGGCGGTTTTGCTGTTGCTGGAATCAGGCAGTTTTTCGAGTAATACATCGAATGGCTTTTACACTATTGTTTTGATCATTCTTATCATGGTTGATTAACTGAAACGCCTTTTAGGTAAAGGGTTAGAGCAGGGGGTAAGACAGCTTAAATGAGTAGTCTAGAGGATTACAAAACACTGATTTCAATACTGTTTTAACAATCAGTAACTATGTGTTCGTTCTATCAGATAAATGTAGAATTACTTACAAACCGTTGCGTTTCCCTACATTGCGACACTGTTCTCATGGCGTCTTTGCCATTAATATGAACTGTCAAATTATCAAAGGCGCTGAATCAGTTTGTTATATATCTATTTGGCAGCTATTTTCCAATATAGGCTGCTAAAAACAGCTTCTTATTGTCATGTACTTATGACATTTAGGCAGTGCCTCTTAGAATTTATAGCGTATACGGCTATAACTTTATTTAGTTTTCAGTCTTTGCTTTTTTATATTTAAAGTGATTATTGATAATGATTTGATACTTTTCTAATAAAGAATTTTTAACTATCCTTATTAATAAATGGTACTCCTATGAAAACCAATAAGTTACCTAAATCAGCATGGTCTGATTCTCAGGCAGCTGGTTCTCAATCGCAGCAGACTAGCCAGCCAAGTCAGCCCCATCTTACAAAGAACTATCTTAAGAAAGGCCAGATTAATAAAGGTCATCTAAAGACAGATAAGCCGTCAGAGGCTGGTAACGCCAGTAATGACGCTAGCTATCATTATGACCACTATGACAGTGCTAACGACGAACACTCCAACCATTTGGTGACAGATACGTCAGCATATGATAGCTATTTTGGCTACAAAAGCGTTAAAAAAAGCCTTCCTGAGGCAACAGAGTCTGCAATGATTAAGAATAGCAATCATAAAGCTAGCAGCATTATTGGTATTGAAACTAGCAATATGAAAAGCAAGCCGAGCACGAGTAAGGTTGCTAGACACAATAAAAATAATCAGAGTGCTGAAAGCTCGCAAGACTCACAAAGTCCACGGATTAATCATGGATATAAAAAAGCCCATAGCTATCAAAAAGTGACAAAAACGACTGATATTAATATTGATGAAAATCTAAAGGTAGATACACAATCATCAAAGCTGCACTCTGTTGAAGATGATATGGTAGAGGGACAGGCGGATGCTATAGGTACAGAAGATAGCCCGACTAGAAAGGATAAAACCAAAACCAGTGACTCTAAAACAAAAAACCATCTTTCTGCTGACACTGCCGATGCAGCTGTAACAGAGATACCGGAGCGCATATTTATGAATGGACTTATCAAGCACACAGGTATTGCCTTAGCGATTATTATCCCTTTGGCGGCGTTCTCAGCGTATGCGGCGACGCCCCCCGTCACTACTGTGGCTAAAGCTAATGTGACCGCTAATGCAACGACGGATAAAACCAGCACAAAGACATTATCCATCAAGCCGAGTGCTATCATTCATAAGTCTGCAAGTGTACCAACTACAGTTGATAGCGTTGATCTTAAAAAGTACGCGGGCACGTGGTATGAGATAGGTCGTTTGCCAATGTATTTCCAGCGCAATTGCGCCAGTGATGTGACCGCGAATTATGTTGAAAAAACAGACGGTTCAGGCATCAAAGTGATTAACCAGTGTAAAGCGCAAGACGGTTCAGATATCGTAGCTGAAGGCTTAGCCAAACCAGCTGATGCGACGGGCAGCAAATTAAAAGTTACTTTCTTACCCTCTTGGGTTCGTTGGTTACCTGTCGGTCGCGCGGATTATTGGGTACTGGCACGTGATGCAGATTACAAAACCGCACTGGTTGGTACACCGGATAAAGACTATTTATGGTTGCTAGCGCGTTCGCCAAATGTGAGTCAAGAAACCTATGCCAAATACCGCCAGATTGCCCAACAACAGGGCTATGATTTAAAAGAGTTCAAACTTACGCCGCAGACCAATCAGACAGTGAAATTGGTGCCATAAAATATCTATTAGTTATGAAGGCCAATTATCGATTATTAATAGTTAGTTATTAGTATTTCGTTATTAATAGTCTGTTACTGACAGCTACTTAAACATTTTATATTCATCAGATTTCTACAGCGTTTTTGGCTCATCAAAAATGGGACAGCAAGTTTAGCTGTCTTTATTTTTAACGAGCAGGCTATATTTTAATAATCTGCTTCATAAACGCGGCGAATTCGGTTACCACTAGCAAAATAAGGCATTTTAGGCTAAAATCTCTCTTATCTAAAGACTACGCTGATAAAAACGGTGACCATAACCATCGAAGCAACAGTCGAGCGTTATCGTTTTAGAATCATTAGCTAAACTAATGATGACCTATCTATTTATATTTCTTCATACTTTACTGATTACCTAATTACTGACCATAAGGATGTTTCTCGTGAGCAACGCTGATACCTTACGCCAATTACATCAAGATCACTTGAGCAATTATAACCAACAAGAGCAACAAGCCATTGAGTTGATGGGGCTATTGAATAAGCTTTATAACGAGCAAGATGTGCAAGTGACTTTGTTTGGCGATACGCTAGATACGACTTCTGTAGGTCAAATATTGGCATTGCATCAAAAAGTGGCGCTACGTGAGCAAGGTGCTAAAGCTATCGATATCGCTGATACGTTAGCGATGGTTAAAGCGCTTGCAGAGAACAAAGATATCCAAGCGGCGCGTATCGATGTCGGTCAGCTGATGGCTAATGACAGTGATTTACAAGCGGCTTTACAGTCTATTGGTACTGATAAAGGCGCTAGCAATGGCGCAACTGATGTCGTGCTATATGGTTTCGGTCGTATCGGTCGTATCTTAACGCGCCTATTGTTGTCACAAGCATCAAGCGCCAAGGGTATGCAGTTAAAAGCTATTGTGGTACGTCCTGCAGCAGCGGGCGATCTGGCGAAGCGTGCCTCATTGCTTGAACGTGATTCGATTCATGGTAGCTTCGCTGGTGGCGTGGTTGTCGATAACGAAAACAACGGTTTGATTATCAACGGTCGCTTTGTGCAAGTGATTTATGCCAAAGACCCAAGCGAGATTGATTATACTGCTTATGGTATTAACGATGCATTGGTCATTGATAATACGGGCATCTGGAAAGATGAAGCCGGTCTTGGTAAGCATCTGCAGTCTACTGGTGTTAAAAAAGTATTGCTAACCGCACCTGCGGGCGGCGATATTAAGAACGTCGTCTATGGCGTGAATAACGACACGGTTGGCGATGATACTATCGTCAGTGCGGCGAGCTGTACAACCAACGCCATTACCCCAACACTAAAAGTATTAAATGACGAATATGGTATCGAAAACGGTCACGTTGAAACCATTCATTCGTTTACCAATGATCAGAATTTAATCGATAACTATCATAAAGCCGATCGCCGTGGCCGTAGTGCGGTATTGAATATGGTTATCACCAGTACTGGCGCGGCAAAGGCGGTTGGTAAAGCACTGCCAGAGCTTAGCGGCAAATTAACGGGTAATGCTATTCGCGTGCCAACGCCAAACGTCAGCTTAGCGATTTTGAACTTGAATCTTAAAACTGCGCCAGCTAGTGCTGATGCGTTAAATGAGTTCATGCGTAAAGTTTCTAATAGCAGTCAGTGGCAGACGCAGATTGCTTATACAGATTCTACCGAAGCGGTCTCGACGGATTTCGTCGGTGATACGCACGTCGGTATTGTCGATGCCCAAGCAACGATTTTGACTGATAACCATGCTATCGTTTATATTTGGTATGATAACGAAGTAGGCTATAGCACGCAGGTATTACGTTTGGCAACGCAAATGGCTGGTATCAGCTATACGCAAATCCCCGCGTAAAACATTGCACATCTACTATTTTAGCTGCTTCTGCTTAGACGAAACAGCGATACGAAAGTAAGCTTTATCTTAGATAAATCGGTGTAAATAGTTAAAGGCGGTACTTAAACACCCGATAGTCCGAATGGTTATCGGGTGTTGTTGTCATAATAAATGCTAACTAAGAATGACATTGCATTCTAACTGGCGTACTTTTTTAAAGAATTTTTTATACTTATTAAGTTTTTCATAACTACCCAAACATATAGCTACTACCTAAAATACGGTCGTTGACTGTAACCAGTTTATAAACTGGATGGTAAATAAAGGAACGTAAGATGCGATTTATTGATGAAGCCGTCGTAACGGTAAAAGCAGGTGACGGTGGTAACGGAATCGCCAGTTTTCGCCGAGAAAAGTATGTCCCTCGCGGTGGCCCTGATGGCGGCGATGGCGGTAAGGGTGGAGATGTCTATGTCATTGCAGAGGACAACACCAACACTCTAGTTGACTATCGTTATACGCGTCGTTATGACGCCATGCGTGGTGAAAATGGTCATAGTAAGAACTGTGCCGGTAAAGGGTCTGATGACATTTATTTGCCAGTCCCAATTGGTACGACTGTGGTCGATACTGAAACTGACGAAGTGTTAGGTGATTTGATTGAGCTTGGTCAGACTTTACTGATTGCCAAAGGTGGCGATGGTGGTTTGGGTAATACCCATTTTAAAAGCTCGACCAACCAAGCACCGCGTAAAGCGACGTCTGGTTTTGAAGGTGAGTTAAAAGTTCTTAAGTTTGAGCTAAAAGTTGTGGCTGATGTGGGTTTAATTGGTTTGCCTAATGCTGGTAAATCGACCTTTATCCGCCAAGTCTCTGCCGCTAGACCAAAAGTGGCCGATTATCCATTTACCACGTTAGTACCAAATTTAGGCGTGGTAGATATCGGTCGTCATCGCTCATTTGTCATGGCCGACATTCCAGGTTTAATCGAAGGCGCTTCAGAAGGGGCAGGACTTGGCATTCGCTTTTTAAAGCATGTCGCTCGTACGCGTCGTCTGTTACACTTGGTTGATGTAAAACCAATCGATGGCAGTGACCCAGTAGAAAACGCCCGTATTATTTTAAATGAGCTTGAGCGTTTTTCACCTGAATTGGCCAATTTGCCACAGATTTTAATCTTGAATAAAATCGATCAGGTTGCTGAAGAAGACTTAAATGAGCTTTGTACGCATATTGTGGCTGAGCTTGGTTGGACAGGTATTGTATTCCGTACCGCGACATTGACTGGCGAAGGCGTCGATGCCGTTAAATACCATTTAATGAATGAGATTGAGCGTGAGCGTGAGCGTGAAATCGAAGATCCTATTTTTGCTGAAGCACAAAAAGAGCGTTTTGAGCGCTTAGAAGCAGAAGTACGTCTGAATACCGAAGCACAGCGTGAAGCCTATCGTGCGGCTCGCAAAGCTGCGCGTGAAGGCATTGACTTAAACGACGACGATGATCTAGATGATGATGGCGTTGAAGTGATGTACGTGCCTTAAGCGTACTTCCTTTAACTTCACAAGCTTTAAGTTCACGAGTTTTGACTTTAGGTGATTTAAGTTTACGTTCTTTAAATAGGTGTTCGCATATTTCCTAATTTAATCCCGTAATCACTTTACACTAGCAACAGGAGTTTATATGGCAGTTGACATAGAGAACACGACCGAAGAAGCAAGGTTTGTTAAGCAAGCTCGCAACTTTGATATTCAGCGCGTTATTGTCAAGATTGGCTCATCGTTATTAACCAATAATGGGCGAGGGCTTGATCGAACTGCCATTTACGAGTGGGCAAAACAGATTGCCAAGCTGCATAAGCAAGGTGTTGAAGTATTACTTGTATCTTCAGGTGCGGTTGCTGAAGGCGTGGTGCGTATGAATCTTGAAGAGCGTCCGAGAAAATTGGCGGCGCTACAAGCTTGTGCGTCTATCGGTCAGATGGGCTTAATTGAGACTTGGTGGTCAGCGTTGATTCAGCATGGTATTCAAAGCTCGCAGCTGCTACTGACTCATGATGATTTGTCTAATCGTAGTCGCTATTTAAATACCACTGGGGCGTTGACGCAATTATTAGAATGGCGTGTGCTGCCAGTAATTAATGAAAACGATACCATTACCATTGATGAGATTAAATTCGGCGATAATGACACTTTAGGTGCGATGGCGGCAGCGATGGTCAATGCTGATTTATACATTATCTTGACGGATCAAGAGGGCGTCTTTACCGATAATCCTCGTAATAATCCGAATGCCAAAATGATCCGCCAAGAGCGGGCGATGGCTGATTATTTATTTGATATCGCCGGTGACGGTGGCAAACTTGGTCGCGGCGGTATGCTAACCAAAATCCGTGCTGGTCGCTTGGCTGCCATGGGCGGTTGTCCGACGGTCATCGTCAGTGGTGCTATCGACGATGTTATCACGCGTGTGGTTTCTGGCGAAGCCGTCGGTACGTTACTGACCACCAATGACCAAGATAAAATCATTGCACGTAAACAGTGGCTAGCGGCGCATTTACGCATGTCAGGTTCTTTACTTGTTGATGCTGGTGCTGCCAAAGCAGTGGTTGAACATCACAAGAGCTTGTTACCAGTCGGTGTGGTAGAAGTCCGCGGCGATTTCGATGAAGGCGACGTGGTTGAGATTGTTCATCAAGATACGGGCGAGCGTATCGCTGTCGGTCAAGTGAACTTCTCATCGCGCGATGCTTGCCGTGTGGCTCGTGAGCGTACAGAGCATTTTGATAGAATCCTTGGTAACAATGAAGAGCGCGTAGTTATGGTACACCGTGATAACTTAGCGCTGACCATGTAAACGGTTTAGTTTGTTTATCTTATTTTGTAGGTAAGAAAGATAAATATAAGTACGACATTATTGATTAAAGGCTAACAGCAAATGACGCTCTAAAAATTCTAAATAAGACTTTATAACGGTTGATCCATAACCCGTTCTTCAGCAAGTTTGGGATTCTGTAATAGAGTGTCGCTATCTGAGCGTTTTAATATTCTTTTCTTTAACTTATTTTATCCAGCCTTGTTATGCATTTGCTTAACTGTTCATTTGAATAACGATAGGGCTGTTTTGGAGATTTGTACATGAGTGCTTCAGACAATAATAACGCGCTAGAGCAGAATTTTGCGCCTTTAAAAAATGATAGATTGCTACGCGCACTGCGTTTTGAGCCAATAGATACCACGCCTGTGTGGATGATGCGCCAAGCTGGTCGTTATTTACCAGAATATAAAGCCACCCGCGCTGAAGCTGGTGATTTTATGAGCTTATGTAAAGATACCGCGCGTGCAACTGAAGTTACCTTGCAGCCACTACGTCGTTATGACTTGGACGCCGCTATCTTATTCAGTGATATTTTAACCATTCCTGATGCGATGGGGCTGGGCTTATATTTTGAAACCGGTGAAGGTCCAAAGTTTAAACATCCTATTCGTACGCAAGCAGATTTAGATAGATTGCCAATACTCGATGTCAATGACTCGCTTGATTATGTCATGCGTGCGGTGACAAGTATCCGTACCGCGCTCAATGGTCAAGTGCCTTTATTTGGTTTTTCTGGCAGTCCTTGGACGCTAGCGACTTATATGATTGAAGGCGGTAGCTCAAAAGATTATCGTTATACCAAAGGTTTTTTATACAGTAATCCTGAATTTTTACATCAATTATTAGACAAGTTAGCAACGTCAGTGATTGATTATTTGGATGCACAAGTTGTAGCAGGCGCACAGGTATTACAGATATTTGATAGCTGGGGCGGTGCGCTTGGTCATCGTCAGTTTGTCGATTTCTCTCATGCTTATAATAAGCGCATTGTCGCTGAGTTAAAGGTACGTCATCCTGAAATACCTGTGGTGCTATTTACTAAGGGTGGCGGTATTTGGCTTGATGTCCAAGCGGATAGTGAAGCTGATGCCTTGGGCCTAGATTGGACGATGCCTCTTGATCGTGCCCGTCAAGTCTTGACGGAAAGTCAGCGTCAATTGACTAAGCAGCATAAAAAACTACAAAGTAGCAAAGCGATTCAGGGTAACTTAGATCCCGCAACTTTATATGGCTCGCCTGCAACCATCCGTGCTGAAGTCAATGCCATGCTGGATAGCGCTTATGCGAGTGGCGAAAAAACAGGCTATGTAGCAAACTTAGGTCATGGTATTACCCAGTGGGTCGACCCTGATAATGCCAAAGTATTTATCGATGCGGTACATGACTATAAGATTTAACGCCGCTAATTTTTAAAAAAGCGAGCATTTAACAGTGCTAATAACCGCGTTAACATCAAGAAGCTATGAAACCAAAAGCTAGAAAACTAGAAGTTATAATGTTTATACTGAGGTGTAAGCATTATAGCTATCTACCATTAATTGAGTAACACACTGAATAAAGAAAAAAGGGCTATCTTATGATTTCAGCAGCGATTGTCGGCGGCACAGGCTATACAGGTATTGAGCTGATTCGCTTATTATCTGCCCATCCTGAAGTGTCTATTGATTTGCTAACATCCCGTAGCGAAGCTGGCACCCGAGCTGATGAGATCTTCCCAAGCTTACGCGGCATCTCAGATATCGTTTTTAGCGACTTAGGTGGTGAGACGATAGCGACATTGCAAAAATGCGATGTGGTGTTTTTTGCGACTCCACATGGCGTGGCAATGAAGCAAACAGAGGCGTTAACTGAAGCGGGCGTAAAAGTCATTGATTTGGCTGCGGATTTTCGTTTGCAGTCATTAACGGAATTTGAGCATTGGTATCAGCAAGCGCATGCCTGTCCTGAGCTATTAAAGACAGCTGTTTATGGTTTGCCTGAGGTCAACCGTGAAAAACTGGCCAATGCTTTGGTGATCGGTAACCCTGGCTGTTATCCAACCACGGCTATCTTAGGCTTAAAACCTATTATCGATGCGCAAAACCAGCAAGCAGAAAGGTTGGTTGAGTCACGTATCGTTATCGATGCAAAATCTGGTGTTTCGGGTGCGGGTCGTCAAGCAAAGCTTGCGCTTAACTATGCTGAAACCACAGACAATTTCAAAGCCTATAGCGTTGAAGGTCATCGGCATTTGCCAGAGATTGAACAGGGCGTTGCCCAATTACTAGAGAGTCAATTTAGCCATCGTATCCGTTTTTTACCGCATCTGGTGCCAATGATACGCGGGATGCTCAGCTCTATTCATCTTGAGCTGACGGATGCAGGCGCTGCTATTGATTGGCAGCAAATGTTTGAAACAAGCTACGCTGCAGAACCGTTTGTGGATGTGATGCCAAAAGGTCTTTATCCTGATACGCGCAGCGTGCGTGCTAGTAATCGCTTACGTATTGGTATCCATCAAGACAATGCGCGTGCTGAGCTGACGGTAATTGTCGTACAAGACAATTTGGTAAAAGGTGCGGCTGGGCAAGCAGTACAAAACATGAATGTAATGTTTGGTTTCGATGAATCAATGGGCTTAAACTTTGCCCCTATTGTTCCTTAAAAGATGTTCATCTATTATCAAATCCTTCATATTTATGGCGCTAGGTATTGATTATAAATTCCGCTATAATAACCTGCCCTTACTGTTAAGAGATACTGTCTAAATGCGTTTGAAGAATGTACTACGCCTTTGCCCACAGCCAGCACGTTTAGCGTGTCAAGACTCTATTTCCTATAATGTGGCGCGCGATTCGCATCTCTCTTATGCTGATCATCGCAATTGTTATCGCTGCAGTGATGTGGCTATCAGTCGCCATGGCATCAGTCACTCGCAGCAAGGTGCCTCTACTTTAGTGTTGGCATTATTTGTAGTAGCGATATTGGTAACGGCGGTGGTAGGGCTGTTATTTGGTCATAAGCTTGGCTATCAGCGCGGCTATTATTCGATGCAAACCGAAGCCAAGCAAGCGGTTATTACCAGTAAAGAGGCGACGCAAGAGCTAAAGGATTTACGCCTTAGCAGTAAAATTGCGACCAATGAAGCGGCTACCGCTAAGCAAGAGCTGGAAATAAGTCTGGCAAACCTAAAAGAGTTGCGTGAAAATCAGCAAGAACTGACCGTTGAAAATAAACAAGTAGCACAGCTTAATGAGATATATGCCGAATTGCTTAGTAAACAAGGCGGTATGCCACTACAGATACTTGGCGCGAAGATTCAACCTTTACCTGAGAACGCTTTTGAATATGGCTTTGATGTTGCGATGCTTGCTAGCGATGGTAAATCCAAACGCTTAAAACCAACGTTGACATTGCTCAATAACGATGACTTTGTAGAAGTGCCGTTAGAACCAGCCAGTTATACCATCGAAGGTATTACCCGTATTCGTGGTCGCTTTATGATGCCGTCAGGTTTCAAGCCTTTGCAGGTTAAGCTGAGCTTGAAAGCAGGCGGGCAGGAAGTAGAGCAGTTATACGATTGGAAGCTTGGCGATAAGGTTGATAATATGCCGCTGTCATTATTAGACTTGCCAGAGGTTGATGAAAGCCCGATTGAACCTTAATCTTACAAGGTTTGACTGAACTTTACTGTTTGCATCTTTTACTATTTCATGTTGCTGTGTCCAATACTAACGCTTAGTGATGTCTCAACATGTCGACATATCTGCTCATTTTTTGATCCTCTTTTATGCTGTTATAAACCCACCTATTAATTTGTATTCTAATTATGATAAAACAAACCATATTACAGTCAACGCCCACCGTTGCTGATTGGCATTTCCCCAATCTGCCGCTGCATTTTGCTCAAGACGGCGATACCGAGAGTGAAACCACGCCGCAAGCTGATGTATTGGTGGCAGAGCCAGAAGTGGCAAAACCGCCGATGTATGCGGTGGTGATGTATAACGATAACTACACGCCGATGGAGTTTGTCGTTTATGTGCTGCAGTCAGAATTTCGTCATAGTATGGATTCAGCGGTTGAGATCATGCTGACTATTCATAATAGTAGCAAAGGTATTGCTGGTATTTATCCAAAAGATATCGCTGAAACCAAAGCCAAAAAAGTTAATAGCCTTGCTCACCGTGAGGGCTATCCTTTATTGACTCAAATCGAGCCGCATCAGGGCGAATAATTTTAGACCGCTTTTGTAGCAAAGCTTTCTTCGCTTGCCGCGGTTTCTACTTTTCGCTTTTTTATTCGTCAAAATATCTTTCTAATCTAGAGCAATCCTTACGAGTTACTCAATGGTTTGCTCTATTATATTTATTCACATTAAGTGTAATGTAAATCCTTCTATTTATTATCCTCTAAATTTTCCTATTCTTTAAATCCAGACTTGATTTCCCTTCTATATAACCCTATATATTAAAGTATACTCTTGTACACTTAATTTTATTTATTCCTCGTTTTTCCAAATCGTTTTAGCGTTTTTATCCGTATTATATTTAAAAGCCAATCTCCAAAATATACACTCGAATGATTTCGTTGAGTATGATTTTTTGACTCTATGAATGTGCCTAAAAGGCCTGCTGGACACTTCGATACATTTTAATCAGTGTTAATAGATTGACTATCTTTAAGTATCATGTTGATATAAAGGTAAGCTGAAAATAATACTTAAGTCATGGAAGTCTTCATTTAACAACATTCAGTAAAGTCTCTTAATAATCCTAACATTGCCCTTGAACAATCCATCTATCGCCCTGATTTAGTTACTAACTCATTCATAAAGCTATCAATAATAAGATAGGTACAACCGTAGGAAGTCCTTATGTTAAGTCGTCATCTTGAAGTTTCTTTGCGTTTAGCAATGACACTTGCGCGCCAAAAATCGCATGAGTATCTCACTGTTGAACATCTACTATTGGCATTATTGGAAAATACCAATGCTGCCAATACCTTGACTGCTTGCAATGCCAATGTCTCAACCTTGCGCAGTGAGCTAGAAGCTTATATCAATAAGCATACACCAACGGTAGATCCAGATACTGAGCAATCACCGCAACCGACCCAAAGCTTCGATCGCATCCTGCAACGGGCTATTTTCCATGTGCAGTCTATTGGTGGGGGTCGTCTGGTTGAAGGGTCTGATATTTTAGTATCGATGTTTTCAGAGCATGATACTTACGCGGTTTATTTGCTTAAAAAACAAGGCATCAGTCGTCTAGAGTTGACCCAGTATTTATCACATGGTCAGGACAAAGACGAGCCATCTGAGCCACGTGCTTCGATGACTGGTGAGCGCCGCAGTGCCTCAGAAAAAACCAGTAAAGATCCCTTGGTCGAATTTGCAACCAACTTAAACCAACGCGCCGCTGAAGGTAAAACCGACCCATTGATTGGTCGTGGCCCTGAGATTGAGCGTGCCGCCCAAGTGCTATGTCGCCGCCGTAAAAACAACCCGTTATTGGTTGGTGAGCCAGGCGTTGGTAAAACATCGATTGCCGAAGGTTTGGCATGGTTAATTATCAATGATAAAGCACCAAAACCCCTTAACGGCTGCGTGATTTATAGCCTAGATATTGGCTCGTTAATCGCTGGTACTAAGTATCGTGGTGATTTTGAAAAACGTATGAAGTCGCTACTTGATGCGCTAAAGAAAAAGCCCAATGCGATTTTGTTTATTGATGAGATTCATATGATTATTGGCGCAGGCTCGTCAATGAGTAGCAATATGGATGTGTCAAACCTAATCAAACCAGCCCTTGCCAATGGTGAGCTGCGCTGTATCGGTTCGACAACCTTTACTGAATATCGTCAAGTGTTTGAAAAAGACCATGCATTATCACGCCGTTTCCAAAAAATTGATGTTAAAGAACCTAGCGTCGATGACACTATCGATATCTTGCGTGGGCTGAAAACGCGTTATGAAGAGTTCCATAATGTTGAATATACCGACGAGGCTTTGGTGACTGCTGTTCAATTATCGGCTAAGCATATCCATGAGCGTTTTTTACCGGATAAAGCCATTGATGTCATCGATGAAGCTGGTGCTTATAAGCGCTTAGGTATCGTGGCTGATTTGGACGATATTGACGCCGAAGAGAGCTTTATTGCTGATTTAGAGCAAGATTTTGATGCTCAAATCGATGCTGATGAAGAGGGTCTTGATGCTGACAATGACAACATCAATGATAGAGATACGTTCAACGAGATGCAAGATGAAGCAAAGGTTACAAAAGCCAACGATAGAGCGAAAGCTGATGGGTCTAAAAAATCTAAAGCTAAGCGTGCACCGATAAAAATCGATGTCGCCGATATTGAAGCCATCGTTGCCAAGCTGGCGCGTATTCCACCCAAATCAGTCTCAAGTGATGATAAGAGCATTCTTCAGCATTTAGACCGTGATTTGAAGCATTTGGTATTTGGGCAGGACGAAGCCATTGCAACGCTTGCCGATGCCATTAAGCTTTCGCGCGCTGGCCTTAAAGCACCTGATAAACCGATTGGTTCATTTATGTTTGCTGGTCCTACAGGGGTCGGTAAAACAGAGGTCTCACGTCAGCTAGCAAACTTGTTGGGTGTTGAGTTGGTTCGCTTTGATATGTCAGAGTACATGGAAGCGCATACTGCCTCACGTCTGATTGGTGCGCCTCCTGGTTATGTTGGTTATGATCAAGGTGGTTTGCTGACTGAAAAAATCAATCAGCATCCGCATTGTGTCTTGTTATTTGATGAAATCGAAAAAGCGCACCCTGATGTTTTTAACTTGTTATTGCAAGTGATGGATCATGGTACCTTGACGGATAATAACGGTCGCGTGGCTATCTTTAAGCAAGTGATTGTGATTATGACCACCAACGTCGGTGCGGATAGTATCAGTCGCTCTTCTATGGGCTTTACGCAACAAGACCATAGCCGTGATAATACTGAGTCGCTCAAACGCGTATTTACGCCTGAGTTCCGCAACCGTCTTGATGCTATTATCCAATTTAACCCATTAGATACCTCAGTCGTTGTCTCTGTTGTTGATAAATTCTTGGTTGAGCTACAAGTCCAGCTTGATGATAAGCAAGTAACGTTAGAGATTGACGATGAGGTACGTGATTACTTAGCAGACAAAGGCTATGATCGCCTAATGGGTGCGCGTCCTATGCAGCGTCTGATTCAAGACGAGATTAAGAAGCCATTGGCAAGCATGATTTTGTTTGGCGACTTGGTCAATGGCGGGGTTGTTCATCTAACCTTGGAGCCTGAAGATACTAAAGCTCAAGACGGCAATTCTGTTAAGCTAGAGAAAGGTTCAGACAAAGGCTCAGCAGACAGCCGTATTATCTTAAAGGTCGTTGAGACGCATGAGCCTCATCCAGACTCTGAATCATTAGCCAGTTAGTGTATTTGTCGCACTGCAATAAAAAAACGGTTACTACAGTAGCCGTTTTTTTATTGCTATAATTTATGATAAGGCTATAGTTTATAATCATGGCACTTTAAATTTTACTGCGATGAATTTTTACTGCTATTAATGCACTATGAACCATTAGCAAAGATATTTTTATCACCCTATAAAAAATAAAAAAGGACATACCATGGAATTGTTCCACGAAAAATCCGCAAAAACCGATGCCCAAAAACAAGCGATTTTAGATAATGTACGTTTACCAGAAGACTGGAAGAACGCCTTAGCAGAAGAATTAACCTCTGACAATATGGATAGCTTACGTGCGTTTTTAAAAGAAGCTTATCAATCAGACGATAGTATCTATCCACCAGCCCCTTTGATGTTTAATGCGTTGAACTTAACACCTTTATCACAGGTTAAGGTTGTTATCTTAGGTCAAGATCCTTATCACGGACCAGGGCAAGCAATGGGCTTATCGTTTTCAGTACCAAAAGCCATACCAAAACCGCCGTCTTTAAATAATGTACTAAAAGAGATGGCGAGTGACATTGGTATCGCCCCGTCAAAACATGGCGATTTAACCTATTGGGCGCAGCAAGGGGTGTTATTGCTCAATAGTTCTTTGACGGTTAAAGAAAGCGAGCCTAATAGCCATCAAAATAAAGGGTGGGAGCAGTTTACCGACGCGGTCATTGATGTGGCCAATGAACAAACTGAGCATACGGTATTTATATTGTGGGGCAGTAAAGCGCAGAAAAAGGGTAAATATATCAATACCGATAAACATTTGATTCTGACCGCTGTACATCCATCGCCGTTGGCTGCTAACCGTGGTGGGTTTTTTGGTTCTAAGCCGTTTTCTAAGACCAATGATTATCTAATACAGCATGGTCAAACGCCCATCGATTGGCAGTTACCGCAATAAATGAAAAATATGCAAAATATAAGCTTGCAGCACTATCCGCCAGTTAACCACCACCTTGCTACAGGTCAATTTTGGTCAGTCGAAGATGTCAACTGGATGCAACAAGCACTTAACCTTGCTAAGCAAGGCGCTGCGCGTGAAGAAGTGCCCGTAGGAGCGATACTGGTACATAATCAGCAGATGATAGGGCAAGGTTTTAATGAGCCGATTGGACGCCATGATGCGACTGCGCATGCTGAGATAGTTGCATTAAGAGATGCCTGCAGGCGTTTAAACAACTATCGCTTGCCACTTCAGACAACGCTATATGTGACTTTAGAGCCGTGTACCATGTGTATTGGGGCGCTGATTCATGCTCGTGTCGACAAGCTTGTCTATGCTGCTAGTGAGCCGAGAGCTGGCATGGTTGGTAGTCAAATGAACTTGGCTGCCGAACCTTTTTATAATCATCGTATTCAAGTGTATAAAGGCTTATGTCATGAACATAGCAGTCAGATGCTAAAGGCTTTTTTCCGGCAGCGCCGACAAGCGTCAAAACAGAATAAAAGATAAAAAAGTCAGCCCAAACCATTAACAAGATATTGTTCACATTGCTAGTGATGGAGAAGTTTGTTTGCTATACTATTGCCCTATTTGCTTATGCATCTGTCTATTATCGTGCAAGCGTTTGATAGCACAGGGAAATTCTTTGTTTACCACGAAGTCAGCTTTGCCGACGATTAAGTGAGTGTTATGTCTGCTTCCACACCTGTTACGAATGACAATAGTGATATGCCTTCATTGCGCTATCCAGTTATCTGTATTGATGGTCCAAGTGGGGCGGGTAAAGGCACGGTTACGTGGCGCTTAGCGCAAAATTTAGGCTATCAGCTGCTTGATTCAGGGGCATTATATCGCATTGTTGGTCTAAAAGCGTTTGAAGCAGATTTATTAAATATGGCTGGCGAGCAAAGTATCGATGAGGAAGCGCTGTTAGCATTAACTCAAAGCTTACAGATTGTTTTTGAGCCTAATAGCGATTCAGGGCGCGTGGATATCATTGTCAATGGCACTAAGATTGGTGAGCAAGTACGCAATGAAACCGTTGGCGGTTATGCTTCACAAGTCGCAGTTTATCCAAAGGTGCGTCAAGCATTGCTTAAATTGCAGCAAGACATGGCAACCCAATCAGGATTGGTCGCTGATGGTCGCGACATGGGCACCGTGGTTTTCCCCGATGCCGATGTAAAGGTCTATCTGACTGCAAGCGCTACCGCTCGTGCAGAGCGCCGCGTGGCACAGCTATTAAAGGCTGGGCAGGTGGCAGACTTTGACGCGATTCTTGCAACGATTAAAGCGCGAGATGAGCGTGATGAAAACCGAGCAACAGCACCGTCAAGACCGGCAAAAGATGCGCTGGTTTTAGATAGCTCTAACCTAAACGCTGATGCAGTTTATGAGCTGGTAAAAAAGCATTGTCAAGATCAAGGTATTTGTTTTAATCGTTAATAAAAACAACATATTAAGTATTAAAAGGTTTCCTATGGCTGTCATTTTAGTATAAAATTATAGAAGGTAGTTATAAGACAGTTGTTGCTAGTGAGTTTGCTGACCCATTCGCTTATTAGCAACAAACGTTTTTATATATGGCTGCATAGGATATAAAACCAGTATTCTCGTTTTATGCAATCATACATTTGATCCGTACTGTGCTGGACAGGATACGGCTATACAAAGGTAGACATAATGGAATCATTTGCTGAACTATTTGAAGCGAGCATCGAAGAAACAGGTCTGGATATCGAGCGTGGCTCGGTTATCACCGGTACTGTTGTCGCCATCGATAACGACTGGATCACTGTCGATACTGGTCTAAAATCTGAAGGTATCGTCGCTCGTGAAGAGTTTTTAAGCGAAGAAGGCGAACTTGAAGTTGGCGATACAGTAGACGTAGTGGTTGAAGCAGTTGATAACGGTATGGGTCAAACCTTACTGTCACGTGAAAAAGCCAAACGCGTTGAAACTTGGAATTTCCTTGAAAAAATCTCTGATAACGATGAGATTGTAAAAGGTATTATTTCTAGCAAAGTAAAAGGCGGCTTTACCGTGGATATCGGTTCAGTACGCGCGTTTTTGCCAGGTTCTTTAGTAGATGTACGTCCTATCCGTGATACGACGCATCTTGAAGGTAAAGAGTTAGAATTTAAAGTTATCAAACTTGATCAAAAACGTAACAACGTTGTCGTTAGTCGCCGTGCGGTTATGGAAGCTGAAAACTCAGCTGAGCGCGAAGAGCTATTGAACAAGCTTGAAGAAGGTATCGAGATCGAAGGTATCGTTAAGAACCTTACTGATTACGGTGCATTCGTTGATCTTGGTGGTATTGATGGTCTATTGCACATCACTGATATGGCATGGCGCCGTATCAAGCATCCATCTGAGGTTGTTGAAGTTGGTCAAGATCTTAAAGTTAAAGTACTTAAATTTGACCGTGAGCGCAATCGCGTTAGCCTAGGTCTAAAACAACTAGGTACTGATCCTTGGGATAACGTTGGCGGTACTTATCCAGTAGGTGCAGTTGTGAAAGCACGCGTAACCAACCTAACTGATTACGGTTGTTTCGCTGAAATCTCTGAAGGTATTGAAGGTCTAGTACACGTATCAGAGATGGATCACACCAACAAAAACATCCATCCATCGAAAGTTGTTCAAGTGGGTGATGAAGTTGAAGTGATGATTCTTGATATCGACGAAGAACGTCGTCGTATCAGCTTAGGTATCAAGCAAACTCTAGCCAATCCATGGGATGAGTTTGATAAGAAACATGAGCGCGGTGATAAAATCACTGGTACGATCAAATCAATCACTGACTTCGGTATCTTTATCGGTCTAGATGGCGGTATTGATGGTCTAGTTCACTTGTCAGACATTTCTTGGAATGAAACCGGTGAAGATGCTATCCGTAACTACAACAAAGGCGACACCGTTGAAGCAATGGTATTGTCTGTAGATTCAGAAGCTAACCGTATCAGCCTAGGTGTGAAACAATTGACTTCAGATCCATTTAACGAATACCTAGTCAACAATGACCGTGGTGCTATCGTTAACGGTAAAGTAAAAGAAGTAGACGCTAAAGGTGCTACTATCGAACTTGCTGATGAAGTTGAAGCGTACCTACGTGCCTCTGAGATTCAACGTGACCGCGTTGAAGATGCGACTAAGCACTTGAGCGTTGGTGATGATGTTGAAGCTAAAATCATCAGTGTTGATCGCAAAACTCGTAACATCAGCCTGTCAATCAAAGCAAAAGACGAAGCTGAAGAGCGCCAAGCGATTAAAGAGCTAAGCAGCACTGGTACTACTAGCACTACTGCTAGTACTGATGCACAGCCAAAAACTATTGGTGACTTGATCAAAGAACAAATGCAGTAAGCTGTATATTGTTGATATAATTAGCATATAAAAAGAAAGCGACTCCGGTCGCTTTTTTTTGTGATTAAATTTGAGTATGAGACAAATACTTAGCGATTTCGTATAAAAGGTCAAACTCTTATTCCTATTTACGCTAATATCCGCTATTATTTGCAACATTGAGTAACGAGATGTGAACGTAAATCTAAATAATCATAAAATTATTATTTACTTCATAATCATCTTATCCATTAATCAATAAGGTCCGTGTGATAATGCAGCAAGCAATTAACAAGTCCGAATTTATTAGTAATCTGAGTGCGAATTGTGACAACATGACAGATATCGTCGTCGATGATGCAGTACGCGAAATATTAAATTTGATGACCGATACTTTGGCCAATGACGGCCGAGTAGAGGTACGCGGCTTTGGTAGTTTTTGTCTCCATCATCGCCGTGCACGTATGGGGCGCAACCCTAAAACAGGGGAAAGCGTGCCAGTACCTGCCAAAGCGATTCCACACTTTAAGCCTGGCAAAGCGCTACGTGAAGCAGTCAATGATAAAGTAGCCCACGGTTAGTAAGGTAAGCATAATAGTAAGGCATTTAATCTTTTAATTATGAGAGTTGCTTCTTACTATTAAAAGCTTTTCGTCTTTAAACTAGTACAATAAGCTAAGATATATAAAGCCAGTCTCTTTATATCAGGGATTAAACAACAAGCGTCTTTACTAGCAGTCGGTATGGCTGCGTTATTTGCTAAAATTTTCATACTATTCACCATAAAAGGATACGTCTGATGCGCATATTACTGCTGGTATTACTGTTTTTAAGCTTCGCTTATTCACTAGGTTTAGTATTAGCCAATAATACTGAAGTTGGGGTGAACTTGTTGTTTTCACAAGCACCGACGATGAACTTGGGCTTATTGTTGATTCTGTGTCTGATACTCGGCATCGTCATTGGCATGATACTAGCGTTGCTCATCTTCCGTGTTCTACAAAATAAGTGGGAAATCTCACGTCTGCAAAAATTAAATACCAATCTGCAAGAGCAGGTGACGCAAGCCAATATTGTTATTGACCGTCAAGCGAATGCGCCGTCGGTAGAAGAAGCGGTCTATGGTGCGACAGCTACGAATGTGCAAGATGGCAGCGTCAGCGAGCTAGACGATGGTGCAACTTTAACCAAGCAAAAGCGCGACTATTAGTCGCTTAAATGACCATTCTATTAAAAACAACAAGCTCATAAGTCTATAAATAATCATTTAATAAATCTGATAGAAAGTAGCATAACTATGAATAACGCAAATAATTCTCCCGTCGTCGTTGCCTTAGATAATATGACGAGAGATGCCTCGTTAGCACTGGCTGATCAATTAGATCCGGCGTTATGTCGCTTAAAGGTAGGTAAAGAGCTGTTTACCCGCTGTGGTCCTGAGATAGTTAAGGCGCTACATCAGCGGAATTTTGAGGTTTTTTTGGACTTGAAATTCCATGACATTCCTAATACCACAGCACAAGCGGTCTTGGCAGCAGCTGAGCTTGGCGTATGGATGGTCAACGTCCATGCAAGCGCGGGTTTCGAGGCAATGTCGTTAGCCAAGCAGCGCTTGTTAGATGGTAATTTTGAGACCTTACTGATTGCCGTCACCGTGCTGACCTCTATGGACAATCAAGCATTGATGCAAACGGGTATCACTGATGGCTTAGATGCTCAGGTTAGCCGCTTAGCACAGTTGACCAAACAAGCAGGCCTTGATGGCGTGGTTTGTTCAGCGCAAGAAGCTAAAACGCTTAAGCAGCTATGCGGTCAAGATTTTAAGCTAACCACCCCTGGTATCCGCCTGCTAGACGACAATGCGGATGATCAGAAACGCATTTGTACGCCGAAACAGGCGTTAAATGATGGTTCTGATTATTTAGTGATTGGGCGCTCAATTACGCAAGCAGAAGATCCTGCGGCTAAATTGCAATTGATACTTAATAGTATCTAGCGTTTAATATAAAGGCTCAAATGCAAGATTTAAGTTAAGTACTTAGCTTGAAAACAAAAAGACAGCCTAACAGGCTGTCTTTTCGCTTTTTGCGAGAAATTGAAAAGATGCTAAACTCTTTATGTTTATTTGAGAATATTGAACCCTATGAAATTACAGATTTTGAGTGACTTACATATCGACAGCTATGCTCGTCAATCACACCCGATGGGACATATCCCTAAAACGGACGCAGACATCGTGCTAGTGGCTGGAGATACGGCAAATAGTGATAGTGGTATGCCATGGCTACAAGAGCAAGCTGCGCGCTTACAAGTGCCATTAATTACCATCTCTGGTAATCATGAGTACTTTAACGAAGATGTACTGCATTTTGATAAAAAGCTGGCGACTTGGGACAATTATGATACCGAGTTACATCAAGGCGTGCGCGTTTTACAGTGTCAGTATATTGATATTGGCGAGGTGCGCATTTTGGGCTGTACGCTATGGACAGATTATCAATATCAAGCTAACGAAGATACGATGGCAGCGGTCAGGCGTTTTATGCGTGATTATAAGCAAATCTATGCCGGTAGCGAGCTGTTTTCACCTGAAGTATCGATGCAAATCCATGCTAAGCATCGCCAATGGCTACAACAAGCATTAATAACTGCGAAAGCACTGGGTAAAAAAACTGTGGTCATGAGTCATCATAGTATCAGCCCATTATCGGTATCTGAGAAATATGCTGAGCTGCCAAGTAATGCCGCTTTCGTCAGTGATTTATCAAGCTGGATGTATGAAGATTGGGCGCCCACGCTTTGGGTACATGGCCATACCCATGAAGCTTTTGATTATCAAATTAATAAGACGCGTGTGATTGTTAATCCGCGTGCTTATCCGAATGAGATAAGTAGTACTGCATTAGCATTTGCTTGGGACAAAGTAATCGAGATTTAATAAATCGTCTCAAATAAGCGCTTCTAATGATATTTATAAAAATAAGCTATATTGCAACCGAACTTATATTTTGTTCATTCATGTCAAAAAATCTGCTACGCTTGCTACCATGAGTAAACTCCCTAATAAAACCCTATCAAAACTATCCGCTGAGCAGCGTGCGAGCCACACGCCAAGTGCACCAGCACCCTCTCACTTACCTGACAGTATGATGTCTTCGGTCAGCTTATTGCCTACCGATAAACGGCTGATTTTATTTACCAGACATTCTTTACGTGAGCGCTCTGATGGTAACGGTTTTGCCAGTTATCAATTGCCGCTGACGCAAAAAGGTCGAGTGTTGGCAAAGGCTTGGGGACGTTGGTTGGCAGGGCATCTGCCGTACTCACTCGATGTCGATAGTATCTCAAGCCCAATTGGTCGCTGTATCGATACCGCGCAGCTGATGCAAGCAGGTGCGGGACTACAACGCGATATTTACCACCAGTCATTATTGGTTGAACCCGGTAGTCTGGTGACTGAACCTGACATTGCCAATCCCGTATTTAAAGAAATTGGCGTGCTCAACTTTATCAATCGCTTCTTACAAGGCAATCTTGAAGGTACCAAAAATGCTTATCAAGGTGGTCTCGATATTTTATCGCTGTTTTACCAGAATCAGCCCCAACATGGGCATTTAATGCTCGCTGTCAGTCATGATACTTTGCTATCAGCATTTTTGGCAGTGATGTTCGATGTGACTGAGATCGATTGGAATGATTGGCCAAAGATGATGGAAGGGGTGTTCTTGTGGTTTGATGATAAACCGTTTGAGCAAGCCAGTGCCTATTTCGTCTGGCGCGGTGAGGTTTATGTGCGTCCGATTTCTACCTTATTAGAGGGTTACCGTGCTGCCGGCTTTCATCCAAATAAACTGCTATTGCCACCAGAAGTAAAGTGGACCTAATTGTTTTTTGCTGAACATTATTTTCTAAACCCGTTAAACACTTTTAATCAGCTATAAATAGTAAATGAAATGCTAAATAAGCCGGCATAAAAAAACCTTGCCCCAGTATTAGAACTGGTAACAAGGTTTTAGTCATCACGCTATAAAGGCGAGATGCGGTCTAAACGCAACCAATCTTAAGCTTGTAGGCCTTTGATTGTTTTGTTTAGGCGGCTCTTACGACGAGCAGCTTTATTCTTATGAATAATACCTTTGTCAGCCATACGATCAAGAACCGGTACCGCTTTTTTATAAGCTTCGGTAGCCGCGTCATAATCTTTAGCAGCGATAGCCGCGTCAACACGTTTTAGATAAGTACGAACCATAGAGCGTTGTGACGCAGAGTTCTGACGACGTTTGGTGTTTTGACGGGCGCGTTTACGAGCTTGTGCAGTATTAGCCACGCGTATCTCCTTGATAAAGACAGATAAAAATATGAATGTTGATTGCAATAATAATGGGTTTAACAATCATCAGTGACGAGCAGCCTCTCGCCAAACATGATGTCGATGTCTGATATTAGAGTACCTATCTGTTATTAAAGGCACTTAAATTAGTAATAGATCATCGCAAGCGCCAAAACTGTTTGGAATAATTAAACAGCGTTGACGTGTAAAGCCGGTTATCTTAGCAAATTATTGCGCTTAGAACAATATATTTGATGATTAATGCGTAAAGAAGTTATGCTAGCACACGGATTGCTGGTTTTTAGCATTTTTAATGAGGCTTTTATTAGGTAAACGAGCGACATATCTAGCAAAAAGGGTGCTTTAAAATACCTAATTGGCGCAATCAATTTCATGGCTGATAAAGTCTCTTACAATAAACTCTGTAGAATAGCGTCAGTTATCTCTGAATTTAGGTATGATACGGAAGCAAGAGGTTTTTAAAATACAAACCTTCTTAGCATTATAAATACTCTAACATTATATAAATGGATAGGCTATGCAGCGAAAAGCGATTTTGATTGGCGCCACAGGATTGGTAGGACAGCATCTTGTGAAGCAGCTCAGTGAGCTTTATGACACGTTAATTGTGCTTGCACGGCGACCGCCACGCTATATTAATGCCAGCATGCGTTTTTATCAGGTGAATGATTTTGACAATTTGGCTGAAATATTTGCCAGCGTTGGCGCTGATAGTAAGACAGATGCTTTTAGTTGCCTTGGTACCACCAAAAAGCAGGCGGGTAGTGACGAAGCTTTTCGAAAAATCGACCATGATTATAATGTCAATTTTGCCAAACTCTGCCAAGATAAAGGCGTTGAAAACTTCTTCTTATTGTCTTCAATGAATGCGGATATCGACAGTCGCTTTTTGTACAATCGGGTTAAGGCGGAAACTGAGCAGTCTATTATGACGCTAGGTTTTAAGCAGCTGGTTATTCTGCGTCCTTCTTTATTGCTAGGCAAACATAAAGGTCGTCCGCTCGAAAGTATTGGTCAAAAAGCCTTTCAGCTTATCTCGCCTTTGGTATCAGAGTCACTATCCTTGCATCCTATTTCTGCAAAGCGCGTTGCTAGTGCCATGGCAATGAATGCGCATGAGGTTTATCAGCGTAATAAATACCGTAGTGAGCCCGCAATCCAAACCACAGATATTATCGAAAATAAACAAATGCTAGCGATGACCAAAGTTAAAAAATAGCCTAAGCATAAAATTGAGCAGATATTTAAATTTAAGATTCCACCATAGATAACCCAATCATACATAACAAGGAACGTCACTATGTCAGACATGCCAGAATCAACCATGAGTAAAGAGAACTTTGTGACTTGTGATTTATTGGATGCCAACCCTGAATCACAGGTTTGTTTGCCCAATATCGAAGGCAAGTCCTTTTATAGCTTTGGTGGCAAAGACAGGTTTTGTGGTGAAATCGTGACGGTGAAATGCTTTGAGGATAACAGCCGCGTGAAATCGTTATTAAATAGCGATGGCAAAGATAAAGACGGTAATGGCAAGGTATTGGTCGTTGACGGCGGCGGTTCGATGCGTTGTGCGCTGTTAGGCGATATGATTGCACAGTCGGCGATTGATAATGGCTGGGCAGGGGTGGTGGTATATGGCTGTGTCCGTGATGTTGATGATATGGCGCAGATGGCGCTTGGTGTGATAGCACTTGGTTGTATCCCACGTAAATCAAACCGCCGCGATGAAGGTCAAACCGATCTTGAAATCAGCTTTGGTGATTTAACCTTAAATTCAGGTATGTTTGTTTATGCAGATAACAACGGTATTATCGCTAGTGACAAGCCATTAATTTAGAAACAGCTTTTATTTTAAAAAAAGTTTAACAATTAAAACTCAAAAACCTCAGCTTAACCGTTGAGGTTTTGACATTTACTCATTCTATTTTTGTATCCGAGTATAAGTTTTATCAGCTATTTAGCTATTGGGTTTTTAATAAAAATGCTAAGTGACAAACCGTTACGGCATAAATTTTGGTAATTGCCAAAATATTCGTATAATAGCTTTCTGACTCTTAACCTTGATCCTATCCTTTATGCCTATCACTGCTTTGACTGACGCCTTTGAACCGATTAACCAGCAGTTATTCCCTATCCAGAATGCCCAGCGGCGTTGGCTGGCACCTGTGCATGGGGCAGTCAGTAGTTTATGGCTGGCAAGTCTGGTGCAGACATCGCTATGGAATGTTGCCGACCGTCTAAAGGTTGTGGTAACGCGTGACCAAAACCAGCTTAATCAGATAGAGACAGAGTTAGCATTTTGCGGCGTTGATGCTTATGTATTCCCTGATTGGGAGACATTGACCTATGATGAGCTGTCACCGCATCAAGATATCGTCAGCGAGCGTATCAATCTATTAACCGATATGCCAACGTCAGGCGTGCTGCTTATCTCGGTTCAGGCGTTGATGCATCGGGTCGCACCGCCAAGCTGGCTGATAGGACAGCATTTTGATTTGAGCGTGGGTGATCGATTTGATATCAATACCCAACGTGGCTTACTGGCAAAGGCAGGTTACCGAGCGGTTGAGAACGTCTTTGAGCCGGGCGAATTTGCCGTACGCGGTAGCATCATTGATATCTTTGCGATGGGTCAACCGTTTCCGCTACGTCTAGATTTGTTTGATGATGAAATTGAAACCATTCGCTTTTTTAATCCGCAGACCCAGCGCACACTGACCGTTGATGACCTCAAAACCATGATGAATGGCAACGATAGCAGTATGGGCAAAGAGTCGCTGTCGCTACTGCATAAACTGCCAGATATCTCAAAGCCTATTAAGCAATTTCAAATCTTACCAGCAAAAGAGTTTCCGCTTGATGAAGGGCGCGAGACATTCCGTACCAACTTTGCCGCGATGTTTCCTAATGCTAGCAGCCGTAAGTTTGAACTACATAAAGATGTGATGGCAGGTATCGCTAGTAGCGGACTTGAATATTATCAGCCGCTATTTTTTAATTTAAAAGCTTGGGAAGCTGAGAGTAGCTTATTTGCTTACTTACCAAGTGACGCCTTATTTATAACAGATGAGCTGATTAACGAAAAACAGGTAGATTACTGGTCACAAATTCAGCGCCGTTATGAAGAGCGTCGTCATGATATTGATAAACCCATCGTCGCCCCTGAGCTATTGTATTTATTATCAAATACTCTAAACGAGCACCTCAATCACTATCCACGCGTGATTTTAAGTGCTCGTAATGAATTGGCTACCATGACCGATGTCGCTGCGATTGATAGCAGTGATTCATTACTAGAAGATGCTTCATTGCTAGAAGTTGAAGAGCAGTCAAATTCACAGCCACAATTATCGCTTCTGCCGAGTAAACAGCAAGGCTTGGTGACGTTAAGTGCGCTAGAGCCGCCTCAATTATCAGTCAATCATCAAAAAGCTGAACCACTGACTGAACTGCTGGAATTTCTAGCGCTACAAGCGCAAACGGCGACACCAGTATTAATCGTTGCCGAAACAGCGGGTCGGCGTGAGATTCTAATCGAACTGTTTAAAGGTAAAATAGATATCAAAGCTTATGATAGCTTTGAGGCGTTTTTAGCCGCCGATAAAACTACTGGGCTTAATGCTAAAGAGCTGCCGCAGGTTGGACTCACGGTTGCACCTATTGAGCGCGGGGTTTATGTCCCTGAACGTTTGGTACTGATTAGTGAGACACAATTATTTGGTCGGCAAGTGCTGCAGACGCGCCGTCGTCGTCAAAGCGGGGTGTCAGAAGAGTTCTTGGTTAAGAGTGTCACGGAGATAACCGAAGGCAGCCCCGTGGTGCATATCGAGCATGGTATTGGGCGTTATAATGGTCTGATTACGCTAGATGTCGGCGATGGTGAGCAAGAGTTTATTCACTTAAAGTATGCTGATGATGCCAGTATTTATGTGCCAGTCGCCAATTTACAAATGATCAATCGCTATAGTGGCGGTGACCCAGCGCTTGCACCATTGCATAAGATTGGTAGTGGTAAATGGGATAAGGCCAAGCAAAAAGCGCTTGAGCAAATCCATGACGTGGCGGCTGAGCTCCTCAATATGCAAGCACGTCGCGAAGCCAAAGTCGGCATTCATTTTAAAATAGACCCATCGCAATATGAGCTGTTTGCTAGCCAATTCCCCTTTGAAGAAACGCCTGACCAAGCCAATGCCATCCATGCGGTGATGGAAGACATGAAGCAAAACCAGCCAATGGATCGTCTCATCTGCGGTGATGTCGGCTTTGGTAAAACGGAAGTTGCTATGCGCGCCGCCTTTATTGCGGTCAGCGCCGGTTATCAAGTGGCAGTGTTGGTGCCGACAACCTTGCTGGCAGGTCAGCATGAAGACAATTTCCGCGACCGTTTTGCTGATTGGCCGGTACGTATCGAAACGCTATCGCGCTTTGGTGGCAAAAAGCATCAAGAAACGGTGCTAACAGACCTCGCAGCAGGTAAGGTCGATATCGTAATCGGCACCCATAAATTATTACAGCCAGATGTAAAATTCTCTAATCTAGGTTTGATGATTGTCGATGAAGAACATCGCTTTGGTGTGCGTCATAAAGAGCGAATTAAGGCGATTCAGACCGATGTAGACAGTATGTCGATGACAGCGACACCGATCCCTAGAACGCTCAATATGGCGCTCTCAGGTATGCGTGATATGTCGATTATTGCCACGCCACCGGCTCGCCGTCTGGCGATTAAAACCTTTGTTATGCAAAAAACAGAAGCTTTGATGAAAGAAGCTATCTTGCGTGAGCTGCTACGTGGCGGTCAGGTTTATTTATTACATAATGACGTGGCGAGTATTGAGCGTATGGCAGAGACTATACGTGAACTGGTGCCTGAGGCGCGAGTAGGGGTCGCTCACGGGCAAATGCAAGAGCGTCAACTCGAGCAAGTAATGCAGCAGTTTTATCATAAAAAGTTCAACGTGCTGATATGCTCGACCATTATCGAAACGGGCATTGATGTACCCAATGCTAATACGATTATCATTGAGCGCGCGGATAAGTTTGGCTTGGCTCAATTGCATCAGTTACGTGGTCGCGTCGGTCGTAGCCATCATCAAGCTTATTGTTATCTACTGGTGCCGTCTATTAAGGGTCTTAAAGGCGATGCTAAACGCCGATTGCATGCGATTGAACGCGCCAATACGCTAGGCGCAGGCTTTATGCTGGCAAGTGAGGATTTAGAGATTCGCGGTGCTGGTGAGATACTTGGTAAGCAGCAAAGCGGTAATATGCAAGCCATTGGTTTTAGTTTGTATATGGATATGCTGGAACGTGCGACAAAAGCGATTAAAGCGGGTAAGGAACCTGACTTGAGTACGCCATTGTCACTGACTAGCGAGATTAATCTGCATAGCTCGGCGTTGATTCCTGAAGAATATTTGCACGATGTCCATCAGCGTTTATTGTTCTATAAACGCATTAGTAATGCCGATGATAAAGAGGCATTAACTGATATCCGTACCGAAATGATTGATCGTTTTGGCGTTTTGCCAGACCAGACCAAGCAGTTATTTGCCATTCATGGACTGCGCATACAAGCCGAGCCGCTAAAAATTAATAAGATCGATGCCAATAGCAACAGCATGACGTTAGAGTTTGCCCCTGATACGCCGGTCGATGCGTTAGCAATTATTAAGTTGATTCAATCAAATGGGCAACGCTATCGTATGAATGGTGCCTCTGGTATTCGTTATCAGGATGCCGATAAACTAGCAACGCCGCAACAACGCGTCACTGCCATTCAAGAGCTATTACACTATTTTAGTGAGCATATAGTGGCAGAGTCAGCGTAGCGCTTCTTGATATTTTGACAGTCATTTTCTGCAAATTAGATTGGCTAAGTAGGTAGACTGGCTCGCCAATACTTAAGTAGAACGCCAAGGCAATCAGTCATGGCGCTATTTTATCGGTTGGATAACTGATAAAATAGCAACATCCTGTATTTAGCCTATTATCTTTAAGCTTCTTATGTTTTAGTACATTAAATTCTGCTTTTCTATATTCCAATTCCTTTTATTTCAGCGTCATAACAAGAGAACCGTCATTATGTTCCAACTTCATCATAAACTTGCTGCCGATAGTTTTTTAGTGGGTGATTTCCCCTTATCCACCTGTCGTTTAATCAATGATTGTCAGTTTCCGTGGTTGATCTTAGTACCTCGTGTATCGGGTATCAAAGAGTTGTATGAGTTGTCTGAGGCCGACCAAACACAGTTTTTGCGTGAATCAAGCTGGTTATCAAGCCAACTGGCCAAGACTTTCCAAGCAGATAAAATGAACGTAGCAGCACTGGGCAATCAAGTACCGCAGCTACATTTCCATCATATCGTTCGCTATCAAAACGACATGCAGTGGCCAAATCCAGTATGGGGCGTTCCTGCTGTGCCTTATACCAAAGAAGTATTGGCGCAGATGCAGCAGACATTAATGATGGCATTACGTGGTCATCATCAAATGCCGTTTGATTGGCAAATGTAATCAAGCGTTAAACGAGTATTTAAGTCGTTTTAACCATAAAGTGTTTTACATTTGTCTGTTATTCATTATATTAGAGAGTGGGTTGGTTAAATGGATATAGCCAACTTATCTGCTCGCAGCCGTTTTTTTTGCGTATTAAACAGTAAGCTTGATTTAGCGCATTGGAAAAGCTTCGAGGTATTTAGTCTTGGATTGAAACCTTTCAGTCTGAGATTTCACTCTATGTTAAGGATAACAGATGGCTACTTCCTCTATTGCATCCCCATTACTACGACCTTCTATGTTACTCATCTCAATTTGTACCGCCGCTCTCGGTTTAACGGCCTGTGATACGGATTCAACTGAAGCTGCTTCATTACAGGCTGACTCAACACAGTCAGTATCCATACAGTCCGATTCAGGGCAAACCATTACCGAAAATACCTCAGCATCAGACAGCTCTGTCACGTTAAATCATAGCGCCTCTGCCATGTCTATGAGAGGAATGCCGACAAGTCAGTATCTCGTTGGTAGCGGTAAGGCAGATATCACCGGTGCGGCTGCCGAAACTGGCATGTTTGGTTATGCTTCTGGTCAAGTGGTACAAGGTATTAACGACCGCTTATACTCTCATGCTTTTATTATCGGCGAAGCGGATAAAAATGAGGGCAAACGCGTCGTATATGTATCAGCAGATATGGGCGCGATGTTTACCGCGGTAAAGCTTGAAGTCATCAAACGCCTGCAAAAGAACTACGGCGAGCTATATAACGATGATAACGTCATGCTTACCGCCACTCATACTCATGTGGGCAATGCCGGTTACTCGCATCAACAGCTTTATCAAATTGCCAGTACTGATGATACGCTATCAGGCTATAGCAGCCAAAACTTCAATGCTATCGTTAATGGCATTGTCACCTCGATTAAGCGTGCTCACGATACCTTGACGCCAGGAACACTCTCTTTGGCGCAAGGCGAGCTAAAAGGTGCGACACTCAATCGCTCAGAGTTTGCTTATAACAATAATGTTGATGCAAAAGACTTTGATAGTAATGTCAATGAGACCATGACTCAGCTGCGCCTAAATGCTGCCGATGGTACACCAGTTGGTCTGATTAATTGGTTTGCACTGCATCCAACCAGCTTTAGTAATCAATTTATGCATCTAAGCGCTGACAATAAAGGCTTTGCCCAACGCGGCGCAGAAAAGATCTTTACTGGAAAATCAGACAAGCCGTTTGTCGCAGCTTTTGCCAATGCGGATGAGGGTGATGTACTGGCCGCAGGTGGCAATGCCAACTCAAAACCTGGCTATCAAGGTAGTGACAATGAGTGGGAAAATGTCAGGCGTGATGGGCAACTGCAGCTTGATAAGGCGGTCGAGCTTTGGAATCAAGGTGCGCCCGTTGCTGGTCCAGTAGACGTACGCGCGCGCTGGGTTGATTTAAAGGGCTACCAAGTCGATGGTAAATTCACCAATGGCGCGGGCAATAAAGTTCTATGTATGCCAGCTCGTGGTTACTCCTTTGCTGCTGGCGGCGAGAATGGGCCATCGAACATACCCGGTATGTATGAGGGTATGACGCGAGAAAACTTCCGCATTAATGACGATATTAATAAAGTGGATCAATCCTTTTTAGGAAGCTTAACGCGCGGCGCGTTTGGCATTGTTTCAACTGTCAGTCAAGATGATTGTCAGGCTGAGAAACAAGTATTATTACCTACGGGTAGCTGGGGCTGGATTAATACTCAGCAACCTGTTCAGCTGATGCGTATCGGTAATATCGCCCTCGTTGCTATTCCTGGTGAGCCGACCACCATGGTAGGACGACGGATGCGCGCCGCGGTGTTAGCACAGCTAAAAGACTCAGGGGTCGATACCGTTATTATTAATGGCTTGGCGAATAACTATAGCGGCTATTTAAGTACGCGCGAAGAATTTGCCACCCAGCATTATGAAGGGGCGTCTACCGAGTATGGCCCTTATCAAGCCGCTGCTTATATACAAGAATATACCCAACTGGCCGAAGCGCTGCGTGATGGTATCGAGGTTTATGACAATGCCACACCGCCTGATCGCTCAGGTAAATCGTTTAATGAGCGCCCAGGCGTGGTATTTGACGATAAGCCTTTAAAACAAAGTTGGGGGCAAACCCTTACTCAGCCCAAAGTCAGTTATCAAAAAGGTCAGGTTGCCACAGCCGTATTCCGCGGCGCTCACCCTAAAAACAATCTACGCACCGAAGACAGTTTTTTAAAGGTGCAGCGTTTTGAGAATGGTCAGTGGGTCGATTATTTAAGTGATAGCGATTTTGATACCACCTATACTTGGAAGCGTGAAGGGGCGGCTTATAGTAAAGCCATTATTGATTGGCGAATCAGTAACGATACCCCAGCGGGTACTTATCGATTGACCCATCAAGGCGACTGGAAAAATGGTTGGACGCATAAAATCAAGCCGTATTCAGGCGTTTCTAATAGCTTTATCGTTCAATAACCAATTTTTATAGCTTCATTTTCCACTTAATCTTTACATATAAAAAAGCCAGATAGCAATTATCTGGCTTTTTCATTTTTGTCACTGTTATTCGCTTAAATCATCTCTATTAACCGTTAACTTTAAACCGCTTTTCAAACCAATAAGCGACCAGTGGTATGCTTTTTCTTACCAGTAACCTAGGTTCGATAGGAATAAGGCAGTATAATGTATAGATTTACTATCTACTTATATTATCAATGGTTTATAAAGGCAAGTATTGTCTAAAGCACGAATGATGATATAAACCTTATTTTTATTTAAATTCCTGATGGTTTTTCTTTAGGCGAATATCGACCATGGCACTTGTAGAAGCATCACGCCCAAAGACTCCTGTAAAGGATAGCGATAGTAAGACCTATCAGTTCGATTATCCAGAAATCTTCGTTTTAATACTGACAGTCATCTTGCTCGCTGTGCATTTTAATTTTAGTGCAACTTCAATGGCGCTGGCTGTCATTGTCTGTCTGCCTAGTTTGATGATTTTAATTTATAACTATCGTCGCCAAAGCAGTTTTTGGACTTCTAATATTGTCATCATTTTATTGTCAGTGGTCATTGGTTCGATACAGTTCTGTGCGGTGATTGCACTCAGTCTAGCAGCACTCATTGGTCTGCGCGTTATTCTCAGTAGTCCTGAAAATCATCTAAAGCTTATAGCTGTTTCAGTAGTGACGATGATTGTTTTTTATTATGTCAGCGTCACGTTAAGTAGCGCTGAGATCGATTGTCACGACAGCTTAGTTACACCTGTCGTCTTATTGGCCAGTATGATTGTGATATTGTGTCATTTTCGCCACGTTTATCATGATTATATAAACTATGAAGCTCGAGCGCAGCAAGCGGTTGGGCGTCTAAATACCATGGTTTCTGTGATTAATAAATTGACGCGTTTTGTCCCGCCGCAAGTTTGGGAGCCAATCGTCAAATCTGATAGCCCTGTTAGCGTCGAAAATAAACGTGCCAAGCTAACGATTATGTTTTCAGATATTGTTGGCTTTACTGAATTGTCAGATAGTTTGAGCGCGGATAATTTGGCGGATATTTTAAATACTTATATGCACTGTATGACGTTAATTGCCAATAAACATGGGGCGGTACTGGATAAGTTTATTGGCGATGGAATGGCATGTTTTTTCGGTGAACCAAATAGCCGTGGACCGCGTCAAGATGCGCTTGATTGTGTCGCAATGGCGATAGATATGCGCCGTGAGATGCGCACCTTGCGGCAAAAATGGCGTCTATTGGGCTTTGAGGGTTTGTATATCCGTATTGGTATTACCACTGGCTACTGTCATGTCGGTAACTTTGGTAGTAATAATCGTCTAAGCTATACGCTGATTGGTAAAGAGGCCAACCTTGCATCAAGGCTTGAGGCCGTTGCTGCTAAAGGGCAGATATTCATTAGCGAAAGTACACATGACTATATCTCGCATGATTACGATTGTGAATATGCCGGTGCTTTTCAGCTAAAAGGTTTTGATAATAAAGTAAGCGCGTGGCAAGTACTTGACCCTGATGAAAATAAAGGCCAGTTATCAAAGTGGGTTGACCATACGCTACCAGGTTTTAACTTGCATCTAAACTTTCGAGACATGCAAGATAACGATTATCAAGACATTCGAGATCGTCTAAATCTTGCGCTCGAACGTATCGAACAACAAGAGAAAGCAATCGCGCTTGAGATAATAGCAGCAAGTAAGCAAGAAAATGCTAATCATAATTAAGCAAAGATTGATTTCGACTTGGATGCATTTATAGAAAATGAGCATTTAAAAAAGGCGAGTTAAAATTGCGCGCAGAATGTCGCACTTATAAAAAGAAAAATCCAGTTATGATGAATAACTGGATTTTTTAGTTTAAATTTATACGTTATTATTTAGTGATTTTCTTTAGCATGGTTTAACGTGTATTTAGGAATCTCGATAGTTAGGTCGTCATTCTCAAGCATCACTTGGCATGATAAGCGTGAATCAGGCTCTAAGCCCCAAGCGCGGTCTAGCAAATCGGCTTCGACATCGTCCATCTCATCTAAAGTGTTAAAGCCCTTACGGACCACGACATGACAGGTGGTACACGCTTTTGACATCTCGCAAGCATGTTCAATTTTAATGCCTTTTTCTAGCAAAGCTTTACATAAGTTGCTGCCTGCTTCTAGCTCGACTTCGGTGCCTTCAGGGCAAATTTCATGATGGGGTAATATCGTAATTTTTGGCATAAGTTATCTGTCCGCTGCTAATCAATTAAAAAATGAAAAGGGTCAACCTAGCATAAGAACTAAGTTAGTTTCTTAAACGTATATTATTAATGGTATCTGCTACCAATCTTGGGCACTGGTGCCTGCCATACTTGCTTTAACACTTTGATTCATAATACGGGCGGCAAAGGCATCACTATGTGGTTTCAATTTGGCTTGTTTGGTTTCTATTATGGCTAAATCGTCAGTGCTGAGCGCTGTTTGCAGCCCTTGCATAGTGTGCGCCAATGACTGCTGCTCTTCAGGGGAAATCAATGCTGCAAACTCATTAAGCGCCGATTGTAGTGCCAATAATTCACGTTCAGCTTCTACCTTGGTCTCAATTAAAGAGCGCGCATTTTTATCTTCTTCTGCGTATTTAAAGCCGGCAATCAATAGCTGCTCTTTTTGCTCATCAGATAAACCATAAGATGGCACAATCTCGATTTTACTTTCAGTCTTAGTAGTGGTTTCTTGCGCACTGACGGTTAGCTGTCCATTGGCATCAATACTAAAGGTCACTTCGATACGTGCAAAGCCGGCTTTCATTGGCGGAATGCCATAAAGCTCAAAGCGTCCAAGCGAACGGCAGTTGTCTACCGTCTCACGCTCGCCTTGTACTACATGAATCACCATGCCGGTTTGACCATCTTGATAGGTGGTAAACACTTGGCGTTTTTTGACTGGAATAGGAGTATTGCGTGGAATAAGGACTTCAACCAGCCCGCCCATCGTTTCAAGGCCGAGGGATAGCGGCGTGACGTCAAGCAATAATAAGCCATTGTCACTATCGCCATTGACCAATTGATGCGCAGTTTGTGCTGCCCCTAAAGCGACTACCTCATCTGGATTTAAACGGCAAAGTGGCTCTTTAGCAAAAAATTCTGCAACCACTTGCTGCACCGCAGGCATACGCGTAGAGCCACCGACCAAAATCACTTCATCTAAGTCTGCAGCAGATAACTTGGCATCGCGCAGGACTTGCTCACAGACGCTCAAAGTGCGACGACTGACAGGCTCTGCAATAGTCATCAAATCTTGAAGGCTTAAAACACCTTGATAAGATTGCTCATTGACGACAATATCGATGTCAACTTGCTCAGCATCGGTCAATGCTTGCTTATAAGCTTTGGCTTGTTGAGCGAGTATTGATTTGTCATGCAGACTTACGTCTTTAGGATCGATGTTTAATTGCTTAATCAGCCAATTGGTCAATAAGCGGTCAATATCATCGCCGCCAAGCGCGCTATTGCCGCCCGTAGCCAATACTTCAAATACGCTATCGCTGAGTTTTAAAATAGACACATCAAAAGTACCACCACCCAAATCGTAGATTAAGTAGTAGTTTTCAGTATTGTCATCGGTAGGTTGATCAAGACCGTAAGCGACCGCCGCAGCGGTAGGCTCATTTAATAAGCGTAATACATTGATACCTGCTGCTTGCGCCGCATCTTTAGTGGCTTGGCGCTGCGCTTCATCAAAGTACGCTGGCACAGTAATCACCGCGCCTTGTATGCTGTCATCGGGCAAAGCACTTGCGGCACGTTGTTCTAACGCCGCTAAAATACGCGCTGAAACCTCAACAGGAGACACTTCCCCTTGCGCCGTCACAAACGCTGGCATCGCATCTTTGCTGCCACTTAACTCATAAGGATGAGAGAATTTAATATCTGCTTGGCTACGACCCATAAAGCGCTTAGCCGAGATAATCGTATTTTTCGGATCATCTGCTAAGTGGGCAAGGGCGTCATAGCCGACCAGTGGGTTGCCAGTGCTTGGATAGTAGACCACAGACGGTAACAAGGTATCTGTCGTTGTCGCTGCTTGCAAAACTTGCGCCTTGCCTGAGCGTACCACAGCAACCAGTGAGCGCGTGGTGCCAAGGTCAATTCCTAGACCAAAACGATGCTGGTGAGGTTGGGCACTTTGATTGGGTTCGGCAATTTGCAATAAAGACATAAGAAAACTCAAAGATAAAATGAATAAGTGAAGTAAAACAAATGCAATAACAGTAGGGCTTAGAAATATCCCAATTTAAAAGGCAATAATTAAAGACAATGAACGGCAGCCATTATACGGGATAGCGACAGCTATTTTAACCATGCCTTTATATAATCCCGTCTATTATAAAATTAAGCATATTTAGCTTGTATGATGTTAAACATATAAATCATCGTCATCTGAATGTTCAGCAGAGGCCACTGTATCAAGTCCTGCGGTCACATCGGCATCTAGCTTTACTAAGAATTTTAACTTTTGCGTGGCATCGATCGCGGTTTGCCAGTCTTGACTTTGGTAAGCGGTGTTAAAGCGCTCAGATTGTTTGGCTAAACGCTCAGTAATCTGCGGATGTAATTGCTTTAGCGTTGCTATGTCTTTATCACCAATAGCGTCGTCCAAATCTATCCGCATTTCCATCGCATCTTCTAAAAAGTCTAAATCGGCAATAGAATTCTCTAAATTTTGGGCTTGACCTGCGATATCTAATAAGTAGCTGGCACGACTATCGGGCACACTTAGCGTTTGATAAGCTTGGTTAATAAGCGCTGATGCTTGTTCTGATTGTTGCTTAGCTTGCGCACTATCTGCCGCACTTTTATCATTTGCTACTGATAAGTTATCTGGATGATAGCGTTTTTGTAGCAGACGCAGCTGCTGATCAAGATGCTCTTGATTGACCGCGAATTGTACAGGTTGTTCGAATAGGGCAAAGAAGTTATCAAACTGGGCTTCTGAGGTAAGGTCTGTCATATCGTCTGCCTTCATTTGTATTTATTATTGTCAGGACTTTACTATTTTGATGGTCGCTTTAAATAGTGATTTTTAAAAAAAATCAGTATTTAAGCGCTAAGCGTTTGTATGTTAATCGTTTAGCGCACTCTCGTTTAAATTTTTAAACCGTAAACGATTCACCACAACCACATTCACCTTTTTGATTGGGATTGGTGAATTTGAAGCCTTCGTTAAGACCTTCTTTTTCATAATCCATTAATAAGCCATCTAAATAGACCAAGCTTTTAGGGTCAATAAAAATATTAACGCCAAGACTTTCATAACGGGTATCATTTTCGTCAGGTGTGTCAACAAACTCTAGGACATAAGCCAAGCCTGAGCAACCCGCTGTGCGGATACCCACTCGAATGCCTTCACCTTTACCGCGATTGTCCAAAAAATCTCGAACATGCTGAGCGGCGCGTTCTGTCATTTCAATCATGCCAACTCCCATTGACTATCAAAAGTCGATAATAATAATTCACGTAAAATGCTTTTTTTATATAAACCATGATACTAATAACATAGTGCTAATAAAGCGTTGTGAATAATATTCTGTAAATAAAGCATTAAAAAATAAATAAAAGGTGACAATTACATGAGCGTTATTGTCACCTTATTAGCGTTAGTAGCTTCTAACGTTACTGCTCATGGCTTTTGCTAAAATACTGCTATTAAAGTATTGCTACTGAAATTTGGCTACTAACGCTTACTACATTAATAAGCGCATACGCTCTAAATTAGCTTAGCTGGTTGCTTCTTCTGTTACAGCAGCAGCGTTATGCTTACCTTTATAGTCGCTAATCGCGGCTTTAATGGCGTCTTCTGCAAGTACAGAGCAATGAACTTTTACTGGTGGCAATGCCAATTCTTCAGCAATGTGGCTGTTCTTAATCTCGCCAGCTTGATCCAAGCTTTTGCCTTTTAACCACTCGGTGACGAGTGAGCTTGATGCAATTGCTGAACCGCAGCCATAAGTTTTAAAACGTGCATCTTCGATGATACCGTTGTCATCGACTTGGATTTGTAGACGCATCACATCACCACAAGCTGGGGCTCCGACCATACCAGTACCAACGTTTTTGGCATTTTTGTCAAGATTGCCGACGTTGCGTGGGTTTTCGTAATGATCAATAACTTGGTCACTATAGGCCATGGGGTTTTCTCCTAGTTAGGTGATGAGTAGGTAGTTAGACGATGAAAATGAATCAGTCACTTACTAACGCTAAATGGTTATCTACTCATCGATAATTGGGGTCAAACATGTCGTTCATAAAACTGTATTTATAAAAACTAAATGTATGATTAATTGTTTATCATAATGGTTATATTTGATAACCATTAGACGTTTTAACTATTAAAGGTTTTACTGATAAATATTAATGCTCAGACCATTCTACCGAGTCTAAATCAACGCCTTCTTGATACATATCCCAAAGAGGAGATAGGGCACGTAATTTATCAACCGCTTCATGCATCTGCTTGATGACTGTATCAATGTCTGCTTCAGTGGTATAACGACCAAAGCTAAAGCGGATTGAGCTATGTGCCAATTCATCTGGGCGACCAATAGCACGCAATACGTATGATGGCTCAAGCGTGGCTGAGGTACAGGCGGAACCTGATGATACCGCTAAGTCTTTTAGCGACATCATGAGTGACTCGCCTTCAACGAAGTTAAAGCTGATATTTACGATATTTGGTACGCTGTTTTCTAAATCACCGTTTAGATAAATCTCTTCGATATCTTGTAGACCGTCCCACAGCTTTTGACGTAATTTTGCTGCGTGAGTATGGTCTTCTGCATAGCGCTCATTGGCTAAAGCAAATGCGGCACCGATACCAACGATTTGATGCGTCGGCAATGTACCTGAACGCATACCGCGCTCATGACCACCGCCATGCTGCTCCGCTTTTAGGCGAACACGAGGCTTACGGCTGACAAATAATGCGCCGATACCTTTAGGACCATAAGCTTTATGACCTGAGAAACTCATTAAGTCAATTTTCATCTTTTCAAGGTCGACCAATACTTTACCAACTGACTGCGCACCATCGACATGAAAGATAACGCCGGCTTCGCGAGTAATCTCACCAATCGCCGCAACATCAGTAATCGTACCAAGCTCATTATTCACCATCATCAATGATACTAAAATCGTATCATCACGTAGGGCTTCTTTCACTTGCTCTGGTAAAATCAAACCGGTGCTTGGCTGAGGCTCAAGATAAGTAATCTCGAAACCTTCTTGCTCAAGCTCGCGGCAGGTATCTAATACGGCTTTATGCTCAATTTTACTGGTAATAATATGTTTGCCACGAGACTGATAAAAATGTGCTGCGCCTTTAATGGCTAAGTTATCTGATTCTGTCGCGCCAGAGGTAAAGACGATTTCGCGTGGATCCGCATTAATCGCTTCAGCCACTTGCTGACGAGCCGTTTCTACCGCTTCTTCTGCTTGCCAGCCATAGCCATGTGAGCGTGATGCTGGATTACCAAAGATGCCGTCTACCGTCAGATATTCGCTCATCTTGGCAGCGACTGACTTAGCAACTGGCGTGGTGGCGGCATAATCTAAGTATATAAGGTTGTTATGTTGGCTCATGCTGGGTTTGCCTCGCTGGTCGATAGAGTAATAGTATTGATGTCTTTTGGAAAAGAAATATGCTGACGGTCTGAGACCGACTGCACGTGCTCCATGTCTAATAATTGCGCTAATGTTATATTTTTCAAGTACTGTTCGACATGATTTGAAAGGGCACACCATAAATCATGTGTTAGGCACATTGTACCACTTTGGCAATCGCCGCGTCCTTCGCACTGCATAGCATCCACAGATTCATCGACGGCAGAAATAATGCTCATCACATCGATTTCATTAAGTGGTTTGGCTAGGTGGTAGCCGCCTGCTGCGCCGCGAATACTGGTGACTAAACCACGCTTACGAAGCTTTGAGAATAACTGTTCAAGATAAGAGATAGATATCGATTGCCGCTTGGCAATATCAGATAACGAGACGGCGCTGTCTTGTTGGCTGGTTTGCAATGCCAAATCAAGTAAAGCGGTCACGGCGTATCTGCCTCGAGTAGTCAAACGCATGTGTTATCTCCAAACCTTTTAAGGATAAATTTATTTAACAACGATCTTAGTCATGTCGTCTTTGTAGAAGTGCGTCGCTAACAATTAATCATTTGTGAGTGATAAGTGGTTTATTGCCAGCTGACTATTAATAACGAATAGTATTGACACTTCTATTAAGGGAAATCATCTATGGACTAAGTGGTGTCTTGTCGCTATTAAACAGCAGATGGTTTACCCGATGTGTGCAACGATAGAGTCATTATAATCAATCCTGAGTAATTTAGTCAAGATTAAAGTGTGGTTGAATGGTGAGTGCGACTGATTGCCATTATTGATAAAAACAATGATAGATAAAGTAGGCAGATGAGGAAAGTGAATACTTGAATAATAGCGCTGAGTTCGTGACTCTAGTTTATAACTTAAAGAGTTGATAAAAGCGTTTAATAATTTTGAGTTTATTAAACGCCAGATAAATAAGAGCAATGACTTTAAAACACCTTACTAATGAATTGGGCCGCTATAAATCATGTCATTATAAATAGAGCGATGATGGCAGCAATAGCGATAACAGCAGCAATAGCTGTGGTAATCATAAAAGTCTTTTGCTTACTTTGTAACTCTTTTACCGTGGTTTCAAGCTCACGGTTTTTGATGGTCAAGGTAGTGATTTGAGTTTGCTGCTCTTTAATACGTAGCTTGTAGCTCTCTTTTTTATCAGCCATTTCTGCTTCAGTAGGCTTGGGCTTGCTTTTGCCACCTTTAATTTTTTTAATCAAACCTTGAATTAAGCTACCAAGACCTAGCTGCATAATAAATTGCTTCACCAATTGTACTTGCACGGATTCGCCACGCATTTGCAGCTTTCCAGTGGTTTCTCTGTCATGGGTAGTGAGCGCATTAAGCACTTGAATGCTATAAGCGTTGATAACGACGTCAGGCTCAGTACGACCAATAGGCAGGCGGTCATCCAACAATACGCCCTTGGTGCTAAAGGTGGCAAAAACTTCCACATGCGGTAAATACAGTCTTAGCGCGACAACAGTCTCTTGCTTGGCAAGCGGATAAGCGGCTTTACGGAGTTCTGGGTCTAAACGTAACAGCAGGGTCAGCGCCGACTCGATAAACACCAAGATGATATTAAGCAGAGAGTGAGACAACGTAGAACGCTTCATGTAAATAATCCGTTTTTATTGTGTAAGTGAAAGAGAAAAGGACAAGCAAGGATCAAAATCGACCCAAAATAGGCAATAGGATGGCGCTTATAGTAACGCCTTTATAATAAAAAGTAACGCCCGTTTCTGTCAGTTGGTAAATTATTACCTTACAATTTGCCAGTTAATAAAGACACTGGTATTTATGACTGACAATGTAATAGTATGGCTTGGCAGCTATTTATTATGGGCAAACCTGCTTTTTAGGTAGCGAAGTTAGCAATTTACATTTCGTACTGAAGCCTATATTGAATATCTGATAATGTTGTCATGAAACTATATAGGTAAACCAACGATATTAGGTAAGCCAACGATACTAAACTGCCTAAGTTAAGGTAGCGATTTAGCATAAAGGTTGCAGCAGTTTTAAGTAACATTGGGTGTCAAATAAGTATCACAGTGGACAAAAATATGTAAAATCGCTTGCGCTCCTTATGCGGCCTTGATATAAAGACGTTAACAAAGCGAAACCTGTTTATGCGTGAGGCCAGTGGTTTTTATTGCTTAAGTAGTCTGGGAGCGATACAATACTTGGCGTGAGCGTTTTTTTACCCCCTAAAACTTGAAGGAAATTTTATGAATAAGTCAGAATTAATTGATAGCATCGCCGAAAAAAGTGGTCTAAATAAAACTCAAGCTGGTGAAGCTTTAAATGCAGTAATGGAAAGTGTTGGCGAAGCTCTAGAAGCTGGCGATAGCATCTCATTGGTTGGTTTTGGTACTTTTAGCGTAAAAGACCGTAAGGCTCGTACTGGCCGTAATCCTAAGACTGGTGAAGAGCTTAGCATTCCAGCAAGCAAAGTACCAAGCTTCAAAGCCGGTAAAAACTTAAAAGAGCGTTTAAACTAAGTCGTTTAAAGCAAACCGCTTTATTTAAGCCCTTTAATCTATTTTATGCCACACAGATGATCGTTGACGACGTGATATACGAATGAAAACGGTGTTTGTTGGTAATAAATTGATAATGGCAACTCATGGTTTAAAGTACAATCAAAGCACAGTCTAAGTCATGAGTGATGTAGCAAAAAAGCACCTAGAGATTAGGTGCTTTTTTTAGTGCTATCGTTTGTATCAATTAGTATGAATAGTAGCGTGAATATTTTGAGTATATCTTAAAAATCACGTATCATAGGGCGCGCGATAGCTGCATTGTTTAAACAAGATTTTTCAAAAAACCTTGTCATAAGCTTCATCAATCAGCCTTGTTTTACAACGATAAAATGCACACGTTCTTTTTCTTACCATTGCCTGCTTATACAGCGTTGATATTATTAATAGTATTACAATGGTCTTTCATCAATATAGGTTAATAAAGCAGAGATAACTATGGATAAATTGCGCGATTTCTTAAAAAGTTGGCCGGGTCGCATTTTATTGATTCTATGCCTATCGCCGCTCGCTCTATTGGGTGTCGAAAGCTACTTTGGAGGCGGGGTCGATCCCAACCAAATCGCTCAAGTAGGTGAGGCAAGCGTGGGGATGTCCGAGTATCAGACGGCGGTAAATAGTCGCCGTAGCGAGCTTTTAGACCAAGTTGATGATGCCAGTTTATTAAATGAAGATGTGCTACACGAGCAAGTCTTAAAAGGCTTGATTGATCGCACCTTACTAGAGCAGCAGGCTGGCAAGCTTGGTATGACGGTTTCTGATGACACCATCAATCGCTTGTTGCGCCAAGAAGAAATCTTTAAAGATGCTGAAGGTAACTTTTCTAACGATCAGTTTTCAAACTTTTTACGTCAGCGCAATATGACAAAAGATCAGCTGTTTGCAGAGTTTCGCAATCAGTTAAGCCTAGATCAGCTCAATGCCAGTATCGTAGGCACCGCAGTTTATCCAATGCAAGCGGTCAGTCAATTGATTGACCTGCAGCTAGAGTCGCGCAATATTTGGCTGCATCGTTTTAATTGGCAGGATTATGTGCAGCAAGTGAAATTGAGCAAGGGTGACATACAAGCCTACTATGATGCCAATAAAGACAAGCTAAAAAGCGCGGCCATGGTGGATTTGGCTTACTTGCAACTGAGCCCGCAAGCGATTGAAGTTAATGAAGTCAGCAAAGAAGATGTTCAGCAGCAATATGAAGCCTATAAGCAAGGACTAGCCGTGGTTGATGAGCGTAAAATCAGCCAAATTTTGTTAACGGGTAAAGATGCCAAAGCGCGCGCTGACAAGATTAAAGCCCGTCTTGCTAAAGGTGAATCATTTGCTAAGCTAGCCAAAACCGAGTCTGATGATCCATCAGGAGAAACAGGCGGTGCTATCGGTAGCTTTAATCCCTCAGTATTTGGCAACGATGCGCCAGCAGTTGAAAAAGCGCTTGAAGGCTTAAGTGCTGGTGATGTCAGCGCGCCTGTGAAGACCAGCTTTGGCTATCAGATATTTACTGTGACCGAGGATAATGGTAGCAAAATACCAAGTCTAGAAAGCATGCGTGCAGAGCTAACGGCTAAGGCCAAAGAGTATAAACGTCAGGAAATGTATGCGGATAAAGTCACTTCGATTAATGATCTGGCGGCAGATGGTTTTAGTATTGAAGACATCGCGCAGCAAGAAAACGTGCCATTAAAACGTATCAAAGATTATCGTAAGGAAAACAATAAATCTGTTTTGGCACAGCCTGCGGTGATTAAGCAAGCGTTTGATGAATTCACGATTCAAGATCAAGCAGTGACGGCAGGTATTGAAGTCGGTAATAGTACGGTATGGGTACAGCCAAGTAACTACCGTCCAACGAAGACGCTATCTTTATCAGCGGCGACGCCAAGAATTACGCAGATATTGCGTCAACAAAAAGCCACTGAACTGGCACTAAAAGAGGCGAAAAAGCTAGCAGCTGGTATTAAGACGCCTGCTGATATTGCTAAGCAACCCGTTAAACTGCAAGCGTTAGGTGAAGTGAATCGTCAGACCACGCAATTGACTGAAAAAGAGCGTGGCTTAGCCTTTAGCCAACAAGCGGCAGCAAATGGTGTCGTAGCAGTAGCGAGCGAGACTGAGATGGGTGCAACGCTATTAGTCGGTGATCGTATCAAAACAGAACAGCAATCACCGTTGTCTGATGCCCAAAGAGCACAAACTGCCGCCATTATTCGTGATAATTTGGGTCAAGATCAACTGCAAGACTATCTAGATTATCTGCGCATGGTCTATAAAGTTGAGATTAACGAAGCCAATATGGCCAATGCGCAAGGGCGTTAATCGATTTATAAGGCATTTATTAAACCATTTGTCTTAATAAATTTTATCAAATCTTAAATATAAAAAAACCACTATTGATAGTGGTTTTTTTTATGCAGTACGATTTTTATTTATTCTTAACGCTTTTGTCTTAACAGCATTATTTTAACTGGTGATTAATGGCGGAAATGACGCATACCAGTGAATACCATGGCGATACCATGCTCATTGGCGGCAGCAATTGTTTCGTCATCACGCATAGAGCCACCCGGTTGAATGATAGCAGCAATGCCGACTTCAGCAGCGTTATCGATACCATCACGGAACGGGAAGAAGGCATCTGATGCCATTACCGCGCCTTCGGTAGCAAGACCGGCGTGCTCAGCTTTAATAGCGGCGATACGCGCTGAATTTACGCGGCTCATTTGACCTGCACCCACGCCGATAGTGCGTTGACCTTTAGCATAAACAATCGCATTTGATTTGACATACTTAGCGACATTCCAGCTAAATAACAAATCAGCAATTTGCGCTTCCGTTGGCTGGACGTCCGTAACGATCTTTAGATCATTAGCGGTAATTAAGCCCAAATCTTGCTCTTGCACCAATAAGCCACCGTTAACGCGTTTATAATCAAGCTGGCTTTCGCGTTGCTCAGGCGTTGGCAATTCACCGCAAACTAAGACGCGTACGTTTTTCTTGCTCGCAGTCGCCTCAAGAACGCCATCTTCGATACTTGGGGCAATGATAACTTCGACAAATTGATTATCAATAATGGCTTTGGCAGCTGCAACTGTGAGCTCGCGGTTAAAGGCGATAATACCACCAAAAGATGACTCAGGATCGGTACTAAAGGCTGTGCGATAAGCGGCTACTTGATCGCTATCTACGGCCACACCACAAGGATTGGCGTGTTTTACGATGACGCAAGCGGGTGCACTAAAGGCTTTAACACATTCAAGGGCGGCATCGGTATCGGCTATGTTGTTATAAGACAGCTCTTTACCTTGCAATTGCTTCGCGGTTGCAATAGACGCTTGCTTGCTTTTTAGCGCATGATTTTCGACATAAAAAGCAGCATTTTGATGAGGGTTTTCGCCGTAGCGTAGGTCTTGTACTTTCTCAAGTTGGACGTTAAAGGTACGGGAAAAATGCTCTGGCGTTTGAGTCTCATTCACTCGGCTGCCCAAGAAATTTGCAATCATACCGTCATATTGCGCTGTATGTTCAAAGGCTTTGACTGCTAAATCGTAACGTAGGGCATGTGTTAGAGTAGTACCTTCACCTAAGGCGTCGAGTACACGCGTATAATCAGCAGGATCAGTCACAATACCGACATGGGCGTGATTTTTTGCTGCTGAACGCACCATGGTAGGACCGCCAATATCGATATTTTCGATAGCGTCATTCATGGTCACATCAGGACGGGCAATGGTTTCTGCAAACGGATAAAGGTTGACGACGACCAAATCAATACGCTCAATAGCGTGCTCACTCATCACCGCATCATCAGTACCACGGCGCCCTAAAATACCGCCATGAATCTTAGGATGCAAGGTTTTAACACGGCCGTCCATCATTTCAGGAAAACCAGTATAGTCTGATACTTCGGTGACAGCGACGTTGTGCTCGGTCAGCAAGCGATAAGTGCCGCCAGTCGATAGTAAGCCAAAACCTGCTTTCAGCAAACCTTGAGCGAATTCAACGATATTAGATTTATCGGAGACTGATAGTAGGGCAAGCGGAGTTGTACTCATAAAAAAAATTCCATAAAAAAAGCCTGACGTAAACGTCTGGCAAGGTAATAATGGCAAGCAGTGTAGAGCATATCGGCTTTGATAAGATCATAAACTATAAACGTGCCATACATATTGAATGTCAGTTAGAAATGGTGATAAGGGTGGTGAGCACTATATTTGATGATATTAAGCAAAAGTAGGCGGCATAAGATATTAAGCCTTCTTACATCAAACTATAGACTACATTAAACCATAGGTTTTTAGCTTTTTGCGTAGTGTACCGCGATTGAGACCTAAAATTTGCGCACACTTGGTTTGATTGCCACGGCTCTTTTCAAGTACCACAGACAACAGCGGTTGCTCTATCTCTTTTAAAATAAGATTATACAAGTCCGTTGGCAGCTCATCATCTAACATCGAAAAATACTGCCGCACCACACGTTCTACGTGTACCCGCAATGGTTCATGAGCATGCATGCTACTGTCTAAAAAAGACTCAACCTCGTGAATGGAGCGATGGTAATCCTCTTTATAGTAATCAGCAGGATTCTCAGTATTTTTATCAAGATTAGTGGCATTATACTGTGCATGTGTTGCCATAAGATAATGTCCTTGAGCGTAAAGAAAAACCATTAGGCGTTTAAGCGCTATTATATCAAAGCCAGCGCCTATCAGAGCAACAGATTGGGTATTAAAGTAGGCTTGAGGCTACTTATTTTTATCTATTATTACCGAGTTAGCGTGATTGGCTTCAATGTGATTGGATAGCATCGTGTTTTTAATAAACGATGCCCTTACTAAGAACTTTCTGTAATAAGAGCTGTCTTTTACAAAAGATAATTTTGCATAAATCATGTGGCTATTAACGGTGTTTTTAATAAGCGATACTTTTGATAAACGATATCGTTAGTAAATAGGCTCGACGCTCACTTTGCTGATTTGAGCATTGGCAACTGGTACAGTGAACAATAGCTGCTTGCGACTTGACGCGCCTAATTGGCTTTGCGCGCTCAATAAATAATCCTCTGGCGCTGCGATAAATGCTCCGATAAGCGCATTGTCCCCATAGACACTCACTTTTACGTGAGGAAGTAGTTGTGCTTGTGCGCTTTGATTGTTTAAAGTGATGCTGATGTCGCTAAATGAGCTGGCAGTTTTAATACGACTGGGCTGGTGTTTAGTATCGTTTGTGCTCAAAGCTGCTAAATTGGCGCTGGGTAGGCTACAAGCGGCAATGGCACATACTTTTTGCAAACGCTCGGCATGGGCAGGATTTTTAACCAAGTCATCTAAGTTAAAAATGACATACTGAGCAAAGAGTAGCAGTATTAATACCAGACAACCGAGTGTCCATAACAATGAGGCAATAGACCGCCTGACAGGCGTTGGTGAAAACTTGTCTTGGGCCTGCTGTTGTTTAACACGTAGCGCATTAGTATGGTCTTCGTCTTTAATTGACACACCCATACTCGCGAGCAGTTCTGATAAGTCTGTCTGATCTTTTCTAGTATCTTCGCTTTGATTTTGCTCTTTTAGTAGTTTTTCAAGCCATGATTCATCAGCATTGTCATCGATATTGGCATGAATATCATTAGCGGCAGCTGAGCTGAGAGCAACGTGCGCAGCTGATGAATCCTCGTTTAAGGAAGTTTTTACTAAAGAAGCGTTTTCTACAGGGTTAACAGATAGATGAGAGCTTTTATCTAATGTCTTAGAATTATTTTTTGCTGAATAAATGTTTTTATCTTTAATAGCAGTAGGATTGCTATCCGTTGCTTGTGTCAACCAGGCATCCATACTGTCTAGTGAACCGTATTCTAAATCTTCTTCTTCAAAATCCTCAATCTCCATATCGTCATAAATCAACTCATTATCCATTAAGCCATCATCCATTAAGCCATCATCTATTAAGTCATCATCAAGCATATTATCATGGATGAGAATGTCTGCTTCTGCTGATGTGATATTTGGCTTTGTGACGGTTTTTGATTCTGGCGAAACAGTGGAATTTTGCTTATCAATAGAAATGCTAGAAGTATTAACGGCGGCAGTTTTACTTTCAACTACGATATCATCAGTCGTTTGTTCTATAGCAGCGGTGACAATGAGATTGTTATTGACCAAAAAACTTTGCTGACAATGCTCACAGCAGACAGTGGCTGTTTTCTGATCTAGTTGCGTTTTATTAATATTAAAAATAGCATGACAATGAGGGCACTGGGTTTTTATTGGCGTAGTCATAGGGTCAGAATCCAAAAAGGTATAAGTATTAATACCGCATGTTAATACCGCATAGCCACTCACCAACCGCTGCCAATCATTCTAATGTCAATTTAGATATGCTAACCATCATAACCCACAGGCAACTATAGAGCAGCGTTAAATACACAACATTTAACTGCTCCTCTATCGTAACAGATGTAATTAAATGTTGCTAGCCTGTAAATGTACCAGATAAACGCTGCCAATGTTGATCTTCTTGCGCAGTAAAAGCGTGCTTAGGATCAAGGGCAAAGTAGGGCTGATATGCTTCGGTAACTTGCTCGGTTTGGGATTCAATCAAACCTGCTAGTACGATGCGACTTTTTGGTGCCATTAAGGTGGCAAAATAAGGCGCTAAGCCAATAAGCGGCTTGGCTAAAATGTTGGCAACCATGACTTCTACGGGTTTAATATCGTTTTGTTGCCAATAGTTATTGAAGTCTTCTGGCAAAAATGCTTGCAGGCGATTATCAACTTGATTACGCTCCGCATTTTGATTGGTCGCCAGCACGGCTTGTGGGTCAATATCAACGGCATAAACTTGGCGAGCGCCCAACAAAAGCGCAGCAATCCCTAAAATACCCGAACCACAGCCATAGTCGATGACGACTTTATCGGTCAGGTCTTGCTCTGTCAGCCAATCAAGACATAAACGGGTAGTGGCATGGTAGCCGGTACCAAAAGCCAAACCTGGATCCATAATAATATTGGTGGCTTCAGGGTTTGGCGGTGTCAGCCAATTAGGCACAATCCATAAGTTATTGGCACATTCGATAGGCTGATAATTGGACATCCATTCACGTTCCCAATCCTTATCATCGACAGCACTGACCCACGTTCGGCTAGCTTGTACTTGTGCGCCGATTTCATGACTTAATTGCTCAATCGCTTGACGGCTGCCCGCATCAGTAGTGGCATCGAACAATCCTGTGAGTATGACCTCATCCCATAATGGTGATTCACCAGGAAGTGGTTCAAATAAAGGCTGATCGCCGGCATCATCTAAAGCAATTGATAGAGCGCCTGCCTCTAATAACAGTGCCTCAGCAAGATCGACGTTATTTTTTTCACATTGTAAGTGCAGTTGTTGCCATGCCATAAGGGTAACCTTAATGTTAAATTAAAAATGGATAATGAAAGGGGTGTAAGAAAGTAATCATTAAACGGGATAAAAAATTAACGACTAACTATATAAGCCTATTTTAGCGCTTATATAGTCAGTCGTCATGATAAATACGAGGGCGTGTGTTATTAGCGCAAAGCTTGTTTGGCTTCTTTTATCACGCGGGCGTTGCCTTGTGCTTGGCCTGATTGCAAGATGATTTGCCATAGCGCGCGGCGACGATTGCTATCTTGAGCGACGGTCAGACCACGGCGGGCCATTGCTTCAGCTTTACGTGGTTGGTTCTTTTTAAGTGCTACTTGTGCCAAGTAAAAATAAACGGCTGATGATTTAGGCGCTAGGCGCTGCGCGCGCGTAAAGCTGCTTTCAGCACCATTTAGATTGCCAGATTTTAATTGTTCCGTACCTACTTGCATAAGGTTGCGAAAAGCTGGCAGGTTGCTATTATTGGCTGTACTTTGCTGAGTGCGCTGCTGTGAGTTCTGCCGTGCCCGCTCCAATAGCTCACTATGTGAGGGTAACGATGGTTCAGGTATCATGTAATCTTCGCGAGAAGGCGTAAGGATTATGGCATCATGGCTATCAGGCTGAGTGACTATAGGACTTTGCGTAGACGGCGTATAGACAGGCATTGCTTCGGTTAACGGATTTGTCGCCGTGGGCTGCTCAGGCGGTGTATAAGGCTCAATAGTATAAACATCACCTTTATAGTCATTGCTTTCATTAGTACGGTTTTCAAGGACAGGTGCTTGAGTCGCCGTTGTCTGTTGAGTCTTTGTTTGTTGTGCCGTTGACTGCTTGGCCGTTGGCTGTTTTGAAGTGGCTTGCTGCGCAGTTGTTGGCTGAGTTATTGATGGTAACGTTTGTGCAGAAGAGGTTTTAATTGCCGTGGGCGCTGTTTGGCAGGCACTTAGGCTCAGCATGCCGATAAGCGTACTTACGGTAAGAATGGTATTAATACGCTTAGCCTGTGCTCTAGACAGGGCAGTAATAGCCTGTTTAGCGGTGACAGTTTGCTGTATCAATAATGCCATGTTAAAACCCCTTTTTAAGTTTTAAAAACGCTAGAACCATTCAACGGCGCGATCATACCAAGTATCGGCACGATTGCTTGAATCCCCCTCTTGCTCAGCATTGTTCTCTTCGTTATCCGCATCAACCGCTTCGCCATTAGGAATATCTAAGCCTTCACGGCGACGCTGTTGATTGATAGAACCTTGCTCATTTTGCCATTGCATCTGTTCACGGTCACGATCTTGCTGATACAGACCCATCGCGCAACTGCTGGCTTCTTCGGGTAAATGTGCTGACATCACAGGCAGGTAGCGCGCATCGGCACAGCGCTCATTAGACAGCTTGCCTGAGTTGTTCTCTAGCCACAACCATTCAATCCCTTCAGGTTCTGGTAGCGCCACCGGTGTCAGTTTTAGACGGTTCATATAATCGACCCACACTGGTAAAGCGCCACTACCACCGCTCAGACCAATCGGCTTATTGTCATCACGGCCGACCCAAACCACGCTGACATAATTACCACTGTAGCCGGCAAACCAAGCATCACGGTAATCGTTAGTGGTACCCGTTTTACCCGCAAGATTTAAATTACTGCCAAGCGATTGTATGCGTCTGGCCGTGCCGTTTTTAACCACGTCTTGCAGGGCATAGTTAATCAAAAAGTTAGTCTCAGGCGGGATACTGCGCTGAGTATTTAAACCCGTACGCTGTAAGATACGCCCACGATCATCAATCACGCTACGAATACTGTGGATAGGCGTGCGGAAACCACCAGTGGCAAACACTTGGTAGACCCCGAGCATATCCATCGGGCTAAGGTTAACTGAGCCTAATAAAGCCGAAGGATAAGGCGGGATTTTCTCTTTAATCCCCATACGCTGCAACTGCTTAACAAAGGTAGGAACGCCAAATTCCATGCCTAAACGTACCGCACTGTGATTATAAGATTGCGATAAAGCAGTAGTAAATGGCACATAACCGTGGTCACGATTGTCGTAGTTTTTGGGATTCCACTGAGTACCGTCACTGAGATTGACCGTAATCGGTGAATCATCGACCGAGCTTGCCAAATTATAACGTCCGCTTTCAAGCGCCGTCATATAAATAATTGGCTTTAACAATGACCCAACTTGGCGTTTGGCATCGACAGCACGGTTAAAGCCTGTGAATTCACTACCACTACCGACCACTGCCACCAGCTCGCCTGTTTCAGGGTTAGCGCTGACCAATGCACCTTGTAAATCCTTAGTTTTACTGCCACTACGGCGCAGCTCACCAAGCTTTCTCTCAACCGCTTTATCAGCTGCTAACTGGGCGATAGGGTCTAAGGTGCTGATGATAATTAGACCTTCATTTTTTAGGTCATCAGAGTAATAAACTTTGTTTAATTCGCGTTTAACAATATCTAGAAAATCAGGGAACTGGCTTTTGCCTTCGACAGGTTTATCAACCACACCAAGTGGCTGCTCGATAGCTTTATCGTAGTCTGCTTGACTGATTTTTCCTATAGCTAACATATTGCTCAGCACTGTATCACGACGCGCTTTTGAATCGTTTGGATGGCGACGTGGGTTATAAACGCTCGGTCCTTTTGCCATACCGACCAGCAGCGCTTGTTGGTCTAAACGCAGCTCTTTGAGCGGTTTGTCAAAGTAAAATTGCGATGCCAAGCCAAAACCATTAATAGAGCGGTTGCCGTTTTGACCCAAGTAAATCTCGTTCAAATAGGTTTGTAGGATTTCATCTTTACTATAATGCAGTTCAAGTAGTACTGCCATCAGCGCTTCGTTGGCTTTACGCTTCATCGTCCGGTCAGAATTGAGATAAAAGTTTTTAATCAGCTGCTGGGTGATGGTCGAACCACCTTGCCTAGGACCGCCAGTAAAGTTATTCAATACGGCACGAGCGATACCACGTATCGATACGCCTTTATGCTCATAAAACCCGCGGTCTTCTGTAGCGATTAGGGCGTCAATCAATGGCTGCGGTACTTCATCTAGCGACACCACCATACGATCTTCGTTGCTGTCTGGGTAAATGCCACCGATATTAACCGGCTCAAGACGGATAATGCCGGTTTTGGCTGGCTGGGTACTTTGTACCGACTCAATCTTATTGCCAGCAATGGTCATTTTGATGACTTGTTCTTTATCGACATCATTGGCGCTATAAGTAAAGCCACGCGTATGGATAAAGTAGGTATTGCCAGATTTATGGTACGTGCCCGTACGATCATAAGACTTGTTGCTTTGATAATTGAGCAGCTCAAGCCATTTTTTCATCGTGTCTGTATCGACGCTAGCGCCTTGATATAGCTCTAAAGGCTGTGAGTAAACTTTGGCAGGAATATCCCAGCGTTTACCCTCAAATTTGGTGGTGATGGTGCGATCAAGTTTGACCAAATACAGCGCCAACAGCACCATAGCGGCGATAATGACCATTAATAAAATACCACTAAACACCATGCCGCGCTGCTGTGAAGGTAGCGTATTGATAGCAGGCTTAGACGACTGTGGTCGCTTAGAATTAGATTTTTGCACTGATGACACACCATTTTGGGATAAAAAACTGCCTCATAATGACGCAAATTGACAAATTTTTCAATCTATCATCGTCAACGCACGCATTCATTGAGTGCCCATTATACATTTATTACATGTAGTTTAGATGGATTGAGAGAGTGCGAGGAAGGGTTGTGCTGCTTAGCGCACCTGCTTGTAGTATAATGTTTATCTTACTATTTAGGTCTATAGCAACAGATTTCCATAAAGCGTTTGCTACTTTTAATAGATTTTATAGATGCCATATATGTAAAGCAAAATTCATGGTAAAAAGTTTGTTACATAGGGATTGACTCTAGTTAATCATAGCAAGTTTGCTGAAAGCCGGTCGGCTGCAAGTAAAATTGTCGAAAGGAAATAGCGCGATTATGTCCAGTATCCCCTCATCCATGCCATCAAGCAGCAACCTTCATTATCAAGACCACTCGATTACTGAGGGTTTGGTGCTGCCGCTTGCCGGTCACTGTTTTCATTGCGGTGATCCTGTGCCGCAGCCGCCGTTTCATACGGATATTTTAGGCCAGTCACGCGAGATGTGCTGTATGGGCTGTCAGTTGGCGTCGCAAAGTATCGTCGAGGCAGGCCTTGAGCAATATTATCTTGACCGCTCGGAGATTAACCGTACGGCAAGCTTACCCACGCAGCTGACTCGCCTCGAAGCTTATGATCACGATGAGATAAAGTCGCAGTTTGTCTACGCCCAAGATGGTATGTCGGTAGCCGAACTGTCGGTAAATAACCTGCGCTGTGCCGCTTGTACGTGGCTGATTGAGTCGCGTTTAGATGAGTTAGATGGCATCAGTCAATGTCAGGTCAATTTAACTAATCAGCGTATGCGGGTGATTTGGGACGAAGATAAGCTGCCGATTAGTCGTATTTTGGCCGTTATCAATGAGATTGGCTACGAAGCCAAGCCTTATCGGCAAGATACCCATGAGGCCATGCTGGCACGTCATAACAGTCAGATGCTATTGCGCCTTGGTATCGCTGCGCTCGGCTCGATGCAGGCAATGATGTATGCTGTCGCGATTTATTTTGGTGAATATAGCGACATGCTGATATTTCAGCGCGATTTTCTACGTTGGGTGTCGCTATTTGTGAGTACGCCGGTATTCTTTTATGCCGGCGTGCCGTTTTTTACCTCAGCATGGTCAGCGATTCGTGCCCGTCAAGTCAATATGGATGTGCCGGTTAGTATCGCCTTAGTGGTGACTTTCTTTGCCAGTCTTTACGCCACCATTACTGGGCAAGGAGAGACGTACTATGATTCGGTCAGTATGTTTATTTTCTTCTTATTGGCTGGGCGCTATATTGAACATAATGCGCGCTTAAAAGCAGCCACCATGGCCAATGATTTGGTGGTGGTCGAGCCTGTCTTGGTACAAAAAATTGCTGAAGATAAAGACGCAGCTGAGCGTATCTTACAGCTACTAGAAAAAAATGCCCTTAATGAGACCCTTGCTGATAATGGCGCTGAACAAGCGACCAATCCAAGTAATAATTTAGCGGAAAATGGCACAAATACTGTATTAAAATCGATGCCTAACTTTATGCAAAGCATGGATGCCAATATCCGACAGTTGACCTTAAGTATCGCTCAAGATTGGCAGCAATCCAATAATACACCTTCGAGTCTCTCAAAAACGGAATATACGTTAAACAACAAGCCAAAAGACAAGCAAATGGTGACCGCTCATAGTTTGCAAGTGGGTGATATCATCATGGTGGAGGCCGGTTCTGAGATTATCAGCGATGGTATCTTACTCAGCTCCACCGCTACCGTCTCGCAAAGCTTGCTGACAGGCGAGGGCGATTTAATCATCAAAACCCAAGGCGATTATATCGTTGGCGGCGCCCAAAACGACAGTCAGCCGTTTAAGATGCTAGTGACTGCATTGCCAGAAGACAGCCAGATAGGTCTGATTGATAGGCTAATGAACCGGGCGATGAGTGAAAAGCCGAAACTTGCCCAGCAAGCGGATAAGTTAGCACGTTGGTTTGTGGCGAGGATTTTAGTATTGTCAGCTTTGGTATTTATCGGCTGGTATATCGTTGACCCAAGCCAAGCGATTTGGGCGACGGTTGCAGTCTTGGTGGCGACTTGTCCTTGTGCGCTGTCATTAGCGACGCCGATTGCGCTGACGGTAGCGACCAATCGACTAGCAAGTTATGGCTTTTTAACCACGCGTGGACATACTCTACAGACGCTAGCTGAGATTACCCATGTGGCGTTTGATAAAACTGGTACGCTGACTTATGGTAAGCCCAATCTATTAAATATCGAGCTATTGGCAAGCAATGATACGACGACAGATAAAATAGATATAAATGATGCTAGTGATAAAAAAGACAATGTATTAGCCATTGCAGCCGCGCTCGAAGTAGGTAGTCGCCATCCGATTGCTCATGCTCTGCTCACTGCTGCGTATCAATTACATCTTCCAGCTACGAAAGCGTTGCAGCATTATCCGGCAGGCGGGGTTGAAGCGATAATTGATGGGGCGTTATATCGCATTGGTCACGTAGATTTTGCCTTGGATAAAACAAATAACGATGCAAACGCCAATGATGACTTAACCATTGATTTGGTTGCTCATCGTGCTAGCTCGGCAGTGGTACTATCTTGCCAAGATGATGATTCGACAGTATGGAAAGCGCTGGCATGTTTTTACTTTAACGATAAGGTGCGTGATAGTGCCCCGTCTATGCTTAAGACCCTTAAGGAGCTAGGTATTGAGCCTGTAATGCTCACTGGCGACCCAAGCCCGCAAGCGCTAGTAATGGCTCAGGACTTAGGGATGAAGGCGGCTTATAACGGTTTATCACCCACCGATAAAGTCAATCATATTCAGGCGCTGCAAACCAAAGGCGCAGTCGTGCTGATGGTCGGTGATGGTATTAATGATGCGCCGGTATTGGCAGCAGCCGACGTCTCAACTTCGATAGCAGGCGCAGCAGATTTGGCGCAAGTATCGAGTGACAGTATCATCCTAAATGGACAGATTGAAGCTATTACTGCGGCGAAACGTATCGCTGATAAAACCAAACGTATTATTAAGCAAAACTTGCGCTGGGCACTCATCTATAACAGTAGTGTGTTGATACCTGCAGCTTTAGGCTACGTGCCACCTTGGCTTGCTGCTATTGGTATGTCATTGAGCTCATTGTTTGTGGTATTAAATGCGCTGCGCCTAAAGCGTGCTTAGCTTAAACCAGTTTAAAATTATTTAAATAAACCTTGAAAATTACCCACAAAAAAACCGCCTTTATAAAAGACGGTTTTTTTATTTAAATGACTGCTAAATAGTATTTAGATTAGTCTTGTAGGTAGCTTAGCAGACGCATAAATTCGATATACATCCACACGAGCGTAGCAAGGATACCAATACTAAATAACCACTCGTAGTCTTCTGAGACGCCCATCGCCACGCCGCGATCGATATTGTCAAAGTCTAATAACAGAGTAAAAGAGGCGATAACAATCACGAATAAGCTAAAGCCGATAGCGATAGCGCCACCTTCAAATAAGAAAGGTAGGCTCGAACCGAATGCTAAAGACAGAACCCACTGCGCCACATAAACCAGCATAATAGCAATCAATGCTGAAGTAACAATCGAGCGGAATTTTTCAGTCACTTTAACCAGACCTGAGCGGTATAGTCCTAGCATCACGGCTGCCGTGACAAAGGTCGCACACATGGCAGTGACAGGAACGCTTGGGTACATGCGCATAAAGAATAACGAGATGCCGCCTAAAAAGATACCTTCCAATAAGGCATAAGGCACCGCAAAGGTTTTGGCTTTTTGCGGTTTAAAGGTGATAAAAATAGCTAAACCGAAGGCGGCAAACATACTACCAAAAGCTGCCATGGTGATAAAACCTTGCGATAAGCCTGCCATCAAGGCATAAAAGAAAAATCCAATACCAGTAATGGCCGATAAGCCAAGCAATAAACTGGTTTTTTGAATCACACCCTTCACCGTCATCGGCACGCCTCCAACGGCAAGCTCTGCGCGACTGACAATAGGATTGGCCATAAAGTTGTCCTTAATAAAATATAGATAAATTAGATGTCAGCTACTTTAGCAAAACAGCCATTATTGTCAACTGTGTTTACGTGACGGAATACAAGGCTTGCAGCGACTATTACGCCGCCTATGAACCAGGATACGTAGAAAAAGTTTGTGTAATTTACGTCAATGGTAGCTAAACAAACTCGCCTAAAAGTGGCGTACTATAGAAGATATATGGGGCCGATTACGACAGTTAACAACGAAAATTGATAAACATGCTAGTCTAAGCGCTAATTTCCCGTTATCATTGCCCTGTAATTTACCGTTAAGCCGAGTCGTTTTATGGAAAACTCAGCGCAGTCCGTCCGATTGCCGCATTTACATGAATCAGAGCTGTTCCACGCTATTAAAAATCCTGCCTTTAGGCGTATTGGCCTGATGGGCCGCGCCGGGAAACGCAGCGTGACCCAAAGTTTGGTACAGATTGCCAAAACCATCAATGATATGAATCTAACATTGATTATGGATGTGCAAACGGCCAATTTACCGACCTTAAACCTCACTGAAATTGAAAAGATTAAAATCGTCAAACGTAGCTTAATTGGCGAGATTTGCGACTTGGTCATCGTAGTGGGTGGTGACGGTTCTATATTGCATGCCGCCGAGGCGCTGGCACGTTATCGCGTGCCTGTATTAGGGGTCAACCGTGGTCGTCTGGGTTTTTTAGCCGATGTTAAGCCTGATGAAGCGGCCTTTAAACTCCGTCAAGTATTGATGGGTCATTATCAATTAGATCATAGATTTTTACTCACCATGGAGATTCGTGAAGGTCGCAAGATTATTCATGAAGATATGGCGCTCAACGATGTGGTGCTGCATGCCGGTAAATCGGTACACATGATTGATTTTCAGATGAAAATTGACGGTCATGATGTTTATCGCCAGCATAGTGATGGGCTCATTGTGGCAACGCCAACGGGTTCGACCGCCTATGCACTCTCTGGTGGTGGTCCTATTATTCATCCGAGTATGGATGCGATTTGTTTGGTGCCCATGCATCCGCATACCTTGTCTAGTCGCCCCATTGTGGTCAGCGGTACAAGTGAGATTTGTATTCGCATCCATAAAGATAACCGCACTCAGCCGCAGGTAAGTGCCGACGGCAAGCCTAGCATTGCGCTTGAGCAAGAACAGCGCCTTTATATTCGCAAGCATCCCGATAAGCTTACCTTGCTGCATCCGCCAGGGTTTGATTTTTATGAGGCTTGCCGCACAAAGTTGCACTGGAACGTCCATGCCGAAGAGTTCAGTATGGATGTCGATGATGATATTATAGAAGAATGAATCTAGTGCTACATTTCTCAAAATAGCGCTGTGTTATAAAAATAGTAGTGGAGAGTAGGCACGATGGACAAACAAACGATATTAGCAAGTGTGACCCCAGAAGTGGTCGATCAATTCCGTCTAGCGATTGAGCTGGGTAAATGGCCAGATGGTCGTAAGCTCACGCCTGAGCAGCGCGAAACTTGCATGCAAGCAGTGATGGTTTGGGAGCATGAACATCTGCCGCCAGCCGAACGTACCGGTTATATCCATAAACCTGTAAGAGAGGATGGCTCTATTGTGGGCACTGAATGTGATGTTGAACATGAGCATCATTACCCCAATATGCCCAATCCTAAAGGGGCGGTACAACCGGTTAAATTTCACAATAAATAGACTAACAGCAAAATTTTTGATAAAAACTCACGCACAGAAAAAAGCCACGCTATTATCATAGCGTGGCTTTTTTTAATGACTTAAAATGATTTTATTAAAGCGCTGTGGTATCGACGCTTGGACGTACGGTTAATGGATTTTTTTCCATCAAAAACCCTTGCCAGCCCCAATGTAAAAAATTGCGAATATTGGCATGGTCGGTACCCTTAGGGGTCGCTTGAACCTTGGCATAATGCTCGCCAAACAGCTTTAGCGTGTCTAATTGATTTAGACCATGGTGCTTGGCAAAGCCAAAAATCTTGGCGCTGCCTTCGTTTTCGCCCGCAGCATTATGGACCATGCCATTAACAAAAGGCGCTGGCGCATAGCGATAAAAATCATCAATAAAGCTGATGACATCATTGAATCCAATGGCTTTTTTATTCAAACCATTAAGTAGAGCCGATACATCTGATTGGCGGATACTCATAAATACATGACCTCAGAGCAGATTAGAAAGCAAAAATAGGGTGCTTAATTTATGCTCAATGATTATTGATAGTTAGATAATAACGAACAGCTTAGCGATTAAAATAGTCTTCATCATCGAACGAAGGCGCAAAGCTGCCTTGTTCAAGATGTTGCATTTGCGATTGTACCGTGCGTTCATGCTGAATACGCTGATAAATCTCTTCACGGTGTACGGCAATATCTTTTGGCGCATTAACGCCGATTCGTACTTGATTGCCTTTGACACCTAGCACAGTCACACTGACCTCGTCGCCAATCATTAGCGTTTCGCCCACGCGGCGTGTCAAAATTAACATGCGTCACACTCCTTATGTCGCATCAAGAGATTATTACTCATCAGATTGCGTCTCAATTACAGGACATCACCGCAGCACTAAATAAGCAAGGTATTCATCATAAAAACAATGCTTAAGGCGATGCTAATAGCGGTAATGATAGGTAGATTCATTTAGCCCAAATGAAAGCCCCATTATAGGGGGCATAACACATACTGTCACGGGTTTTCACAAAACTATTAGGTATATACTTACCTGAGCAATAGTAATAAAAGAAAATAGAGCCTAAAAAGACTCTATTTAATGAATAATTTGCTAAAAGTAAGCAATCGCTATTTGCTTAATAAATGTGCAAGCAATGTGGATTTTTATTAATTTGCTAACATTTATAACTTATATGCGCTAGCTATTAAATATTATAACCCAGCAATTTTGCTATCACCGTCTTCACGGTCAAGCCCAAAAGCAGTATGTAGTGATTTGACTGCTTTTTCTAAATACTGCTCTTGGATAAGGACAGACACTTTGATTTCACTGGTCGATATCATTTGGATATTGATGTTGTTTTCGGCCAAAGTCTGGAACATAAGACTAGCAACGCCAGCGTGCGAGCGCATACCAACACCAACCAATGACACTTTAACCACTTCGTTGTTGGCCAATATTTCTTTGGCGCCGATCTCATCTTTGACTTCGCTTTCTAGCACTTTCATGGTTTTATCCATGTCAGAACGGTTGACGGTAAAGGTGAAGTCAGTGGTGCCATTGGTCGATAGGTTTTGAACGATCATATCGATTTCGATATTGGCGCGACCGATAGGGCTTAGAATGGCAGAGGCGATACCAGGGTGATCAGGTACGCCGCGCACGACTATTTTTGCTTCGTCGCGATTAAAAGCGATACCTGAGATGATTGCCTGTTCCATGTTGTCTCCTTCGTCTATCGTAATTAGGGTGCCGACATTGTCTTGAAAGTCTTGGTCGAAGCTACCATCGTTGTTTTCATCAAAGCTAGATAATACGCGCAGTGGTACACCGTATTTGCCAGCGAATTCTACTGAGCGAATTTGTAAAATCTTAGAGCCAAGGCTTGCCATCTCCAGCATTTCTTCAAAGGTGATTTTTTCAAGTTTTTTGGCTTTTGAGGTCACGCGAGGATCAGTGGTATAGACGCCATCGACATCGGTATAGATTTGACATTCATCAGCACCTAATGCTGCTGCAATTGCAACACCTGTGGTATCAGAACCGCCGCGACCTAAGGTTGTCGCGTTGCCTTCTTCATCGATACCTTGGAAGCCCGCCACAATAACGACGTTGCCCGCATCTAATTGCTCACGAATATTTTTATCATCGATGCTTTCGATACGCGCTTTATTATAGGCGCTATCGGTTTTAATGGCGACTTGGCGACCAGTGAATGAACGTGCGCCAATACCCAGCTCTTTAATCGCCATCGCAAGTAAAGAGATAGAAACCTGTTCGCCCGTTGAGACCATTTGGTCGTATTCGCGTGGGTCAGGCTGGCTGCTGATTTGGCGGGCTAAATCGATCAAACGGTTGGTTTCGCCGCTCATGGCAGACACCACCACAATCACTTGATGACCGTTGTCATGCCAGCGCTTGACTCGTTTGGCGACATTTTTGATGCGGTCGATACTGCCCATCGAGGTGCCGCCATATTTTTGTACTATTAACGCCATAAAAATCTACCTATTATTCACCAATGGCCATCTGTTACTTATCGACATCAATCCGTCAGGAAACTGTTTGTTAATTCAGTGTGAGATTAATTTTAATAACGATAAAGCCGGATTATAAAAACTGCGCGCTTTTCTTTACTCTCTGCGGTTTTACTATTGATAGCTAGTGACTTGATATGCTCACCTTTGTTTAAGCGTGTTACTTTATACCATATTAGCGACATAACTTTAAGTACCAGTAGGCATTAGATATATGGCGATTGGTTATAACTGCTATAACCAATCACGTATTAACCTAAGCTTAAAGTCTAAGCAAGTTTTTCTGTAATCCAAGCAGGGAGGGCGGCGATAACCGACGCGCTGTTATTGGATTTTGGCGCACCGCCTTGGGCATAGTCAGGTTTACCGCCACCTTTACCGCCCAGCTCGCCTGCCAAATGACGAATAATATCACCGGCTTTGACGCGATCGGTCAGCGATTTATCGACGCTTGCTGCTAATGCTAATTGCCCATCTTTATCACCAATCAAAACAATGACACTGTACGGCAGTTTTGATTTAACATCGTCCATCAGCGTACGGACTGATTTACCGTCAACGCCGCTTAAGGTACTGATAAGTACTGGCGTACCGGCGATGGTCTGCACGTCATCGAGCAAGTTTGCGGCTTGTGCGCTGGCAATTTTTTGCTCTAAACGTTCGAGCTGCTTCTCTAGCTCACGCTGCTTATCTGCCATAGTACGCACACGCTGCGCAACCTCTGGACGTTTGACTTTTAGCTGGCTAGCAAGCTCGCTGAGCTGTTGCTCACTTTGCTGTATGTTTTTAATCGCATTCATACCGGTGACGGCTTCAATACGGCGGATACCAGCAGCAATACCTGATTCGCTGATAATTTTTAATACCCCGATATCGCCAGTACGCTGCACATGTAGACCACCGCATAGCTCAATAGAGAACGGCTGACGCTGACCATCAACGATGCTGTCGGTACCCATGGTCAAGACACGCACGTCGCTACCATATTTTTCGCCAAATAACGCCATCGCACCTTGCTTCATCGCTTCGTCGATAGACATATTCTGGATACGAGCAGGGGTATTGGCTTGAATTTGCTCATTGACCATACGTTCGATACGGCTGATTTCAGCGGCGCTAACGGGTTTGTCATAGGAGAAGTCAAAACGTAACACTTCGCTTGAAACCAATGAGCCTTTTTGAGTGACCTCATCGCCCAATACTTTTCTTAGCGCGGCATGTAATAGATGCGTCGCCGAGTGGTTTTTGGCACTAGCCGCACGAATACTTGATAATACTTGTGCATCAGCCGTTTGCTGGGCGTTAATTTCGCCCATAGTGACCACGCCATAATGAATGATGGCTTGCCCAGATTTTTTGGTATCTTGTACTTCAAAAATACCCGTTGCGCTGCGAATTTCACCCAATTCACCGACTTGACCACCGCCTTCAGCATAAAATGGGGTACGGTCAAGGACAACGACGCCTTCCATACCTTCAGCCAAGCTCTCGATTAGATTGCCATCTTGATACAGCGCATCAACCGTCACGCCGTCTTCTTCAAGCTGCTCATAACCGATAAAGGTGGTTGGGTTGTCTACTTGAATGACACTGCTGTAATCGACATCAAATTTGCCGGCATCACGCGCACGTTCACGCTGCGCTTGCATGTGCTCATCAAATTCCGCTTCATCAATCACAATACCGCGCTCACGGGTGATATCAGCGGTCAAATCAAGCGGGAAGCCGTACGTATCATACAGTTTAAATGCGGCTTCTCCAGAGAGCGTATCGCCGTCTTTTAGACCTTCAAGTTCACTGGCAAGTAAACGCAAGCCTTGTGCCAAAGTTTTGGCAAACTGTGCTTCTTCTTTTTGAATGGCATTTTCAATCACGCTCTGTTTAGCAACAAGCTCAGGGTACGCAGCGCCCATCTCTTTAACCAATGGCGCGACCATTTGATAAAAGAAATCGCTATCCGCACCAAGCTTATTGCCATGACGAACGGCTCGGCGAATGACACGGCGTAGTACATAACCGCGACCTTCATTACTTGGGGTGACGCCATCAGCAATCAAAAATGATACCGCGCGAATATGGTCGGCGATGACTTTTAATGACGACTGCTGCTGATTTTCAATACCTAAAATCTCTGCCGCTGCATCCATTAAATGCACAAACAAATCTATCTCATAGTTGCCGTGCACGCCCTGCATGATGGCACTGATACGCTCAAGCCCCATACCGGTATCAACACTTGGTGCTGGTAGCGGCAGCATAGTGCCATCTTTTTGACGGTTAAACTGCATAAAGACGCAGTTCCAAATCTCAATATAACGGTCGCCATCTTCTTCGGGCGTTCCTGGTAGACCGCCTTCGATATGAGCGCCGTGATCATAAAACACTTCGGTACAAGGACCACAAGGACCGGTATCGCCCATCGTCCAAAAGTTGTCTGATGCGTAAGGCGAGCCTTTATTATCACCGATACGGATAATGCGCTCACTTGGAATGCCGATGTCTTTATGCCAAATATCAAAAGCTTCATCATCGGTTTCGTAAACGGTCACATATAGGCGGTCTTTATCTATTGCTAGCCACTGATCCGAGGTTAGAAACTCCCATATATATTCAATACCGGCTTGCTTAAAATAATCACCAAAAGAGAAGTTACCAAGCATCTCAAAGAACGTATGATGGCGAGCTGTGTAGCCGACATTGTCCAAATCATTATGTTTACCGCCAGCACGTACGCACTTTTGCGAAGTCACCGCACGGGTATAGTCACGCGGCTCCATGCCCAAAAAGGTCTCTTTAAACTGATTCATACCGGCATTGGTAAATAGCAATGTCGGGTCGTTATAGGGAATCAAGCTCGACGAGGCGACGGGGGTATGCTGCTTGCTTATGAAAAAATCGATAAAAGCTTGACGAATATCGGCTGAGCGAAATGGCTGGCTCACAGCGGCTCCTTACTGACGGATGTATTAAGTAGAATAAGTAAAATAATTTTGCAAGCGATTTTAGCACAAACGTACCAAGCGTGTTGAAGATTCATAAGCAAGCGTAGGGTAAATACGGCTTACTTTTCATTATTAAGCAGGCGCTTGCATTGAATATCAGCTCTTATTAAATCGATTTATTTCAGATGAATATTATGAAGTTTATAGAAAAATCTTTGTATTACAATGACTGCATTAAACAACTAGGGTAAGTTGATTGGCTAAATAAATCAGTCAAATAAATTGCTGGTTAAATTAATTAATCAGCTAAATACATCAGTTGGTTAAAATAGTCACATCGGTTTTATCGAGTTTATCTTGAATGAGTGGATGCGACTCAATCACCTGTACAGGCATATAACGCAGTTGCAAGCGAATGGGTAAATAGTCGGGGAAATTATCCGCCATATCTTGCTCTATAATCGCTTCGATTTGACGGACATCGTATGAGCTGGGCGTTGTTTCGCCGCGAATCACCGCCCGCACGACTTGATTGGTATCACTTTTATCAAACTGCGTATTGGTCAGCACGTTGCCCTTATCGCTAAAGTAACTATTAATCGTCTCTTTAACGTTATTTTCAAAGCCTTGTTGTTTAGCACTGGTTTGTAGATTGATAGACAAGTACGTTCCCAAACCGCCCAATAATAATAAAGTCACCGCATTACGGCGTAAAAAAGTCAAATAGGTTTTGGATTTATAATCGTCATCGACCAAACGGCGAAAACCCAGTAACCATAGCACTAGGGCGTTGGTAAATTGAATGGCGATAATATTGGTCAACGCCAATAGTAAAGCACCAAGTCCTATCTGCATCTCGCCATTGGCAAATAAAATCCCACTGGCGGCAAGCGGTGGCACCAATGCAGTAGCGACAGCAACGCCAACTACCGCGACCGACAGATGCGGTGAAACCATGGCATAAGCACCAGCCGTACCACCAGCAAGGGCAATCATTAAATCCATCGAAGTCGGCTGTGTGCGCGATAATATTTCTACGGTTAGCGGTTGGTCTTTGTGTAGCCAGCCAACGATAAAACCAACCAATACTACCAAAGAGATGCCAAGAAGCACGGTAACCAGTGACTTGCGTAGTAGCGGCATACGATGGTCAATAATTGCAAGGGCAATGCCAGTAATAGGGCCTAACATCATAGCGACCAACATCGCGCCAATGACCACCGCGGCTGAGTTGGTTACCAGTCCATAGCTGGCGATAATAGCTGAGAGTATATTCATGATGAAATACATTTTACTCGGCAGCGCACTGGCCTCAATCCTAACGCGCACTTCTGGATAGTCTACTTTTTTATTACTAAACTGCTCGGCGACAAACTGCTTATAAGATTCAAGTTTGGCTTCTTTTACTTCTTCATCTTCTTCGTTGTCTTCTTCTTTATAACTTTCTTTGTCGACTTCTTTATTATCTTTTTGATTGCTTGCTTCGTTATTGTCACCCGCTTTATCCTCATTTTTTTCGTTTAAAGTTTCCGGGCTTTCTTTAAATAAAGCTTTAGAGTTTTTTGTGTCGTTTGATGATTGTTGATTAGAGTTGATTTTATAGGCTTCTACGCTCACTTCGGCAGCAGACTGGTCCTGAAAGAAATTTTCCTCGGTGCTAAAGGTTTCAGATTCTGCGTTTTCGTTTAAGGAATCATCCATAGGTTGAGAATCTGGTTCAGTTGTTTCTAATGAAGCAATCACCACATCAGGCGCTACGGTTTCCATCTTTATCTTTGCTTCAGGTGCTTGCGCCGCTGCTGACTCTTTTGCCAATTCCTTATCTCTAATATCATTAATGCCATCATTTGGCGATTTATTGACAGAGCTTGAATCATTAGAGGTTTTAGTCGTAGGTGAGGTCATATAAGAAGGCTTTGTTAGTTAGTGAAGACAGACAGATAGACGTTGGTAAATACAAGAAACTAAAGAGTATGAAGAACTAACTATTGTAATGATAAATGCATTATAAAATATGATTCTTTTACGATTAAATAGCGAGATGGTGAGTGGATAAAAATAGTTATTGTGATGGTATTTTTAGCACTAAAAACACAGGATACAAACCAATAATTATAATATGGCTTTGAATATGAATCACTTGCTATAAATGGGCTGCGGGTCTATAAGAAAACACTTACTTTTTGTGTGGATTTAGTGTATAAAGTAGTTATACCCACACGAAAAACAAGGAATATATCATGAACTGGCCACTATTTTCTGTCATCTATTCAATAGCCGCAACCGTGACTATCGGTGTATTCATGATTGCCGCTTTGGTCACAGGGTTCAACCAAATTCCGCACATTCAAATGGCGGTCGCTGCAGGTTTCCTAGTCTCCATTCCTGCCGCCTTATTCTTCACCAAAAAAGTTGGAAGTATTACTGGTAACGAAGAAGGCTATAAAACGCAATCTTAAAGATAAGCTATCAATAATAACAATAAATAATGCTTATTCTTAAAGTGTCTAGTTTTAAAGTGCGTAGCCTTTAATTGTGTATAAAATAAAAAACAGCCCTTGATAAAGAGGCTGTTTTTTTGTTGGTTGATAATTTATATTAAGAGTTTGTATTATTTTAAGCAAAAAAAGACCTTGATTACGCATCAAGGTCTTTTTTATTCGCTAAGATTAAGTACTGACTATTTTAACTCAACGGTTGCGCCATTTTCGATATTGGCATAAACCTCTAACACGTCCCAGTTGGTTAGACGTACACAGCCTGCTGAGGCTTGACGGCTAATACCTTCAGGCTTTGGTGAGCCATGAATACCATACGATGGTTTAGATAAGCCCATCCATACCACACCGACAGGGCTGTTTGGGCCTGGTGGTAGCATATGGATTTTTTTATCTGCGCCATTACCGACGGTGGCTTTATACCAAGGCATTTTTACCTTATTAATGATTTTAAACGACCCTTGCGGTGATGGCGTGGCATCACTACCAATGGTGGTTGGGTAAGTGGCGACCAATTTATCATCATTATAAGCATATAAGGTTTTGTCAGCTTTATTGGCGACCACGCGGTTGATACGCTGCTTAAGTGGAGCACGGGTATTCAAAACGGTGATGGTTTCGCCCGCTTTATACTGCTTATTTTTATTCAACTTGTCTAAATAACGCACATCCATATGGAAGCGCTCACCAAACATCTCTTTGATGTCTTGATAGTATAAGCCTTTCATTTTTGACTTAGCTTCTGAGCCTGTAGGCGTGGTGGCAAAGTTGGTATTTACATCATCTTCGGTGATGGTATAAGTTACTAGCACAGGCTTATTGGCTGGAATGTTTTTATTTAAAGCATCCCACGTTTTCTGATCCATTTTACCAGTCGCTGGCAAGCCTTTCATGGTTTGAAAGTTAATCAGTGCTTTTTTACTGTTCATACCCCAACCGCCATCGATAGCACCGGGAGAGGCATGGTTCCAATCCAATAGCGCCTGCATTTTGATGGTCATTGCCGAGTTGACTTTCATATTAGGCGACCAAGTAGCACCGTTTACTTGCTTGGCGTAATCCGATAAGTTCAGCGTGGTATGCTTTTTACCATCTACATCTTCGATACTTTTAATAGAAGTGTCGTTTGCGCTATCAGTACTTGCTGCGCTAGGAGCAGCGACGACTTGACCATCACTGATATCATCAGTGCTATCCGACTGCACATCTTTACGAGCGAGTTCTTCTACGCTCATATTGTCAGCGTTGACAGCTGCTGAATCTTCTTCTGCTTCTTGCTTTGCGTCAATCAGCTGGGTCATACGATCAGCTGGCTTGGCTTGGGCTTTATTGGCAGTCGGGGTAGCAGTACCACTATCGAGTGAGCTGCTGCGATTTTCTTGCACATCAAGGCTGACTTTTTTGGCAATGCTAGGCTGAGTAATAGTAGGCATTGAGTCAGCTTTACGTACTGGCAAGGTACGCGTTGTGTCCGCAGGTGCGGCAACAACGCTAACACTGGCACTAACGATAGCAATTGATATAGCAGTAATAAGGGGCTTCATTTTCATCATATTGGGATACTTATGGTTATAACTAATGGGGCTATTATGCGCATAATTTGAATGCTTCGCAAACTTTTGACACATCTTTTTTTGTTTAGGGCTTGCTAAACGTCAACGGTTGACGTATTCACTACAGTTGGGAAATAATTTAGTCATGCTGGGTATAGAGTTGCCAGTAATTTTTACTAATAGTGCTAATTTTCTACTTTATATTTAAATGTTATCGTATTACTCAATCTCACTTTACCAAATACCTAAATCTAACAGAATCAAAGGTAGGCAATTTTTTTTGCCATAAAAACTAGAGTAGTAACAAACACAGTCATTGGCGCAGGGTGATGTTTGCGTCTATAATGGCTGACACGTTTTTTATTTAATAAATCAGCTGCTAATTGACAGTGATTTAACCCATACGCATGTAGTTAGTAAGCATGTAAATCAGTAAGGTGCGATATGTCAGAAGACCAAACCATGAGCGCAGAAGAGTTTCAAAATCAGTATTTTGATGATGAGTTGCAAGGCTTAGATGATGAGCTGGAATACGATTTAAAAACAGGTCTGCTCGTTGAGCACGATGAGTTTGCCAACCTGCATGCAGAGCTTGAAGAAGCACGTGAGCAGCTGGTCAGTATCCGTGATTTTATTCGTTTTGCAGTCACGCAATTACGCAATTATGATGTGGTCGTCGCTCAAGGTACTACCGATGAGTTTGCTGAAGCCTCTGCGATTGTGTTGCATTCTTTGTCTTTAGATTGGGCTGCCAATGAGCAGATTTTGGATTGTCGCCTGACTACGTCAGAGAAACAGCTTGTCTTAAGCTTGCTAGAAGAACGTATTGCTGAGCGTAAGCCGTTAAGTTATCTCATTAATCTATCTTATTTCTGTGACTTGCCTTTTTATGTCGATGAACGGGTTTTAATTCCGCGCTCGCCTATCGCCGAGCTGATTCGCCAGCAGTTCCATCCGTACTTTGAGATTAATGAGTTGGCAAAGCCAGTTGGCATTAATGTCAATAATCAAACTCCTGCGTTTTACGATCATGGTTTAGAGATTAAACAGCTATCACAGCCTGAGCGTATTTTAGATTTATGCACCGGTTCTGGTTGTATTGCTATCGCGCTGGCGACCCGTTTTGTTGATGCCTTAGTTGATGCCGTAGACATTGATAAAAGCGCGCTTGAAGTAGCGATGGTGAACGTCGATCATCATGATCTTGGTCATCAAGTGAACGTGATTGAATCAGATTTATTCGCTAAGATTCCTGCCGAACATCAATATGAGCTGATTGTGACCAATCCTCCGTATGTCGATGCCGCTATCATGGCAGATTTGCCGCCAGAGTTTTTATATGAGCCTGAGCATGCGTTAGCTGCTGGTCAAGATGGTTTGGACTTGGTACATCGTATTTTGTTTGAAGCAGCAGATTATCTGAGCCCTGAAGGCTTGCTAGTTTGTGAAGTAGGCGATAGCGAATGGGCGTTAAAGCAAGCTTATCCTGAGATTCAGTTTGATTGGTTAAAGTTTGCCCATGGTGGTCATGGTATTTTTGCGATTACTTATGATGAGCTGATGAGCTATCGTCCATTATTTGCCAATTACGTACAGTTATTAGATAGCAATCAATAAATCAAGATTGACACAATAGTCAAAATAATCAAAGATCGACTTCAGTTATTTAAGGATAAATATGGCAGGCAATAGTATTGGACAGCTCTTTACCGTCACCACCTGCGGCGAATCGCATGGTGCAGGTCTTATGGCAATCGTCGATGGCGTGCCACCAGGTTTAGCCTTATCTGAAGCTGACTTGCAAATAGATTTGGATCGCCGCAAGCCAGGTACTTCTAAATACTCGACCCAACGCCGCGAGTCTGATGAAGTTGAGATTATCTCTGGCGTCTTTGAGGGTAAAACGACAGGCACCTCTATTGGTTTGCTGATTCGTAATACCAATCAAAAATCTAAAGACTATGGCGAAATCAAAGATACCTTTCGCCCCGGTCATGCCGATTATACTTATAGCATGAAGTATGGCTTTCGCGATTATCGTGGTGGCGGGCGTTCATCAGCCCGTGAAACAGCCATGCGAGTAGCGGCAGGTGCTATTGCTAAAAAGTATTTGCTAGAGCGCTTAGGTGTGCAAATCCGTGGTCACGTTACCCAAATTGGTAATGAATACAGCAAAGTGCTAGACCCAAGTCAAATTGATTGGGATTTTGTGAATAGTAATCCATTTTTCTGTGCGGATAAAGAAGCAGTCAGTCGCTTTGAGAGCTTGATAGACAGTTTACGCCGTGAAGGTACCAGTTGTGGTGCCCGTCTTGAGATTATCGCAAGCGGCGTCCCAGTAGGCTTAGGTGAGCCAGTATTTGACCGTTTAGATGCAGATATTGCCCATGCCATGATGAGTATCAATGCCGTAAAAGGCGTTGAAGTAGGTGATGGTATGGCGGTAGCTGGACAGTTTGGTCATAGCTCGCGTGATGAGATGACGCCAGACGGTTTCACGGCCAATCATGCAGGTGGTATTTTGGGCGGTATCTCATCAGGACAAGATATCCGCGTCAGTATTGCACTTAAGCCAACGTCTAGTATTACTACCGCTGGCAAGAGTATCAATAGCCAAGGTGAGTCGGTCGATATGCTGACCAAAGGTCGTCATGACCCTTGCGTAGGTGTACGCGCGACACCTATTGCTGAAGCGATGCTAGCCATTGTTTTACTGGATCATTATCTGCGTCATCGCGGTCAAAACGCTGATGTTAAACAGCCATTAGAATCGATTACTTAGAGTATTTATCGTAAATTTATTTGCCCTTTGGCGCATCTACTGCTGTTCTATTAGATACGCTAGAGGGTTTTTTTTGTCCATACTTAAAACGTTAATAACTCAGTTTATAAAGCCTAATTTCAATGTTATTTTTATTTATTAGTCAGAGGAACCTAAAATTATGAGTAATTATTTAGACACTGTGATTGTTGAGCATAACCCCTCGCAAAAAAAGATAGATAGAGCGGTCATTTGGCTACATGGCTTGGGCGCGAGTGGTCATGATTTTGAGCCTATAGTGCCGCAGCTCGGTTTGGCTGATGATATGGCAGTGCGTTTTATTTTTCCGCATGCGCCCAATATTCCAGTGACGGTTAATGGCGGTATGGTCATGCCAGCATGGTATGACATTTTGGAGATGAGCCTTGAACGTAAAGTTGATGTGAATCAGATTGAAGCGTCTGCGCAGCAAATACAGGATTTGATTACTCGTGAGATTGAGCGCGGTGTTAAACCTGAGCATATTGTGATTGCAGGATTTTCGCAGGGCGGGGCAGTGGCGTATCATGTGGCACTTGGCTATCCAGAGCACTTGGCTGGCTTGATGGCACTATCTACTTATTTAGCGACCAATGATAACATTGCCTATAGCGATGCTAATAAAGACATGCCGATATTAATAGAGCATGGTACGCACGACCCTGTTGTTCCGGTCATCTTAGGTGAGCAGGCTCAGCAGCTTTTATCCGCTAAAGGCTATAATGTTGCCTATAATACCTATCCGATGGCACATCAAGTATGTATGCCGCAAATTCAAAATATCGGTAAATGGTTAAATAAAGTCTTGGCTTAAATGATTCAGCTGTAACGTAATGTAATACGGACGTCTAATAGGTTGCAAGCGGGCATATAAGTGCTATATAATCATCGACCTTATTGGGGATGTTCTGGCTTCGACGCTGGTGATGAAACTCAATGATGCATGTCGAGAGTATATGTCCTCTCGTTAATCAAACATATATTGTTATAGTCGCAAACGACGAAAATTACGCTCTAGCAGCTTAAACCCTGTTTACATGGTTTAAATCCTGTTTACTTAGTTGCTGATCACCTACAGTTGGTCAACTAAGTTGAAGCGTCCGCATGTAGGATCGCCACAAGGGATTGTCTCAATCGCTTGGGTTCAAAAGTAGAGAATCGGCTAATCCATCCTGACTGTCGGATCGGTGCAGACTAAAATTAAAGACAGAAACTAAACATGTAGATTCATGAGCGTAATGCTGGCGGACGCGGGTTCAACTCCCGCCATCTCCACCAAATATTAAAAATCCGATCACTTAATGTGGTCGGATTTTTTTTGGTTCAAATTTATTAATAAGTTCAGAATGTGAGATTCTAATTAGAATAGAGTGATGATTAACCTATCTCGTAGGTTTGCAAAGACAAGAAAAGTACTATTTTCTTAAGATGTTTTTATACGAATAAATAAGGGAATTATGAATAAAAAAACCTAGAATAAGAAAAAGGCTTCCAATTGCTTGGAAGCCTTTTAATAAAATGGTACCCGGATCCGGAACCGTATCTGGCATATAAGTCTATGATGTATATAGATAATAATTAATAAATAATTAGCAGTATACTTGAGGGTATACTTAATGTTGTCATTTAGATTTTGAGATACCTTGTAACAATTTGTATATCAGCTGCTCCAATGGTTAATTTAACCATCAGTCTCTGATCTGAATAACAGCAGTGAGGTGCATTGAGTATTAGGTACAATACCATCGTATCCTGTATTTAAAGTTTGCTTTAAGCAATCTACTATATTTTCTCCACCTAACATACGTAAACCTAAATGAGCTAGGCTACATTGTTAATGCTATTGAGAAGACTATGAGTAGCGAGCATCCTACAATTTTTAATACGGTTGATATGAGTGCTCTTATAGATAAGGCGTTACAATTGAAGAGTTAAAGCTATATATAAGTCAATGAAGGCCTTCAAGACTTAAACCACTTATGAGCTTACTACACTCATAAGTGGTTTTATGAATTATCGTCTAATAATGAATACTGATCTTCAATTAGCTTATTGAGCATTTTCGTAGGAGTTAGCTTGTAATGAGTGCTCAGTTTTAACAAGCTTTCAAAATTACTCTGGTTAACGCTTATCACTCTTTTAGACTTCTGTTCTGCTCTTTTCCTTGTGCCTAAAATACTATCCCATGCTCTACACATTTTATAAACTAACAACTCTCTTCGAGTAAAATTTAATTTATTAGCGCCATTGGGTACGGTATGTTCTTTAATAGTATTAGGCAGAACATCTATACTAGCTAAAACTAAATTATACTCATCACTAATTGTTTTAGGAAAAAATACTCCATCAAATAAGATTATCTTACGCTCAGAAAGATAGTTATATGCCCACTTTACCTGTTCAGTATCCTTCTCATTAAGCCAATCAGTTTTGGTTCGATTCTTCAAGTAATGCATCTTCATAAACATCAAATTATCGATACTTTTTTCTATTGAGTTTTCAACAATGTCAATCTTAATGGTTATTTTTTCATCTCCACTCATTGTTAGAATGGAAACTTTTATTACTGACTTTATCCAGTATAAAAATTCTAATTCACCGTAGTAGCAATTTCCAAAAGTACTTAAGCTTATACGTGATGCTAAATTTAGACCTGCTCGTAGATCGTCAGAAAACCAATCAAGAAATGAGTTTGGTATCGAAATTTCCGATTTTAGTAAAGCTAAATAATCAAGTTTATCGTAAGGTTTATCAAGTCTTATCAGTTTATTTGTTAAATAGTTATAAGCGTCAGACTCGTCAAAATTAATAAAGAATCGGGATGATCCATCTATTATCGACTCATAGAGCAGAAATTGCTTGACGGTATCTACGTCAAGTTTTTTGACTGTTTTATAAATCTCATCTCTTTTTACAACTGGAATAGACTTTTGTACATTCTTGCTATTGCCTACTGATTCCGCACTAGCTCCACCTACTAACCTGCTGCCACATGAAGTCTGTTGTTGGAACTCTTCATAAGTTTGACCTGGAGTAGTCTGTATATCAAATAATGTAAGCAGATTACCGTGCATATCGGCAACCGCTAATGGCGTATGGTTTGAATCAGTTATTACCACTCTATTATTAAAAGCATCAAACATTAAATATGGCGTACCCATATTATTTTGAAGCAAATAAGGGTAACCATTAGCATCATAAGCTACAGTTTGTTTTATGATTAAGTCAATATTATTAGTCATTTAAGTATCAATTTTGTTGTAATTTAATAGCACCTTATAATAACCTGATGATATAAAATAGTAAATAAATAACATAAATAGTATTTTGATAGAAATCGATAGTATCTATTAAGTATTTAGCTAGTAAATATATAGTCATAAATATATTAAAACTACTGTTTTAATGGTTTTCTGCTATATGTAATTAGGTTTAGCAGTTATATCTAGAGTGTCACTTATCTAATTCTATTCTAAGCTGATGGCTAGAGTTTTAAGTGGATATTATGAAGCTCTAGTAATCCTACAGATGGAGCCATTCTATGAGGTCGTCTAAAGCTTGCTCAAAATATGTAACTCCCCAAATGATAAAATTCCGTCTAGACAGGTAGGTTATAAACCCACCTCCTCGCAGTAGCGCACTTCCTCATCAACTACCAATCCGGTATATAATATTATCAATATAATCCTCTATATACTCGGGTTGTTTGGCCCAACCAAACAACATCAGTAAGAAATTATCGAGTTGCCTTAGTTTATGAACTTATAACCTTAGGCAATACAAAATGATGAATATACCTTTAGGACACGACTATGTCGTCGCCAAAGTCGATAAACTCGTAAGCGATATACTTGACCCTAAAATTGCAATGACTATCCAGCAAATATGTGAGCAGCTAAATAGCTACTACCAGCTAATGACATTGCAATACGATAACGAATTGGTTTACGCCAATTCGATTAAATGGTTTCTAGGTAGCTGTTATCTAGTTTGTGGTAACCGTTACTCTAACGAAATTATTTGGGATGGGGTCATGACACAAAAGTTTTTGAATGCGCTTAGTTTTTATCAAAATGAATTCGCTACTGCTAAGACCGACTTTGCTTTTCAAGAAAATCGTAATGGACAATCACTATTTGAATATATGAAATTTTTTTTACATAAGTACAAACGCTTGCTTATTGTGAGAGTCGATCTCAAAATTAAACTAGAACATGCCCATCTTATTGGTATTGAAGCCTTCAACGGCCTTATAAATAAACTTATGAGAAAAATACAAAGTGATAAGGAAAAAGAGAGGAAGAGAAAAGCTGGTAAAATCGTTGATAAAGAGAAAAGCTGTTTTGAAGATTTAAGAGGATATGCTTGGGCGATAGAACAAGGGGTCGATACCGGTGGCTTGCACTGTCATCTATTACTACTTTATAACGGTGACAAGCGACAGAACGATTGGTACTTAGCTGAAGAGGTCAGTAAGCGATGGGTGAAGATTACAGGGGGTATAGGCTATCACTTTAACTGCAATACCACTCGGTATAAACGACAGCAGGAGCTTAAAGGTACCCTTGGTATAGGTATGATCCATAGGCACAATATCCTAGAGGTGAAGAATGCAATTAATGCCGCGTTGTACTTAACGCGACCTGAGAAATATGAGCAGCGCCTCAAGGCGTGGACGCCTAATATGCGTAGCTTTGGTCATGGTACTGTTAATTAGAATGTATAAAGACCATCCATATCAAACTAATTTCAAATACATACTACTGTCATGAGATCTAGCATTACTGTCTGAATGCTTATCCCTTCTAACCTTTAAAGGTCTGCCTCGTGCAGACCTTTTTTATGCCGTTAATAAAAGGAGCTCTTATGAAAGTATTGAACCGCCCCGAGTATATCGGAGAGTGATTTACTTGAGTCAGGCAGCAATGCCTGACATGATTAAACTATCATAGT
>NZ_CAJHAD010000002.1 GCF_904846285.1 Psychrobacter immobilis | reverse complement strand
ATATTCTCATAAATACATATATTGAAAATAGCATTCTATTAATATAAGTAAGGAATATATAACTAAACAGTCATTCACCTCCTAGCTAAAATAAGCCTCAAAAACAACTTTTTTTTGATAGCGTAAACCTCCCGTTTAAATTTAGTTAGTTATGATGGATGCAAAAAAGCCCCAATTTTGTGATTAGGGCCTCTTTGTATAATTTAAGTGATTAAGTGGTTCTTTTAAAATTATTTAAAACAATTCACTTGTCTCTTTCTTGAGCTGTTTAAGTACCGTTTGGTATTCACTATCGCTGGTTGGAAGGGTGCTTAAACGGCCATAGCGTAGCTTGCGATAGTGTTGTTGAATCTGCTCAATTTTTGCTTGGACAACTTTTGAATCACCACTAGCAGTTAGCTTACTGGCATTATTATGCTTGCTACTATTTTGACCACTGTCATCATCAATTGCGCTTGCCAAACGCGCAAGCCAAGCCAACTGCCCTTCACTCTCTGAACGCGCTGACGATTTATCCGCTTTAGCGATGCGTTTTGAGAGTTGGGCAAGCGGCAGGTCTGCTGGGTGCCAACGTTTGCGGCGACGCTGCCAGATAACAAACACAAGCATCGCCATAACGCTAATGGCACTTACTGCCAACCAAGTGATTTGCTGCATGATTGAGCGAATATTAAACCATTTCAGTAGCGAATCCGCTTGCTTATCTTGATCGTAACCAACGACGTCCTTTTGCCAATAATAGCTCGCTTGGTCTGACAGACGACGTAAGGTTTGCAGCATTTGATACTGCTGATAACTGATTTGTGCCCCAGCACCATCACCGAACATTGCTGATCCTTGCGCCTGTGTCAGCGCATCCATGCCTTGCTCGACGCGCTCAGGGGCAACAAAAGCCGTCGGATCGACACGTACCCAGCCTTGACCCTCAAGCCAGACTTCCGTCCAAGCATGCGCATCCATTTGCCGCACCTCCCAAACGTTACCGCCGCGGCTCAGCTCACCACCTTGATAGCCGGCGACGACGCGAGCAGGAATACCAGCAGCGCGCAGCATAAAGGTAAAGCTAGAAGAATAATGCTCACAAAATCCCGCTTTGGTGTCAAATAAAAACTCGTCAATACGGTTGGTATTTAAACGTGGCGATGATAGCGTATAGCGAAATTCGGTTTGGTTTATCCAGCGCTCGATTGCCTGTATATAGCGCACGGGATCCGAGCCAGACTGGGCAAACAACTGCTTTGCCAGTGCGCGTGCTTGCGGATTACCGCTACTTGGCAGTGCAAGATTGAGACGGCGCGACTCATCAGACAGTACAGGGTCGATATGCATCGGCGCAAACTGCAAGACATTGTAGCGCAGCTGCTGGGTAACTGGCTGATCTTTTCGTAAGGTAAAATTTGAGGTAATACTGATATCTTGCTGCTGAGCAAAAGGATAATCCAGGCCAAATAGCCAGTTTTGCTGCGTCGGCTCTAAGATAATTTGATAGCGATTCGGGGTAGTTTTTACCTTATCAGGAACGGTCGCTAAGGCATTCGCTATCCAATTTGGCATTTGCGGCGCAGGCTGCCATTCTCGTTGCTGCGAACTGGGACGCCATGTGACCCCGTCAAAATCACTAAAAACCAAACCACGCCAATAAAGCTGCTGCTGTGGCGGGCGCTTATCTGCAAACTCTACCCGAAAAGCCAGCTCAGTCGACTGGCCTAAATTGGCAAAGTCGCCGGGCGACATACTGTCAGAGACACCTGTAGTCGCTTGCTGACCGGAGAGCTGTACTGACCATAGTGGCGGCAAGCGCGGAAAGAATAAAAACAGCACGACCAACAGCGGCAATGCGCCAATACCCAGCACGCCCAAAGTACGCAGGCGACCATCACCGCGAGTATTGCCATCATCGTTAAGCGCAATAAATGCCAACAATACAATGACCGCACCGATGATTACCTCTACTGTCGTCACAATGCCTTGATCCATCAAAAACAGTGAAGCAAGGACAAACAAAGATAAATTGAGCACCACATAGGCGTCACGGCGCTTGTACAATTCCCACAGCTTACTGATAAGGCACAGTACTAAAAATGCCACACCCATATCCAGTCCAAATGCGGTGTTATAGGTCAACCACAAACCTACTAGCCCGAGTAAGAAGCCAAGCATTTGCATGCTTTGATAAACGCGCTTTAGATGCGTCAGTTTTTTAAACTTAGCTTTAATACGCGGTAGTTGGGCAATGATACTGACCACTGCGAAAACGATTAGCCATAACGGCAAGTGCGCGGCATGCGGTAAAATAACGATGATTTGGGCAATTAATACCCAATAATACGCTGGCAAGGCAAATAGCTTGCGAGTCCATTTATGATTGTTGTTCACGCCATCAGGGACACTGATATTTTGCCCTAAGGCCAATTGTGCAAAGTTTGCAGGATTTATCTCTGTCTCATTTGCAGCGTGGTGTTTGAAGTTGTTCATGGTGCTTTTGCCAACCGTAACAAGCAGGCTTGTGCAAACGCCTCACCTTCGCCCATCATTGGAGCAGAATGCTTATTAACCGTCATCTCATTGGGTAAGCGCATGTTAAATGGGACGCCAAGTTCACCCAATGTCAGCGCTCCGTACGCCATTTGCGCCAGTTTTTGTTCATGCTGCGCTGCTGGCATATCAGCATAGTCTAAAGTTTGCTCATGACCGACTGGATCGGCGAAATGCTTGGTAAACATACCTTGGCCGCGCGCTACGTGTCCCCATGAAACGCGGGCTAGCGACTCGCCTTCGATATAATTATCAAGCCGGTCAAAGTCGTCTTGACCTTGGCGATATTGCCCGCCTATGGGCAAATCCTCCGGACTGGCAATAGCATATTGTGCCTGCCAGTCAAATACTTCAGGTTTTGGATAAACCCACGCGCGACGGGCGAAATAGACATACGACCATGCGCGCATAATCCCTAAGGGGTAAACGGTTTTTATTTTTAATCTTGGTAGTTGCAACTGCCCACGACGATGCGTCTGCACCGGCAAACGAATGATTTGTTCATCTTGTAGGCGCGTGACCAATACTGAGTGCTGACTATCAGCGTGAATCTCATGTTGGTTATCGTTGTTTTTATTGGTTTTTTTATGAGGCTTTTGCTCAGTCTGCTCAAAGGTAAACAATAACTGCCGTCTTGGTCGGCGGCTGTCATTTCGCAGCTGCAACGTGACCCAAACGGGGCTACCGGCTTCTGCCATGGTGACGTCAAGCAACCGTACTTGTAGACCTGAGATATGCGCAAAGGTCACATGAAAGCTAATGAGCCAGACGCTAATGAGATAAAAGCACAGCCCCAATACCAAGTTATTACCATAGTTGATACCAGCGATAAAGGTGATGATTAATAAAACGGCAAACAGCAACCCTTCACGGCTAAAAAAGATATAGACGTTACGCAGATTAAGCGTCGCACTATCGCTTTTGGGCGCACGCGCGGCAAACCAACGGCTTAATAATGAGCTAGCTGGTACGGTTAAGGCTTTTAGCAACAGACTCATGACTACCCTATCCTTACCATAAAAAATTTACACGATTAAATAACGACAGCCACGTCTGCTAATATACGTTGGGCGATGGTTTGTGTGACTTGTCCGCCAGTCACGTGTGCAGGCACGAAACGCTGGCCAAGTCGATGGTCAGTGACCGCCGCAAATACCGCTTGAATATCTTCGGGCGTCACTTCCATATGTCCCGATACATAAGCATATGCTTGCGCCGCACGCTGTAGTGATAGCACACCACGCGGTGATAAACCATGATAATCAAAGCTTGCACGCGTTTTTGCAACGAGTCTTTGCAGATAATCCAACACCACATCGGCGACATAAACCTGCTTAACCCCATGTTGCGCCAATAATACCGCCTCGGTATCTAGTACGGCGCCAAGCTGTTTTAATAATTCACGGCGATTTTGTCCCTTTAACAGCTCGCGCTCTGCAGCAGACGATGGATAACCAAGCGACAAACACAATAAAAACCTGTCCAGCTGCGATTCAGGCAGTGGGTAGACACCTGCTTGCTGCAAAGGGTTTTGGGTGGCTATGACAAAAAACGGCTGCGGCAATGGATAGGTTTGACCATCTTGCGTCACTTGGCGCTCTTCCATCGCTTCTAATAACGCACTCTGGGTTTTGGGACTAGAGCGATTGATTTCATCGGCAAGTAACAACTGCGTAAAGATAGGGCCGGGACGAAACTCGAATTGCTGCTGACTTTGATCAAAAATACTCATACCTAAGATATCTGCTGGCAGCATATCATTGGTAAATTGCACACGGCTAAAACTCAGCCCAAGCAGTTGCGCCAAGCCTTGCGCCAACGTCGTTTTACCCATACCCGGTAAATCTTGTAGCAACAGATGCCCGCCTGCCAAGATACCGCTAAGTGCCAGTTTCACTACTTGCGGCTTGTCTAGGACGATTTGATTTAATTGGGTCATTAACTGAGCAATTTGTTGCTGATTATAAAGATAGTCGTTAGCGGTATGGCTCATTATCGATTCTTGGCTCGTTTTTCAAAGGAATGGTTTATGAAATAAATCCTGTTAATTTAAACATTATTTAATATCATCAGTTGTTGGTACTTGCGCCCGCAGCGTTGACAAATAAGCAATCACATCAGCACGTTCTTTAGCATCTGGCATCGGGTCTGAAAGCATTTTTGAATCTGGCACGGCTTTCTCGGCATCAGCGATATAAGCATCAAGCGTCTCAGCATCCCATACCCAAGATGTTGTCTTAAGCCCTTCACTATAAGTGTAGTCTTTTAGCGCTCCTGCGTGCGCACCATAAATATTCATCAACTGCGGACCTTTTTTATTGAGTCCAGGATTTAGCTGATGACACTGACCGCAAGCATCTTGATATATCAGCGCCCCATTATCAGCATCACCCTCAGTATATAGTGGTAATGTCACAGGAGCGCGATAATCAGGGGGTGTTTTCTCACAAGCACTGAGCAATAACAAAGCGGCAAACATAGCGCCTAATTGATATTTTTTGACAATAGACATGTTGTGGTAATCTTTCATTGAGGGGCGTTGGCTATGTATGCGTCTAGCTCGACCATAATACAAGGTAAAGATTGACAAACATAGATAGCGCTGGATAGAAAATATATATGTAGTTGCTAAAAGTTGAATCTACTTATTTAGCCAGATTTAACTCTCGCCTGATACTTTTATACTATTGCTAGGCCCTTCTAGATAATAACCCTGCAGATAGCGTGCGCCCACGCTCCAAGCAACCGACATGGTCGCTGCATCCTCAATATAAGGCATCAAAACATCAATATTAATCTCACTCGTACGGGCGATAAGTGCTTTGACCGTTTCTAAGTTCTCAGGGTTATCAATGCCTTCTACATAGCTGCGGGCTAAACGCACCATATCAGGTTGAACAAAGTTAGCAAGTTCAACCGACTTAGCTGATGAACCAAAATTATTGATACCAAGCTGACAGTTAACTTGACTAAGGGCTGCAAATTGCGATTTTGCCACGGTTAAATGGTCAGCAATGTCTTTTTCATTAAACTGTAAGGTTAATGCACCCGCTTTACCACCTACCGCATTGATTAGTTGACTGGCAACGCTCGGCAGTTTTTTATCTATCAATGAAGCATTGGTCAGTTGCACCAATAAGCGCGCATCCGGATGGGATTTACGTACCTCATTGATTTTCTTACAGGCGTTAATAAGTATCCAGCGATCTATTTTTTCAAGCAGTTTATGCGCTTTAGCCACTGCCATAAACTGATCAGGGGTTAATACCGTATTGTCTGCATCTGCCAGTGGCAAGCGCAGATATACTTCAAAGAAATCACTGCGATCGTTATTAATATCATAGATCGGCTGGAATGACAGCTCAAAGCGATTGTTGGCAATAGCATCGACTAAAGATTCGGCAAGGGCATGATCATCACTATTTGCATGTTCACTGGCGTCGTATAAATGATAGGTTCCGCCATGGTTGGAAGTCTCAATCATAATCTGACTGATGGCATCTAGCGCCCGCTCAAGCAACACTCTTGGCTCAGGGGTATTTTTCTCTATCTTAACGATAGCAATACTTGCCGTGGTATTTGTCGTCCGCTTATCAACCTCGATCAACATCTCACTGATGGTCAAAACGATTTTCTCAGCCAGTTGTTCAAGCGCGGCGCTGGTTTGATTCTCTACCAACACCGTAAAAGCCGTGTCACTAAAACGACTGACATGGTTTCCTTCCACGATCTCGTCTGTTACCAGTTTATCTAAGGCATAAGCGACTTGCTGAACGGTGATATCGACGCCTTGTAAACCCAAACTACTTCTGATTTTACCAATATTATCAAGCTGAATGTAGAGTAACCCTGCTGTCAACGCGCCTTGTTTTGCCTGTTGATAGAGCGTTGCCAACTGCTCTTCAAAGCTGCGGCGATTATCAATACCCGTTAAGCTGTCCTTACGCTCAGCCTCTGCCAAGCGCTTCGCAACTTCGGCGCTATTGCTGTTGTTTTGCTGAATAATAATTTGGGTGACCGGTTCACCGTCCAGAGTTGCCGAAGCTAACTGTAATTTTGCCTCAAACGTACTGCCATCGGTGCGCTTGCTTTCAAAGTTAAACTCAACGTCTTTACGACTGCCTTTCTCAAATTGACGCAGAAACTGCTTAAAGCCTTTGACATTCTCTCCGCCAGAAATTAAGTCAACAACGGGAACACCTATCGCATCATTTAAAGACTCAAAACCAAATAGTTGCAAATAGGGGTCATTAGCAAAAATATGAATACCTTGATCGATATAAGCGACGGCACTTTTTGAGTTTTTAATGAGCACGTTTGCGCGTTGTTCGGCCCCAGACAGTACATGACGTAGGGTTGTAAGCTGGCGACGACTACGCAAATTATCATGCAGCAAGCAAATAGACATAATAACGGCGGTTTCCTCCTCCGCACGAAGTGCCTTAACCATCGTGCTATTTACAATTGATGGCAAGCCTTCTTCATTATGAGCGTTGGCCGCAGTGTCTTTATTTATCAAGCAAACCGATGGCAAATCAATATTCTGCTCTTGAATGATACCGACTACATCAGTAAAGTTCATATCATAAGCCTGACCGAAAACCAACACATCCCACGGTTGACGTAGCGACTTTAAGAGCTCTTCCTTATCGTCCAAAAAACCTAAGTTCACACTATCGTAATATGAACCTAATAAGTCGACGAGACGCTCAGTATAAAGCTGGTCAGCATCGATGACTAATAGGTTTAAGATGGACTGAGTACGCATAGGAGGCCTTTTAAATCATAAGAGCAGTTTCGTCATTATAAACAATAATTTAACTGACTGCTGCTTAAGTTACAATTGCAATGCTATAAACTATTAAACAAATTTAGACCAAATACGCTTAACCTATTATCAATTCTTAAGTATTGACTGTCCCAAACTTACCTAAAGTATTTAGGGATAAGCGCTCAAATTTGCACCACTTCATATTGGCTAAACTCATCAGTCGTCAACAGACGCCGCCCTAAACGCAGCGTTTTTTGTTTGGTATTGATACGCATCATGACTTTATCACCTTCTTGGAAATAAGAGGTGGGTACTATGAGACTACAACCAGTCTGTAGCTGCTCATCGTCACCGATGACAAATGCGGGTACAAAATGACGACTGCGACTGTCTCTATCTTGCAAGCGAATACCACAAGCGATGAGCTGATGACCAACGACTTGCCAATCAAGCTCGGGCTTTTCGCTGTCCATATCTAGCCAGCGCACTAATCCCATAGACCAATCATTTGACTCTAACTTTTCAGAGCGACACAATAAGAAAAGACTCATGATTCTCAATGGCGGCGGCTCAACAGAAACAAGCACATCATTTTCAGCAATCCCAGCTACATTTCTTACCTTCTTGGCACTATATTGTCCTTTTAAAACATTCTCTATTTTAATATTCTCTGTTGGTGCTGCAGTGCCATTATAAATATTTACTTTCTTAATCACAGTTGGCTCAGCTAATTTTGATAACAATCGCAAGGTGCAAAAATGCGACAAATCATTTTTACTATCAAATGTTTCTACCATCAGCGGTTTATGGACAGATTTATTTTTTGGCAAGGTGTCATAGCGAGGCTGCTGCTGGTCTGGTAGATTTTTGGCGCAAATCAACATTGATAAGCTTTGCCCATTACTCAGTCGGTAATGAATATTATTAAAGCCAGTGATGAGCTGTACCGCTTGCCTATCACTTTGTTTGATTGGTAGCGTTAATGGCGGCTGGATATAGCAATAGCTTAACGTCATTGCGATAGTGTTCAGTAAATAACACTCAACCCCTTCTCGAGCTTCCTCGATAAGGTTGAGAGATCGTGATTTTAAATAGGCAATTAGTGGTGCAAGTTCTATAAACACACAATCATGATGCGCATCGTAGGGATTGATGGCAGAATGAGCGGTCAAATACGTCGGTGGATTGTCACTGTGCAAATTAACAAATACCTTTGTCTCAGTCTGCGGCTCTATGGAGGTGACGAGATGCTCGCTCCATTCTAGTAGTAAACGCTGTACCATTAGCACAGTGGGGCGACGCATAGCGCGTACGTTCAATAAACTATGCAAGCATAGCTGACTATATAATCGATGAATATTATCCGCACAGTGGGTAATGATATAAGGGTTTAAGTCAATATTAACGGTATGCTGTTGGCAAGCCATATAATACAGCTGATTGATATTGGACCATAAATAGGCGGCGGGCTTTTGATAACAAAGTGCGTCTTCAAACAACAGCTTTTGATAGATCAGCAGCGTCTGATAGCTAGCGACGGCCAAAGTAATCGTCGAGGATCTTTCATCAGTAAAATAGCGCTGCCAAAGATTGGATGATGGTTGCTGCTGTTTATCTGCTAGAAAAGCATTCTCTCGCTGTATGACGCCGTCATATACCATAATTATTAAATAATACAGCGACTTAACCTGTGCCACATAACCGAGCTGATAATCGTTAAAAGCCGCTGTTTCATATATATAATGCTGACGTAACGTTGCAATCAGCTGATTGGCGGCATCGATCACAATACTGAGCAATGTCAGGCGCTGCCGATCATCTATATTTGCCACGCGCAATTCTGTGAGCACTTGTTCTAGCTGCTCTATTTGCTGCGCCTCTGTTTGCATAGGCAATAGCAACGCCCATTTACGCAAATGCTGCTCATCGCTATTCATCGATTGCGTTAAATTAAGCGACTTCGTCAATGCCTGCAGTGTGGGCGAATCAGTATTTAGATATTGTTGAAACGTCGATAAATTTACCATTACTATCCTTAGTAATTACGCACGTTATCAGTAAAAGTTTGATATCTATAGTTGTTTTTAGGATTTAGGCTTACAAATAACACTACCACACTACCTTAGACATGTAGACTCACTGACCTGTTTACGATTTCTTATTGCTGATTTTGATAATATTTGGCAATTTAGCCTTTTAATCATTTCTTATTAGACATTTTTTAATAATAACGATTTTAGTCGTTATTTGTTTAGCGAAATAGCAGTCCACTATATTGCCCATTTTAGGCCTCATTGTAAATATTAATCGGTACTTTAAAGGGCTTATTTGGCAACTCTCTGACCAATTTTGGCACTAAATAACCAGGCAATACGGCAAGTAACGACCAATACAGCGCAATGGCGGCGCGCTCGTCACTATCAAAATGAGCCGCGCCTGCCACTTTATCTAACACATGCAGATAATAAGGCAGTACTCCAGCCGCAAACAAGCGCTGATTGAGTGCCGTTTGCACCGCCACACTATCATTGATATCTTTTAATAGTACCGCTTGGTTTAATAAGGTGACGCCAGCCGCGCGCGCACGCTGCAAATACTCAGCAGTTAGCGCATCAATTTCATTAGCATGGTTACAATGAATCACCATGACGATTTGGCAGCGGCTTTGCGACAGCCTATCTAACAAGGTATCATCTAAGCGCGCTGGAATCACCAATGGTAAACGGGTATGTAACCTGATGGTGGTCAGTTGTGGTATCGCCTCTAACGTATCAAGCCAAGCAAACAAGCGCCTGTTGGTGACATTTAATGGGTCGCCGCCGCTCAAAATCACCTCATTGATTTCAGGATGGGCACTGATATAATTGATAATATGCTCTTTGGCATCGGCAGTTGGCATATTGGCGCTATAGTCGAAATGCTGGCGAAAGCAATAACGACAATGAATCGCACAGGCACCGGTAATCGTTAACAATACTCTTGATTGATATTTATGCAATAAACCTTTCACCGGATTGTGCGTATTTTCACTTAAAGGATCCGCCACATAACCGGTTACGGTGATTTGTTCTTTTTTATGGGGCAATACTTGTTTGAGTAGAGGGTCGTCACTGTCACCAATCGTCATTTTTGCCACAAAACCTCGCGGTACACGCAGATGAAAGTGCTCAGGTATATAAATCTCTGAACGCAGTGATTCTAGCTTTAACAGCTCGAGCAGCTCATCAATAGAGGTTATCGCTTCGGATAATTGCGTTTGCCAGTTTTTTTGTGTGATTAAATGGTTTATCATGACAACCTTATACCTGTGCCCAAAAGCCGATATTATACGCTCTTAGTGCGTCCGCTATCAAAGCGTACGAATTATTCATAAAACCTTGAGCGTCATAGGCGGTTTTAGCATAGCAAGGCGCAAACCCCACATCCAATTATTGATGACAATACTTACAACCCTTAGGAGTGTTCCGTGGCAAGTTTTTCTACTAACGAATTTAAAGCTGGTCTCAAAGTCATGCTCGATGGCAATCCGTATGCCATTCTAGAAAATGAGTTTGTCAAACCTGGTAAGGGGCAAGCCTTTAACCGTGTCAAAATGCGCAACCTACGCAGTGGTCGTGTGCTTGAGCAGACGTTTAAATCAGGCGATAGCTTAGAGGCGGCGGATGTTATCGATACTGAAATGAACTATCTGTACAACGATGGTGAGTTTTGGCACTTTATGCACCCTGAGAATTTTGAGCAATTACAAGCCGACAAAACCGCGATTGGTGATGCGATAAAATGGTTAAAAGAGAACAGTAACGCGCTTTGCACCATTACTTTATTCAATGGTTTGCCGTTATCTGTTACTCCGCCTAACTTTGTTGAATTGCAAATTACCGAAACTGATCCTGGTGTCCGCGGTGATACGTCAGGTGGTGGCGGCAAACCTGCAACCCTAGAGACAGGCGCGGTAGTACGTGTACCATTATTTGTCCAGCAAGGCGAAGTTGTGCGTGTTGATACGCGCACCGGTGATTATCAAACGCGCGTTAGCTAAGCATCTTGATGTTCTATATGCATTATTAAAAACAGAAAAGCTTAACCACTTATTAGCGGTTAAGCTTTTTTAATGCCAAATGCATTTTTAGGTTAAGAACTATTCTTCCATCGATTGCTTATGCATTAGCCAATATTGCACCAAAGCATTAAGCTGTTCTTGTTTAAATGGCTTGGTGCAATAATCCTGCATACCGACATCAAGGTATTTTTTGCGCTCGCCATCCATCGCATTGGCGGTCAAGGCGATAATAGGCGGCAATTCTTGTGGATCATAAAGCTCATGTAGCTTAATAGTTGCTTGGACGCCATCCATAATCGGCATATGATGATCCATCAAGATAACATCATACAACTCAGGATTTAAAGCAAAAATCTCAATCGCTTGTTGCCCATCGGTTACATGAGTGACCGTATGACCGCTATTATTGAGCGCTTTTTTTGCAATCATGGCATTAACGCTATCATCTTCGACGAGCAAGATATGACCGATAAGCTCATGACTGGGTTCTGCCATAATAAAGTTATTTGATTCCTGCCATTTCTCATAAGCAGCGTTATCGATGGCAGGTAACGGCAACAGTACAGTAAAGGTCGTCCCAATACCAACGGCACTGTCCACTTCAATATAGCCACCCATTAACTCAACTAAAGACTTACAAACAGACAAGCCAAGTCCTGTACCACCATAAAGGCGATGGGTCGATTTATTGGCCTGATCATAAGCGTCAAAGATCGCATCCAATGATTCAGGCTTGATGCCGACGCCCGTATCCGTCACTTCGATACATAATGTCATGTCTTTATAGTGAACCATGCCACTATCATCGGTGTCGTAATGAACGCTATTATCATTATCTATACGCTCTGCTAAAGAATTGTCTTTACTACCTGTAGAGCCATGGCAATTATATTTATCCTCACAAGGATTGTTTTGCATGTGTTTGACAGCGATAGTAACTCGACCACCCTCACGGGTGAATTTGATGGCATTATTGACCAAATTGACCATCACTTGTTTGAGCCTTACCGGATCACCTTTGACGTAAGGCGACAGTGATTCTGTATAATGATAATCTAAAATCAAGCCGCGCTGACGGGCTTTAACAGCAAATAAGCTCACTACTTCATTACAAAGGCTAGAGAGATTCATTGGAATAGAATCGATGGTCATTTTGCCCGATTCAACTTTTGATAAATCTAAGATACCGTTGATAATCGCCAGCAAATGCTCATTTGAGACTTTAATATTATCAACATATTCTTGTTGTTCAGCGCTCAGCTTGGTTTCGCTTAACATCTCAACCATACCAATAATGCCATTCATTGGAGTACGAATCTCATGACTCATATTGGCCAAAAACTCTGATTTCATCTCATTGGCATGTTTCGCATTGCGCTGTTGGTCTTGGAGCTGCAAAGCATCGGCAGCCATAGCGGCAAACTGCGCTAATATCTTTGCATCCTTATCGGTAAAATCATGATGCGGTTGTATATCCATCAAGCACAATGAGCCTAAACGGTAAGTTTTGCCATCCTCATGCATAATAATCGGCGCGCCAGCATAAAAACGCAGATGCGGTGATTCCGTTATCAAGGGATTTTGGCTAAAGCGGCTATCCTTTGTCAAATCAGGGACAACAAAGACCTCATCCGACAGCACGGTATAATTACAAATAGCGACTTTGCGCGTTGTGGTACAAATACCGCCAAGCCCATGTACCGATTTTAGATACTGGGTTTCTTCGTCCATAAAAGTGATGGTGACTATCGGCATATTAAAGAATAGTTTAGCAAGTGCGGTTAAGCGCGCAAAAGCAGGTTCCTCATTATTATTGAGTACCTGATATTTTTTAAGCTTATTGATACGCTCAACTTCATCGGCTGCGATGGGATAACCGTTTTTTGGCAAATTAGATGTAGACAAAATGGACTCCGTTAATTCGTATCAGACGCTTGGCTTAACCGCCGCCTGCTTAAGCAATAATTGTAACGCCTCGCTTACCATTAGCATTGCGACCACCGAAGTAACGACGACCGCTGAGCCATAGCCACCGCAGTGCAAACCGCCTGTTTGACAGCTTTTATCGACGCGCGGTGGCTCTGTCGAATAGACACATTTGATGCCAAACTTTTCTTTTAGCGCACTATTAATGCCTTTTTCGTGACGCAGTTTATTGCGTAATTTAGCCAATAGTGGATCTTGATAACTGTCGCGTAAATCGCTCACCTTAATCTGGCTTGGGTCTATTTTACCGCCCGCCCCGCCCGCACAAACCAATTTTAATTTATTAAAGCGGCAATGCAGCGCGATGGCAAGCTTGGCATTCATATCATCGACACAATCTAAAATCACAATCGGATTGTTTTGCGCCGCCGCTTTTGCTTGCGCGCGACTGGGCAGTAATGACGCAACGTTCTCAGGAGTCAAAAAATCATCTATCAAATGTAGCGTCACTTTTGGGTTAATCTCGCGGATGCGGGTCGCCATCGCTGCAATCTTACTTTGCCCAAAGGTGCTGTCTAACGCTGGCAGTTGACGATTGACATTAGAAGCTACCAATATATCTAAATCAATCAAAGTAATAGTGCCAACTGCGGTGCGAGCGAGCGCTTCTGCTGCCCAAGAACCAACACCACCGACACCAATCACATAAACATGCGCTGCGGCAAAAGTATCGACAGCAGATGCGCCATAGAGGGTTTGCGTGCCTTTAAAGCGGCGCTCATACTGCTCATTAGAATCATCAGTCATATCAGAGCTTTTAGGAACAATTTGGCGCTCACTTTTATGAATGACATCTGAATCAACTAGACTATTTAAAGTATCTGACTGTGTTGTTCCGTTCTGCTGTAATTGCACTTTTTCACTCATAACAAATTAAAGCTCGGTTAAAGAATTTCTATTATCAATATCTTTTGCTGTTACTAGATTGTATAACGCCAATCGGTGCGCAAAGCGTTGCAACTGTTGTGCCACAATTTCTCAGCTAAAATCGCTAGCGGCACATCGAGTAGCTCACTTAAGCTACTTAATATATAAGGTAAGTTAGCGGGAACATTTCTATTATGAGCCGGCGCATCGCCCCATTCATTATCTGGGCTTTGTCCGAGCGCCGACTGACTACTGCCCGAATCCTGACACAGAATAGGCGTCATATCCGGGCAGTCCGTTTCAATCACCAAACAGTCAATGCCGTAAGTATCGACAGCTGCCTGAATCGCGCGGCGTAACTTCTTGGCATTTGGATTGGTCACTTGACCGGTCACCCCAAGCTTAAAGCCCAGTTTTGCAAATGCTTTCGCCTCTTGCTCACCACCACTAAAACTATGGGCAACACCGCCAAGCTTATGCGCATCATAGTCATGCGCTTTTAATAAAGTTAACGCCTCAGCATGCGCTTTACGAATATGCAGCATCACCGGTAGCTTGTGGCTAACAGCCATGTCCAGTTGCGCCTTAAAAAAATACTTTTGCTTTGCGAACATCTCAGGCTGTTTCATTTCCTCAGTAAAAGTATCAAAGCCGATTTCACCAATGGCCAAAGGACGCTTTTTATCCAGCATCTGCGCCATACTTTTTAGATGCGCCTCAGTATGCTGCTCTATATAAAAAGGATGTAAACCTAAGGCAATATGCGCATTAACAGGTGTTTCTTTTTGCTCAGTCGCATTCCCTATCATAGAGTGCGGCTGTTTATTAATAAACTCTTCAGTTTCGTATAAACGGTCAAAATGCCGGTGTAAATACCCCACCAACACCAGATGGCGTACGCCTTGCTGATAAGCCTTTTGTAGTTGCTGATTCCTATCAACGTCAAAAACTGGTGCATCAAAATGCGTATGGGTGTCGATTAAAGGGTAAATGGTGGGTAGTTTCTCATTAGGATTAAATGAGGCGTCAATCGTAGTCATCAATAGACTCCCAATTTAATTACTTTTATAATGTTTTTTTAATAGAAATATATTTTTATCAGTAGTAAAAAAGCAGCTATAAAAACCACTATTTTAGCGCTGATTGCTATTCTTTAGTCGTCTTATTATTAACTTTCTTTTTAGCGTTATCTGCTAGATTTCTATCTGCCTTTGGACTACTACGACGCGGAATAAGTAACAGAACTATACCAACCACACCTAAGGTCAGCCATTTGTTATTATTGGAATTACTCATTATTTTCGCCTATATTTTTTGGCTACTTTTTACTTATTATCTTAAAAATCACTTATTAGTATAAAAATCATGCTATTCAAAATTATAGTAATTTAAGAATAGCTATAGAAAATTGTTTATAAAAGCAATACGTTACTAGATTCACTTTAATTATACGCCGCTTGAAGCCTTACTGTGTTTATCTGTGTTATGAATACGCAAGCTAATGTACGGCAACCATATCATGCCGTACATTTAAATATGATTTCGATTTAATATTATTTTAAGAGTAACAGTTTAGGAAGGTCACTTGTAAATTATACGCCATTCACTTTTAGCGCTTTAATGGATAAGTCGTGATACCGCTGCTGCTTGGGCTATCTACTTTGATAAAGCCTTGAGAAGACGTTTTTGGCGTTTGGTCACGTTTAGGCACCAAAGGATTAAGCGGCATCAGCTCATAGTCGGCACTGACATCACCATTCCAACCTTCTGTACCACTAAGCGGTAACTGTTTAATCGTACCGTTTTTGTCGATGACCAGTTGCAGGACACGCATCTGATTGTATTTGCGCTCAGTTACACTAGCGACAGCCCCACCGTCACGTAAGATAGTTGGTTGTAAAAATATGATTAAGTTACTCTTTTGAGTTGTGTCATTATCAGAGCGGAACAGACGACCAACTAATGGCACATTACCCAAACCGGGGACTTTTTGTTGGCGCGTAGTCGTGTTATCGCGCATCAAACCACCTAAAGCAATGGTCTGCTGATCATCGGCTAAAATCGTGGTATTAATCAGACTCTTATTGGTAGTAAGACCACTGGCATTGCCCGCGCTACCTGGCACAACGGACGAGACTTCTTGCGAAACCTCTAAACGTACAGTGCCATTTTCACCAATATGAGGAATGACATTTAAATTGATACCAATGTCTTGACGGTCAATGGTTTGGAAAGGGTTGGTCGAAGAATCACTGCCTGTGGTATAAGAACCGGTGACAAAAGGCACGTTTTGACCAACTAAAATGCTTGCCTTTTCATTATCCAAGGTTAGAATTGAAGGCATCGACAGCAAATTGGCACTGGTCGATGAATCAAGTGCTTGTAGGATAGCGCCATAAAACTGAGTATTGCCTTTGCTGTCTTTCTTACTATCACCGATTCCAATTAAAGCCCCGGCAATCGATCCTGCTGCGGCACTGATACCTGCACCACCTGACAAAGCTGCTGCTGCAAGCGAAACTGCACTGGCGCCAACGTTATTAAAATTCACGACGCCATAACCACTATTGGCATTACCCAGCGCCCACTGTACGCCAAGCTGAGTAGCATCATCGCCTGATACCTCAACAATCGCCGCTTGAATCAATACCTGTGCGCGGCGGCTATCGAGCTGATTGACGGCATCTTCAATCTCGAACATCAGCTCAGGCGCGGCATTAACGATGATGGCATTTTGGGTTTCATCAGCGATAATACTAAAAGGTCGACCTCCGATACCGGTACCTGTGCCACCCGAGCGGCTAGTGGATAAAGCTGCACCAGTAGTGTTGTTAGTAGCACTATTGGCAATCGCACTAGCGCCGCCACTATTGAGTGTGGAGCTGTTACTACCTGCATCGTTCAAAGAAGCAGACTCCAAGGTTGAAGAAGCACCAGAGCTATTAATAGATTGACTGGCAAGTAAGCCGCGCAGCATTTCTGCAATGTGACCGGCACTGGCATATTTTAAGCGAAAGACCCGTAAACCACTCAAACGTCTGGTTGGCGTAGTATCAAGCTGATTGACCATCTCTTTGACTTTGGCAATCATCTCAGGACTGCCTTTTACCAATAATCTATCGCTAGAGGTATCAGCGATGACTTTTAGCTGATTGTTGCCACCTTGAGCTTGACCGCTACCCGCACTTGCTACCAAGGCACTAATCAGCTCCATCATACGTTCAGCATCGACATGAAGTAACGGTATTACTTGCAAACTGTCATTGACGTTGCTGTCTAAATCACGGATAAGCGACGTGAGCTGATTAAGACTATCAGCGCGATCAGATAGTACTAACGCATTAACGCCCGGCACTGCTGCTGCGTGAGCGGACTGCGGCATCAGCGGTCGAATGACACCGAGGACTTCTGCTGCTTGGGTATTGGTCAAATAAATCACCCGCGTCGCTAGCGCTTCACCGACGCTATCACCGCGTAAATCTACTGCCATACCCGACTGTTTGGCGACATTATCGGGCACCAGCTTGATCGTGGTACCCGAATCGATAGCGGCAATACCGTTAACCTGCATCACACTCAAGAACAGCTGAAAAATCTCATCACGCGACAATGCTTTGTTAGAAATGACGGTGACGTTACCATTGATACGAGGATCAAGAACAAAATTCTGATTGGTAATGGTCGCCACTTCATTAATAAAAGCTTTAATATCGGCATCTTGTAAATTGACCTTCCAGCTTTCTGCACTCACTAGCCCCGTACTTGCCGCCCATAGTGGAATAGCTAGGCATAGCGGACGGCACAGACGCATCAAACGCTGCAAAATATGGTGTAAAGGCGTGACCGAAAAATTTTGAAGACTGACCATATTGATAATTACCTACAGTGATGTCGCGGATATACTAAGTTGCATGATTAATAATTTTCAAGAGTACTAATTTTCGTATGTGCTAAGTTTCGTGTTTGCTAAACAAAATGTTTGCTGAACAAAATATGAACTAAATCCAATAACTCGTTAATGGTTTTTAGCAGCTTGCTAACTATAAGGGCACGCAAAGCTTTATTTAAAAAACCAGTAGCTAAAAAAATTTTAATTTTTGCTTAAAATTGCTGACGAATAGTAATGACTTGATCGCCACGCTGTACCTCTATTTGTGCTTCGCCAGATTGTTTTGCTTGCTGCAAGACGTTGGCATCTTGTCCAGGATTACTGCCGACGCTTTGACCATTAACAGTCAACACCTTATCGCCCGGCTCAAGCCCTAAGCGATTACGCAGTTTGGCAGGCATGGCGGCTGTGACCTGATAACTTTCACCTGACGCCATCACGCCCATTCGACTTAAATAACTGGCAGGGTTTGATTGCAACTCTGTGACGGCCTCATCAATCGGCGACTTCGGCTCGCCCGCGCTGCTTGCTTCGCCATTTGGCTCACTCTCAGGATCGACTTGGTCCTGCTGCGCTGTATTAGGTAAGTTAGGCGAGTTTGGCGACATAGTATTATCTGGCAAACGCTGATTACTCACCGCACCTGCCAGCATAGCACTTTGATCAAGTGGCATAGCTTCCGGCATTTTGATGACGATTTCTTTATCATAAGCATCAGCAATAATGACTTCATTCCAAGCGACGGCGACAAGCGTATAGTCACTGTCTTTTAAGGTGTCACCGATACGATAGTTTTTTACTTCGCCATTGACGTCCAACATTGCTGACGACAGACTTTCTGGTATGGCCATAAGCACACCTTTTAACACGATATTAGGTGGCGGTTGGACTGGAGCAGCGATAGGATCAGGGTCAGCAAAGATAGCAAATAAGCCACTATAATCTGTATTTGAGTTTGCCGTACTCTGTAAAGGGGCAAGCGGTAATGCAGGCGCTAATGGAGCGGCCAGCAGCAGCCACAGTAAGCGCGCCGCTGTCCAGCATAACCAAACAATCGCTAATAACAATAACCACACTGAAAAGCGATTTAGGGTGTTAATAATAGGTTTTAAACGGCTGGAGATATCGGCAACATTCATCATTTAGCGTGCCCCCAAACCATCGAGCAACGGCTGCCGTACACTAACCACAGGTGTATCTTGCGGTGCTTGTCCTTTATATTCGGGCATATTTTCTAGTAGGCGCTGGGTTAAGCTCACATCTAGCATATTATCGCCATCGATATACAAGTCGCCCAAGCGCTTATCTTGATTGTTTACAAGATTAATATGCAGCAGGTTTTTATTGTTCTTTTGCTCGGCACTGAGCTCGGCTCGCAGCGCTGGCATTGTGATATAAAAAACCTTACCGCCGCTAGGATAGCCGACTTCACCGCCAACCCAAGTCAGCTGACCACTCGCCTCACTAAAGCCCGCCACATTTTTACCTGAGTTTTCGCTTGAACTGCTTGCTGCGGCATTTGCAGCAGACTGACGTTTTAACGAGACGTTATTAACTTGAATAGGCGCATTAGGCAATTGCCAATCGACCACACTGGCCAAAGTTTCAGGGGCAATTTTACCACTCATGTTTTGAACCTGCCATGAGCTGCTGCCTACTTTAATCTGACCATTCAATCGGGTCTGCTCTGAGCTGATATCAACCTCTGCACCTAATTTGCCCAATAATAAATGCCATGGCTGCCATGACCACTCAGCGGCGCCGGTAAGCGGCGTTGCTGACACGGGTAATTGCCAAATTGCCGAACCTTGCCATAAGTTGCCCGACACATGTTGCACATAAGGCGTATCTGGAGCATATTTTTCAAGTAGCCATGCTGCTGGCATTTGCAAAACGGCAAATAGTGCAAATAATACAAAGCCAAATAGCCACCAGAGCTTGCGGGGACGCTTATGAGACGACGTGGATACTTGAGACACGGTTAGCTAACTCTTATATAAGACAAAAACGTCATTATCATAGCAAACAATGGCATACAGATGACAGAAAAAAAGCCAGTATCTTTGCACCAAAATACTGGCGATAAAGAGACTGGCTTTTATCTATCGATTTATCTATTAAACCATCATGATTAATGACGCGTTAAAGCTAAATAGCATGAGAGCTTAACAAGAGATTTTTAATGACTAAATAGCAAAATCTTCCAATTTACGACCTGCTGCTAGTGCATCTACTAACCATGTTGGTTTACGTCCGCGACCGGTCCACGTTTCTTCATTATTATCCGTATTGCGATATTTAATGCTACGTTTTTTCTCAAGTTTCTCACCCGCTTGTAGAACCTCTTCAATGCTAGCATCGCTTTCTTCAGCGATTTTTTCAAACTGCATATAAGCGTCGTATAAACGCTGGTGTTGTTTTTGCGCAATAAGTTGTTGGGCATTTTCGGTAATAGCGCGTAGCTCATCAACGTTTAGATCATTTAAATCAATGACATTGTTTTTGCTCATCATAATCTCCACTTTTATATCAAGGTTATAAATCACATAGCCTGACGACTAATGACTAATGAATAATAAAAATCGTAAGTAACAGTAATATAAACAAAAATATAATCCATCACAAGTATTGATTGGTATTCATTGATAATAAGATAATAAGATAATAAGATAATAAGATAATAAGATAATAATCATAAATGTTATTAAATTATAGCGGTTTTAAATGATAGTTAACTTTATATGAGCCTTTATCATAAAACTATATTATTCAAATATTATTACTTTATAAATCTTAAGTATTTCTCTTTATCACTATTTAAATAAGTCAAAGATCAGCAGCATAAAAAAGGGTCTATTTACATAGACCCTATCTAATTTAATCCTATAGATAAGAGAAAGCCCGCTATTGGCGGGCTTTCTAGAACATATACTTTACATTAACGTCTAAGGTACATCCTAAAAAGGAATATCATCATCTACAGGACCATCTGGCATCGCTGTCGGTTTAGACTGTGCTGGTGCTTGAGCTGGTTTATTAAATTGGTTTTGCGCTGACGGATTTTGATTGTTGAAGCTGTTTTGGTTACTGTTTTGATTGTTGCCTTGTAACATGCCTTGCAAAGCTGGAGCGCCGCCTTGGTTATAGCCACTTTGCTGATTATTGGCTGGTTGACCATAATTACCCTGACCACCTTGGTTTTGATCGCTATAGCCACCACCACCCTGATTGCCATAACCGCCTTGACCCTGATTTGAGCTTTGACCACCAAAACCACCAGCATCGCCACTACCGCCGGTCGCGCCATCGAGCATTTGCATTTGCTCCGCACGAATCTCGGTGATATAACGGTCTTGACCATTGGGATCTTGATATTTACGCGTACGCAAACTGCCTTCAATATAGACTTTGCTGCCTTTACGCAAATATTGCGCCGCGATTTCGCCTAGACGATTAAACAATGAAATGCGATGCCATTCCGTTGCTTCTCTTTTTTCACCGCTTTGCTTATCAGTCCACTGCTCTGAAGTCGCAACCGAAATGTTGGTCACGCTACCGCCATTACTGAATTGGCGTGCCTCGGGGTCTGCTCCAAGGTTACCGATGATGATAACTTTATTAACTCCGCGCATAGTATCGTCCTTTTATTGACAAATCGTTTTATGAATATTTTAATAACTATTAAATGAAACTGATTAATAATATCAGTAATATGAATTTACTTTAACCAATTTTTGTTTAAATATCTACCTTAGAAATCTTACATACGACGTTGAATGTCGCGCAGCTTCGTCGCTGCCAATACTCAGGTTTCAATTACTATATAACCTAAATATCCAAAGGGCTTTGCGCTAAATGCGACAGCTCTTGTCGTGACAAATCTGTAAGCTGTGTCTTATCCAATTTTAAATACGCCACTTGCTCTTTTGCTATGACCACTAGCTCATCGACGCCATCTACCTCCAGCATCTGCCGTGACCAGTCTTGTATATTGATATCTTTAGGGATAGTGACAGTGGTGCTCGATAAATAAGGTGGGTCCGCAATCGGAATAATCAGCAGTAACGAAACTCCCATAATCACCGCTAGGATACCCCAAGCCAATATATTTGATTGTGTTAACAATAAACCACCCATCGCGCCTCCAACAAAAGCGCCAAAGAACTGGCTCGATGAATTCAAGCCCATCGCAGTGGCTTTATTAGCGACTGGCGCACGCTTAGATATCCAGGAAGGAATCGTCGCCTCAAGTAAGTTAAAGCCCATAAAGTAGAGCAATAAGCCTAATATAATACCAACACCGACCTGACTACCAAGCGCTAATAATGCCAAGGCAACAGTCATCAAAGCAATAGCACCCAAGAATACTTGGCGCATTTTGCGTTTCTTTTCGGCAATGATAATAAAGGGTAAGGCAACGGCAAAACCGATAAACAATAAAGGCAGATATACCAGACCTTGCTGACGTACCGACAATCCCATCACCTCATTAAGCTGATGCGGTAAAATGACAAAGATAGCCGTCATGGTCAAATGCAGAGCAAAAATACCAATATGTAAGCGGTTTAAATCACCAATTTTTAGAACCTCTGCCAACTGCTGACCAATCGATTTATTATCCAAATTGTGCTTGAGTACCCGTAGCGGTGTTGGCACAAACAATAATAACAACATCGCCAAAACGGCAAAGCCTGCGGTCAACCAAAACAGCCCAGAAATACCCAGCGAGCCCACTAATAAAGGACCAAAGGCAAACGCGAGCATGATGGAGGTCGCAATGGTTAAGCCCATCGTTGCCATCGCTTTGGTACGCATTTCTTCCCGAGTCACATCAGCAAGTAACGCCATCAATACCGCAGAAACCGCGCCACTACCTGCTAGCGCCCGACCAATAATAACTTCATAAATATCGGTGGCATTGGCTGCGATGATACCGCCGAGAGCAAATAATATCAGACCTAAGAATATAATCGGTTTACGCGGAAATTTATCCGCCGCCAAACTCATCGGAATCTGAAATATCGCCTGCCCTAGCCCGTAAATACCAACTGCCAAACCAATGAGAAACGGCGTTGCATGCGCATAATTATCACCATACACAGAAAATACTGGCACAATCATAAACAAGCCGATCATCCGCAAGGCAAATATGCCACCGACCCCAAGGATTGCCCGTTTTTCTACGCTATTCATACTTGCCTCACTGGTTAATCACTACCGCTATGCTTTTTATCATTACCGCTCTATAAAGGTATTGGCTAAAAAATCAAGCTCACTAGTATAAGACATTAGCCGTTTGCTTGCCGAGACTTTTGCCACCCTACTTCAGTATCATAGCGGGCGCTCACTTAAGCCATTCATTTTACGCGATAATTTTGTTACTAAGTGCATCTCGTACGTCATCGCACCTTGAATAATGCGTCTATCATGACAATAAAGTAAGACGTCGGAAATGTTATCGTCCAAAAATATTGTATGAGAAATATTTTGATAAACCGATATTTATTGACTAAATCTATAATAAACTTCTCATACTAGTTACCCTTTATTTAGCTTACCTTTATCCATTTCAAGTACTAAAGGCATAATATAAAAGAGACAATCATTACTATCGCTTTGTGAAAACCACACATTTTTATAAAGCCATATTAATTTGAATAGTAATTTTAAAAAATCTATATTTTTGATTCATCATTGCTTTTAATTAAGCATTTAACTCAACTTTATTTAGTCTTTAAATTTTAAAAATTTTTTTATATATCATTTTATCAAATAGGAAATCTATCACCGATGGCACACGAGTATATTAAGGTTCGCGGCGCACGCACTCATAATCTAAAAAATATCGATTTAGACATTCCACGAGATAAATTTGTGGTGATTACGGGTTTATCAGGCTCTGGTAAATCGTCATTGGCATTTGATACCCTTTATGCTGAAGGGCAACGTCGCTATGTCGAGAGCTTGTCCGCGTATGCGCGCCAGTTCTTATCTCAAATGGAGAAGCCCGACGTAGATAGTATCGAGGGCTTGTCGCCAGCAATTGCTATCGAGCAAAAATCAACCAACCATAACCCACGCTCAACGGTCGGTACAATTACCGAAATTTATGACTATTTGCGTCTGCTCTATGCGCGCATTGGTACGCCCTTTTGCCCAGAGCATGGCGAGCCGATGGTCGCGCAGTCGGTGACCGAAATGGTCGATCAAGTCATGGCATTGCCAGCTGATACCAAAATTATGATTCTGGCGCCAGTGATTCGTGAGCGTAAAGGCGAGCATACGGTTTTGCTTGAACAATTAATTGGTCAAGGCTTTGTGCGCGTACGCGTTGACGGGGATGTTTATGATACTGATGAACTACCAACGCTCGATAAAAAGAAAAAACATACCATCGAAGTCGTGGTCGACCGCTTTAAAGTCCGTGATGATTTGGGCAACCGTGTTGCTGAAAGTTTAGAAACTGCTCTGCGCTTAGGTCAAGGGCTGGTAACGCTACACTTTATGGATGGCAACCCAAAAGAAGGCGGTGATGAAAACCAAGTCATGTCAGCTAAGCATTCTTGCCCAGTTTGTGATCGCGCAGTCTCTGAGCTTGAGCCGCGTATGTTTAGTTTTAACAATCCTTATGGTGCCTGCCCAAGCTGTGATGGTCTCGGTAAACGTCAGTATTTCTCAGCCGAAAAGCTGATTACCCATCACGAAAAATCGCTCAATCAAGGGGCAATTAATGGTTGGGATAAGCGCCATGCGTATTACTTTGGTCTGCTCTCTACCGTTTGCAATCATTTTAAAATCGATATGGACGCACCGTGGCAAGAGCTGCCAAAAGCGCAGCAAGATATCATCATGCAGGGCTCAGGTAAAGAGAAGCTGACGTTTAACTTTACTGATGAGCGCGGTCGTAAAACCAATAAGACTGTGCCCTTTGAAGGTGTGCTGCCTTATTTAGAGCGCCGTTATGCCAAAACCCAAAGTAACCTTGTGCGTGACGAGTTGGCAAAATATTTGGCCGATACCACTTGTAACGTCTGTGATGGCGCGCGTCTCAATGAGATTTCACGCAACGTGCGCGTCGATGATCAAACCATCGCCCAAATCGTTAAGCTGTCTATCGGTGACGCTGCTGACTATTATAAGACGCTAAAAATTGGCGGTCATAAAGGTGAAGTTGCAGAAAAAATCTTTAAAGAGATTAATGAGCGTCTAAATTTCTTAGTTAGCGTTGGGCTTGATTATCTATCCCTTGCCCGCTCTGCTGAAACGCTATCGGGTGGTGAAGCGCAGCGTATTCGTCTTGCCAGCCAAATTGGCGCAGGTCTGATGGGTGTGATGTATGTGCTCGATGAGCCGTCAATTGGTCTGCATCAACGCGATAATGATCGCTTGCTAAAAACCCTAACGCGCTTGCGTGATTTGGGCAATACCGTATTGGTCGTTGAGCATGATGAAGATGCCATTCGCCAAGCGGATCACGTTATCGATATCGGTATCGGTGCAGGCGTCCATGGCGGTCATATTATCGCTCAGGGTACGGTCGATGACATCATGGCCAATAAAGAATCGCTGACTGGACAATATATGTCTGGTAAGAAGAAAATCGAGATTCCAAGCATTCGTCATAAAGCCAAAACTATCGATATGGAAGTTAAAGGAAAAGCCAAGCCGAAACAAGTTCCAATGACTATTGAGCTCAAAGGCGCATCCGGCAACAACTTACACGATGTTGATTTGACCTTGCCAATAGGGATTATGACTTGCATCACGGGTGTTTCGGGTTCTGGTAAATCTACCCTCATCAACCGTACTTTGATGCCATTAGCCGCAACGCAATTAAATAATGCCTCAACGCTCATCGCGGATAAGCATGACAGCATCACTGGTCTTGAGCATTTGGATAAAATGGTTGATATCGATCAAAGCCCGATTGGTCGTACACCGCGCTCAAACCCAGCGACATATACAGGCGTATTTACGCCAGTACGTGAGATGTTTGCACAAACGCAAGAAGCGCGTGCCCGTGGTTATAAAGCCGGTCGCTTTAGCTTTAACGTCAAAGGCGGACGCTGTGAGATGTGCCAAGGTGATGGTCTTATCAAAGTTGAGATGCATTTCTTACCTGACATGTATGTGCCGTGTGATACCTGTGAAGGCAAGCGCTATAACCGCGAGACCTTAGAGATTCACTATAAAGGTAAAAATATCGCCGACGTGCTCGATATGACCGTTGAAGATGCGACTGAGTTCTTCTCAGCCATTCCAGCCATTTATCGTCGCCTACAAGCCTTGATGGATGTTGGTCTGAGTTATATCCGTCTGGGTCAGTCTGCACCAACGCTATCGGGCGGTGAAGCGCAACGTGTGAAATTGGCGCGTGAGCTTGCCAAACGGGATACCGGACAGACGCTCTATATCTTGGATGAGCCAACCACTGGTTTGCATTTCCATGATATCGATAAGCTGCTCAATATCTTGCATACCCTACGCGATAAAGGTAATACCATCGTGGTCATCGAGCACAATCTTGACGTTATCAAAACGGCGGATTGGGTGATTGACCTTGGCCCTGAAGGTGGTAAAGGGGGCGGCATGATTATCGCCGAAGGCACGCCTGAAGAAGTAGCTGAAGTCAAAGGCTCATATACGGGTGAGTTCTTAAAACCGATGCTTAAGCAAGCGATGAAAGAAGTGAGTTAATAGAAATTAGTTAATTATTGATGAATAAAAAAAGGTTATTTTTATAAGAATAGCCTTTTTTAGATTTGGATTTTGACCTTAAAATAAATAGTGCTTTGAACGGTACACCATATCGCTCAGTATTCAAGCTTTATAATCTATCAAGATAAGTCCATGTTGAATAATCAAAAACTTTCATCTTATCTAATAAATCTTTCAACCATTCTGTTAATGACTCAAAAACAACACGAGTCTCATCACCTTCATGGTCTTGATGTATTATCTGACCAAAGTTATCCTTTGATATATCGATGCAAGTAGAGTTACCAGTACCATCATCAGTAAACGGTACCCAACTTTTCTTCCATACTTCATCGTTAATATCTCCGTCTTCTAGCTGACTACTTAGCTCCTCATACCAATCCATTATTTCTAATATTGGCATAAGTAGCTCGTGCGTTTCAACATGGAAAGGAATATAGGGGGAGCTAATTTGACCATTATGCCATTTATAGAGTATTTTGAACTCATCAGGTAGTTTAGATTCTACAAAATTTTCCATACTTTCAAACTCAGAATCTGTCGCTGGTGGATAGAAAGTATTTTTAAATTTTGGGATTTTTTCTTCTAGAAGAGCATCTATTTCTTTAATTACTTGTTCCATAATTTATATCTCTTGGTTATTTTAAAATTTAAAATTACTTATTCTAGGTCAGCCAAGATATCTAAAATCCAACACGTTCAGATTAGTTCTCACACATCGACACCAACCTACATTATCTTAATTATAGTTAACTTTCGATTCACTGTAGGTTGGGCAGAGCTTGCTACCCCCAACATTATAACGTAAGATAAATGATCAATTATAACTTATAGAGCGATATAAAATATCGCAGACACTACTAGCAAGGAGTGCGCTAAACTTTAATCATTTTTCGTTTCTGTTTCCAAATAGTAATGTTCATTAATCATGAGTAGTACATTGCCCAATACCATGACAGCATGACTACCTATCCACAGCCAATATCCTGCAACATACCTTGTAATTATACTGCTATGTCCTGCCTCATTGATAACTACCTTATCAAACATTAAGAATGACACTGCAATTAAAGTAGATAATAAGCTTAATAACAAAGACGCTTTACGGTGCTTAATAAATAACCATGCCGAAATTAATAACGGATTAGCAAACCAAGCAAGCGTCTCATTACCCCCAATAAACATTCCAAATAGGCCAAAAATAAAAGCAATCATTGAATGCATACAACCTTCGGCGGTACAGTATGCTTCTTGAGTTAACGCCAAAAGCATAAAACCAATAGATACACCTAGAGTAATTTTTATTAAAGTTAGAACTTTCATTAAATATTCCGTCAAACACCCTAAGAAGAATCAGACCACACCCAACCTATAACTTACGACAATAGAAAATATAATAAAGTCGCTTTGATTAAACAAACTCCCTCTCAACATTCATCACCCGCGCATCTACCGTCCGTTCTATTTTTTCTTCTATTTGGCTGCACTGCGACTCGACCTCACGTTTAGAGAGCCCAACGATGACAAACGTCCATTCACTGGCATCATGCCGATCACGCTCACCGCTCTCACAGACCGCGACGCTTGGCGTATTGCCAAATGAGTACAGCTTGCCACACCTAGCCCTTAAGACATAAGATAGCCATCAAATCAGCCACTTGTACATATCCTTTTGCAAAAAAAAGATAAGTCGTTTGACTTACCTTTTGTGGTAACATTTACTTTTTTGAATACTTACTGAGTTATTTACGTTTAATAGTTCTAGTAGTAGTGGCGTTAGTAGTTACTCCAGTAGTTGCCTTAGCAGGTGCTTTAGCCGCCGCTTGATAGACTGGCATAACTTCAGGTAATAGGGCCTGAATTTTAGCGATACGCTGTCCAGAGTTTGGATGCGTAGACATCAAAGTAACTATCGCATTGCTACGACCATTGGCGGCCTCCATTTTTTGCCATACTGCAATTGCAGCTTCCGGATTGTAGCCTGCCTGCGCCATCAAACGTAAACCACCCGCATCGGCTTGTGATTCTTGACTACGAGAAAATGGCTTATCAAGGCCGTAGTCACTAATCAAGCTCATTGCCTCAGCATTTAACCCTGTTTTTTCCTGTATCGCAGCACCACCTAATTGAAGCGCTAAGCCGGTCAGAATTTTTTGCCCAGCATCTTTTTTACTGTGCTCAGATAATGCATGGGTCATTTCGTGTCCCATGATCGCAGCAATCTCTGCATCTGTTAACTTCAACTTTTCTACAATACCGGTGTAAAAAGCCATTTTACCGCCAGGCATTGCCCAAGCGTTTAATTCAGGTGAACGTATAACGGTAACTTGCCAGTCAAAAGGAACACCTGTTGTATTAGCACGAACGGCATAAGGCTTCATACGATTGAAGACATTTTTAACTCGAATAGCAGTGGCAGAAGTATTATCTACTGCGCCTTGACCATTGGCTTTAGAAACCACTTGAGAGTAACTTTTAGCCGCATTAGTATTTAACGTAGCAGTATCGTACCCTGCCATATCAGCTACAGTGGTACAACCTACTAAAGTTGTAATAGTAGTCAAAACTAAAGCACTTTTTATTTTATTAACAGTTTTCATTAAACGTCCTAATTGGAAAATACAGGCAAATGAAATAACTAAATTAAAGTCCATAAAGTGCAAGTTGAGGAATTCATTATCTATCCTCATATCTTGTACGACCTTAATTAATAGTAATATATAGCTATGCATGTAACTGAGCTGTAAGTAATGTTTCTAAATTACTGAAAGAGATTATCATGACAAAAAACAAATGTCTATCAGTGAGTTAAACTATAGTTAGTTTTTCGAAAGTCGTAATGTCTACTTAAGCTATATTCGAAGCATCCAACTGTATTCTTTTAATCATAGCAACTGCTTAGTTAGACTGTTGAGATAAGTTTTACCTAAACAAACTCCCTCTCAACATTCATCACCCGCGCATCTACCGTCCGTTCTATCTTTTCCTCGATTTGACTGCATTGCGACTCCACCTCACGTTTAGATAGCCCAACGATCACAAACGTCCATTCACTGACATCATGCCGATCACGCTCGCCGCTCTCACAGACAGCAACGCTTGGGGTATTGCCAAAGCGTGCATGTAAGCCGCCCATCCGTTGACGTTTTTCTTTGAGTGAGCTACAGCCAGGTAACGCGAAAGTCAGGGTTAAGATAACGATATGCATTTTATTCTCCTTGCGACAGTGGTTTACGCTTTATAATAGTAGCAAATAAGCACGGCAAGTTATGCTATCGTTACCTTGCTGTCTCGATAGCCTATAACCGCTCACACTGTTTATAGTTATACCATTCACAAATATCACAATAGCCAATATGCGTATCTAATCAATGACCTCTATCAGCTACGTACAGCAACAGCACATTACTCGATTATGCGTGCGCTGCGGATTACTCCTTATGCAATATGGCGCTGAGTCTGCCGTGGTGGTGGACTTATCCAAACGCTTAGGACTTGCCTTGGGGATGAACAGCGTAGAATGTTCGCTGAATTTTAATGCCATTACCTTGACCACTATCTGCGATGAGCGCTGTATCACCACCACCAGAGACACAATCAATCAGAGCATCAATGTCAATTTATTGGTACAAATCCAGCAAATTGTCAATAAAACCGAAGCCCTCACAGATAATGATAATGACAAGCTGAAGCCTGAGCTAACTGAACGCACTACCCTTGCGTTTGATGAGTTAGATAATAAGTCGGTGTATCCCACATGGTTGGTTGGCATATTTGTTGGGGCGTCTTGTGCTGCGTTTGCTTATCTAAACGGTGGCAGTTGGTCAATTACTGGCGTGACCTTTATCGCAGGTATGGTGGCGATGTTCACCCGTATTTATCTGGCCAAGCACCATTTCAATCCCTTTATCACGGTCATTGTGACGGCTTTTATCGCCTCTTTAATTGGGGCGACGACCTATTATTTTGATATTGGTAATAATGCCGATATCGCCGTTGCCTCGAGCGTGCTGCTACTGGTACCAAGCTTTCCTTTGATTAATTCTTTCTCAGATATCCTAAAAGGCTATGTCAATATTGGGGTTGGGCGTGCCGTTTTTACCTATATGTTGACCTTGTCCGCTTGCGTCGGTATCGTCATGGCGCTGGTTTTACTTAGAATACAGCACTGGGGGTTTTAAGATGTGGTTCATTAAAACCGTGGTGTTGTCGTGCATTATTACCCTTGGTTGGACGCTGATGTTTAGCGTGCCCAAACGCTATATTTTGCCGTGCTTGCTGATGACTGCGTTTGGATTTGGGTTAAAAACAGCGCTTGTTTATCAGCACATCCATCTGGTGGTTGCTAGCTTTTTTGGGGCGATGCTTGCCAGCTTTTTGGGTGTCTACTTTTCTAAAAAATATACTCTGCCGCCCAAAGCGTTAATTTCACCGAGCGTCATCTGTATGATGCCAGGTATCGCTGCTTATAAGGCGATGGTCAGTATGGTGCAGATTGGTTATTTTGGTTTTTCCGACGAATTATTTAGCCAAATGATGGTGTATTTGTTTGAGGCCTTGTTTGTGACCTCGGGATTGGTGCTAGGCTTATCCATTCCCGGACTGTTATTTTATAGGCGGCGTGCCATAGTTTAGGCGGGTGTAGATGGGCTTATGAGATGTCAGGCTATTTATGCCTAAATACTTTTATATACTGATGCTAGCTGGCATACCCTTATAAGCAAAACCTTGTAAGATTAATTATCATACCCATTACAATAGAGTTCAAAATAACAGAATTAAAAAATAATAGACTGCAAAATTGCACCAATACGCATTAATACGTACTGAATAAAGAGACTTAACCATGACCAAACATTATGACTATATTTCCATTGGCGGCGGTAGCGGCGGCATTGCCTCGATCAATCGAGCAGCGAGCTATGGCAAAAAATGCGCCATTATCGAAGCCGACAAATTGGGCGGCACTTGCGTAAACTGGGGCTGCGTACCCAAAAAGGTGATGTGGTACGGCGCGCAAGTGGCTGAAGCCATCGAAAAGTATGCGCCAGATTATGGCTTTGATGTTGAATTAAAAGGCTTTGACTTTCAAAAGCTGGTACAAAGTCGCCAACAATATATCGAAAATATTCACCGCTCTTATGATAATAATTTGGCGAAAAATGGCGTTGAGGTGATAAAAGGCTTTGCCAAATTTGTCGATACCAATACGGTAGAGGTCAATGGCGAACTCATTACCGCTGACCATATTTTGATTGCGACGGGCGGTCACCCGATTCAACCCGATATCAAAGGCGCAGAATACGGCATCAATTCTGATGGTTTTTTTGCTTTGAATCATCTGCCAAAACGCGTGGCTATCGTCGGCGCAGGATATATCGCCGTTGAAATTGCAGGGGTAATGAATAGCTTAGGCGCTGAGGTACATCTTTATGTGCGTCAACACTCGCCGCTGCGCTCATTTGACCACACTATCGTGGAAACCTTACTGATAGAGATGGAGCAAGACGGCATTCAATTGCACACTAATACGACGCTAACTGAGGTCAATAAAAATGAAGATGGTAGTCTGACCTTATGCACCAAAGATGGTACCCTCGATACGGTAGATTGCTTGATTTGGGCCGTTGGTCGTGCGCCCTCCACCGACAATATCAATTTGCAAGTGACAGGGGTAGAGACGACCGAGTTTGGCAAAATTAAAGTCGATAAGTTTCAAAATACCAATGTTAAAGGGATTTATGCGGTCGGCGATATTATCGAAAACAGCATTGATTTGACGCCGGTGGCTATCGCCGCAGGTCGTCGCCTATCTGAGCGCTTGTTTAACGATAAGACTAATGAACATCTAAGTTATGATTTGATACCAACGGTTATCTTTACCCACCCTGCTATCGGCACGATTGGCTTGTCTGAAATCGATGCGGTTGAGCAATATGGTAAAGAAAATATCAAATGTTATAAATCGACCTTTACCTCTATGTATAGCGCCGTCACTCAGCACCGTCAAAAATGCGTGATGAAATTAGTCTGCTTAGGTGAGGATGAAAAAGTGATTGGCTTGCATGGTATTGGCTATGGCGTCGATGAGATGATTCAAGGCTTTGCGGTAGCGATAAAAATGGGCGCGACGAAAGCGGACTTTGATAATACGGTTGCTATTCATCCGACAGGCTCGGAAGAATTTGTGACGATGCGCTAGCCTTTATAAACTAGATGATATTAGTAAAAAGGCTACCTTTAACAAGGTAGCCTTTCTTATTTTGAATGCTTTTTATCTAACTTTCACATTCTTAAATCGTGCAAGATTGTTTAAATTTCCACCCACACTACCAACTTTTGCTTTTAAAAGAACGGTCTTATTAGAATTTTTGACCGTAATACCTTTATTATTTATTTCATAAACCACAGGCTTATTGGTGAAGCTCAAGGTTTTTTGCTTAGCGTCATATATGAACTGTCCATCATAATACAACTCAATTTTACCGTCTTTATCAGCAAAGGCATAATAGAGATGATCCTCATCATAGCTATCGAGTATCATTTTTTTGCCATTATCTAGATCGAATCCATAAACGTAGCGCGATGAATCATCGCCTTCTTCATACATAGCCAGCTGTTGATATTGGTTTTCGACCATCTTGCCATTGACTCTTGTTTTCTCAAGGATAGAGATTAAGCCTTTGTAGTTATATTCTTCCTCTACGATACGCACCGCTACTGGTTTATTATTGATGACTTTATACTCTGAATATTGATGCCATGCCGCGCCACTCTTAGTCATGGTATGTAAAGTTTGCGCATCTTCATCAATATCAAAAAATCCGCAATTACCTTGTGCCAGTTCAGTAAAACCTTCGCTATGCACGAAAGTCCTACCTTGCTTGAGATAAACCTGATAAGAAGGGCCGCCATAACAGCCGTTACGCCCGTCTTTGATCGCTAAATCGAACTTATTATCAAAATTAAAGTCGTCATAAATCAGTACACTACTCTCTCCATAAGGCAGGCTGACGATATTGGCGCTGATTTTGTTGCCTAGCTGATGCGCTTCACTGTTATCAAGCTCATAGTCAATATCGATATCAGCAGGCTGACTGATCAATATTTTCTTAGTCTTGGCGTCTCTTATTTCCACAATGCTATTAGTTTCACTATCTGCATCATTTGTTGATTTAATAATGGCGTAGTAATCGTCAGAAAAGTCTTGTATCTGATAGGTTTGCGCTAGCGCTGGATAGGCTAGAAAAGGTAAAACGAATAAACCCAAAAATGAGACTGCCTGCTTGCCTGTCTTTTTAAAGAAAGAATAAATATCCATATAAATCCTTAGTCGCTTAAAAAAATAAAAAACACCAATTTATACCAGCTTTAGTATCAATTATTAAATCGTTAGGAGAGAATTCAGATTCGGTAGCTTGAAGATGTCGATGATTTTTTTACAAGTAGTTTATACAAGCATAGCTCAGTTTTAATCACCTAGTACCCATTCTCTTTTAACTTGATAAAATTTAAAATTGGTCTTATTGGTGCGACTATTCCCTGCAATCGTTTGGGTGACATCAGCGCTACACATATAGGTATTGTCGCCCTCAACGTGGTCACAGTTGATATTCTCAATGCGCTCAAGTTTTGGCATCAGGCGCTCCATCAAACTGCTTATATCTTGTGCCATTTTATCATTGCCCGCGTTCGCCTTGGCAGCCTCCATTATTTCGATACCTTGCTCATATTGCGCTGCAATCAATCCCTCAACCGTACTTTCAGAAGGCCCGTTAGAACACGTGGCAAAAAATAGTATCAATACTACGGTTAACGCCCATCTTTTAAAATCTCCCACCTTGTCCTCCTGTTATGTTACTAGCATTTTTAAAACTGAAGAGGCGGATAATTCAGACAGCACAATCACGTTACTGCTATCATGCGTTTAATAATCACCGTTGCGAGATGCTTGTGTGGCAGATGTATTTTTCTATATTACCGATTGGTCTGGGCATCATGACCTTGGTCGCAAGCCTAATTGGCTTGTTTGCTTATTTGATGTCTGATGATAATGCCACGCGCCTGCCCGCTTTTAATTGGTTTAAGCGCTTAATTATCGTGGCATTTCTCCTATTGAGTGTCGGATTATTTATGACCTTTGGCAGTTTTTGGGGTTAATGGTTTTGGGTTAGTTACTTTAAGCTCAGCTGAATTGAGGTTAGTTTAATTGAATTTGATAAATCTTATTAACTTATGTCTAACTTACGAATTTTTCTAATTCTAATAACTCTAAATCTTGGCGTTTAGGTTCGCCATTATTGCCATCGATAGGAAACGGCATACTGTTGCCATTTAACTGATAACCGCGGCGCTGATAATACGCCAAAAGCTCAGGACGATGACTTAAAATAGACATGGTCAGACGCGCGGGATTTTGAGCAGACTTTGATGCATTTGATTGCAAATGCCGCTGCGCAAACGTCTCAGCTGCCTGCAATATCTGATGACCAATGCCATGCCCTTGCAACTCAGGCAGGACGGCAAACATACCGATATAGGCTTTCTTATTGCCAGCGTGCTGATTTGTATCAGTATCATCTTTTATATCGACCGCGATACAGCCTAATAACTCACCCGTTTCTTCGCCATCACGCTCGCCTGTCGTGGTTTTTGGATAAATGAAAATGTAATGTCTTGGGTCAGCGATGACGGCCAACAGCTCATCTTTAGTGGTACGAATACCGCCGATTAAATCTGCCTCATTGGTCCAACCTTCCGCTTGTCGATAACAGCGATTTAGCAATTGCTCAAGCGCATCAATATCATTTGCTTCAGCTTGGCGTAAAAATACGGTTGTTCTATTTAACTGTTGTTTATTTAAGACTTCTTTATTCAGTTCTTCTTTATTTATGTTCTCTTTATTCATAACATCGGTTTTCCTTTTCCGTTCATATCTTATAAAAATCTATCGTATAAAAGGCTGGCTCGGATAACCAAGCCAGCCTTTATAATAATACGTATCAGTTTTGAGTACTAGCGGGATAACGCGTGGGCTTGCTCGATAATATCAAATCCTGCATTGATTTGAGCGCGCGTTGGCGCATGACCACGGCGCAATAATTCAGAGAAAGCAATCAGCTCTTTGTCACGTCCGAGCGAGCTTGCGGCACTGACTCGCGTATTCTGCCCATCATCATCAAAATAATATTCGATATAATCAAGCTTAGCAGGCGAGCCAAATAAAATACCCTTATCAGGTGTGGCAGCATGGCCGCTATAGCGCAGGCTTTTGCCATACTGTGCTGTCCAAAAGAAAGGAATACGCTCCGCTAACGAATTAACATTATCCTCATTCAAGATAGCCGCCGCCGTAACTAGACCATGTTGCAACGCCACCCGCCAATGCTCGATACGCATGCGTCCCATCTGATTGGTGGCTTTGGCGATATCACCCAGCGCATAGACGCCATCACGCAGTTGCAAGGTCTCATCAACTTGCACACCATCTGGCGCGTTTACTTCATTTAACAGCTCAGTACGTGGTGCAACACCGGTTCCTAAAATGACCACATCGGCGACAAGCGTACTGCCATCTGATAGAGTGACGCCGCTGACTTTACTATTTTCATTATCAGTATCGTCTTTAGCAGCATTGATTTCGTCAACGCCAGCACCGAATACAAAATTAACGCCCTTTTCTTCGTGTAATTTGATTAAAGCATTACTGACGCTTTCAGAAACGATATTAGCCATCACACGGCGATTACGCCCAACGACAGTAATAGAGGCAGCCTTCCCTGCCTCCATTAGTGCCGACGCCACTTCCATGCCGATAAAACCGGTGCCGACGATAACCACATGCTTATTATCACTGGCATTTTTGATAGCCTTGGCATCATCCATACTACGCAGCGTATAAACACCGTCGAGCTCAGCCCCTTTAAAAGGCGGTATTTTTGGCTCAGCGCCTGTCGCCACTACTAAGAAGTCCGCGGTTTGCTCTTCGCGTTTACCGTCTGCATCTGTGATAACGATGGTACGCGCGTTTGGTGATACTTCGCTGACGGTTTGCTGTAAGCGCAAATCGATATTGTTATTACTGGCCCAATCAGCGCCGCCTAGCATTAGATATTTCTCGTCCATTTTACCTGCCAAAAACATCTTGGATAATAAAGGACGATTATAAGGTGCTTTATCATCTTGGCTAATCAAGGTAATCTTGCCGCCATAACCCGTATGTCGCAGCTGATTGGCGGTCATAAAACCTGCACCGCCGCCGCCAACGATAATGGTATGGGTGTCCGTCATTTTGTCATTGGCCACGCGCTTATCTATCTTCGGCGCGGTATTGACGGTTAAGCTATCACCCTCATCGCTCAGCTCGTACTGAGTCAAGCCGCGCATCGCGACCGGCTCCAATAGCGTGCCATCGCGACTATCAAAGCTACCATGATGCCATGGGCAAATGACCCGATTACCGCAGCGTAGCCCCTCACCCAAATCTGCGCCAGCATGCGGACATTTACCATCGAAGGCGCTAAACTCGTCCTCATCGCGGGTGATTAAAATGATACTATCGTCATCCTGTTTATAGGATTTCATGCCACCACTTGGAATGTCAGCTTTGCTAATGGTGACAGTATGAATCGTTGCCTTGCTCATAAGTTATCCTTAACGGTTATTATTAATAATTTATTATTTCCTGCTGCAAACGTATTGATGTAAGCTTATGAAATCAATCATTAGCGATAAAAATACGTTATTTAAAAAACCAGATATCTTGATAGTAGCAAGACCATTTGGTAGACGCTGTTTATTTGTATGCTGCCTGCGTTGCAAAACGTAAATTTACCTTTGCTTTATCCTTAATTTTTTATTTTTATCATTTTTTATCAACACAAAAGATACCTTTTATGACTTCTCAAGACGAATTAAAGAACGACCCACTTAATAACAACTCATTTAATAACGATTCGCCTAATAACAAATCTATTGATGATAAGACGTTTGCTAACTCAAACGCCGAGAATATCGAGAATATAAATACTATTGATATTGCTGCCGCCACCGATACAGCTAAATTACCACAGCCGACGCAGCCACCTTTAAAACAAGCAACCTACAAAGCCCATGCCACAGATTTTGTGGTTAATGAGATATTGCCGCTCGACTTTACTGGCGAGGGTGAGCATTTATGGCTGCATATTGAGAAGCTGGGTATGAATACCGCCTATCTGGCCAAATTATTATCAGAATGGGCAGGGATTCCCCTACGTGATGTCGGTTATTCGGGGCTTAAAGACCGTCATGCACTAACGACACAGTGGTTTAGCCTGCGCATACCAAAGAAGCAATTGCCAGAGTCTGAGTTTGCTCCAGTAGATATTGGTGTCAATGAATCGCTCACTATCCTTGCGCAGCAGTGGCACAATAAAAAACTCAATCGTGCTACGCACCGAGCTAATCAATTTATTATTACCTTGCGTGATGTCGAGTTTGCTGACTTAGGAATTACAGCGTCCGAGCAGGACTTATCGTCTGAGAAAAGTAATAAGGATGCTGTCGAGCAGCATTTAGCCCATATCAGCACAACGGGCGTGCCCAATTATTTTGGTCCGCAGCGTTTTGGCCGTAATGGCAATAATGTTAGAGAAGCATTGTCATTGTTTGCCCGTCCAGCGCCAGAAAGTCGTCCGCAACCCAAAAAGAGCAAACGCAAACAGGCACCCCGCGAGCAAAACAGCATGGAATTGTCTGCTGCGCGTAGCTTGATATTTAATGAGATATTGGCAGCGCGGGTGCGCGATGGTAGCTGGAATACATGGCTTGCAGGTGAAGTATTTAATTTGGACGGATCAGGCTCGATATTTGCCAGCGCAGCAATTGACGATACTTTGCAAGCGCGACTTGCCAGCGCCGATATTCATCCAACGGCGGTATTATGGGGCGTGGGTAATGATAAAGTCAGTGGCCCAGCTGCCGCTATCGAAAATGATATTGTACAGAAAAATCCATTATTACATCAGCTAGCTACAGGATTAGAAAAGCGCGATATCAAAGCACAACGACGAGCGCTAAGATTACCGATTGAGGAGTTAAGCTGGGAATGGCAGGACACAGATGATGAGCTGACATTGGTGCTCAGTTTTACTTTAACGACCGGTAGCTTTGCGACCAGTGTGCTTTCAAGCTTGGTCGCAAATTTAAGCACCTAACTGAATAACCGCCTAAGCAATAATTTAATCATTAGAAGCAATAATTTGGTGATTCAGAGAAGAAACTAAATAGCAAATAACTAGCTAGTCGCGTAAAGGACGGCAATTTTATCTTTTTCTGCCGCTAGCATATGATTGGCACTGACCACTTGATTGCGGCCACGGTCTTTTGCTTCATATAAGGCTTTATCCGCAACACATATTAAGCGCTGACAAATATCGCTAGGCAGTTGTGCTTGCAGTATTTCTTTTGCGGCGCGTTTTCTTCTATGGGAAATTCTTTTTTGCGCATGCGTTTTTGCTGTGCCTGCTTGGTTGCTGCTTGAAGTATGGGCACTATTGCCTTGTTTACGGTTTTTATGTGGCTTTGTAAGCGGTGGCGTACCTTCTTCTAGCGCCAATACCTTGTATTCACTTTGGATGCGAGCACGCTCATCATGTGTCAGGGTATAAACCCCTAAGCTGGCAGTAATATAGAAATCCGTACCCTCATCGCTCTTGATGACATGTTGGGCGATATCTTGGCGTAGCTGCTTAGCAATAGCCATCGCACCCTCATGCGTGGTATCTGGCAGCACGATTAAAAACTCTTCGCCGCCATAGCGACTGACAATCGCCTCTTCTGATAAAGATTTCAGTAGCGTCTGGGCAACCTCAGACAAGACTTGGTCGCCGACATCGTGACCATAGTTATCATTGATATTTTTAAACCAATCTAAGTCCAGCAAAATGACACTGAAATCTTGCTTATCTCCCATCGCCAGTAGCGCTTGCTGCATTTGCGTCAAACCGTAGCGCCGACTCTTTAGCTGGGTCAATTCATCTTGATTGGCATATTGCATGATTTCAGCTTTGCTGTTATCCAATATTAACAGCAGCGTTCGAAACATATAGATGATAAAAACCGCTTTTGGGAGCGCCATATAAATATGGGTGGTGCGCCAAAAAAATGCAGAAGAAAAACGCAGTTGATTAAAGTTGTCCCAGCTCAGCGTTCCATTTTGAAAAATAGAGGCAGAAATGGCATTTTCGATTGCTACCGTTTCGCTAAAAGTAAGATAACTATAAGTATCTAATGGAAAAGAGGTTATCGTCATTTGGCGCAGATTGGGTATCGTAAAACCAAAATAAGGAATTAAGGTGACCAAAAAGATCAAGGCGATATGCCCTAAAAAGGCTTTCCATACATAGCGCCGCCGTATCAGCATCATTCCTAGCATCGCGCCGCCAACCAGCGAAACCCCAGCAACCAGACTACTGTGACCCATGACTAAAATCACCACTGCAATATACAGGCTATAAAGCGTGACCATTATCGCCTGCCATTTATACAACGAGCCCGTATCTTCTCTAATGGGTGATGCACGGCTGACCATCCAAAAAAAGAACAGCAGCATCAGTGTCACGCCAATCCACAAGGGGTACAGTAGCGCCATATCTACGTAGGAGCCATAAATATCTTGGCGCCACCAAACAAACAAGCACCATAGCCAATGTGACGTGACTTCTATTAAAACAAACAGCGCTAGTAGCGATGCTCTATCAGCGGCTTGCCACTCGAAAATCACTCGCGAGAGTTTTCTGTAGCCTAGATGAGATATCGATACAGCCATAATGGGCTACCGCAGATAGTGAAAGTTATTGAGATAAACCAAGTATAAAACTAAGATCTTTGACTTATATTAGACTTAAACTGACGTATTTAGTGTGGCAATTTTTCCTTTAATTATCAATCTCTTTAACTAATTTACTCATCCATATCTGACTTTCATTTTACCTTACTTATTATTCTTAAAATATAGACTATTTTAGACTAAGCCAATGCCGCAAACGACTGCCAAACGCCTTGTTGCTCAGGGTGAAGGTTTGGCACATCACCCAAGCGTCGCCACGGCATATTACTGCCATGAAAGTCGCTGCCGATAGAAGCAGCAAGCTGGTGTTCAGCAATACTGCGATCGACCATTCTACGGGTACTAATCGGTTCGCTATTTGACGGCAATTCACAAGCATCACCGCCAAGTCGTGCAAACTCTTCAATTAATTTACGTACGCGAGTGGCCGAAAGCTGGTAGCGCGTTGGGTGCGCCAGTACTGCCTTGCCGCCGCAAGCATGGATCAGCTCGATACCATGCTGCATCGTTAATGCCTCAATCGCCACATAGGCCGGCTTATTATCCGCCAGATATTTATCAAAAGCTTTTTGCACGGTTTTCACTGCGCCGCGCTCAAACAACACTTGACCAATATGTGCACGCCCTACCGCTTGTGGATTGCTGCCAGCTTTATCGAGCACCGCTTGCCATAGCTCAGCATAATCAATATCTAATAGCTCACTAAGTTTTTCAGTGATACGTTGACCACGCGTGGCACGGCTGTCTTGTAATTGTTGCAAAGTAGCGTGCATTTTATCAAAGTCAGCAAAATCCAGTCCAAGCACATGGATGATTTTATTGGTAGATTTATTTTTACCATAGCCGCCGCTAAGCGTATGCTCGCAGCTAATCTCAACCCCATTGATTAATTGTATATCGAAAGCCTCAGCCGCCGCGCGCGCCTCGTCGATACCCATCAAGGTATCATGATCCGTTAACGCCAGTACATTAATGCCAGCATTATGCGCGCGCTGTACTACCTCAGTGGGTGCATAGGTACCATCAGAACAAGTACTGTGGCAATGTAAGTCAATTTTCATAAAGCTGGCCTTAAGGTTTTGAATGTGTTGTTCATTTAAATATGCGGTCGATACTAAGTATATTATCAGTAAAACGAGCTAAAAAAGGCGAAGACATCGCATATCGATAGCATATCGGACGATTATCAGGTTGATTGCTTTTTTTTGCGGCAGTAGACGTGTAAACTACCCCATACGTTTTTTTGTTGGAAATCCTATTTGCTATGAAAGCCTTATTAGACTTCATTCCGTTGATCGCTTTTTTTATTGCCGCGCGTTACAGTGGCATTTTAGCGGCGGCAGGCGCATTGCTCGTTGCCACTATTATTATTTATGCCATCCATTTTGTGCGTCAAAAAGGCAAATTTGATAAACAGCAGTGGGTCGTTTTATTATTAACCATCGTCTTTTGCGGTGGTACGCTGCTATTGCGTGACGACATTTACCTGCGTTGGAAGTCGCCTATTATCAACGGTATCTTTGCCTTAACGCTGTTGGTCAGCGCTGTGATTAACAAACCGTTGATGCAATTGGCCATGAAAGAGGTGTTTTCACTCACGCTGAGTGGCTGGAAAAAACTGACCGTCGCTTGGGCATTGTTTTTTGCCATGATGGGCGTTCTGCATTATATCACGGCATTCACTATGTCTGATGAAGCTTGGATTAACTTCAAAACCTATGGCTGGATTCCGATTATGTTGGTATTCGTGGTTGCTCAATTTGCCCTGTTAAAAAATCACCTCAATCCAGCATTAACCGACAAAAGCACTAAATAAGAGCTGATTTAATCATAAGACTCAGTTTAATCATAGTATATGGTTTAAAAACATGATGAGACATAAGCTCATTGTTTTTCATTATGCTTTATAGCGCTTTATTCTTACTATTTATTTGAGGAAGTCCCATGTCCTTATTTGCCATTATCGGTCACGATGTTGCTGGCAGCAGCGCCCAACGTCAGGTGACACGTGCCGAACACGTTGCCCGACTACAAGTATTACAAAGCGAGCAGCGACTCATTATCGCTGGTCCAACGCCCATTGAACACGGTAAAAGCGAGATGTCAGGTAGCCTGATTATTGCTGACTTCGACTCCCTCGATGCCGCGCAAGCATGGGCAAGCGCTGAGCCTTATTTGCGTGATGGCGTTTATAGCCATGTAGATATCAAGCCGTTTATACAGACATTGCCTGCACCTACTAACAGCGCAGCAGATAAGCCAGCCAATAAGGTAGCAGCATCGTGATTAAGCAGTTATTATTAAATAGTGCTGTTTCTAATCATGTCGCTTATCATGGTATTGCGCTTGCTTTTGGTCGCATCGCTAATCTTAGTGTTGCGAGCTTATTGTTGCTTACTAGTCTATCGGTACAAGCAGCGCCAACTGTGACCAATGCTGACCCTGCAGCAGGAACAGCTACGCTGACGCCTAATGCTGTATTAGCGCCCAATAATGTTACTCAAATAACGCCGCCAAATACTGCTTCAAATACCGTAGCAACTACAGCGCCGAACCCAACTGCCATTGCTAAGCCTGCGACCAATATTAGCGACACTTTAGCGGCGCAGCTACAACCGTCTAATAAAGCGCTTTCTGCGGCCAATCAAGAATTGCTTAGCCGTAATGCCCAGCTTCAACGTCAAGTCAATGACTTACAGACGCAAGTGAACGTTTTGGTGTATGAGAGCAAAGGTCAATTGTTTTTATATGGCGCATTTACGGTGTTAATGAGCTTATTGGTCGGGATTTTTATTTCGTGGTTGGTGTTTGTTCGCCGTGAACGCTGGTAGTAAATCCTCTATAAATGTGATGCTTTATGTCCAAATTTGTGTCTAAACCTGAGTCTAAATCAGCTATATCTAAGCCTACCTCTCCCGCAATGCGCAAGCCTCATAAAGCCAGCAAACCCCCTAAAAAACCTGCGCCGCCAAACGTAATTACCCCTGCTAAGATTGCATGGCAAACCGATGATGCTGGCAATCAAGTGCCAGTATCAGGAGAATTTGGTGATGTGTATTTCTCACACGCTGATGGCTTGGCAGAATCCCGCCATGTGTTCTTAGCCCATAATCAACTACCAGAACGGCTAGCGAACCTTGCAGACAAACAATGCTTTACTGTCGCTGAATTAGGTTTTGGTACTGGCTTAAATTTTTTAGCTACATGGCAGCTTTGGCGTGAGCTTCGTGTTCAACAGCCGCATTTAACAAGCGCACGCTTGCACTTTATCACCACCGAAAAATACCCCATACCGCTTACTGACCTAACACAGATACTCATTTTATGGGCACAACGCGCACCCGAGCTTGCTGAGATAGTTGAGCAACTTTTAGCCAGCTATCCACCGTTAATTGCGGGCTGTCATAGACTCAGTTTTATTGAAGATAGTATTACGCTTGATATTTGGCTAGGCGATGCGGCTCATAGTTTGGCAAGTTTAGGTGCTTTAGATACCTCAAATATTTTCGATAATGATTCGGCTATTAAACGCCCTTACGTTGATGCTTGGTTTCTAGATGGTTTCGCACCTTCTTGTAATGAGACTTTGTGGGCGGAGTCGATATTTACCCAGATGCAGCGCTTATCTCGTACTGGCACGACTGCGGCTACTTATAGCTGTGCCAGTATCGTCAAACGTGGGTTGCAAGCGCATGGTTTTAGCATTAAAAAGGTTAAAGGCTTTGGACGCAAGCGTGAAATGTTAACGGCAGTTATAGCTGGCAATTCTGATTCCTTACCTGATTCTTTAGCACTAAATGACAATAACAATAACAATATCTGCGTTTTGCCGGACCCACCTAACCATATTCCTAGCCACACAGTAGTGATTGGTGCGGGCGTTGCTGGACTACTCACCGCTTGGACGTTGGCCAATCGCGGTATGACAGTAACGATAGTAGATAAGACCGCCCCACTTGCTGGTGCCTCTGGCAATCCGCGCGCCCTACTCGCACCAAATATGACGCCCATTCACCACGTCTATGAGCACTTGCATACTATCGGTTATCTGTATAGCGGCAGACTATATCGTTATTTTAATCAGCAAGCAGCTCTGCAACAAACGCCGCTGATACTTGAGCAAACAGGCACGTTAGACTTGCTAATAAAAACCAATATTGGCACGGCTCAGATTGCCGATTATCCTAATGAGATGGCGACTACGATTACAACTGAAGAAGCGCGGCGGTTAAGCGGCTTAAAAGCTAAAGACTTAGCAGACAATTTATATTTACCACAATCTGGTTTGGTCAATCCTCAAGCGCTAAAAACGATCATCCTTGCGCACCCAAATATCAATTATCAGCAGCTTAGCGTTACTGATGTCAAAGAAACTGCTGATAAGGTTACGGTAATTGGCGAGAAAGAAATTAACATTGATAATAATAGTCAAAGCTCTATTAATATCTGCGCTGACAATCTGGTGATTTGCGCCGCGTATGAGAGCCACCAGCTAGACAAACGTATCGTTGCATGCCGTACCATCCGCGGACAGCTATCTTGGTTTACGCCCACTGACGAGCAGATAGCTGGTCTGCCTAAATTACCGCTCAAATATAGTGGTTATTGCGCGCCCTTTATCGGACAAAGCGGTGATGCTGAGATAAATATGATTGCCGAAGGTCAGCCACAGTTTTTACTGGGTGCGAGCTTTATAGATGCTGACGCCAGCATTGATATCCGTCGTGAAGAAAATCAGCAAAATTATGACAAACTGCTGGAGGATATGCCGGAATTAGGCAATGTCCTGCCAGATGATACCGGCGCATGGCAAGCGCGCGCCGGTGTGCGTACGCAAACGATTGATTATCATCCATTGGTCGGACGACTTGCGCAAAGCCGCCGCATTTGGACGCTCTCTGCGATGGGGGCAAAAGGTTATGCACTAGCACCGATATGCGCTGAAGCATTAGCAGATATGATGTTAGGCTGCTTTACGCCTTTATCCGCTGTTACCTTAGCGCGACTGTCACCCAATCGGGCGCGGTTGCATAAAGCGGGCTGAGTTATCGACTAAGTCATTTGTTAACCAAGTCATTTATTAGCTAAATTACTTATCTTATATAGTTTAATATGAGCTCACACTGGCTAACATAAGCTATATAAGATAACCGTTATAGACACAGTAAAAATATTATTCACTATCGCTCTGATCACGACTATCTATTCTTGATTTAACAGAACCAAACAAGGATTTTCCTGAGTCTGATTTTTGATTCGATATTCTGGCGGTACTATCATCACTAAGACTTGTCGGCGAAATTAATGCACGTATTTGCGCTTCGTCTCGGGTGTTTTTTTGAATCGTGACAGCAGCAAATAAACTCATGGTAAACGCCATCATATAAAACCCTTTCTCACTCAAGCTTAAACCAGTGGCGTTCATCAACCCAATAGCAATAAGTGCAATGGAAACCGCCAGCGCCGCCCAGCTTATTAGATAATATAGATTGGTGGTAGGAATACCTTCTGCACGGTCACGCAGGGTTTTTTGTAGGCTGATTGCTGAATACAATCCCAGTGCTAAAATGGCGAAGTAGTAGCCCTTTTCGTTAAGTAGCATACTTTGTGCATTCCATAACCCCATTAGATAGGCCAAAACCCCGACCAGCATCACTGCCCAAGAAGTACCTACATAAGCCGTGGTTGGCTTATATGCCGCTAGCTGACTTTTTGTAATTGTGTCATTATCCATTATCGTCCTTAATTACTTATCCATTATTATTAATTGTTTTATCGCAGCACTTACCAACTAGTGTTCTACCTTGGGATAAAATAGCACAAGTATGTTATGTTGTGATACACAAATATGCACAGAAAAATGCGTGCTTTTTTATATTTATAGCTTTTTATGACAGAGTATTGATATGTCTTTTTTTACGCTACTTATTTTACTCAGCCTTATCATTATTGTACCTATCTTTTTTGTCATGAAAGAGAAATCTCGTCGGCTGCAAATTGACTCAACCCACAGGCATAAACAATATTTAGCATCAGGCAGTAGCGCCTTGTCTAAAAATGAACAAGCATTGCCGCAAAGTGACAAAACGGATGGACTGGCTATTATTAAATTTACCGCGCAGCATCCGTTTATCAAATACCTTTACGCTGAACAAGTTCCTGAAGCATTCCGAGCCATTATGGACGATATCGGTCAACAGTATGAGCGCATGCACCATGTTCAAATCACTGAATCACAGCTATTTACCCTCAATAAACTTATAGAGATACGCATACCCGAGCTGATTCATGATTACCTCAGCCTCGATCCACATTATGCCACTACTGTTATTATTGACCGCGATAAATCTGTCACCAGTTATAGCATGGTGTTAGAGCAGTTGAACTCTATTTTGGACTTTGCACAAAAGCTAAATATCCAAAGCCAAAGTGGCGTCGTTGATAAGCTGCTTGCCAGTCGTCGCTATTTAGATGATGTCTACCAAGAAAGCGCAACCAGTAACGATTTATTAAAATTAAAGTAAAAACTAGCCAATACCTTAATCAATGGATAGCTGTCTATTATGAAAACCGATATTTCTAACTTAGTAAAATCAAAACCATTCTTTAAAACAATTTCTATTACTCTTTTAATCCTGTCACTACTGAGTGCTTGCCAAAAGACGCCAGAACCTGAGACCGTTAATGAGAATTCTGCTGACACAACCACCCAAACGACGCCAGTAAGCTCGAATATTAATGCACCGAAAGTTGCTGATGAAGATACTGCTAAGTCTGCTGTTAATACAGAAGCAGATAGGAGCTTAAGTGAATTGGAAAATGAGCTTGGCGCAGCGGATACTTCAGGAAATAGTGCTGCGATAGCGCCCAATCCAGAACAAGCCATCAAAGGCGCACAAATCACCGATGTCAACTATCGCAGCGCCAGCGGTGAAACGTTATTTGTAATCTTTGAGACGTCAGAAAAAGGCGTGCTTAACGCTATCGTCACCCTGCCCAATAAACCAAAAATGACTTTGAGTGCGCCAGAGGGTCAAGGCAATAACCCTACTTATCGCTCAAACGATGGCAATATTCAGCTGGTCAGCCATGGCGGCGGTAGTAGCATTGACCTTATTCAAAATAATAAAACAATGAGCTTTGAGGCCATCAGTGTAGAGGCAGAAGTCATCGCCGAATAATGTTATCAATAAAAATTTGGCTTAGAGCCTGTTAAAGATAATAAATTCAGCAATAAAAAAGGCGGCAAACATTATAAATGCTTACCGCCTTTTTTGCTCTGCTTTGCCTTTAGCCAAAACCAGTGGTCTTACCAAATAAACTGACCAGCCAGCTTATCATCGCCCATAAGCCCCAACCGATGACCACAATAACGATTAATCCAAGCAGATCAGGAATGTGCAAATATAGCCAAGCAACGACAGGATTGCGCCAAAAAAAAGCAAAGCGGCTTTGTTGTTGCTTATCTTCTAATGATTGATGCAAAAACGGTCGATCCATATGCATGGTTTCGGTGATGCCGTACTCATCGTGTAAATGTTCATGTACGATACTCAATGTCTTACGACTGGGACGAATAAAAATATCTAGCACCGTGCCGATACCAGGTACGATACCAACCACCATATCAACCAGCGCCAGCCTAACTGCTGGCGTCATTTTATGCGCAGGCACGCCCAACTGACGACCTAATACAAAAGCATAGCTTGTAAGAGCGAGTCCCGCCAAATCTCCTGCCAGCGGAATGGTCGAGAGCGCCGCATCGGCACCCATGCCTTGTTTGGTAAACGGCACCCGTACGAGCGAATCCATGGTATTGGCAAACTTTGCCAATTTACGCTCGGTCGCAATAACTTGCTCGCGTGTTAACCCATGCTCAGCCAGCTTTGCCTGATAATCGATGACTGGCGCATTAATATCCGCACTCCTTTTCACTTTTGACTTTGAGAGCTTCTTGAAGTTATCCATTAAAAGTCGTCCATAGACAAGCGATTGCGATAAGAGCAAAGACGTAACGCCCTACCCATATATTGGCTAAAAACGCCTGAAAGCAGGCCATAGCTTGACGACTGGCACAAGCACTGTTTTGCTTGGCAAACATCATCGCTACTAGCGCCAAACCAAATACGGGTATCACACCTACACTGGTTGGCGCAAAGTAATGCCACATGACCGCACCCATAATAAGTAAAAATACGGTTTGTAGCAGTGAGATAATAATCACGTCATAGCGACCAAATAATATCGCCGTTGATTTGACCCCAATCTTTAAATCATCCTCACGGTCAGCCATGGCGTACTGGGTATCATAAGCCACTGTCCAACACATATAAGCAATAAACAACAGCCAACACCAGATATCAGGTGCGCCTTGTATGGCGACATAGGCCATTGGTATCGCCCAACCAAAAGCTGCCGCTAAAAACACTTGCGGCAAATGGGTAAAACGTTTCATGAATGGATAAATAAACGCTAATATAACGGCACCAAGCGACCAGTAGAAGACTGCAATAGGCAAAAAGAACAGCAAACTGGCACTAAGTAATACCAATACCAAAAAAGCAGCAATGGCTTCTTTAGCAGATAGACGCCCATCTGCTAATGGACGGCCTTTGGTACGGCTGACATGACCATCAACCTTACGATCAGCAAAGTCATTGATCGCACAGCCCGCCGCCCGCATAAAAATTGCGCCCAACGCAAATATCAGCAATATTTTGAGACTTGGCAGACCCGCACTTGCCCCTTGCTGCTGCGCATGACCCATGGCAGCCAGCATCACACCCCACAGTGTTGGCCATAGTAATAACTCTATACCTACTGGCTTATCAAAGCGCGTCAGTTGCAGGTAGGCTTGCAGTTTGTCGTTAAATGTCATGGTATTTTAATTATCATTGATAGAATATTTTGGATATGTGTTTACCTACTTTTTCGGCAGCTATTAGATGGATTGGTTAATAAATCTAATAGCTACTGGATTTGTTGCCACAATTTATTGGCCTCAATGAGCGACAGCTCAGGATATTGTTTGCGCAAAGCTTTGATCGCAGAAACTTTGTCTTTTTGTTTGGTTTGCTCACGCAAAAACGCTAAATAATCTTCAGGACGACTAAACTCTTTTAAACGCGCTTCCAGTCTTAATATTCGCGTACGTAGAACGATATTGATCAATAATAAACCTGCACCCATCATCCATATTATTAGCGTTGACATTCCCTGCTCCTAAATTCAACAAATCCAAACTTGGAAAACATAAAGTTTTTAACTGCGCATTCTAAGCTTAATAACTCAGTAAATTGCTTATTATAAAAAATATTTTAAAATAGCAGCCATCAAACAAAATAACCGTCAAAGCGTACTGCTTCGTTATGCCAGCTCTCACTTGCTGATTGATGAGCAAGTTGCGGCGCAAACTGCGGACGCTTGACGATCACGCGGCCAGCCGTTTGGGCACTTTGACTGACGACTGCTTGCGCAGATTGCAGCAGCTGCATCTCTTCTTCTGGCGTTGGTGGACATGCTAACTGGTGCAATGCTTGCATATGCTTACCCACTTTAGCGCCTTTACCCGTCTTGCTATCTTGATAGCTATCCTCTGGAAACATAGGGTCGAGATATACCACATCGATTGCTTTAGGGTCATCTATCGCCTCAGCTTGTAGTTTTGCAAAGTAATTGAGCGCATCGGTATTAATAATCTGCAAACGTGACATCAGCTTTTGCCAATTTGGCAGCGTATTCATACGCAGCTGTTCTGCCAGCAATAACAACGCCATCAACGGCTGCTGCTCAAGCATAATGACCTGTGCGCCGGTACTGGCTAATATTAGGCTGTCGTGCCCAAAGCCTGCGGTCGCATCGATGACTGTGCTGTCCGATGTAATTTTTGCAGCTTGTAATAACAGCTCAGACTTGCGTCCCGCACTTACTACACGGCGTTGTAGCTTATCCCATTCTGGTGCAACGCTTAACCCATCACTCAGCCATGAAAGCTTGTTTTTTTCATCCAACAACAAGATAGATTGAGTGGCTGTCTGGCTTAATTGCTGGCGACGTTTTTGAGTGAGCTTTTCGGTAAACAACTCAGGATTTAAAATAATGGGCAGTTGATGCTGAGCTATTAGTGCTTGTAGATTTTCAACCTGTACGTCCTGTGACTCACTCACGTAGACAAGTTGGCAATGCGTAAAGCTACTAGATACTGGTTGCAAACTGCTCATGATCGCCCTCTCTTTGATGACTTACAAAGCCATAACGTTCCTAGCCTGCCATTTGATAGCCAAAACCCCAAGCGGCAATTAGTACCAACACACCAGTGATAATACGTAGCCATGCAAAGATTTTAAAGTCACGACGGCTGACCCAAGCAACCAATAAGCGAATACAAAGCAAGGCGACGATAAATGACACCACGGTGCCGATGCCCAATACGAGCCAATCTTCACTACTGGTCAATACGTCATGGTGCTTGAGTAAATCTAATAACGCCGCGCCTACGATAACTGGAATACCCAAAAAGAAAGAAAACTCAGCAGAAGCCTTACGTGAGACGCCAAGCCATAGTGCGCCAATAATAGTCGCACCGGAGCGTGAAGTCCCTGGTATCAAGGCTAGACATTGCATCAAACCAATCATCAATGCCGTTTTTAGAGTGACGTCTTCTGCTTCTTGTGCAATAATCATTTTAGGTCGATTCTCGACATAGAAGATCAATAGACCACCTATAATCAGCATAATTGCCACGACGATAGGGTTAAATAAATACGCCTTAATTTCATCAGCGAAGGTAAAGCCAACAATCATCACCGGAATGGTCGCGACAATTAAGCTTAAACCTAACTGTCTTGGGTTGCTCATTCCTTCTGCTTTACCGGTCAGTAAGCCCATCAGTGCTTGCCATAGTCGACCCCAGTAGTCATAAATGACCGCAAAGATAGCGCCAAATTGCACCACCACTACAAACAAATCAACCTTTTCTTTGGTCCAAAAACTCATTAAGTCGGCTGATAAAATTAAATACCCCGTACTAGAGATGGGTAAAAACTCAGTGATACCTTCAACGATACCCATGATGACCGCTTGGATTAATAACAGTATATCCACAGTTGCTTCCCTAAAAAAACAGCGCTATTGCCTGTCCTATATGATCGTTGCTCTTATAATCTTTAATATTTTCTTAACGCTAGTTATTTAGTCATTAAAAATAAATCCTAGCTTTATAAAACTTACACTAAGCCTTACCTTGCTCTTTCAGCGTTTTCCATGCTTGATTACGCAAGTATCTTGGTAAGGCATTGGCGGCATCGGTACCGCCAGATTTTATGAACTGTGCGATACCCAGTTGTCCGATTACTACCGCATCCGGCCAAACATCCTCATGGCATACTTGTCCGTCATGTGCTTTTAATAACACCGCACCATTACCGACGATAGGCAGATTAAGCGTTGTTTGGCTGTCATAATCAAGCAGTTGCTCGGTGCTATCGCTATCAGTAGCCAACACTGGCTGCATGATAGCATTGCCTGCTACATCGCCTAAAATTGAGTACTGCCCAAAATAAACTTGCTGCATACGCGCATCAAGAGCGCTATAAACTTGCGTCAAGCCGTACTTTTTATACGCACATTGGGCAATCGCTTGCAGGCTTGAGACACCCACACAAGGAATATCATGTGCGACAGATAGCGCTTGCACCACTGCCGTATTGATTCGTATACCACTAAATGCGCCAGGACCGCGGTTGAATATCAATGCTTGTATGTCCGCAAGACGAACTTTAGCCTCAGACAATGCGGCATCAATCATCGGCAGGATTTGCTGGGTCTGCTGGCGTTTACCCGTCTCAGTATGACTCGACAGCACCTGACCATTGGCATCTAAAATCGCGATCGAACACTGATCAAACACGGTATCCATTGCTAAAAACATCACAACCTCGGCTTATTCGCTTGGCATTATAAAACAGCGCCTATCATAGCATTTAGGATAGACTAATTAACCGACTTTCTATATTTTTCATAATTTTTAATAGTTTCTTTATGGAAAATTACTTAAGCAGTTAAAACATAAAAAAACCTCAAAGCCCATTTAGCTTTGAGGTTTTGGTGAAAAATTTTTGCTAATAGCAGTAATATTATTTAAAAACGTTTTTTGAAACTCTTAGGTGCTTGGCCTTGTAGCTCTTGCATCTGCTTTTGCATCTCTTCAGTGCTAGGCATATTGTTTGGATCAAGTCCCATTTGCTTTGCCATTTGCTGCGGGTTCACATCTTTGACACCGCCTTGCTGACCACCGCCACCGAATAATGGACCACCACCGCCGCCACCTGCTCCGCCGCCACCCATCAATCCTTGCATCGACTTCATCATTTTACTGATACCTTCAGGCTTGGAAATCATTTTCATCATTTTTGCCATTTGCTTGTGCTGCTTGAGCAAACGGTTGACGTCTTGAATCTCACGCCCAGAACCGGCAGCAATACGGCGCTTACGGCTTGGGTTAATTTTGTCAGGATTTTTGCGCTCAAATGGCGTCATTGAATTAATCAATGCTTCCATCTCACGTACTTTTTCTTCTGGCTTGGCTTCTTCGACCGCTTTTTGTATATCAGAGCCGCCCATACCTGGCATCTTATCTAAGAAGCCTGCCATGCCGCCCATACTTTTCATTTGCTGGAACTGGGTCAATAGATCTTCAAGGTCGAACTCGCCGCCCTTTTGCATCTTTTTCGCCATCTTTTCGGCTTTATCACGGTCGATTTTTTGCTCAACCTCTTCAACCAAGCTCAGTACATCACCCATTCCAAGGATACGTTGGGCGATACGTTCAGGATGGAACAGCTCTAACGCGTCTAGTTTTTCGCCGCGACCCAAGAATTTGATCGGTTTACCTGTGATAGCGCGTACAGAAAGCGCCGCACCGCCTCGAGCATCACCGTCGGTTTTAGTTAAAATTACACCCGTTAATGGCAGCGCATCGTTAAAGGCTTTGGCAGTATTTGCCGCATCCTGACCGGTCATCGCATCAACGACAAACAAGGTCTCAGAAGGATTGACCGCAGCGGTTAACGCTTTGATTTCATCCATCATGGTTTCATCAATAGCCAAACGACCCGCTGTATCAATGATCAAAATATCTTGATACTGGATTTTAGCTTCTTCGATAGCACGTAGCGCAATATCAATTGGGTTTTCGTCGCTACTTGAGTTAACGAACTTGGCATTTACTTGCCCAGCGACTTGCTCGAGCTGGGCAATTGCTGCTGGACGATAGACGTCAGCAGATACCAGCATGACTTTTTTCTTATGGCGCTCTTGTAAGAACTTTGCCAGTTTACCAGCAGTGGTAGTTTTACCCGCACCTTGTAAACCTGCCAGCAAATAGACAACAGGTGGCTTGCCTGTCATCTCAAGCTGCTGATTGGCACTGCCCATCATTTCGGTCAGCTCGTCATGGACGATTTTGACAAATGCCTGTCCTGGCGCTAATTCTTTGAGCACCTCAGCACCAAGTGCTTGCTCTTTCACCCGCTTCACAAAATCGCGAGTAACTGGCAATGCCACATCGGCTTCTAGCAGCGCCATGCGCACTTCACGTAAAGTGTCTTTAATATTGTCTTCGGTCAGTTGCCCTGTACCGGCGATATTGCGTAGGCTCGACGATAAGCGTTCTGTTAAGGTATCAAACATAAATAACTCTCAGTTAAAATAATTCTTGATTAAACTTAGCTCTGTCTCATATTGAAACTTAGCTCTTAATAGAGATGGGCTTCGCGAGTTAAAGAGCGGATAAATACTATTAGGGTATGCGATGGCAGGTATTCAAGCTCAATTGCCAAGCATTTATCAGGAATACATAAGATGGTGCTCAATTGATTGCCATTTTATGATAAATTGGGTAATTATTCTAATAATACCACTTTAGCATTAAATTAAGCGCGTATTTTACGGGCATTATGAGATGAGGTTTTTTATCTTGCAACTTGCATTTTTAGTCGCTGGCATGGTTTATATTTTAGTCAGCATCTACATTGGTTGGGCGCTGATTCAGGATAGACCTATCCACAAAGGCGCGAGCTTAGGTTTATTGGTTGTCGGTATGCTGGCACATGCAGCATTACTCTATCCGCATGTGGTCACGCTATACGGGCTAAATTTCAATCTGTTTAACATCATTAGCCTGATCAGTTTATTTTTCTTGTTTTTCTACGTTATCTTTAGTTTGTACCGTCCTATCGTCAGTCTTGGTATTTTAGCAGCACCGACGGCGTTGATAGGGATGATTATCGGTTATATTGGCCGCGCCCCTTACCGTCCCATTATGGATATCAGTGTTGGGCTTGAAGCGCATATCCTACTATCACTTGCCGCCTATTGTGTGCTGCTGATGGCAGCGCTGCAAGCGCTATTTTTGCGCTTACAAATACGTGAGCTAAAACACCAGTCGATTCATCGCTTTTGGGTGAATAAACTGCCGTCTTTGCAGAGCATGGAAAGTCTATTGTTCGACATGCTATTGGTCGGCTTTGTCTTGCTAAGTATCGCGCTTGGGATTGGCTTTGTTTACGTAGAAGACTTGATGGCGCAGCACCTTGCCCATAAAACCGTCTTTAGCGTCCTATCTTGGCTACTATTTGGCACGCTATTACTAGGCAACTGGCGTGCTGGTTGGCGTGGCAAACGCGCTGCCAACATAACCATTTATGCGTTTATTTTATTGGCGATCGGCTTTGTCGGTAGTAAGTTTGTGTTAGAGATGCTGCTATAAGACCAATTCTGCAGCAGCAAATGGAAAAAAGGCCGCGTGTATTAAATGACAATACTCGCGGCCTTTTTTATTGAATATTTTTTATATGCTTTCTTCTCAATGTAAAATCGCTGTAATAAAAAGCTAATTAAAAACCACGGTTTTATTACCCGCCACAATCACGCGATTTTGTACATGCCAATTCACCGCGCGTGCCAAGACATTACGTTCGATATCACGGCCGATAGCACGTAATTCGGTCACACCCTGACGATGAGTAACACGATGGACGTCTTGCTCAATGATAGGCCCTTGATCAAGCTCAGCTGTGACATAATGCGCGGTCGCCCCAATGAGCTTGACCCCCTTATCATAAGCCTGACGATAAGGGTCGGCACCGACAAATGCGGGCAAAAATGAATGGTGAATATTGATAATTTGCATCGGCCAACGCTTAACAAAATCAGACGATAATATCTGCATATAACGCGCCAATACCAGCAAATCATTACCTGCCATCAACGTATGAATCTGCTCTTCCGCCTCGGCTTTATTATCCTTAGTGACTGGAACATAATGGAAGGTAATACCAAAGTTTTCTACCGCTTGGCGCAAATCTTCATGGTTACTGACGACAGACGTAATCTCGCAATCCAATAATCCGCGCTGATGCCGCCATAATAAATCTAATAAGGCATGATCGAACTTTGATACTAAGATGCCAATCTTGGTTTTAATCGCATTGTTATGTAAGCGCCACGCCATATTATGGCGCTTAGCCACCGTATGCCCAAAACTGGCTTCAAAATTATCCATAATCTCGCTCAAGCCTGCTAAGGCAAACTCTAAACGCATAAAGTATTGGCCACCTTCATGAGCGGTTGAATATTGATCAAGAGTAATAATATTGCCACCATAACGATGAATAAACTCGGATACGGCTTGTACGATACCAGCTTGATCGCGGCATTTAATCAATAACGTCGCGGTATCAATTGCCATCTGACTAGACGAGTTATTAGATACTTTATGAGAGAGTTTTTTCGGTGAAGCAATTGTTGCAGTGTCTGACATAGTACGCCCAATTAAAAAATGAAACTTACTGCTTATTTTGAATATGATTAGCAGCATAGGAAACAGACTATTCTAATCGCTTTTGCAAAACTTTGCTGATTGAGTTGGTTGTATTTGGTTATTGAGATTATAAATACAAAAACCCCCAACGCGAGGGTTGGGGGTTTTTGTGTAATTATTTATATTATTTAGCGCTAGAACAGTTTAGATTAGTACCGAATGGACTATTAGTATTTGGTCGTATCGGTATACTGATATCAATGTCATCAACTAAAGCTGGAAAATCGATTACTCTTGATTGCTGCGATTCGCTTCCATCTACTCGAGTATTGACAGTAACTTTAGCTCTATACCAGTTTGCATATTGTTTCGGATATCGGATTGAGAAATCTACTCTTCCATTATTATCTGTAATAAAATTGAAGTTTTTACCAGAGCCAACTTCTTCACCATTTTCAGTAAGTATAGCTGCTACATTAATAGGATCTAGTTGCTTATTATTATTAAAATCTTCCCCAGAATCTAAAATACCATTGTTATTTTTATCTTCATTTTCACAAACTACTGAATTGAAAGACTCTGTAGGGGTGCCTTCAAACATAATAATTTTGAAGAAGCCTTTTAGATAACTATCTGGAGTTAAATTAATAGAAACTTGCTGATTGATAGCCGGTTTACCAGAGCTGTTAATAACGCTGGCTGATCCTCTGCGGAAATAATAAATTTCACTATCATCACTAGACACTTTATCTGCAAAAGCAAAGCTGATATAGGTTGATTTCGTTTGAACTGTTATTGCTGACGTAGCCTGAATTGGATTAACTACTTTTTCCTGATTATTCGGTAATTTAACTGATTGTACTTGAGCTTTTATATCTACGCCATTTGTACTAGTTGGATTTGCCCCTGCATTATAAATCACCGTAGCTATACCACTATCATCAGTATAAGCAACGCCTTGACCTAAGCTACCACCCGATGAATCTCTAATCGTAGTAAATTGTACGATAGCATTTTTTACTGGTGCATCATTTTCATCCAAAACCCGAGCGATTACTGGTGTAGAGCCACCTACGCTTAAAACAGAACGTTCAGTTTGTAACAAAAGTTTTGTTGGGTTGATCGAAACAAAACTTAATATACTCTCTCTAGATTCATTACCATATTCTGCCCTTAAAATAGCTTTACCAGGTACATTAGAATCGATATAAAAATCTATCTTGCCATTTATAACATTTAGGGCACGACGAGAGCTACCCTGAGTTTCACTTGAATTATTTAAAATCTCACCTTTATTAGTTGATATATAAACAACATCTCCATTCTTAGCATTTGGAGTATTCAATGTGATTTTCTGCTTTGTTCCGACTATAATATCAGGCGTCTTTGAAAAACTAATACTCGAACTATCAGTAGAAACTACTGTTAAGATATCTGGAATGCGTTGGTTAATCTCTGTTCCTTTAACTTCAATACTAAATAGAAAGTTATTATTTAACGCTTCCAAAATAGAAGAGTTCAAATCAAACAGAAAATTCCCATTATTGTCTAGTCTTCCAATACCTGCCTGCTTATCGTTACTATATAAAACAACATCTGCATTAGCTACTGGAGCTCCTACACCATCTAATATTTGTCCAGATATACTAAAACTCTCTCCTGAACTGACTGTATTTTTGGAAGACACAACATTGTTTGCACTAGTACCTGATACTATAATTGGTAGTGTTTGTTTAATAACACCTTCTAGACTATTAGCAGTGACTGTCAATAAGCTCTCGTGATCTAGCTGAGAATCTATTCCTTTAGTATCTTGTAATAAATCCACCGTAATAAGACCTTTTTCATCACTGATCTGATTAGATGGCCCATCTAAAGCCAAACCATACATAGCGGCATTAGAAATATTGATACTGACAGGCACATTACTAACAATGCCGCCGTTTTTATCTGTTACTCTAATATTGAGAGTAGTTTTATCTTTACCTGTTAACAGTTGAGATTTTTCAGATGATATATATATACCTGATGCTTGAGTAGCAGAGTTATTAGAACCTCCATTATTACCAGTATCAGGCTTCGGTGCAATAGAATCTACAGTATCACCGCTACCACCGCCACATCCAGCCAAAGCCAATGCGCAAGTCAAAAAAGTGAGCTGAAATAGCTTAGAAGTTATGGGTAGTGAACTATGAGACATGTTGGAACTCCGTGATGGCAATCATTAATTTAAGTAATGATACATAGACTTACAATAATAGCAGTTGTATTAACAGATTGTATTAAATATATAACTGCAACTTTACTGACTTTTGTTATAACTTACAACTAAAAAATGAATCTCTACTATTAAATAATCAATCACATAGCCCGCTCATTTCAGGTATAATAGCTCGCGTTGAAGCAGACAATCATCATAAAAATATTTGAGTATTCATTACTTTTATGGTATAAATGTCGGCTTTAAAATTTTCTGAATTGGTTAGCCTGTTATTTGCCTTTAATGACAGTCATATCAGCTCAACCTTCATAATAGTTTTGTTTGGTGCAAAGCTGCCGCTTGCTGTGTCCATGCCGCAAATACGTGCAACTTGCCCAGACTGGTATGAGAAAAACTCATACCTCATAGATTAGGAGTTCGCCATGTCTAGAGTTTGCCAAGTGACTGGAAAGCGCCCTATGGTGGGTAATAATGTTTCGCACGCAAACAACAAAACCCGTCGTCGCTTTCTACCAAACCTTCATAACCATCGTTTTTGGGTAGAGTCTGAAAATCGTTTTGTACGTCTACGTGTGTCTACCAAAGGTATGCGCACCATTGACAAACTTGGTATCGATAAAGTGTTAGCAGATATGCGCGCACAAGGTCAAAAAGTATAAGTGATGACTGGTAGCTTAAGGACATCGATTATCTTTGCTACTTAAGCTGCTACATTTATTGTAGCCACTTAATTTTTTAGATCCGTACCCATCGTTTGAAGACCCCCTCATTTACAGGAAAGCTATCATGAGAGATAAAATTAAGTTAGTATCGACCGCTGGTACTGGGTATTACTATACCACTACCAAAAACAAGCGCACTATGCCTGGCAAAATGGAAATCAAAAAGTTTGATCCAAAAGTACGCCAGCATGTGATCTTTAAAGAAGCGAAAATCAAATAATTACTATTTTTATGAAAAGTATTCTTTATAAATACGTTCTATAAATAAATTATTTGAACAAAAAAAGGGTTTATCAAATGATAAACCCTTTTTTATTGCCCATTTTTTACCATCTACTTATTTTCAACCAACTATTATCCTAATGAGGCATTACTTATATCTTCACTATGACAAATTTTCAGACCAATTAGCCATTAACTATAATGCGTCGGCTCTTTATCATACACATGCGCATGCCACTGGCTCATCTGCTTTTGCATGATGACTTGAATCGCGGCATGAATCATATGCTGACCAATCGCTTGCGTATCACTGCCAAGTATTTCTTTAAGCTTTTCAGAAAAATCAATGGTCATGAGTGGCGCTTCATCTTGTTCAGCATCGCGTAATAGTAAGCGACCATCATCTGCTTCTACCAGCTCAAGCGTGGTTTCTTTGGCAAATCCTGCAAACTGATCGCTACTTTCGCTATCTACTTCTATGTCATTATCAATATCGTATGGCATTCATTTTTTCCTTATTATCCCGTTTTATATCTGTAAAAATGCGGTCATGTTATTCATTAAAGCGCTCGTCTTACAGTCATGCGGGCAAAACTATCTTAGTCATACAATGGACGCTTTACGCCTACAATTCAAGGGCTGGCGTCCAAGTCTTTTGCATACATGCACTTTATCCGTGCTTATTCGCCAAAAACTGATACTTAACGCCAATAACGCAGTTTTGCCAAGGTAAATAAGAAAGCGACAAACATACCAAGATAATAGGTCAACTTAAGCTCAAGCGTAGGATCACGATATTTAAACGGTAAGGCAACGGTGGCAGTGGCCGTCGGTATTATTATCAGCATAAGTAGCCAATTTTCAAAGACGTGCAGCCAACTTTGCAGTCCCGTACCATGACGCAGGTAGGATAACCCTAATAGCAAACAGGCAATAATTAAGCTAGTAAATAAGCCATTTGGTAAGTCTTTTGGATAAATAATGTTGGCAATCTTGGTCGGCATGATTCGCATGTAAAATTCCAGTCACGCTAGCAACGTATGACTTAATGATTGAGAAGTGTGTAAAAAAAAGCTTATAAAAAACATTGTCAGGTTATATCTATTAAGTGACTTTATTAAGTAACCCTATCTTTGCTACTAAAAAATCCAACTAACTATAAGTGCCCATCAGCCATAGTATCGATATACAAGACGTTAAATAGCCCAAGCTAATAGCATTCCAGCTTTCTATATGCGTGCCTTTAACCTTGTTAAATATGCGTGAACCTACCCAAAAAAACAGTGGAATACCGAGCATAAATGCAGGCACGATGACCGCAGCATGACGTAATACTTCGCCAGTATCATCGCCCACCATAAGACGAAAGCCGTAACCTGCCAAGCTTAAGACAAGCGCAAACATAGCCAAGCCAATAGTAATGCTTTTGGGTACTAAGCTAGCTTGCTGCGACTCAGTCTCTTTCACAGGTTGAGGCGGTACTGCTGCGTTAACGGGCTTTTGCGTATCCATATTTCACCTTTGCATAACTTTTCATTGTCTATCATTATAACTTTATCATTCATATGTATGGCTATAGATGGAGATTAATAGCCATTTGCCAAGGCCAACTCTGCGCGCATGGCATCGATAGCCACTTTATAATCTTCTTGGTTAAAGATAGCAGAACCGGCGACAAACATATCTGCACCTGCTTCGGCAATCGCACGGATATTACTGGCTTTGATGCCACCATCTACTTCTAACCTGATGTCACGACCACTGGTAATGATACGTTGACGGACTTGGCGAACCTTGTCTAAGGTACCCTCAATAAAGGACTGGCCACCATAACCCGGGTTGACACTCATGAGTAAGATTTGATCGACCTTATCCATGACATAGTCCAAATAATGTAGTGGCGTTGCGGGGTTTAATACCAAACCGCATTCTGCGCCGCCATCTTTGATCAGTTGCAAAGAGCGGTCAATATGCCCGCTGGCTTCTGGATGGAAGGTGATAATGCTGGCACCCGCTTCTAAAAACTGCTCAATCATACTATCAACAGGGCTAACCATAAGATGTACATCAATTGGCGCCTCAATACCATAGTCACGCAGCGCCTGACATATCATGCTACCAAAAGTCAGATTGGGCACATAATGGTTGTCCATTACATCAAAATGGATGACATCCGCACCCGATTCTAATACACGCTCTACTTCTTCACCCAGTCTGGCAAAATCAGCAGATAAAATAGAAGGAGCGATTAAATAGGGTTTAGAAGGACTGATCATAATTGAGTTACCTAATTGATATTTGTATAAAAGTTTAATAAAAAAGGTTTTTAATGAATGTTGTTAGCAGTTAAATAACTGATGTTAAAGCATTTGCTGTCAATAACTGGCTATTAAAATAATAAACTCAAATCACTAGCGCGGCTTATACTGGGTTTTACAATAAGCGCGACCAACGTCAAACGGACGTTTTGCCAAATGCTTAGTGGCACGATTGGTAACACGTTGACGCCATAAGCGAAAAGACGATGCTTTTAGCTCTTGACGCATCAGCTTAATGACTGCCGTCTCATCGAGACCGTAGCTATGCTCTATCGCCTCAAACGGCGTTCTGTCTTCCCACGCCATCTCTATCACCCGTGATAGTTGCACGGCATCGAGTTGTTTAGCGGCAGTTGTAGAGTTTGATTTCACGTTACGGGCATCTGAATTTAGATTACTTTTTTGCGCAATACTGTCTTGCTGCTTATTTTTGACAGCAGCAGCCATGTCAGATTGCATAGCCAAAAGCGATGATTGAGCTGTTTTCGGCGTATGAGTTGCATCCGCATTTGCCGATGCTTTCAGACTGTTTATCATAAAACTTTACCTTTAAAGATACTTAGCATATATACAATCAAGCTCTATTTTATACCAATAAATGTGCTTGGTTAAATAATCAGCGTAACCGTCTGTCAACTTATATAACAGACTTAGCTCATCTGCGCCATGCGCCAGTGATGTTCAATATGGTCGTTAATGACGGTTTGAATAAAGTAATAACTGTGGTCATGACCAGCCTGATAACGTAACGTCAGCGGCTGTTGCGCCTTTTCACAAGCCTCTTGTAGCTTAGAGGTTTGCAACTGCCCTTCTGCCAAGAAGTTATCAGCCGCGCCTTGATCGACCAAAATACTGGCATATTGCTGACCGACTTCTACAATCATCTGTGAAGCATCGGCTTGCGCCCATAGTGATTGGTCATCACCGAAATATTCGCTATAAGCGGCCTGCCCCCATGCTGACTCACTGGCCGCACAAACAGGCGATAAAGCGGAGACACTGACAAACTTACTTGGGAACTTAAAGCCCAACAGTAACGCGCCATGACCGCCCATCGAATGGCCAGTGATACCGATACTATCAATTGGAAACTCAGAGCGCAGTAAATCGTATAATTCATCAACGATATAGCGTTGCATATTAAAGTGTTCTGTCCACGGTGCCTGCGTGGCATCAACATAGTAGCTTGCGCCCTGCCCGACAAAATAACGCTCATCATTTGCTACATCATGACCGTCAATGCTTCTAGGAGAAGTATCAGGAGCAATAAAAATCATGCCAAGCTCGCTACATTTCTGTTGGAAATGGGCTTTATGAGTGACGTTATCAGCATTACAGGTCAACCCTGAGAGATACAAAACTGCCGGACAGCGGCGACCAGCAAGCGCTTCATCGGGCAGATAAATACTAAAGGTCATTGGCGTTTTGGTCGACGCCGATTGATGACTATAGTAATGCTGCTCGCCATCGAAGCAGCGATTGACGCTGATCTGCTCGATTTTTGAGTTGGTAGATAAACTGTGTTTATAAGAATTATTCATAAGTAATATCCTTGTTATCTAAGATAAAATAAGCGTTGAGCGCTAATCAGCAGTTAATAACAAATCATTAATAAGACAAGCGTACCATTTTAGACGTTTTAAAAGCGCTCAGCTTTTAGAAACTACAAGCTAAGCAATTAAGAAATCCGTGCTTAATCAATAGGAGCAGCAGCAATACTCACGGGCATATCTGAATTAATATCAGCGGTAGAACTATTAGTCACGTTAGCAAATGACGGTCGTGCTTTATCAAACAACACTTGCTCAAATGCTGGCAAGGCCGTTTCCATCAAGCTACCAATCACCATTTGCGGCTCTGATGGTTCAAAGCCCATCGCAGTCTCGCGCTCATTGACACGCAAACGCGCATCTTTAAAGGCGGCTTCAAAGCTGGTATTGCCACGTAAGCTTTCAGCAAAAAACGCTTGGCCAAAATAGGTCATCTCAGCGCTATTGGTACAACCAAACGACATCTTGTCAGCGGCAGAAGCGGTAATGATTACTGTCGTTGGAGATGCCAATTCATCGATAAATGAGCCTGAATAGCACGCGGATACCACAATCACACGCCAGCGAATACCAGAAGCGTCTAACGCCTCACGTAACCAAGTCGCATCTAAATTATCCATCGCAAGTGGTGGATTAGATAAATGGATAAAATCTTGATCACCGTGCGACGATAGCGTCATAAAGAGCACATCTTCATCAGCATTCATCTGCTTACCGATGGTTTTTAAGCCGCGCAATATACTGGTCTTAGTAGCAATCGGCTCATCTAACCAACCATAGGTGTTGTTAATCAGTGATAGGGAGTGTCCGCTGGTGCCAAAACGCACATCAAATAGCTCACGTACTTTATTAATCTCAGAGCGAAAGACGTTTTGCTCTGAGAATCCTGCCACACCCATAAAATACCAGTCGGTCTTGCCTAGAGTACTCGCATCGATACTACTCAAAGCTTGCTGCAGCAATCTTGGCTGCTCGTATAACGCCGCTTCTTCTAATACCGGCTCAACAGGGATTTGCTTAAATATTGGTTGATCCGCGACATTGCGCTGCCAAATGGTCAATAATGCCACTGCCCCTATTATAACAATAATGCGCTCCCACCAAGGAACCCGCAAGCGCCGAGAGAAAATCCATAATAGTGCCAAGGTTTGCCATAAGAACAGCACCAAGAACAATATAGGCAAAAGTGAATAGCTCCAGTCGGGCAACCAACCATAACTACCAAAAAACTGTACGAGGCTTTGCAGCAGCGCCGATAACGTATCGGCAACCAACCATAGAATAACAGGCACAAAGACCAGACCTTGATTACCCGCACGGCGTGCCAAAATGATGCCGCCCAATAGAATAATCATCGGCCAAATTAAATAGCTGACCAATCCTTGCTCATTAAAGACGCTGCCATTTTCTGCGGCCAGCCACGAAAAAAGCACATTACTACCCAGTGCCAATAGCGCAAATACTGCAAATTGGATAAAGGTGGGTTTTACCCAAGAAAACGCCCGTGTTGACCCTATTAACATCCATAAGGTTGCAATAATGTTGGCAGCGAAATTGAGCGAGAAGCGCTGAAGCGAAACAGTTTTTAACGACGCAAGTGACAAAGACTTAGACCTCTAGCCAGTCGAGAGAAATAACGCCAATCAATAATAAAATATTTTGCTGCCAGTACTTTTTAATATGTGTTCGTTGAAAAGAAAAACGATAAATACATATTTTTATAAGGCCTATCGGTAGCAATTCTAGAATTAATTAACGATAAAATAGGGTTGAAAAGCAAGAAACCTAACTTAATAGTTTAGCCCGCTAATCTATCGCGATTGTAACGGATTGTCGCCCAAGAGCATAAGGCTGATTTGTAAAATTCACTTAAAAAACGCCCTAAATACTGATTAAAAATTTATTAAAAAAAAGAGGCCTTAGAATCAAGACCTCCTTTCTATTCAAACACTAAACATTATCTCATTAATAGCTCATTGACGCGTTTTAGATAAGCAGCGGGGTCTTCTAATTGACCGCCATCTGCTAGCAATGCTTGGTCAAAAATCACTTGTGCCAATTTATCAAAATCTTCAGCAGACTGCTCGCTACTCTCAAGCTTTTTAATCAATGGATGATCAGGATTTACCTCAAGTGTTGGCTTACTCTCTGGTACGTCCTGTCCCATTTGCTTAAGCATCTGAATCATTTGTGGTGACAATTCTCCTTCACCAATGACTAGACATGCTGGACTATCAACCAAACGCGTAGATACTTTGACGTCTTTAGCGCGCTCGCCTAATGCCGCTTTTAGCTTATCGACTACAGGCTTTAAAGTTTCTTGTGCTTTTTCAGCTTCTGCCTTTTCGGCTTCATCATGCAAGTCGCCCAAATCTACCGCACCTTTAGCGATGTTTTGCAGCGGCGTACCATCGAATGAGGTTAAGAAGTTCATCGCCCATTCATCAACGCGACTGGTCATTAAGATAACTTCGATACCTTTTTTCTTAAACAGCTCAAGTTGCGGGCTGTTTTTTGCCGCTGCTAGGTTATCCGCCGTTAAATAATAGATGGCTTTTTGGCCTTCTTTCATCCGACCTTTATAATCTTCAAAGCTGGTCTCGACCTTATCGTTGGTGCTAGTCGCATAACGAAGCAATTTGGCAATACGCTCTTGGTTGCCCATGTCTTCGCCGAGACCTTCTTTAATAACATCACCAAATTCGCTATAGAACTGCGCAAATTTTTCTTGCTTATCACTGTCTTCGCTATTGGCAAGGCTTGCAAGCAAGGTCAAAATACGACGGGCGTTACCATCACGGATTGATTTTACATCACGTGATTCTTGTAAGATTTCGCGGCTGACGTTAAGTGGCAAATCGGCTGAATCAATCACCCCTTTGACGAAACGCAGGTACATTGGTAATAATTGTTCAGCTTCGTCCATAATAAAGACACGTTTGACATAAAGCTTTAGACCATGTTGCTGGTCACGAGTATATAAATCAACTGGTGCTTTTTTAGGAATATAAAGTAGCTGGGTATATTGAACACGGCCTTCGACACGGTTATGCGTCCATGCGAGTGGCGCATCCATATCATAGGTAATGTTTTTGTAGAAATCGACATACTCATCATCTTCAATCTCAGAGGCTGACCGTGTCCATAGCGCGCTGGCCTTATTGATAGTTTCCCATTCGTCCGTTAAGACCATTTGACCATTGGCAGGCGTGTCGCTTCCTTCTTCAACCTCATCTTCTTGCCAAACTTCTTTACGCATCTGAATCGGTAGACTGATATGGTCTGAGTATTTATTCACCAAACGCTTGATTTTGCCACGGTCTAAGTAGCTGTCTTCGCCTGCTGAATATTCTTCTTTTAGGTGCAAAGTGATAGCGGTACCACGCGTTTCTTTGGTGATAGGCTCAACGGTAAAGCTACCGGTACCATCAGATACCCAGCGTACACCTTTATCGGCAGTCTCGCCCGCTTTGCGTGATTCAACACTGATAGTGTCTGCCACGATAAAGCCTGAATAAAAACCAACCCCAAACTGGCCGATTAATTGACCATCTTGCTTTTGCGATTCAGACAATTTATCTAAGAAAGCCTTAGTACCTGACTTAGCAATCGTGCCTAAGTTCTCAATCGCATCAGCTTCATTCATACCGATACCATTATCGGTAAATGTAATGGTTTTAGCGTCTTCATCAACATTGATACGGATTCTTAACTCACCATCATCTTCATACAGACTGTCATCATTGGTCGCTTCAAAACGCAATTTATCACAGGCATCAGAAGCATTTGAGACCAACTCACGCACAAAGATATCGGCATTAGAATAAAGCGAATGCGTCACTAAATGCAGCAGTTGCGCCACTTCCGCTTCAAAGGTATGTTTTTTTAATTCAGGGGTGTCTTTATTAACATCAAGGTCATTAGCGTTTTTATTGTCCGCTTGGGTTTGTTCACTCATAAAAACTCCTATTATTGTTACCAAAACTGCTGTTGCCAGCAAACGTTAATCATAAAATTTCAAATACCAACAGTTTAGCGAATCTGCTTAATGAGACTACACTATAAATACTGTTAGGCTGCTTATACTAATAGGGGCACGGAAGAAAATTTCAAGCGCAAACAAATCAAACCAAGTCAAAAAAATCATTAGCCATAAAAAACCGCCCTAGTTTCCCAAGGCGGTTTTTTGATATTTAGTTAATAAACTGCTTTTGCTTAAAAATGACTCATTATTAAATTATCAACTATAAGCAGCTGGCCAAATGAAGAGCTGGGTCAGATGCGCGAGCTTCCATCGCCTCGTCAACCGTTAAGCCTAGTGCTTTGGCAACGCCTTCGCCATATGCAGGATCACACCAGTTACAGTTACGAATATGACGATACTGAATAAAGTCCGGCACACCTGCCATATTATTAGCAGTATTTTCAAATAGCACTTGTTGCTGCTCAGCACTCATCAAATTAAACAACGCTCTAGGTTGGCTAAAATAATCGCTATCGTCTTCACGGAAATCATAATGCGCGGCATCGCCGTTAATCTTTAGTGGCGGCTCAGCATAGTCAGGCTGCTCTTGCCATTGGCTAAAGCTGTTTGGCTCATAGTGTGGGCGACTGCCGTAGTTATCATCAACACGGCCTTGACCATCGCGATGATTGCTCATCACAGGGCAACGTGGCTTATTCACCGGAATCTGCTGGTGATTAACCCCAACACGATAACGCTGCGCATCAGCATAGTTAATCAAGCGATTTTGTAGCATTTTATCTGGTGAGACGCTGATACCCGGTACTAAATTACTTGGGGCAAATGCGGCCTGCTCGACATCGACAAAGTAGTTATCAGAGTTTTTGTTTAATTCAAACTCGCCGACTTCGATCAGCGGATAATCACCCTTTGGCCATACTTTGGTTAAATCAAACGGATGATAAGGGACAGTGTCAGCCTCAGCTTCTGGCATGATTTGTACATACATTTTCCACTTTGGAAAGTCGCCATTTTCGATGGCATCGTACAAATCTTTTTGATGACTTTCACGATCCATACCAACCACATCTATCGCTTCTGCATCGGTCAAGTTTTTGATGCCTTGTTGCGTGCGGAAATGGAATTTTACCCAAAAACGCTCATTGGCTGTATTCCAAAAACTGTAGGTATGCGAGCCAAAACCATGCATGTGTCGATACGACGCTGGAAGACCGCGATCACTCATCACGATGGTAACCTGATGGAAAGCTTCGGGCAGCAAGGTCCAAAAATCCCAGTTGTTGGTTGCTGAACGCATATTGGTACGTGGATCACGTTTGACTGCTTTGTTCAAGTCTGGAAACTTACGTGGGTCACGTAAAAAGAACACGGGCGTATTGTTGCCAACCATGTCCCAGTTGCCTTCTTCGGTGTAGAATTTCAAAGCAAAACCGCGAATATCGCGCTCTGCGTCGGCCGCGCCGCGCTCGCCTGCCACCGTACTAAAACGCGCAAACATTTTCGTTTGCTTACCGACTTCGCTAAAGATATCAGCGCGGGTATATTTAGTAATGTCGTTGGTGACGGTAAAGGTACCAAATGCGCCAGAACCTTTAGCATGCATACGGCGCTCTGGAATCACTTCGCGAACAAAGTTACCAAGTTTCTCATTTAACCAAATATCTTGTGCCAATAGTGGTCCACGTTTGCCTGCGGTGAGACTATTTTGGTTATCAGCGACTGGTGCACCATTGCTCATGGTTAGCTGGGTTGGTGCGTAGGGACATTTTTTATCGCTCATATCATTGCTCATAGTGATACTCCTTTGAAAAACAAATGGATGAAAACACAAAATCTATTCTGAATAAGCTTCTAGCAATAAATCTAGAATAGCGGTCAGTTTGTTCGAAAAATGGTGATTCTTTTTCATAATAACCTGTCAGTGTAATGATGTTGTGGTGCTTGTTGACTTATTAGCTACCATTACAACCGATTGGCATTGATTTGTATAATTAATTAACCACATGCTTTTGTTTTATTTTTTAGAACCACTAAGCGCATTTTTGATTTACAAAAGGGCTTTATTGCCTAGGAGATAATCTCAATAATAGCGATGAAAACGGCTGTTAGCTCAATATCGCAACTTCAAAGTGAATTGACGACATTCAATGATAATGAATTGGTTCGCGCATAATTAAATAGTGCTTAATGAAATAGCAGCTAGCTTTTAGCGCGGCATTGGACGGATGGTTAAGATTTGCTCGCTGCGACCAAAAGGACCATGGATATCATGCAGCACGGCGCTGGTCAGCCCGATGCCATCAGCACCGTATTGTTGCACCGCTTCAATTCCAAGCCATTTACCTTGCGGCGTGCGATGCATATGGATTTGCAAATCCGTATTAGGAAACATCCATTGCAATTCTGATAAACCAAGTCCCAGCCTTGGTACGACGCCATTGGCAGTATCGACCATACCCAGTAGATGCACCAAGTCATCGGTAGGTAAGCCCTCTATCATCTCGAGATCGTTGGTGATCCATACCATGCCACGACCAGGACGACGGTCTGGAGCAGCCACTAAGCGCACGCTTTCGATAAAACCACCCGGCCAACCTTTCATACCTTCCCAACTCGATAACCCTTCAGGCTTATGAATGGATTTTTGGTCTTCAAGTCCGGCAATCTCGCTGGTATCTTGCGTCATCAAGCGCCATGCGCGCGCAATAATCGCATCACGACCGCGACTACTCATGACCGCTTCAACCAGTTCAATGGTTCTGCCGGGACGAATACAGCGGGTGGTAATGGTAAAGTCATCGAGCGGAATCAAGCCTAAAATATCAAGGCTGATACGGGCAATACGCATATTTTCCTGCGGGGCATAACCGTTAAGCTCAGCAGTAAGCAAACCTGTCGCTGGTGCCATATGCTGTTCATGCTCATTCCAAGCGCCTTGTGCATGCTTGGTTGGCTGATAATGGGCAACGCTGACACCGTCTTCTTGCTGTTCGCGTTTGATAAAATGATAATAAGCTGACATGAACACCCTTAATCTTTAATCCAATATTTCTTATTGATTTAGTAATTTTGACCGCTGTGATAATTCGGTAGCTTTGTTTTGATGGTTAAATTTGGCTTACCTTCACCATTTATTTGCTGAGCTCTTGTTTTCTCATCATCAGCAGTGTGCGACTTTTAGCCATTACGAATAGAAAAAAAGCCATGATGGCAATAAGCGCCCCATATAGCAGACTATAATCTCTCATAAACTGTGCGATATTCATAAAAAGCACCAATATCAGCATGACAATGGTAAACATATTAATTTTCAACTGCTTATTAACGTCATCAAGAGAGGCTTCTGCCAAGACGAATTTCTGTTTCTGCTTGTTCATGCTACTTACCTACTTGCGTGACCGGAATACGTAAAGCTTTCGGCAAACTAAAAGTAACGTTTTCTTCGATACCTGACAGCTCGCTCGGTAAATCACCGCCCCAATCTTGCAACTGCTGCAGCACCTCTTGGATTAATATCTCAGGCGCTGATGCCCCAGCGGTCACACCGACACTCTGTATGCCGTCAAACCAACGTCTATCCATCTCGGTGGCATTATCAATCAGATAGGCACGGCAATCCATGCGCTCAGCCAATTCACGCAAGCGGTTAGAGTTTGACGAGTTTGGCGAACCAACCACTAAGACCACTTCACAGCGACCGGCTAAATCTTTGACTGCATCTTGGCGATTTTGGGTGGCATAGCAGATATCGTCTTTGCGCGGACCTTGAATGCTAGGGAATTTTTCACGCAGCGCATCAATAACACGCGCAGTATCATCCATCGACAAGGTTGTTTGGGTAACAAAGGCCAAATGCTCAGCATTTTGGACACTCAAAGCTTCAACATCGCTTTCATTTTCAACCAAATGAATTTCACCGCCATGGCGACGATTAAAACGCCCCATGGTACCTTCGACTTCAGGATGTCCTGCATGACCAATCAATACCGCATCCATACCATCTTGGGCAAATTTCGCCACTTCGATATGTACTTTGGTAACCAATGGACAAGTCGCATCAAATACTGTCAAATCACGGCGCTCAGCTTCATCTTCAACGGCTTTTGAGACGCCATGAGCCGAGAAAATAACAATCGAGCCGTCTGGCACTTCATGCAGCTCTTCAACAAAAACCGCACCGCGATTGGCCAAATCAGACACCACAAATTTATTATGGACGACTTCATGGCGCACATAAATAGGTGGCTCAAAACGTGCCAATGCTTCGTTCACTATCGCAATCGCGCGATCCACACCAGCACAAAATCCACGTGGATTGGCAAGATAAATTTGCATAATAGGGCCTATCATTAGATAATTTATGGTTAAAGCTCAACGTCAAACTGCTTTACATCAAAACTTGGGATAAAATCAATGCTCTACTTTAGCATAATTTACTTTTATTGCCTTTGAAAATAGCCATGTTTCAAATTTACCGCACATTGAGAAAGCACTTTTTTATGAGAAAACAGACAATAAATAAGTCTAACTCATAAAAAGCCCTTTCTAATTAAAATAAAATCCTTAAAAGCAGTTTATAATAAGGCATCGATTACCATTCAATAAAAATCTCTAGCGCCATACTTGATGGCGTTTTTTCTTTTTACCAGTTTTTGCTCTTTTAGTAGTACAGATTTTTACTAGCTTAGATTTTACTAAGAAACACTTTATGAGCAAATTGCATTAGAACAGACTCCACTAGGATGCCCTTCATCAGGAAAGAATCCATTAGTAACACTTCATTAGGACAAATCGTATGACAGGTTCATTATTTATTATTACTGCCGCCTCGGGTACAGGCAAGACTTCGCTGGTAAAGCAGTTATTGGCCACCACCAATGACTTGACGGTTAGCGTGTCGCACACCACACGTATGCCGCGTCCGGGTGAGATTGATGGTCATCATTACCATTTTACCGACGTTAATAAGTTTGTCACGGCTATCGGTGAAGGCAAGTTTTTAGAACATGCCGAAGTGTTTGGTAATTATTATGGCACCTCAGAGCAAAGTGTTCGTACGCAACTGGAAGCTGGCGTTGATGTTATCCTAGAGATTGATTGGCAAGGGGCGCTGCAAGTGAAAAAAATCTTCACCGATGCGACGATGATTTTTATTCTACCGCCAAGTATCGCCACCTTACGTCAACGTCTATCGACGCGCGCGCAAGATACGCTAGAAGTCATCGAGCAGCGTTTGTCTGGTGCAGTCACTGAGATGGCGCAATATGTGCATTTTGATTTTGTCATTATTAATGACAATTTTGAAGTGGCCTTGACTGAGCTAAAAGCCATTATCGTTGCTGACAGACAGACCCTTAAACGCCAACAGCAGCGTTATCATCGTACCATTACCAACTTACTCAATCCTAAAGTAGAAGAGTAGTCGGAAAAAGAGGCGAAGGTTAAAATCGCATTATTTTCCCTCTTATCTAAGTATTGCGCGCGTCGCCTTCAATATAAGTAGCAGCAGATATAAAAAGCAACCACGCGCCTAAGCAAAAAATGCTATAATGCCTAACTATCCCCCTTTTGTATTTTTGATATTATTTTTATTGAGTGGCGGGCAAGCTCCGTGACTGATAAAAACAACCGAGGTAGCTATTTATGGCACGAGTGACGATTGAAGATTGTTTGGATAATGTTGATAATCGCTTTGAGCTGGTATTGGTCGCAAGCAAACGCGCCCGTCAGTTAGCCAAAGGTATCGCTGAACCGTTGGTTGACGTTGATAACGACAAGCCTACTGTGTTGGCATTGCGTGAAATCGCTGCGGGCAAAATCACCCGTGATATTTTAAATCAGCCAGATCATAACTTTGCGACAAACTCCTTAGATTTGGCTTTATCAGGCGATCATGGTTTTTAATGTCCTTTTATAATCAAGCTTTTTAAAATATCGCTTTTAGATTTTAGTTTGCTTGACCACTTTTCTAAGTGATGACATTTTTGATAAATAATAACCACAGCATAGCCTGTGGTTTTTTGGTTGTAACGCTATTATTATTTATAATACTCGTAAACCTGACAAGAATGAGAATACCAAACTATAAGCACTGTATAAGCATTGAGTATAAATACCGAGCAAAAAGCGAGCAAAAACTAAGCAATGAGCAGTTTTAACGACCGCTTATAGCGAAATTCCTACCATTCAGTGGGAATTTCTTAATTTTTGCATAGCCTACTCGCTTAGCAGTTGACATTGAAGGCGATTTACGATTAATTAGAGGGCGGTCTGCCCGTTTTTTAGCTTTGTGCTTTTAAGCTTTTGTAGCTTAGGTCAGTCAGCATTCATTCAGTCACCATTTACCCAAACAGTCCAGCACCGATAAACTGTCTTGCATCGACAAATCCTCCTGAACTGGCAAATAGGTATTGGAAAATAGGATCGCCGCTTTATGAGTCAAACCTTACCCAAACTCAGTCATCATTTAGTCGATGACGCTCAATATAATCTGCTGCGCTCAGTAGGTTATCTCACTGCGGCTGAACGTAGTGATATTATTGATGCCTGTGAGTTCGGTGATATTGCGCATATCAAAGACAAGCGTAAATCAGGGGAGCCTTATATCACCCATCCGATTGCCGTTGCCGAAATATTGGCAGGTTTTCGCTTGGATCGCGATACGATTATTGCGGCAATTCTCCATGATACGGTCGAAGATACCGAGGTCACGGCTGAGCAGATTGGGCAGCGTTATGGCAAAATAGTGGCAAGACTGGTCGATGGCGTCACCAAATTAAAATCATCAACCCATAATAAACAAGAAAATAAAGCGGCTACCTTTCATAAAATCTTGACGGCCACTCTTGCCGACCCGCGCGTATTAATTATCAAACTGTCTGACCGCCTGCATAATATGTCGACGCTAGATGCGGTACGCCCAGAAAAACAGCGCACCACCGCGCAAGAAACCTTGGATTTTTATGTCCCCTTTGCGCGCTTAATGGGTCTAAATGACATTGCTGACTATATCGAAGTATTGTGTTATCGCAACCTTGACTCCGACATGTATAATAAAATTTCTGATAAGCTGCTACAGCATGGGCTTGGGCGTAATTTTCAAAGAGAAGCCATTCATCGCTATTTAAGTATTGTTCTAAACAATCTTGATTTGAATGGCATGGTCAAAGTCTTAGACAATCGCGTCGTTATCTTCCGGCAGTTTTTCCGTAATCGCGGTGAAATCAATGCCCTACTGCGTCATTATGCGTTTGAGATTGTGCTTGATAACATCGAAGCCTGTGACAAGCTTGCTTATTATCTGATTAAAAAATACCAGATTGATGACAGTCATATCGCTGATAATATTCGTCGACCGCTACCCGGTGGCAATCAGTCGCTGACCCTTATCTATGAGCGCGATAATGACTTTGTTAAAGTCACTATCTTAACCAAGCAAATGCAGAACGCCGCAAGGCTTGGCGTTATTGGTGCAGAACATGCCTCCGACGTCAGTCAATCGGTCATTCAAGCGTCATTACGTAATATGAAAGACTTGGTCGACGATGAAGACAATCTAGATGAGGACAGTCCTGATTTTTCAGCGGCGGTCTCCACCATTAATGAGCTGATGGATTATCTGCACTCGAGTAAAATCATCTGCTACAGTCCACAAGGGCGCGCTTATGAGATACCACAGGGCGCAACCGCGCTAGACTTTGCCTACGCCGTAGGGCCTATGGTCGGCAATGTCGCCGTCGGTGCCAATGTCGATAATAAACACGCAAAACTTGGTACCGTGCTTAAAAATGGTCAACTGGTCGAGATTGAGGTCAATAGCCACTCTGAACCAAAGGCGGAATGGTTAGGCTTTGTAGTGACGAATAAAGCGCGGGTAGAAATTCTACGCTGGTTTAAAGACTTATCTGCTGCCGACAGCAGCATCATGGCATGCAAGCCTTAGATAGAGCATTAAAAACGTATCAGAAAAGCCTCGATGATTTAAGTGAGAGTGATTGGAAAAACCTCATCGAATGGCGCGGACTGACTGAAAAATCGGCGCTATTTGAACAGATAAGCTCAGGTACACTCCTGCCACAATTGGTGGTTACACGTTTGTTTAGTGATGAAGTTTGTGATATTCAATCGCAAGAGAGCGTTGATGATATGACTCAACCCCAGCAACTGATTGTCAATGCTTCAGGCGTCGAGCTTGATTTTGCCAATTGCTGTCACCCCATTTATGGCGACCCTATCGTCGGTCATTTATCCCGTCATGGTTTGGTTGTCCATCGCCATAAATGCTTTTCATTAGACGATATCCGTAAAGACAACCCTTATCAGGTCATCCAATTACGCTGGCGCAATGATAAAGCAATTAAGCAAAGCAACTCAGAAGAACATGGTAGTAAAGTTCGTTTCCCCGCTTATCTTAAGCTCTCAATCGCCTTAAGTGATGAACAAATCAGTGAAGTCATTTATCATTTGCGCCAGTTAAATATCGGGGTCGAAAAGGTCGACGTGCGTAGCAGCGATACCATTATTCATATCGTGGTACGTAGTCGCAATCATTTAGCGCAAGGTATTCGCGAACTCCGCTCGCTACTCGGATTCCCTAATATTATCCGGCTATATCAATTATAAAAGCAGTTAAAATAAATGTTAAAATCCATATCTTTTATCTATACCTTTTAAACGTTAGGCTTCAGCCTATGTATTTAATTTTAAGCGTTTAACGCCGCCTAAAAGTTATTGCTAACTTTTCAACCAAATAAACATTAAAGAATATCATAAGGATATCATATGACTCGTCAAACTATTCAAACCGATAAAGCCCCAGCCGCCGTTGGCACCTATTCACAAGCAGTAAAAGTGGGTAATACTGTTTATATTTCAGGTCAGTTGGGTTTTGACCCTGATACTATGGAGCTAAAAGAAGGTTTTGAAGCGCAAGCGAAGCAAGTATTTGAGAATATCAAAGCCATTTGTGAAGCAGCTGGCGGCAGCTTAAATGATGTGGTCAAATTCAACGTCTCCTTAACCGATTTAAATGACTTTGCGGCGTTAAATGAAGTATTCGTCGCTAACTTAAGCGAGCCATACCCTGCCCGCGCAGCCGTACAAGTCGCCGCACTACCTAAAGGCGGCGTGGTTGAAATTGAATCTATTATGTATATTGAATAAGACGGCTATTGAGCTTTATTAAGCTCTACGGTTTTATGTGAAAAGTAATAATAAGCTTAGCATCTGCTAAGCTTATTGGTCTTTATTTATCTATCTATATCCATATCGCCATTTTTATTGTTATTCCCTATTCACCTGATAAGACTGCGAAGCCCTTTTATGTTGCTACAAGTTGCGCTACCTGTGCCCCTTTATCGGGTATTTGACTATAGCTTGCCAGCATATAGCAGCGCTTTGCCAAACGGCACTTCAACTCATATACCGCCTATTGGTAGCCGTGTCGAAGTCTCCTTTGGTCGTCAAACCTTAATCGGTATCGTCATTGCTCATATTGCTGCAACAGATAGCGACGTACCCCTCAATAAGCTCAAACCTATCAATAAATGCTTAGATGCTGAGCCTATTTTGGATACCAGTATGCTAAAGCTGGCGCATTGGCTGGCGCGCTATTATCACTATCCACTCGGTGACGTCTTGGCCGTTATGTTGCCAACTCTCGTTCGCCAAGGTAAGCCGCTGGATTTACTGATTACCCATTGGCGAATTTTGCCACATGTAAACGACGACGACTTTCGCGCCAATGCAAAAAAGCAAAAGCAACAATTTGATATGCTTAAACTACACGGCGAGCACGGCGCTAGTGAAGATATTTTGCTGTTAGAAGGGATGCAGCGCAGTTTTTTAAAAGCGTTAGAAGAAAAAGGCCTTATCGAGCGCTATATTCAAAACAAACAAGCACCTGCTCCTGTTAAATTGGCAACCATGCCACTTGAGCTTAATGAAGAGCAAGAGCTTGCCGTTACCGCGATTATTGCTGCTCATGAAGCTAAGCAATATACGGGGTTTTTATTAAACGGTATTACCGGTAGTGGTAAGACCGAAGTCTACTTGCAGGCGATGCAAGCAGTCTTAGAAGCCGGCAAGCAAGTATTGATATTAGTACCAGAGATTGGACTGACGCCGCAGACGCGCGCGCGCTTTGCCAGTCGTTTTGCGGCTCATATTGTCTTGCTACATTCCGGTATGAACAATACCCATCGCTTGCAAGGCTGGCAAGATTGCCGTACCGGTCATGCGCAAATCATCATTGGAACGCGCTCAGCGGTACTATATCCTTTTGCAGATTTGGGCTTAATTGTCGTGGATGAAGCACATGATGGCTCTTATAAGCAGCAAGATACGTTGCGCTATCATGCCGCCGACGTGGCGCTTTATCGTGGATTACAAGCCAATATCCCTGTTGTACTTGGTACCGCTACCCCTTCTCTTGAACATTTAAAACTGGTCGATGATGGCAAGCTGGTAGAGTGTCAACTGCAAACTCGCCCCGGTAATGCCAAGCTTGCCAGCATGCAGCTGATTGATGCACGCTTGCAAAGTACGCATCAACAAACGACGGACGCAGGCGCACGCTATGATACCGGTCTGACCGATGCGCTGATTGGTGCAATACGGCAAACGCTAGAAGCAGGCGATCAAGTATTAATATTTTTAAATCGCCGTGGCTATGCGCCAGTTTTGCTATGCGAAGCTTGCGGCTGGCAAGCAGATTGTCCGCGCTGTGACGCGCATTTAACGGTTCATTATAATAGCAAATCGCAATCTAATTCCTATTCAAGCAGCTCCTATTTAAAATGCCACCACTGCGATTGGCAAGCTTATATTCCAACGGTTTGCCCTGATTGTGGCAGTCAAAATTTGGATGCCAAAGGAATGGGGACGACAAGACTCAGCGAAAACTTGCATGCGATTTTTGCCAATCCGCAAACCAGTAAAGCGCTGTATCCCATTATCCAAATCGATCGCGATACCACCAGACGTAAAGACAGCTGGGAAAATATCTATCAGCGTATTAATGAAGGCAAGCCTGCCATCTTAGTCGGTACGCAAATGGTCGCCAAAGGTCATCATTTCCCTAATGTTACCTTGGTTTGTTTACCCAATGCTGATCGTGGTTTTTTATCCGCCGATTTTCGCTCGCCAGAACATACCGCACAATTAATGATTCAAGTAGCAGGACGTGCCGGTCGCGGTGATAAATCGGGGCGCGTACTCATTCAAACACTGCAACCCGATAATGAACTGTTATTAAAATTGGTAAAAGATGGTTATCTGTCATTTGCTCGCGAGCTATTACAAGAGCGTAAAATGATGGGCTTGCCGCCTCATAGTTATGCTGCCTTGATACGCTGTGAAGGCAAAACCCTTGCCGCCACGACGCAAGCCCTTAAAGATGCGATTGCCATTTTGCCAAATGGTCATAATCTTGCTGTCCTCGGTCCTATCGATGCGCCGATGAGTAAAAAGAACAGTCGCTACCACGTGCAATTGCTGCTGTTAGGCAAAGACAGACAGCAATTGCATCGAGTATTAAATCATTGGTGGCAACCTGTCCTTGCTCTGCCAAGCGCCAAATATCTTAAGCTCACCTTGGATATTGACCCTGTTGGCTGGTAACTTCCAACTATTACTCTTTAAGCCCAACTACTACTCTATAGCTTGCCGTCACTAAAGAATGCTTTTCAAAATCGGTCATTCCTCTTTTACCGCCTAAATACAGCAAGCCTTTATTAAATGTGCTAAATTCTTTATGTCTGTCTGGTTTATGCTCAGCAAGCACAGCTTTATAAACCATCCATTTCACCTTCTATCATCCTGAGTGTTGTTATGAATCAAAACCACCCAAAACCTGAAAAACATGACCATTCTCATGAGAATGCTGCGGCTGATAACCATAAGCACGGTCAAAAGGATGCAGAAGGTCATTATAGTAAAGACAGTTATACTGATGATAATCAAGACAATCACGACCACGATGAGCACCTAGAACAGACGGTTGCACCTCGCGATACCAAAGGCTATCAGCGTACTTTGCTGTTTAGTTTTATCATTATTACTATCTATATGTTTGTCGAAGCCATCGGCGGCTGGCTTACTGGTAGTTTGGCGCTGCTGTCTGATGCGGGTCATATGCTCAGTGACGCGGTGGCCCTTGGCGCGACGTTAATGGCATTTAAAATTGGTGAAAAAGCCGCCACGCATCAAAAAACCTTTGGTTATAAACGCTTTGAGATTTTAGTGGCGACGGTCAATGGCGCGACATTGGTTATTATTGCCATCATGATTTTTTATGAGGCAATTAAGCGCTTCAATTCGCCGCCTGAAATTGCGACCCAAGGCATGCTTATCGTTGCCACCATTGGTATGTTGGTCAACATTTTAGTCGCTTGGCTGATGCACCGTGGCAGTCGTGGCACAGATGCACATGGTCACAGTCATGCAGGCAGTAACAAGGACAGTCAAGGAAAAAATGAGGGTAAAGCACCGGTCAATCTGAATATGCAAAGTGCTTATTTGCATGTGCTAAGTGACTTAATGGGTTCGGTTGCCGCTATCGTTGCTGCGCTTTTGATGATGAGTTTTGGTTGGGTGTGGGCGGATGCGGCGGCCTCGGTAATTGTCGCCATATTAATTTTATTTAGTGGTTACCGCGTTGTCCGTGATTCGGTACATATCTTGATGGAAGGCACACCAGAGGGCATATCGCTGGTGGAGGTCGAGGACAAATTGCTTGCCCATCCGCAAGTACTACAAGTCCATGACCTGCACGTTTGGAGTATCACCAGTGGTCTCAACGCCCTATCTTGCCATGTGGTCGTCGATGGCGAAATGAGTATTTATGAATCTAGTATCTTGATTACCAATTTAGAGCAAAGCCTCCTTGAACTTGATATTCATCATGCGACCATTCAGGTTGAAAGCTTAGCGCACCCGCAAACCAAGACCCATAGCGATGCCTTAGTTTGCGATATCTCACAGCAGGCGACTGATGCTAACAGTCATATTGGTCACAACCATTAAGCATAAGAAATTAAATATTAAAAACCCTATCTTTCATATAAATATTAATTAAAACGTCGCCTACCTATTTGTCAGTTATGGGCGACGTTTTATCAAGTAACGCTTTATAAAGTGATGACCATAACGCAGCATTATATAAATTATCCAAAGTGCTGTTATTAACCAAATACCTAGCCCAAGTCCTAACAACGTCATGCGAATCCAAAAATCTAGTACACTGTCCATAATATGCGGCAGATAAGCTGGTCCCATATTTGACGCAATTAGCAACCAAAATCCAAATAGCAGTGCCAGTCCTACACAGATAATACTTAAGATTATTTTGCCAAAAGTTATTAATAAGCTGCGCCAGTCATTATGATTGGGAAAATATTTTGAGCCATTATTCACAAAAATAGCTCCTAATAAAGAAACTTAAAAAAGATAACTAAAAATGTCTAATTTTAAATAAGCTTATATCACGCGGGTTTTTATCATTGTAATGGGATGTTAAAAAATCATGGGAAATTTTGCCGCGTCGCCATATCTTTCATCTAAATTCTGTATACTTAAGGCTTAAAACCCTTATTCATAACCAATTGATGACCTTCTGCCATGTCGAGACGCTCAGCTCCTTTCGTTGCTCCTAGCTACATTGATGACCCTATCTCAAGCGAGGGTAAAAAACATGCCAAAACATTACTATCAACGTTGCAAGAAGATATTGCCAGCTTTCGAGATGAGCAGTTTCCGCCTGATATTTTGCGTCAAATTCGTGATATGCCGATTTATGAAGGTAATTTAGCCGAAGTCCAAGCCTATCAGCAGCGTTGGCATAATCTGCTTGAGCGCGCTATGGCGTTTTATCCTGCTGCCAATCTACCGCCCGATTATCTACCACTACCAGCCAGCCTTGAGATACCGCAATTTATCTATCATGTGCAAAGGCTGCATCTGACCAAGACCCGGGCTAAAGAATCCAAAAGCTTTGGTTCGGTCGGCACGCTTACTGATAAATGTGGCAATTACAGCGCTGATGAAATTGCGCGTATAAGCGCCGTATTTGATAATGATGATGAGGCGCGTTTGGTAGCACATCGTGAATTTATCGATTTGCGCGCGTATGTATTTTGCCGTGATAACAAAGGTGAGATGCTAGAGCCTGAGCGCGTGCGCTTTTATCGCACTGGGCTTATCGTTCATGCTCTACCCGATTTTAAAATCGTCGATAGCCGCCAGACGCCGCGTAAGCGCCGTAACGATGCTTATAGTAATCCGCTGGCAGATAATGGCGTATGGAAGATTTACCATAAGAAATAAACTATGTTCAAAATTTTTTGATTATTGAGCTACCCTGTTGTACTGCTTACTTTATCGTTACTGCTAAGGATTCCAGATGCTCGCTGCCGCCGCCGGCTCACCAAATTTAATGTTACAAGCTACGATTTTCTTAGGAGCAGCGCTGCTGTTTGTACCTCTGGGCAAGCGTTTCGGTATTGCGACGGTGTTGGGATATTTGATTACCGGTCTGATATTAGGCCCCAGTGGTTTAGATGTCGCAGGCGATGCGGAAAGCTTATTACATTTTTCTGAGTTCGGCGTGGTCATGCTGCTATTTATTATTGGCCTTGAGCTGCAACCCTCGCGCTTATGGGCACTACGGCGTTCAATATTTGTCCTTGGTGGCTTACAAGTTGGTTTGACTGGTACGCTATTAATGTGGCTGTTGCACCAGTTTTTTACCTTGCCACTTGATACCGCTTTTATCGTTGGTTTCGGTCTTGCACTGTCATCGACTGCTTTTGTGCTGCAAATCCTGACGGAAAAACAGCAGCTTTCTAGTACTCATGGCCGCGAAGCCTTTACGATCTTATTATTCCAAGATATTGCCGTTATTCCTTTGTTAGCGGTCATTCCGTTCTTGTCAGGGGTACGCCAACAAAGCTACGATTTGATTTATTTTGCTAAGGTTTTTGCGGTTTTTGCCGGACTTATCTTTGCCAGCCGTTATATCATCCGACCTTTCTTTAAGTTTGTGGCATCCAGTGGCGCATCAGAACTCTTAACCGCCGTCGCCTTATTTATCGTCATGGGTGTGTCTATTTTGATGGGGCAAATTGGTCTATCGATGGCATTGGGTGCATTTTTAACTGGGGTTTTGCTAGCCGATTCTGAGTATCGTCACGAATTAGAAGCCAGTATCGAGCCGTTTAAAGGGCTACTACTAGGACTGTTCTTTATGTCGGTCGGTATGCTCACCGATGTTAAACTCATTTTAGCAAAGCCCATTTTTATCATCGGCTGTGCCATGGCGTTGATGATGATTAAATTTGGTGTTATTACCGCTATTGCAAAAGTATCTGGTAATCGCTGGCCAACCAGTATCCGCTTGGGCGTCACCCTTGCGCAAGGTGGTGAATTTGCCTTTGTGTTATTCAGTGTGGCCACAGCGCAGAACGTCTTGCTCCCTGAACTTGCCAATACCCTAAACCTTATCGTCACCATATCCATGGCACTCACGCCACTGGCATTTTTACTATTAGAAAAAATCGGTGAGCCACTATTTGCTAAAAGCAAACCAAGCCGCGAATACGATACGATTCCCGACGATGAGCATCAGGTCATTATTGCCGGTTTTGGGCGTGTCGGTCAGATTATCGGTCGCGTGCTGCGTATGCACAATATCGAATTTACGGCGATTGAGCGCTCGGCAAATCGCGTTGATTTCGTGCGTAAATTTGGTAACCAAGTCTATTATGGCGATCCAAAAAACCCCGAGATACTACGCGCCGCTGGTATCAAAAAAGCACGCGTCTTTATTCTCGCCATCGATGATGTGGAGCGCTCTATCACCACCGCTCAATATTTGCGTAAAAACTATCCCGATATGATTGTCTTAGCGCGCGCCCGTGACCGCCAGCATTATTACCGTTTACGTGAAGTCGGCGTGCGTCATATTTGGCGTGAAACCTACTTATCGTCTTTAGATATGTCGCGTGAATCGCTACAGCTACTCGGTATCTCACCAGAAAAAGCACGCGAAACCGTCCAAACCTTTCGTGATTATGACGACGACTTGATTGAACGCCAGCAAGCGATTTATGACGATGAAGCCAGTATGATTGAATCGGCACAATCAGCCATAGCTGAGCTTGAGAGTTTATTTGATGAAGATATCGATAAAGCCCGTAAAATGGATTTAAGCGATTTTTATGACGCGCTAAAAAGCCAATCAACACCCGCCGATGGAAAAGATGATCTGACTGCTGACTCTAAAAACTAACCACTATTTACTTTTAATAATCAATTAATCTTCAATACAGCTTTGAGGCGCTTGTCTTTTATTTAGCGAGGTCATACAGCGCCAATTATCGCTATCGGGCACATGATAAAAAACTAGTGTCTGCTCATTTAAATAACGTAATGGAAACTTAACGTTTTGAATGGTGGCAATGACTGCGCAATCGGTGTTTGCCACGCCCGCAGCTTTGGTATCGACAGCAATATTTACTTGCTGCGTGCCCATATCTAAAGGCAGATTAAGTGGACACTGCCCCGTTTGCCGATACGTCAGCGCCACACGATTTTGTGCTGTTTTAGCGGTATCGTAGGTATCAAACAACACTTCATTTTCTTTGGGCTTGGCGACAATGGGTAAAAACTGCACCTTTATTACCATTAACGCAAAAGCAAAAAATCCAAAGCCTAAACCCAAGCCAAATAAGCTGACCCCGCCTTCTTTTTGCAAATGTACTTTTTGAGCTGCTTCATCGCGCGGATAATCATTGATAGCATCAGCAATCTCGCGCCGTGCCATGCGGTAATAATAAGCGTCCGTCCAACGTGCGACCATAAATGACCAAAATAGCCAAATCAGCGCCGCAATAGCGATACGGATGGCCATCTGGTAAGCCTCGGCAATATACGGCATCGCGACAAACTCAACCGCCACCAATACCAGCGCCACATTAAGCTGGATAAATGACCAGCCTGCAACGCTATAAACAATCGCATCCATATAACGCTTACGATACAGCAGCCAAGGGAAAGTCACAAAAAACGCCGCCCAGTGCCATTTTGGCGACAGATAACCTTGCTTATCAAACTCCTCAAAGCGCTTAAGATAATACGACTGGCTACGCTGACTGATAAACCATTTATCCAACTGTTGACGCTTTTGAGGCATGAGCTGATCTTGATAAAATGGGGGCGGCGAATCCGTTTCGATAAATAACATGATAATAAGCCTTACTTGTTATTAAACAGAAATTTTAACGCAATGATTCTTATGAAATATTTTTCATTAAAATATTCTTACTAAATGGCTATGTTTAAGAATTATTTTTAAATAACGCTTATCATATGATAACGCCAAAAGCCCTCCGTAGAAAACCCATATATATGAAACCTGACTATAGAAAAAATAGATTTCTGGTATTGCATTTCATAGAAAAGTCATAGAAATAGATGAAAGTTATGGCAGACTCGCTAAAATTGGATTGTGCGTTCACAGTGGTCACGATTTCACTTATAATGAGGCAACTTTACCCACTTAATTAAGCCTTGTTAATCCTATGAGTCAACATCCTGATATCAATGACCACATTAATGGTGCTAATACCACTGATGAGCAAACCTCTAATAGTAGTAACATTATGACCCCTGAAACTCATGCTACAACTGATACTGCCACTAGCACGGATACAGATGCTAGTGGCCAAGCTGACCCTACAGAGGGTAAACACATTCGTATCGTTAATACCTTTATGAAACGCCGTACGCATATGAATAAAAATGCTGAACTGGCACTGACTGCGCCAGAGTTTGCGCATTATTTAGTCAATAACAGTTTCGGTGATGGTAATCTTGATGGCATTGATGATTTGCGAGTGCTATTCGCAGATAGCCCTAACGGCAGTGACGCGCCGCTCACTTTAGAGATTGGTTTTGGCTTGGGTGATTCATTTATCGAGATGGCCACTGCTGAGCCGACGCGCAATTTCGTTGGTGTCGAAGTCCATGAGCCAGGTATCGGTAAATGTGCTTATATGGCAGGTACGCAAGGTTTAACCAACGTGAAAATCATTAACGGTGATGCCATCCAATTACTTAAGCAGTTACCAGAAAACCATATCGATCGTATCCAGCTTTACTTCCCTGACCCTTGGCAAAAAAAGCGTCATTACAAACGCCGTTTTGTTAGCCCTGAGCGCATGGCGATTGTCACGCGCAGCTTAAAGCAAGGCGGCTGGTTCCATACTGCCACTGACTGGGAACATTATGCCTTTTGGATGGTTGAAGTTTTAGATGGTTTTACAGGGCTTAGCAATCAAGCAGGCGTAGGTAATTTCACTAACCGTCCTGACTTTCGTCCAATGACCAAGTTTGAGCGCCGAGGGTTAGAGCGTGGACATGGTGTTTGGGATTTAATCTATATTAAAGACTGATCTCGCTAGCACTACCCTAGCGATGTTGCCATATAGCGGCTAAGATACTAATAATGTATTTAGCCGCTTTTTTGTGGCTGAATACCTATCCCTCCCTACTTCATCTGTTGATATATAAGGCTTCGCACGCTTTGCTAGCTACTTTTAAATCATTAATGCCTTTAAATGCGGGCTTTATATCCACTAGATACCCGCTAGCCATATGTGAAACATAGGCATTAGACGGTAATTTTACCCCTAAATTTAAAGTTGCAAAATTAGAAATAGTCTATATTTGGCTTGCAAGCGATATTCCATATCTGCGCAAACATTGATAGGATAAGGGTTTGGTGAGTTCTCCCCATAAGCTGTGGATAACCCTGTGTATAAGTCGCCACTTGACAAGTATTTCCCTAGGTAGCTTAAAGGGTTAGGTAAAATCGTTCATTTTTTGTACAATTTTTAAAGCTATGTAAATCAACAACTTAAATTGTATTTGAAAGCAAAATAATATATTTTTAATATTTTTCAAATTAATTTTATCGCTAGGGATGTTTCACAAGCGCTGAATAAAAATACTTTTTTTATTGTGGACAACTCGTAAATCTATTGACAAATAAGCCTATTATAAACTTCGAAACTAAGAGAAAAATCAAGCTTATTTTATGAGTATTCTTATAAAACACCATACGACACTCACTGTCGTTTAGCTTCTTAGCACCCTCAATATTGGCCTTGGATTTTGTTATAATAGCCTTATCTAATCAACAGTGATATAAAATAGGATAGCTTAAAAACTACGTGGAAAGCATGTGCTAACTAAGCTCACTGCTATTATTATACTCATTTAATAGCAAAAATTATGAACTTTTTTTTGCTTTTATCATTATTGAATTTTACTGTATAGTAGCGTGATATATTCGATATCATCGTCTTCAACCTAATATCTCCAACCACTTCGACTTTGTTTAAAAATCTCTCTTACTACTGTTTGAGTCTGTAAGCTAACCCATTGAGCAAAGCGTCTGTGGTAAACAGTTATAAATAACCAGTACATTTATTAGCCTTACTCATTATTTACACTTATTATTAATAACAAGGAGTCCTATATGGACGAAAATAAAGCCAAAGCCCTCAAAGCAGCACTTGGTCAAATCGAAAAGCAGTTTGGTAAAAATACCATCATGCATCTAGGCGATGACTCAGCTATTATGGATGTGGATGTGGTATCAACGGGCTCATTGGGCCTAGATATTGCGCTTGGCATTGGCGGTTTACCAAAAGGCCGTATCGTTGAGATTTACGGTCCAGAAAGCTCGGGTAAAACGACCATGACCTTGCAAGCAATTGCAGAATGCCAAAAGCAAGGCGGTGTCTGCGCCTTTATCGATGCTGAGCATGCACTAGATCCAGTTTATGCGCGCAAGCTTGGCGTGAACACTGATGACCTATTGCTCTCTCAGCCTGACAACGGTGAGCAAGCGCTTGAGATTACCGATATGTTGGTACGCTCAGGGGCAGTTGATATGATCGTCATTGATTCCGTGGCTGCGTTGACGCCGCGCGCGGAGATTGAAGGCGAAATGGGCGACTCACACATGGGTCTGCAAGCACGTTTGATGAGCCAAGCGCTACGTAAAATCACTGGTAATGCCAAACGCTCAAATTGTATGGTGGTGTTTATTAACCAAATCCGTATGAAAATTGGTGTGATGTTTGGTAGCCCGGAGACCACGACTGGTGGTAACGCGCTTAAGTTCTACGCCTCGGTACGTATGGATATCCGCCGTATCGGTGCAGTTAAAAATGGTGATGAAATCATCGGCAATCAAACCCGTGTCAAGGTTATTAAAAACAAGATGGCGCCTCCATTCCGTCAAGCAGAGTTTGAAATTACTTATGGCGAAGGTACTAACCATTTAGCTGAAGTGATTGACTTGGGTGTTGAGATTGGTGCAGTGGGCAAAGCCGGCTCTTGGTATAGCTATGGCGATGAAAAAATCGGTCAAGGTAAAGCCAATTCGGTACTGTTCCTAAAAGAAAACCCTGCGATTGCACAAGAAATCGAAGCCAAAATCCGTGAGGAAAAACTTGGATCCAAAAAAGAAGCCAAAGCCACAGATACTAATGAAGCCGATGTAGAACTTGCTTCTGAACCTGTTCAATAACGGATTCATTATTCACCGTTATCAATGATCATGACTTGTTATGAAAATTAAATTGTTATGAAAATTAAAACCTTAGCTGAAATACTCGCTGAATCGGAAGCCGATTCAGCGAGTAGTCCTGATATCAAATCAAAAAAACCTTTTAAATCCTCTGAACCTGCTAAACCTTCTCAGCACTCCTATCAAGACAATCCTAGAAAAACGGCTAAGACGCGCAAACATTCAACCCATTATTGTGAAGACAATTCATTATCTGACGATTCTAACTTTGAGATAGATTCAGTTGATGCTCATTCTTCTACCAGTAAAAACCCTTCCAAATCCAAGAAACGTAAAAAGCGTTTTCATCCAGCGGCGAATTTTAGCCCTGAGCCTAGTGACGTGCCTGTTTATCAGCCTCCAGAAGCTCAAAGTATTAAGCAGATGCTCGCTGAAGTTAAGAATAACGTTCATGATGATCCTATAAACAGTGACAAACATCAAAAAGAGTTTGCTGAAAGCCATCAAGCAGACCTCGATAACCTACCCTCTGCACTCAAAGCGTATTTACGCACTCCCGAACAAAAACAAGCGGAAATTGACGCTATCAAAGCCGAAAGTCGCTTACGTTGGTTGGCGTTTTATTATTTATCACGTCGTGAATACGGTAAGGCTGAACTGAAGCAAAAATTACTTGATAAAGAGCAAGATCCAGACAAGATCGACGATCTACTCGATGAGTTTGAAGAGAAAGGCTATCAAAGCGATTACCGCACCACTCTTATGCTCATTCGTGAAAATATCCGTAAAGGTCGCGGACATGGGCGTATTAGGCAGGAGTTTTATCGTAAAAAAATTGCCATGCCCGCTAATATTGACGAGCTTATCGATATGGCGAACGCTGAATTAGAAGAATTTAGTGAGTTTATAGATGATAGCGCGGATAACTTAGTTGAAGGCGTCGATTGGCTAAAACTGGCAGTTAGCGCACGTACCAAAAAATACGGCGATGACATACCCACTGAGCAAAAAGACAAAGCACGCCAGCTGCGTTTTTTACAATATCGCGGCTTTAATACCGATATCTGCTTTGAAGCGCTCAATTATACCTTAGAGACATTGGACGAACGTTTTTAGAATTATTTTCCTTAAAACGTTCGCCCTTCAATAATTTTATTACTTTGTCAAATAAAAAAGAGCGCATTCACATGCACTCTTGTTATTACTAAAATTTTCAAACACAGATGCTTAAACAGTAGTTAGCAACCCTATTTTATTTCAACGTCGTTCTATTTTAATATCGCTTTATTTTAACATTCCTAAGCTGCTCGATAATTGATTCATAATTTGATCAATCTCTTCATTGGCTTCAGGCTCATTATCCAAATTGCCATTGGGCGTCAATTGATTCATCACTTCAGGCAACAGCTCAGCGAGACCTTGACGTACTTCCATCTCATTTGCGCCAGTATGCGCGGCTACTTGCTGGATTTCGCTTTCATCAAATAGATTGTGAATGTCATTAGGATCTAAATTATCATTGGCTTCTTGATTGCTCATCCAAGAACGTGCCTGATTTTCATAACCCATGCCGGTAATTTTTAATAAGGCGCCACTCAAGCCGCCATTACGTTTGATCCAGCTGAGCACCATCGGCATAAGCGCAGCAATCAGCATACCTTTACCGCCAAAGCCACTTCTAGAAGTTTGACCGCCAGTCATCTGACCACCCAGTACACTTCCTAAGATATCTCCAAGTCCGCCAGGACCTGAGCTCATACCACCACCGCGCTGATTAGCGCCTGTCAGACCGCCAATGATATCGTCTAAACCAAAGCCGTTATCGGTGCGGCGCTCATACTGCTGCGGATTGTAACCACTCGGCTGATTACCGCCGCCTAATACGCCACCCAAGATATCACCCAATCCGCCAGTACGGCGCGGGTTAATGCGTTGATTCACTGGATTGCGCTGTGCGTCTTCTGGATCCATAGCACTGCGGGCAACCTGACTCACTAAATTTCCTAACAAACTCATAATCGCTTCCTTTTTATTATAAAAAATTTATCATCAAGCGCTTTTATTCACTTAGCCCATGTAAACAACCATCTACCAAAAGTATGGCAAATAGTTATAAATAAGTCGTTATAAACAAGTGCTAAAATAAATTAGCTATTGACGCTTTCTTGCAATATAGCAAATCTCTTTCATTATCTAGATAGGCATTTTGTTATGAGATGTGGTAGATCGTTAGCGATTAAAAAGAAAAAAATGAAAGGAATGGCAGTCATAAATAGGAGACTGAGTTTATCTACGCAGCTTTATGAGAAATGCTATGCGCCAAAATTGTTAATTGGCGCCAGTGTTCCGCGCTGACTTGATCCCGAAATACCGCTACGGATAAAGGGCGCAGATAAGGCTCTTTGATCATAAAACTAAAGCATATGACACACTGATAGTTACTGACCGCCGTAAGCTGCGCCTGCCATAAGGCATCACCGTTACTGGTACGCATGAGTAGCTGCCAATGCTGATAAACGCTTTTATCCAATGGCGGTTGACTCAGATGCAATAATATCGGGCGTGATAATGCTAAATAGCTGACCGCGGCGACAGTAACCACAAATATGAGTACATATTGCCACAACGCCAATGATGCAAGTCCTGCCAATATCACCATCACACATGCTAAAAGCATATAAAACAACAGGCGCAAATAGCTTGTAGGCTGAATAGGTGCGTCGATACGTAGCGAGGTTGGCGATATCATAATTGAATATCCAAGTATGCTTAAAACAAGAGCTTTAAGAGTTAGACTAAATCTTTATTATGGCGCCATGTTTTGATTTTATTGACCAAATCCCATATTGCCTCATTCTCTGGACGGCTTTGGTTGGTAAAGTAATCCAATAAATCAGGGTCTTCATGGGTCAGCATTTCTGCAAAAGTTGCTTGTTCGCTAGGGTCAGCCGTTAAATATAACTCTTTAATATAAGGGTCAATATAAAAATCTAATTCTTTCAATCCACGGCGTGCTTGATAAATAATGCGACGTTGCTCAAGGGTTGGCTCTGGTTGATTGCTTGGTTCTGGCTGAGTGGTATTTGTCATAAAAGTATTCTCATAAGTTTAAATGGCATTCAGATGAATAGACGTTTAAATAAGTATTAAGGTTAAAAAATGATAGGATTCAGCGCTATCTATAAATGTGTGTTTTATAAATATACAGTTTATAAAAAAGACATGTTATAAAAAGGCATTAGCTCTGATTATACGTCGATAATTGCTGCCATAATGCCACAGCTTGCTGCATCATAGCGACATTGTGCGTGCGTATGATACTAGCGCCCTGCTGCAGCGCAAAGAGGCCAGCAGCCGTTCCTACCGCATCACGCTCTATCGCTTGGGTAGTGGCAACGGCTTCAATTCCGCTCTTGGTAAGTACTTCCGCTAAAAAGCGCTTACGTGAAATGCCAAACATCATTGGCAATCCAAGTGCCTGCAGCCGTGTCAGCTGGCTTAATAGCGCGCGATGATGATCATAGTCTTTTGCAAAGCCAAAGCCTGGATCAATAATGATCTTTTCACGCTTAACGCCAATACTGGTGACTTCATCGATACGGGCTGCCAGCTCGGCACTGACCTCTTCAATCACATCGTCATATTGTGCAAGGTTATTCATTGTCGTCGGCTCACCGCGCATATGCATCAGCATGACAGGAATATCAAGCTTGGCTGCCATTGCCGCCGCGCCATCACGCTTAAGCGCCCTTACATCATTCCAAATATCTGCGCCTGCTTCAAAAGCTGCCTGCATAACTGTAGGGTCGCTGGTATCGATAGAGAGCCAGATATCATTGCCGAGCTGCTGACGAATCACTTTGATCACGGGAATGACCCTCTGTCTCTCTTCAGTAGGGGCGACAGCGTCCGCATTGGGACGGGTAGATTCACCGCCGATATCGATAATGGTTGCCCCTGCGGCAATCATCTCTTTAGCATGAGCAAGTGCGCTATCGATAGCATTAAACTGACCACCGTCAGAAAAGGAATCTGGTGTGACATTTAAAATACCCATAATATGCGGCTGCGATAAATCTAAAGTTTTATCGCGACTCGTCACCGCATAAGTAGGCAATACTTGAAATAATGACATAACTTATCCATTATCAATTCAATTGATAAAAATCGTTTTAGTGGTAATTATCACTGTCTATAATAGCAGCAAATCTTATACTCTTCTAAAGCCTTCATAAAATAGTGGCAACAAAAAAGCCCTTTGTCAAAAAGAGCTTTTTCTATCGTTAATAAATGGGATATTAATATACTTGAAACTACATCGCTGGTAATGGCGGCGGTGTTGAATTCACTGTTTTAATATCATTTTTTGATAAATTTACTTCATTATGCTGATAGACTCTAGGCGGACGAGGCTCCTCACCTGCTAGGATATCCTGCAATTGATCACGGTCAATGGTTTCCCATTTCATCAAAGCATCTACCATCGCATGTATTTTTTCTTGATTGCCTTCAATCAATTCGCGCGCGATATCATATTGCTCTTCCAACATACGGCGCACTTCTTCGTCGACTTTTTGCTGCGTCGCTTCTGAGATCGTACGACCCCCGCCACCAAAGTAACCTTGTGAGCTATCATCATCTTCATAGACCATGATACCTAGCGCTTCTGACATACCATATTTGGTCACCATGGCTCGTGCCATTTTGGTTGCACGTTCAAAGTCGTTTGAGGCACCCGTTGACATTTGATTGATAAATACTTCTTCCGCAATACGACCACCAAACAAAATCGCAATATCACTGAGCATTTTTGATTTGTACATACTGGTTTGGTCGTGCTCAGGCAGCTGCCAAGTAACTCCAAGGGCAAAACCACGCGGCATAATGGTGACTTTATGCACAGGATCAGTGCCCGGTAGCAGCTCAGCGACCAAGGCATGACCAGCCTCATGATAGGCTGTTGCACGGCGTTCTTCTTCACGGATGACCATTGATTTACGCTCAGGACCCATATAAAGCTTGTCTTTTGCATCTTCAAAGTCATTCATATCAACGCTGCGCTTGTTACGACGTGCGGCAAATAACGCCGCTTCGTTCACAAGGTTGGCGAGCTGCGCACCACTAAACCCGGGGGTACCACGCGCTAATGCATGAGCATCAACACCGATGGTGTTCGGTAATTTGCGTAAATGTACTTTCAGGATTTGTTCGCGACCTTTAATATCTGGTAGACCTACTTGCACTTGACGGTCAAAACGACCCGGACGCAATAGTGCTTTATCTAGAACGTCAGCACGGTTAGTCGCAGCAATGACGATAACGCCTTCGTTGCCTTCAAAACCATCCATCTCAACCAACAATTGGTTCAGCGTTTGCTCGCGCTCATCATTACCGCCGCCCATACCAGAGCCACGATGACGACCAACCGCATCAATCTCATCAATAAAGATAATACAAGGCGCACTTTTCTTCGCTTGCTCGAACATATCACGCACACGTGAGGCACCGACACCGACGAACATCTCAACGAAATCAGAACCTGAAATAGAGAAGAACGGTACTTTGGCTTCACCAGCGATGGCTCTTGCTAGTAGCGTCTTACCCGTACCTGGAGGACCGACCATCAAAATACCGCGTGGAATTGTCGCCCCAAGCTTGGTAAATTTATCAGGATCTCGTAAGAACTCTACGACTTCGACGACCTCTTCTTTGGCTTCTTCACAGCCAGCAACGTCATCAAAGTTAACCTTGATTTGGTCTTCAGTCAGCATTTTGGCTTTTGATTTACCAAAGCTCATCGGACCACCGCCTTTACCACCAGCACCGCCTTGCATATTACGCATAAAGAATAGGAACAGACCAATAATCAATAAAATTGGGAAACTGGCTATCAATAGTTGCATCAAGACACTTTGACGTTTAGGCGCTGTACCTTGCACTTCCACTTGATTCTCGCGCAAGAGCGGCATCAGCTGCTCATCAGACACAGCTGGTCTAATGGTCTCAAATGCTGAGCCATTTTTCTTTTCGCCGGTGATTTGCTCGCCATCGATTTCAACACTGGCCACTTGGTTTTCTGACACTGCGGTCACAAACTCAGAGTAGTTAAGGCTATCGGGCTCAGATGATTTATCAAAGCCGCTAAACACCAGCACTAAAACGCCGATTACCACCAGCCACAATAAGGTATTTTTTACCATGTCGCTCACTAGTTATTCCCATCCCTTACTTATTGGTGTGTTTACTCAACACGTGACGTCTATATATAAACGTATATCTCGCTATTCAAGGGCTATTATCAAATTATCATTTTTAAGAAAAAAAAGATAAATGACACAATAACAATGAATAACCGAGTTTATGAGGCGCTTACGGTCAGACGACTTTGCTAAAAACATAAGTGCTTAAAAAAACCACTTAAACAATCATTTAAAAATAGGTTTCAAACAAAGTTAATATATCATGATATGTGGTGCTAACCTGAATAATTCAAGCTGAACTCGCTATTATTCAGTTAACGATTGTAGCGCTTTTAATTTGATGATTTTAGTGAGTATTGTTTAATAACAATTACTTTATGGCAATCCAAAACATCTCTTTTGAACGTGGCCGTGAAGCGCCAGGCTTGATACTACGAATTTTACTAAAATCAGCTTGCATCTGCTTGCGTAATTCTTGCGTACCCTCACCTTGAAACACTTTCATAATAAGCGCGCCACCTTCTGGTAAGGTTGCGAGCGCGAAATCGACTGCTAGCTCACATAAGTACATCATACGCGGCTGATCGATGGCACTATTGCCAGCGGTATTGGGTGCCATATCAGATAGCACCACATCCACCTGTCTATCACCTACTTCTGCCATAATACGGTCAAACACTTCTGCCTCGCGAAAGTCGCCTTGAATAAAGGTGACGTCAGGCAACGTATCCATGGGTAAAATATCCGACGCAATCAACACACCTTTTTCGCCAACCAACTTACCTGCAACTTGCGACCAACTACCTGGCGCACTGCCCAAGTCGACGACGGTCATGCCTTTTTTGATGAGATTGGTCCTCTCATTAATCTCAAGCAATTTATAAGCAGCACGGGCACGGTAGCCATCTATTTGGGCTTTTTTCACATAAGGATCGTCAATGTGCTCTTTCATCCAAGCACTACTGCTTTTTGACAATTTTTTATTCTCAATACGCGTGACCAAAATTAATGCTCCTATTACTTTGCAAAACATCGATAGCGATTTATAAAGTGGTTATCTATGAGGGTTCAATATCCGTCTATTTATAAAAAAGTTAGCTACAACATGGCTATTGCTAGATACTTAAGTTCTTTAACTAAATTAGCAATAAAGTCTTAAATGCACCTTGTAACCTTTCACGGTCAAATTCTCTTGGTTAAAACACTGCTTTATAAGACCGTAGCGTTTATAATGTAGTCATACTTTCAGTTTAACATTTTCATCATGTAAAATCGTGCAAAATCCTGCTGATCTCATGCAAGATGACCACAGATTATCTATAATGGTCATTATCTGCTCTCAATAGCACCATCTTTTATTTTTATCAACATCTAGGAATTCTATGCAACTCGATAACGCTACCATTAAACGCCTAAAAGGCATTGGTCATGACCTTAAACCTATCGTTATGATTGGCAACAAAGGTATTACCCCAAGCATCACTGAAGAAATCGATCGTGCTTTGTCAGATCATGAGCTTATTAAAGTAAAACTACCGGCTGGCACTAAAGAAGAGCGCGATGTCATCGGCGCTCAGCTTGCCACCGCCGCTAATGCCTCTTTGGTACATTCAATTGGTCGTATGGCGCTGTTACTGCGTAAAAACCCACATGCCAATCCTAAACTATCAAATCTTGCTCGTCACGCGCAGTAATTTGTTAGTTAAAGCTTAGCTTATGTTTTATCTTACCTGACTGATTTAGTATATAAATAAACAGCTCAGATAACCTATAAAAGCCGCGCAGCATTTGCTCGCGGCTTTTATGTTATCTACTTACCCTTTACTGCTTAAGGTTCATTCTTAATTGCTATTAAACTGCGGATATTATTAACTTATGAGCCAAAATTTTAACTTATACCTAGCAACGGATACCTTAGCTGCTGATGCTAAACAGCTTGGCGTGACGATAGAGGATTTACAAAGCATTCAGGTAGAAGTCATCGTAACCTTAGTTCAAACAGCAAAGAGAACACAAACAGAACAGATAGCCCAAAGCACTGAGCAGCCAGAGTGGCAGTTACAGCTTGATTATCGCGTAACACTGCCACTTAAATCATTAGCGGCGCAATTAGATTGGCCAATATGGCAACCTGCGCAAGTAGGCTTTGTAGATTATTTATGGGAGCAGACTTGCCTTGAATGCTTTTTAGCAGGGACGTTAATAGATAGCACTGCTTCGATAAATAACACTAATGAAATGGGTATTGATTCAATAGATGGTAATAAAACTAGCCCTTATATTGAAATTAATGCCAATCCTGACGGTCGTTATGCGCTTTATCAGTTTAAAAGCTATCGTAACCCTGCGACATTGCCGCCAACACCGCTTTTACAAGCTGACGGGCAAACACGCGCGTTTATTAATTGGACAGCCAGTCATTGCGTTGCGAGTAATGTAATTGCAAGTAATGGCACTGCCAACCTAAAGCAGAACCCCTTGTCAGAGACAATCAAACCTTTTAGCGACTCATTAACACCTAATATTACCACCACTAAAACTTATCTTTATGAACGCAGCTTTAGTTTGTCCTTAAGTCAGATTCATAATAAAAAGGAGGTTATTAATGATACTGGCATTGATTACATTCATCCTTGTGTGATTTTGAGTTTTTCAACGACATTTGGTACAACGGCATTATATTTTGCACCCAAACACGCTTTCCCGCCGGATTTTCATAATCTGCATTATTGGTCAGTATTTGATAAGCAAGCGGCGCTGGCTAAGTAGCCTGTTTATATACATGGCTAATTTAAATAGTTATTAAATTACACAAAGCAAAAAAAACCAGTAATGTCATCAAGAGCATTACTGGGTTCGGAGAAAACATTTCATTCTAAAACTTGCGATAATTACTTAACGCTTGCTTATTAGTCAGCCATGGCAAGGTAGATACCACGGTTAGAGGCATCGTCAACATATTGAGAATCGCGCCAGGTTGTATAATTATAAACACCGCTGTAGGGGCTAATACTGCTTTGACGGAAGTCAGAGACCCAACCATTGCCATCAAAAATCTGGATATGACCATGTGGATGCTTTGAGCTGCGATCATAGACAACGACATCACCAACTTGTGGCTGTATATTGTTACTGATTTTAGCAAAGCCAGCTTGGGCGAGTGTGCCACGAGAGGCATACTGATAAGCTGATGGGTTAGGCGTAAATTCATAACCCGCTGATTGTAGTGCTTTACGTACATAACGCGCACAGTAACCAGAGCTGCTTGAAAGCGCGACGCGTGCAGCATTGGCTGCAGCAATGGCAGGAGCAGAATAACGATCTGGCACTGAGCTTGCTTGCTGCTGACGCTGCTCATAAGACAAACGATTGGTTAGCGAAGCAAGCTTATATTCTTTTTGCTTGGCATGGGCACTGAGATTATCAATCGCTTGACTGATTTCATCATTGCTTGAAACATAAGCACCGCTATTAGTGCTATAAATATTGCGACTTGAACCGTAGTTCGCAGAAGTAGAGATATTTGTGATGGTATGACTCAAGGTATTATTTGGTTGAAAGGTTGTTTCGACAGCACCACTCGTCTGCGCTATACCCATTCCCAATACTGACAAAATTAATAAAGCTTGTTTCATAAATTTACTACCTATTGTGAATACAGGATTGCTCGCCGTCCGTGACAAAGCATGAATTAATTTGGGGAAGATAACCATGAAATAAACATGATAAAATCCTTAGTACAAAAGCTCGCTGTTTATGATGAATATCGATTTTTTCACCTATTAGATGAGTGCTTACGATGTCAAAAAAACAACCTAACCGCCTTGCTAAACTGATTGATCATCAAGCTTTTGCTGGCAACGCGCTACCTCAAACACTTGCTGACAATATGCGTTTATATCTACAAGCAACGACCGAGGTAAAAGAGCTTTTGGTAGATTGTCTACCTGATGAAATCCTCAATAACTGCTGGGTCGTGGGCTTAACCTCTGAGCAACTCATACTCAGTGTGGGCTCGATGACTGCTGCCAATCACATTCGCTATTTACAGAGCGCTTATTTGCAGGTACTAACGGAGCAGTCAATTACATTTAAACAACTCAAGCAAATTCGCGTCGTAGTAGCCAAAAATTCTGCTCATAATGATTATTCCAAATCATCACAAGCCTTGTCAGCATCTCTACCAAAGCCTCTTAAAGCCCATGGAAATCAGGCTCTTAGCCAAAACACAAAGCGGACTATATCACAGGCCGCAGAGCATGTCACCACTGATAAAAATCTCAAAAAGGCGCTTTTACGCTTGATTAATTCCTAAAATAGCGTAGTTTACTTTGTAAAGTTATGTAAATTAAACCCATAGTTAACCCTGCTAAAGCTGCGTTTTTGTAATTTCTCCCATAGAAAAAATCAGCGCTCAGTGCCATTCACAATGTGAACATCACCGAGCGCTGATTTTTTTATTTCCCACATCTATTATTTTACCTACCCTGAAGCAGGTTATTCGTAAAATGAAAAAGAAAATATCTATTTAAACGAATATTATTAAGCCTTACTTATAACCATTTTATGTAATATTGCGTAAATGTTTCGATACTTCGTGTATATTCCTGTATTCATCCTTCAACGGTTATACTATTCAAAGGTAAATATTCGATAGGACAGCTTACATTGTCATCAAAAGTTACAATTCCAAAGTTACTAGGGTCTGATAGTATCTCCCGCACCAACATATTATTGAGCGCGTGACCAGATTTATAAGCATTAAAACGACCTAAAATGGGATAACCAATCAGATATAAATCACCTAGTGCATCTAGAATTTTATGACGTACAAATTCATCATTAAAGCGTAAGCCTTCTTCATTAAGAACGCTGGCATCATCAATAACAATCGCATTGTCCATGCTACCGCCTAACGCTAAGTTATTCTGGCGTAAGGCTTCGATATCACGTAAGAAGCCAAAAGTACGCGCTGAGCTCAATTGCTCAATGAAGTTTTGGGTTGAAAACTGCAACTGTGCATGCTGAAAGTCTTTATCAATGGCAGGATGGTCAAAATCAATCTCGAAGTTTAACTCGAAGCCGTCATAAGGACGCAGCTCTGCCCATTTATCGTCAACTTTCACGCGTACCGGACGCACAATCTTAATAAAGCGCTTTGCCGCTTCTTGTTCGCAAAATCCGGCTTGGAGCAGTAAACCCACAAACGGCGCTGCACTACCATCCATAATCGGTATCTCTGACGCCGACACGCGAATCAATAGATTATCAACGCCAAGACCTGCGACCGCACTGAGCAAATGCTCGACCGTGCCGACACGCGTGCCACCGAAGACTAGGTTCGATGACATCATGGTATCTTGTACCAAAAAGGCACTAGCAGGAATAGGATTACTACCGGCAATATCAGAACGTTCAAAAACGATGCCAGTATTAATAGGTTGTGGATGAAACTCTAAGTCAACAGGTTGACCACTATGAAGACCAGTACCTGTAACGGCTATTGCTGTTTTTATGGTTCGTTGGTTCATGGCTGTCTTCTCACATATTTTGTTACAATTGCCATAGTGTAGCATTACCCACCCCTATTTCGCTAGCGCTAAAAAGCGTTAATTTGCTTATCTCTTTGATTGATAACACTTATCGTAATCATCTTAACGTTAATTTTTATCAGGCAATAAATGCTCAATCTTTGAGCAATCAATGCTTAAAAGCTTACTAACATCTAACTCTACAGATTATAATTTTATAAATAGCCAGTTTATAAGTAAAAAAATTAAAGTTTTGAAGCGAATTTGAAAAATAGGCACAAAAAAGCCAGTATCGAAATACTGGCTCTTTTTATTCATACTATCTAAAATAACCATTCATTTTAAGGATTATTTATTCTGTTGGCGCTTAAGATAGTCTTGAATACTGTTGGTTTTAGTTTTAGGCTGCTCTTGAGTTGCATTTGAGCGAATCGGACTTTCTTGATATTGAGCCTGAGACTGCTTTTGACTGTTTAGCGCACTGGTATGCAAATTTGGGTCAACAGGTTGCGTGCTGTTTACCGATGGTACAGGCTGCTCTACGACTTCAGGCTCTTCGCCCGCATTTTCATCTAAAGTCAGACCAGTTGCAATCACAGTCACATGCAAATCATCACCCATTTTTTCGTCGATAACTGAACCGTAGAAAATATGCGCATCATCGATATCAGTGATTTCTTCAACGATAACACTGATTTTGCTCATTTCATCTAATGATAAAGATTCAGATGAAATCACGTTAACTAGCAGACCTTTAGCATTTTCTAAACGTAAATCATCAAGCAATGGTGATCTAATGGCTTTTTCGGTCGCTTGACGCGCACGATCATCGCCGCTAGCGCGACCGATACCCATCATTGCATGACCTTTAGCAGTCATCGCAGTGCGGATATCGTTAAAGTCAATATTAATCATACCTTCGCTGGCGATAGTTTCTGCAATACCTTGAACCGCATGCAACAATACATCATCTGCTTTTTTGAAAGCATCTTGCATAGAGATGTTGCCATACACACTCATGAGCTTGTCATTTGGAATGGTAATGATAGAGTCAACGAAATTGGTCAGCTGCTCGATACCGGCCTTAGCAGCCTTGATACGTTTGCCGCCTTCAAACTTAAATGGTGTCGTAACAACCGCGACGGTCAACACTTCCATTTCTTTAGCAATACGTGCTACGACGGGTGCTGCACCGGTACCTGTACCACCACCCATTCCGGCGGTGATAAAGACCATGTCTGAGTGCTCAAGTAAGGCTCGAATCGCTTCTTCATCGCTTTCTGCAGCTTCACGACCCACTTCTGGGTTTGCTCCTGCACCTAAACCACGGTTGGTTTTAGCGCCAAGCTGCAATTTATGCGGCGCGGTGAGACGATCGAGCGCTTGTTTATCCGTATTGGCACAGACAAACGTTACACCTCTAATCCCTTGTTGTACCATATGCTCAACCGCATTACCGCCGCCGCCGCCCACACCGAATACAGTGAAGCTTGCCTGGCCGTTATTTTGAAGCTGATTATCATCTGGCATGGTGTATTTTGACATAAAAAGGTTTCTCCAGTTGCAGATAGCGTGATGGGTCGATACGTGGTAACACACTCATATGGCGCGCTATCGACTTACTATATATAAAGGTATTTAAATAAAACACGGCAAAGGCTTAAATAGTTGTGCTTAGCCAATATATGACGTTATTGTACAGGGTGTTGCTTTAAATATGCTTGCCTATAATACTGCGGCATGCTGTTAACTGCTTAATCTCAGTAAAAGTGCAGCAGGATTATAATATCTTTTTAAGTACACTGGCAAAACGTTGCCCGGCACTTTGAAAAACGCCCGTGACACGATTTTTTTGAATCGCTTCCGGTTCACTTTTTTCACTACGGCGAAACTGCTCGCTTTGACTATATAGTAGTGTACCAAATGCCGTTTGATAAGCGCGATCATTGACCTGCATATTCAGCTGCTTAAAGGACTCATCATTATCAAAATGATTATAAGCACTAATAGCCGGATGGGTATTGGTCAATACTACAGGCATTCTTAACAGCTTTTTAGCAAAAGGTATCATACCTTTAATAGCACTGCCACCGCCTGAGAGCACAAGCCCTTTATCAATATAACCTAACAAGTCGGCGTCATGTAATTGGCGAACCACTTCGGTGAATATTTGCTCATAACGCGCTTCGATAATGCGCGCTAAATTATAAGTACCGATGTTAATCTCATCGCCCGATCCTTGCGGCTTAAAGAGGAAGAATGAGCTAGGATCGACGCTATTGATATCGACAGTACCATGCGTTTTTTTAAGCCTTTCTGCCTCTATCATAGAGATACCAACATCGGCTGAAATATCCATCGTCACTTCATGGCTGCCAGTGGCAATACAATGGGTAAAAATCAGCTTATTTTCTTTATAGACACAAATACTGGTGGTACTCGCACCGATATCAACCAAGCAAACCCCTTGCTGGCGCTCATCAGGCATCAAACTATATTCAGCGCTGGTCACTGCATCAAAAACGATATGGTCGATACCGACGTCACAGCTTTGTAGTAGTTTTTGGATATTTTGACGGCTAGATACTGGCATCATCATCATGTGATACATCACGCTGATATTGTGCGCAACCATATCAATAGCATCATCAACCATAAATTCCTGATTGTCGATATAAATGCCTTGCTGGCAACAATGCATCAAATAATAGTCAGGCGACAAGTCTTGTGACTTGGCGTTTGACAGCGCTTGTACCATGTCTTTGGCACGGACGACTTCGTCTTCTACCTTGACATTACCGGCACTGTTTTTACTTAACAGCTCAGGGGTCGCCATAGTCAACCAAACGCTATGTACACGGCAATTAGCAGTGTCTTCTGCCTCTTGGATAGCTTGTCTAATAGCACCTTGCAAGCGTTCACGATGCTTTATTTGACCTTGATAAAAGTCACTATTTTTAACTTGCCCCACACCCATAATACGAATGTCTTTTGCAGAGACAACGCTGCCGATGACGACATAGACTGCCGTGGCACTTAGATGGACAACAACCAGATTTTCAGTATTTTTCATGGTACCAGACAAATTATCGCTAAACAGGAGACCAAATGACGTCCCCATTAAATCATTAAAAAGCGCTATCAACACGCGGTGATATTATATGTTAACTTTTCATATCAAGAAAGCAGACAAATATAAGGTTTTGACTGCTTTCTTAATGTTTTATTCTTCTACGATGGATTTTTCTACTGTGGTGTTTCAGTAGTTTTTGGCGGCGCCAGATTCCATGCGATAGTAAATCCATTTTTGTAACGAAGATCGACGGATTGTATTTCATCGCGGCGATTGCTTAATTGATTGCCAAGTAACTGACTTAAATTCAATAGCTTTTGCGCGGTGTTCTCATTATCAACGATGACACGTTGACCATTATCAAAGCGAATCAGCCAAGTCATTCTTGGTGACAAGATGATATCTTCAACTTGCATACCAAGCGGCGCATACCAATCATTTACTTGCTGCATTTGTTGCATAATAACGGGCGCTTGCGCTATATCGCCTTGCAACGTCGCAAATTTCTCTTGCGTTAACTCTCGACTATCCGCAGGAACGAAGACGGCGCCTTTTGCATCAACCAGACGCTCGGTACCGAAATTTGCCACTGCCTGTTTTGGTAAGGCTTTAATGACAATACCGCGCTGCCAATCACGACTAACGCTCACTTGGTCAACCCAAGCTAAGCCAGTACTAATATCTCTTAGCGCTTGCAAGTCAGAAGTGAAAAAACTGCTGACACTCTGTTGGTTCATGACTTGCTGTAACGCTTGATACTGCGCAACTGTCAAATCTCGATCATCGACGTGAATAGCAGCCGGCGGTGCGTCGCGTAATGCTTTACCACCCATGATTAATATCAGCACAAGCAAACCTAACACCAGTACCGTAAAGAAATATCTTAACGCAGTCGGTACCTGAAAGTTAGAGGTCGGGCGACGGCTCTTATCACTCATCAAGTCAGCGACGTCATTGACAGTTTGAGCCATAATAAACTTCGTCCCTATTTTTGCCTAAAACTATTTGCATAATGCCAATAGTGCTTTTATTAAAGGTGAATCTGCTGAACATTCGCAGCGATCGATGAAACTGACATGTTATCAATTTATTTGTTTAAAACGGCGTATAAAGTGCAGTTATAGGGATTAAAACGTAACATTTTTCTTATTTAATGAATAACTTAAGAGAAAGCTGCATAAATAACCATAAATATCACTAATATAGACCAATAATTACAATATTAACGTATTTTACGTTTAAACAATAGCCTATCCCCTACTACGAACAACGAATTTACACAAGTTTACACGAAGCTGTGTTATAGCAGGGCTAGCGATACATTTGCGTGTGTTTAGAAAGATTATTTATAGTCATTAAAATACTGTTAAAGTTAGGTTTTGACTAAAACAAAACAAGCTATTTTACGTTAGATATTTATAGGGTTTGCGCTAGGATATGCCAGCATAAGCTGTCAAAATCCATGCCGCGAGCTTTGGCCGCCATGGGTACCAAGCTATGACTGGTCATACCCGGCACGGTATTAATCTCAAGTAGCCAGAAATTGCCCGCTTTGTCTTGCATCGCATCAATACGTCCCCAACCTTTAGCATCGACGGCGCGGAATGCCGCCAAGCTTAACGCTTGCAAGTGTTTTTCATCAGCGGCGCTTAGACCGCAAGGAATATAATAGCTAGTATCGTTACGATTGTATTTGGCTTCAAAATCATAGAAGTTGGTAATATCGGCAGGCTCGAGGCGAATAACCGGATAAGCTTCATCATCGATGATAACAATGGTAAATTCGCGACCAGTAATCCAGCGCTCAGCCATGACCACATCGCCGCACTGTACGGCGGTTGCATAAGCAGCAGGTAGCTCATCGAGGTTATTAACCTTGGTCATACCAATACTGGAGCCTTCATGGACTGGCTTGATAATCAGCGGTAGACCCAACATATTAACCACTTGCTGCCAGTCGGTATCAGCGGTTAGCAATGAGAATGGCGCAGTCGATAAACCGCAGCCTTGCCACAGCTGCTTAGTACGTACTTTATCCATACCGAGTGCTGATGCCAAAATACCTGAACCGGTCTGTGGAATATTAAACCATTGCAGCACGCCCTGTAATAAGCCATCTTCGCCGCCGCGACCATGCAGAACGTTAAAGACGCGATCGTACTGACGAAGTTCCGTAATATCTTGCTCCTTAGGATCAAAATGAGTCGCATCAACGCCTTGGTTTTGCAGCGCTTGTAAGACTGCTGCGCCACTATCTAAAGAGACACTGCGTTCATTGCTACTGCCGCCGCAAATGACGGCAACTTTACCAAACTGACTGGCGTCTTTGACTTTACTGCTTGCCATACTAGGAACAGTGTTAGATTTTGGCTGCTCACCTTCAATCTTATCTTGCTCTGCTTGTGCCGCCGCTGCCAATGCCGGTTCTGGATTGGTAATCGTGGTTTTAGCGTCTGCATTAATACTTTGATCAATGCGTTTATCAATGTTATTTTCATTTTCTTGCTTATTTTGTTCTGGTTTATTGTTTTCTGGGTTTTGAATAGTCATGGGTCTCGTTCCTAAAATTCTTTTGCGGCTTATTTGATATATAAATTATTGGCGGCCAATTCGATCGCTATTTGCCCAACATTACCCGCACCTTGGGTAATGAGCATGTCACCTGCTTTTAGTAATCGCTGCATTACCGGTGCGATATTAGCTTTATCGATAATCGTCGGTTCAACGGCACCGCGCAAACGGATACTACGTGCCAAAGCTTTGGTATCGGCACCAGCAATCGGGCTTTCACCAGCCGGATAAACGTCCAATAACAATAATTCATCGACGCTTGAGAGCACTTCGACAAAATCATCGAAACAATCACGCGTACGGCTATAACGATGTGGCTGGAACATCATCACTAAACGGCGCTCAGGGAAGCTTTGACGAGCCGCTTTAATGGTCGCATCGACTTCTCTTGGGTGATGACCGTAGTCATCAATCAGCAGAACATTACCCTCATCTATCTCTACGGACGCATGCTGCTCAAAGCGACGCCCGACGCCTTCAAACTTCTGCAAGGCACGCTTAATCGCCTCGTCATCTACGCCTTCATCGGTTGCCATGGTAATAGCAGCCAGCGCATTATAAACATTGTGTACGCCCGGAATATTCAAGGTCAGACGCAATGGCTCACGGTCACGGCGCAAGACAGTAAAGTGGGTTTTTGTACCTTCGCTAACCAAATCAATGGCTTGTACATCGTTAAAAGGTTCAAGACCAAAGGTTAATACCGGACGCCCAATATCATCAATCATGGCATATAATTCAGGGTCGTCACCGCACACCACCGCCAAGCCATAAAACGGCATGTTTTGTAAAAACTGGATATAAGCGGCTTTTAATTTATCAAAACTATTGCCATAGGTTTCCATATGGTCTTGATCGATATTGGTGACAATCGCCGCCATCGGATGCAAAGATAAGAAGGACGCATCAGATTCATCGGCTTCGGCAATCAAAAAACGACTGCTGCCGAGGGCGGCATTTTTACCCGAAGCATTTAATTTACCGCCAATCACATAAGTAGGATCAAGCTTACCTTCCGCCATCATGGTGGTCAGCAGACTGGTGGTGGTGGTTTTACCATGTGCGCCAGCAACGGCGATACCATGACGATAACGCATCAATTCACCGAGCATATCAGCACGGCGTACCACGGGCAGACGCGCTTCAAGCGCCGCTTTGACTTCAGGGTTACTACGGTCGATGGCAGACGATACGACGATCACATCGGCATTGGCGATATTCTTGGAATCATGACCAATCGCGATATCAATACCAATCTGCTCTAAACGTTTAGTGACTAGGCTCTCTGCGATATCAGAACCACTGACCTTATAACCTTGGTTATTCATGACCTCAGCGATACCACACATCCCCGAGCCACCAATACCGACAAAATGCAAATGCTGAATACGGCGCATTTCTGGTATTTCAATCAAACGCTTAGTTAAGGCTTTAACAGAGGTTGGCATAGGGTTTTCTCTTTATTGTAGACAAACAAATTTGGTTAATAATAGGTAATAGAATTAGATTTTATACAGCTTGCCAGATAATATCGGCTACCTGTTGGCAGGCATGACGGTTGGCAAGCGCATGTCCTTTTTCTGCCATCTCTAAACAAGCTCGCCTATCTAGCATGGCCAGCTCATTACTCAAGCGTTTTGGAGTCAGCTCGCTTTGTGGCAGCAAAATCCCCGCTTTATGCAAGGTCAAGGTACGCGCGTTTGCCGTCTGATGGTCATCAACCGCACTTGGTAGCGGTACAAATATTGCCGCTATACCAACATTTTGAATTTCAGTTACTGTCAACGCACCGGCTCGACAAACCACGATATCGGCCCAATTGTAAGCTGCTGCCATATCATCAATAAATGGCTGTACGGTAAATTGATGGGCGCTTAAATCTTCACTATCATATGCCGCTTGCGTGGCGGTCTCGTTATTGCGTCCACATTGATGACGTACCTCAAACGGACGGTCAATCAATGCCAGTGCTTTGGGTAGCGTCTCATTTAACACTTGCGCACCGAGCGAACCACCCACCACCAGCAATTTAAGCGGCGAGCTGTCATTCACATCGTAACGCACACTGGGTTCGGCAACACCGCTAATGGCATTGCGCACCGGATTGCCCACCGTTTCTATCTTGCTATCTAGCTGGCTATTGGCAAAGGTATTTTCAAACGCTTGCAATACCTTGGTCGCCATCTTGGCCAAATAACGATTGCTCATACCTGCAATGGCATTTTGTTCATGGATAATCAGCGGCTTCTTGGTCAAACGCGCGGCAATACCGCCGGGCGCGGTAACGTAACCACCAAAACCAACAACCACATCAATCTGATTGCCACGAATGACTTTAATCGCCGCCATCGTCGCTGAAAATAAAGTAACGGGTAGCTTCAGCAAGCGTCCCAATCCTTTACCGCGCAACCCTTGCATATCAATCGCATGAAAAGGATAGCCAGTTGGTGCAACCAAGCCATTTTCCATGCCATTTGGCGTACCAAGCCAGTGAATAACAGCGCCGCGCTTGGTCAACTCTTCGCTAACCGCCAGCGCTGGAAATACATGCCCGCCTGTACCAGCTGCCATCATTAATATATGCGGTGTTTTCATGAACGCCTGCCTATCTTTTCTTTATTTATATGAAAGACTTATTATCTTTTGACTGCATTATATATCGAACCAAAATGAGCCTATAAAAGCCCGCATAGTATAGTGTAAATCGCTGCCTGATAGACAGCATTTTATGCAGCGTGAATAATAAAAATCCAAGCCGTGAGCAATCGCGGCTTGGCTTTATTGAATTTATCGTCTTAATAAGAGTGAATATTAAAACAGCAATGATTAACGGCGTTTTAAAACACGAGTTTTACCAATTAACGAGATACCTTTATAGCCTCGTAGCTTCAACGTATCACCTTGTAATTCTGCTTTTCCAGAGAAGGTTCTGCCAGTCTCTGGCTCGATACCGCTGCCATTAACATACTTATTAGGATCATTAGCGTCCGGCTCTAAATCCCACAATACGGTCGCTCCGGTCAAAGGTTTGTTTTTGAACTTACCTTTGCATTTATCACAGACTTTTTTGTCTTTAGCACGAGGGTCCAAAATTTCAACGATTTTCGCTGAAAGCTTACCATTGCTTTCAGAAAATCTTAGCACCGCATCGGGCGTGCCATTATCATTGTAAGTGGTTCACTTAGTATTGTTAAGCTGGTCAGCCGCGCTAGCACTAAAACCAAACGCTAAGCCTACAGTAAGTAAAAGTGATTTTGCAAATGTGTTCATAGTACGTCCTTGTGTTATAAAAATTTTATAAAACGCGCAGTATCATCCTATTTATCGATAATACTGTTTTATCATATAAAATTATGACAAACAATTAAGATGAATTATGAATATAAGTTGATCTTTATTCCGTTGCAAAAACTGCTTTATTTAAACGGCCAGCTTTTTCTCGATAGCGATAATAAAATCAGTCGCAATATCCGTACCGCATTGATCATCAATCTCACGCACACAGGTTGGACTGGTGACATTAATCTCAGTAATACGGCCACCGATTAAGTCTAAGCCGACGAACATCAGCCCTTTTTCTTTCACAATCGGTGCAACTACTTCTGCCACTTGGCGTTCGATATCAGTGAGCGGCATCGCAACACCACTACCACCTGCCGCAAGATTACCGCGCGTCTCGCCTTTCACCGGAATACGTGCCAAGCTATAACCGACCACTTCGCCATCGACGATTAGCACGCGCTTATCGCCTTCTTTGATTTCCGGTAAATAACGCTGCGCCATGATTGGTAGCGTCTCAAGCTCGGTTAAAATCTCAAGCGTCACGCCGATATTTGGACTGTCAGCAGTCAAACGGAAAATACCAGTGCCACCCATACCATCTAATGGCTTGACGATAACGTCTTGCTGCTCAGTAATAAATTTGCGAATATGTGCCTGTTTACTGGTCACAATCGTTGGGCTCATATAGTCGCTAAACCAGGTAGCAAACAGCTTTTCATTACAATCACGTATCGCTTGCGGGTCGTTCGCCACCAGTACGCCTGCGGCTTTGGCATGGTCAAGCATGTAAGTAGCATAAATAAAACGCATATCAAACGGCGGATCTTTACGCATCAAGATTACATCATAGTCGCTGACCGGCGCTGTCGTTTTATCCCCTAAGGTATAAAAATCATTCGGGTCACGCTTGACTGTAACCGGCTGGGTATCCACCATCAACTGCCCTCGATCCAACCATAAATCATGAATCTGACAATAGCCAAGGCTGTGCCCACGATCTTGCGCCGACCACATCATCGCAAGGCTAGTGTCTTTTTTATAATTGACCTGCTCGATTGGGTCCATGATGACGAGTATGTTTAAAGATTTCTTTTGCTTTTCTTGGCTCATGGTAAGGCTCACTTACGTTATAGTATTAATTATTTAAAATAGTATTAATCGTTCAAACGGACATTAATGACATGCCAACATGACTCAAACTTCACTCTAATATTGCTGTTACATAGCTAAAATACAGTAAAAACTTCGCTAAATTATACGCCGTACTGGGCGCGGTAATGCTGCATTTTTGCAAGCTGGGTCGCATCTTTATTGGGGTTACTTTCTGCTAAATAGCTGATTAAATCATCGATATCGACAAGGGCACGCACTGGTACTTCTAAAGTCGCAGCCAGCTCTTGAATAGCAGAATGTTCTGCCAGACCTTTTTCTTTACGGTCGAGGGCGACAATAATACCCGCAACGCTTGCGCCCGCTTGCTCTAAAATTTCAACCACTTCACGCATCGCCGTACCAGCGGTAATCACATCATCAAGTACCCAGACTGCTTTGCCCTGAACATCAGCGCCCACCAAACTACCACCTTCCCCATGAGTTTTGGCTTCTTTGCGGTTATAACCCCATTTAGCGTTGATACCATGATGCAGCCATAATGCTTGCGCCGTTGCCGCCACAAATGGGATGCCTTTATAAGCGGCACCAAAAATAACCAGCTCTTGCTCATCTGCGCCAGCGTTTGCCATTGAACCTTGTGCAGCCATCTGCTCAGCCAAGGCATCAGCATAACCACGCGCTAATAACGATAACATCTCACCTGACGCCAGCAAACCGGCATTAAAAAAATACGGACTAATACGTCCAGATTTTAAGACAAACTCACCAAATCTTAAGACCTGATTATCTAAAGCCAATTGGATAAATTGATGCGATGAAAATGACGCATTATTGGCAGGTTGGTTATTCGGCGTTGTGGCATTAAGCATAGGGCATTCCTATCAACAAAAAGAAAATGGAAAGTTAAACAATAAAAAGTTGTGAAGCGCATTATAGTCGTGGTGGTTTAACTTGACCAACCATTGATATCATAATCCTGCATATTCGCGTAACGCGTCAATAAGCCACAACGTGATGAGATATTAAAGTAGCATTGACCATCGCTATTGACGTGTATGTCCCAGCCCAAATGATAGGCAGCAACGATAATATGGCCAGTAAATAGACGTACTTGGCGGTACGCATGACGCTGTGTTGGCTCAAAAATAATCTGACTGAGCAAGTAGCTGCGCAGATGCTGACAAATTTGCGCAGCGCTATAGCTGTGGTTAATCGTTTTGCGCGTACCGCATTGCTTTAAAGCGTGGACGGCGACGCTACACGCCATAAGGTCAGTCGCCAAACTACCCTCGCCGCTATCAAATTGCTGCGGCTGCAATATCACTTGCCAGTCATCAGCATAAACGCTATTGAGTAGCTCATCAGGATTATAACGTTTGATCAACGCACGCAGAGATTCTGATGCTAAAGCTTTCTTAACATGATTATTATCAGTAGTCTGGTTATTAGCCTGTCCGCTATCAGTATTAATATTGTCTTCATTTATAATATCAGCAGCTAAAAACCCATAACGCGTCAGTTTTGGGTACGTTTGCAGCACGCGTTGGATATCCGCCATATCAAGCAAAGTCATGTCTGTTAATGAAGCTAATAACGGCTGCTCGCTATGATTGTGATAAAATCTCTCGGGCAGCTCAACCAGTCTGGCGGCACTGAGCAGTGATAAATGCTCAGCCAATGCTTCTGAAGCCATCAATGCCCATTTCGATAAGCTGTCTGTATTGGGCTGATAAAAACGGGTCGAGCTGCCATATAAGCGGCGCAGCTGACTATTTAAGCGCCGTGCAGGCTCTGGAATATCAGTCAATGGCCGTGCAGGGTCCAATGGCAAACGCTTTGGGTCAAAATTAGGATGTACAATCGCAGGCTGCTGGCTATTTGCTAAAACAGCGGATTGCTTAGCATGACCTTCTGCAAGCTGATCCTTTTCTGCTATAAAGTTAGCACTGCATAAACGGTTATCAGAAGTAGAAGGCTGGGTCATGAATTTTCCCTAGGCTTACATATTTAAAAGTCGTAAAATAAAATCAATCAACTCAAAATGACATTTTACTCTTGATGTTGCTCTTTATCTTGATAGTGCAAAATATCTCGGTAGCCTACTTGCCAATCAGGATAATCTAGCCAAGCTAACGGAATATTACTGTGTAAGCGTTTTCCCGTTACCGCCGTTTTATCGTTATCAATAACAGGCGGTACTTCATTTATCTGCTCACTTAACCAGCTACCTAGCTCAAAAGTGGTGACTGGCGCATAATCCGTGGCGATATAAAGGGGTTTTGGCGTGTCTATAGTCATGACATTAGCGATAATAGTAATCAAATCGCGATCCATAATACGATTGCTCCAATGCGCGGCGGCCACTGGCTCTTTTTGTTTCTCTTTGGCTTTACACAGACGCATAAGGCGCTCGCGTCCGTAAATACCACTTGGACGAATGATGATGGTTTTATCACCAAAACCTTGTTGAAGTGTTTGTTCTGCTTGCAATATCACTTGCGATGCCTCACGCTCTGGCGTGACAGGCGAGGTGTCTTCATCAATCCATTCGCCATTATCTTGACCATAGACAGCAGTTGATGAAATAAAAACAATGCGCGCAAGGTTGGTGAGTTTGTCGGCCAGTGTTGCCAAATGCTGGTTAATGGCTAAGTAACTGTCATGATAACCGCTGGTTGAATACTCATCAGGAGTGACGATAATCGCCAACGCCGTAAAGTCTTGTAACTGCTCTGCAGTTAGCGTTAATGCATCAGCTTGTAGAAAGCTAGCTTTATCATCTAGAGCATAATGATGACGCTCACGACGTGCCAGCCCAGTGACGTTTAAACCGTCCTGCGCCAGTTTATTGGTAACCGGCAAACCAATATCACCTTGACCAATAATCAGTAAATTTTGCGTACTCATCATATATCCTTTATTTAAAAACTGTTTCTAATGGCTGTCTATGCTAATGACTGGCTAAGAAGGTTTTTTATAATTTAATAGCTAACCCTAAAAATAGCGTCTATACGACAGCTGTATGTCTTCCTTGGCATCGATACGATCTTGCCATTCATAGTTGGCATTGATACGTAATGCTTGTTTTTTGTCGATATCGTATTGCAAACCTAAGCTTGAGATCGGCTGCCAATAATGACCACGGGCATTAGACTCATCGCTGCTGCCATGATACCAATATGGCAGTTGCAATTCAGCCTGCGCACGTAACTGATTGTTAATCTGATAGCGGCAACCGGCATTGATGCCTGCGCCAAGACGAAAGCCTTTATTGATACCGCGACCTGCTTGCGCCGTACCTGCCAAAAACGTATAGCATAGCTGTGGCGGCATCTCGCCTGTCTCTGCGTTAGGTGTGCCAAACGCCCACGACCAACCCGTCTCATAGCCCAAACTGCCGACTAAATGATCGCTGCCATCTTGCTGCGAGCCGTCGTTCACGCGGTTAGCTTCAATACTTGCGCCCCACGTTTTGCCTTTTTTGGCAGAATTAACTGGATTAAACGAACGCCCACGCACCAAGGTCACATTTTGCAAAACCACGCTTCTTGGCTGATTGGCCTTATCATTATCGGTATCATAGAGGCGTAAAGTCGCAGCCGCGCCTTCTAAATCAAAGAATTGTGGAAATCCTGACGGACGATCAAGAGTATCGTGATAGCCTGCACGCACGCCCAAATCGATATAGTTATTATCACCACGCTGCCCTAGTCCGATAAAACCCATTTGCAGCGGATGCCTGTCTATTGGATTGTTATCCGCCACTGCAATACGGCGTGGTAGTAAGGTTTGTCCGTCGGCTGCTATGCTCGACGTTGGATTCAATTGGGCAGATTTAATCTCATTCAACGTCTGCTTGGCGCTGTTATGATAGCCCAATTGCTCGCGCTGCTCTTTGACCTTGTTTAACTGCGCTTGGCGCAAGGTGCTATCAGCGGGTGTATAGTTGGTGTTGGCAAGTAAGTTTTCGCTGTCCAATAATTGCACGACATCTGAGGGAATTACGGCATAAGGCAAGCGGCTTAATAAATGCTGCTGCGGGCGTACCACGTCAATTAAGCGTAAAATCTCAGACGCACAGTTATCAGTGGTGAAGTAATACGGCAACTTCAAATCTTTGGTTTCCCAAACATGCAACAGAATCTGCTGCACTTCTGCTGGGGTCAAATCCAATTGATAGGTCCACGCATCACGCTCATCTTCTTGCAGATACTTCGCCAGCTTCTCTGGATAAGGGTCAATTTCAATCAGATTGTCATAACCGCCGCTCATCGATTTGATGGCATATAGCAAAAAACTATCGGTTGCATCGCCGCCTACCGTATAATTTAGCGCCACTGCATGATGAATTTGGCTTGGATCGGCCACGCTGGCTTTAGAATCAATGCGTAATAACGTATGAGCAAAGGCTGAAATAGGATTGTCTAAGTACTCTTGCGCAAACATAATAGACAGCTGCTCAGGTGCCAGCTTTTGCATCCAGTCATTCAACTCCGGACAGTCAACTTGCAAACCGCTCTTGTCGATATTGAGCGTATCGGTCAGCCATTGTACGCGCGCTGGGAAACGGCATAGTACTGAGTTTTGTCCCGAGTTTTTATTTACACGATTAGATAGTTTGTTATTAGCAGTGCTGTTATCTGGAGTCGTAGCCATTTCGTCAGCAAGGGCAACCAGCAAGGCATCAAGCTCGGCCGCTGAATCATGCTGTCCATTTTTACTTAAGAAAAATGCAGCATCATCAACGATACTGCTGTCTTTTTTCTTGCCGATTAAATTCTTTTGATCATCAAAGAAATATAATAAGCGTCGCCATGTTATATGTTGGGCAAGGTTTTTTGTTTTTGCTTGCGCACGCCATGATGCTAATAGCTGTTGGGTGTTCGTCTCATTAACACTATTGTTAGCACTTTGGTTGTTAGATGTCCGAGAAGTGACTGCGGTATTTGAGACAATACTTGGCTTGATGGTATTATTTGGCTCAGTATAAGCCATCAATGTTGGCTCAGTGCTTTGTGATTTAGAGGCTGAATTATTATCAGCCGTATCCAGCGCCAACTCCCCTGTTGTCACAAGCGATGCCGGCGTTGGCAAAAACGCCTGTGCTTGTGCGGTCAGCAGCAGTCCAGCTATGGTGAGCGGCAAACGTGCTCGCCTGCCAATGCTTGTTGGCGTACAATCTATCGCCAAAAGGTTTGAATGTTTTGAATATATGGACATGAGTAATATCTCGTACTGTAGGAGTCATACGCTGATCGCGTGATTAAGTCTATCGAATTGTCAGAGTGATATTATAAATTACTGTTTTGAACGACTATTTTTTTAGTTAAATGCGCCGCTTATTGATAAAAAACTTATAATCATCAGCATTTACCGCGCACTTATTATCACATTATAAAAGAGAGTATTATGTCCACAGCATCGTCAATGACTATTCATACCGGTCGATTATCAGCGGCGACTTGGCTTGCCTCGCCCAATCATAATAAACGACCGGAAAATATCGCGATTGATGCCATTGTTATTCACAATATTAGCTTGCCGCCCAATGAGTTTGGAGCTTGCGATACTGACGGCTTACATTACGTCAAGGCCTTATTTACCAATCAATTAGACTGGGAGGCGCATCCTTATTTTCAAAGCATTAAAGGTGCAGAAGTTTCAGCGCATTTATTTATAGAGCGTAATGGCGCGATTACCCAGTTTGTCAATTTTAACGAACGCGCGTGGCATGCCGGACGCTCTAGCTACTTGGGTCGCCCTGAATGTAATGATTATAGCATTGGCATTGAGCTTGAAGGTTCAGATTTTGTGTCATTCAGCGATGCCCAATATGAAGCGCTTGCCAAAGTTATCGTTGCTATCTATGACGCTTATCCAAAAACTCGCAGGCATCTCACCGGTCATAGTGATATCGCGCCCGGTCGCAAAACCGACCCCGGTGATTATTTTGAATGGAAAAAGTTGCGTGAGATGGTTGCTCACCATTTTGCGAGCAAGTCATAAATTGACCAGCTAAATTGTGATAATAGTCTTATCGAAAGTTCTGTAGACAGCAGATATTATTCCCCATTCAATCCATTTATCAGGACAATGAAAGTGCTATAATCCGTCAGTTTTTTGACAACACTACATCAGCAAACAACCATCACTACACAACCTTCATTAAACAAATTAGTAGAATAGGTTCTCATGGCAAAAAGTCGGTTATTTCGTTCAACCATGGTGGTCAGTAGTATGACCATGCTGTCGCGTATTTTAGGTTTGGTACGTGATATTGTGTTATTAGGCGTGTTTGGCGCAGGTGGTCTGATGGACGCCTTTTTGGTCGCCTTTAAGATACCCAACTTTTTGCGCCGTCTATTTGCAGAAGGGGCTTTTAGCCAAGCGTTTGTCCCTGTGCTGTCAGAATATAAAGAAAAATACAGCCTACAGCAGGTTCAGATTTTAGTCAGTCGCACTTCAGGAGCGCTGCTGCTGGTGTTATCGATGCTGACGGTAGTGGTGATTTTAATCGCCCCTTGGGTGGTGACGCTATTTGCCCCAGGTTTTGCTAATCAGCCCGATAAATTTGCCATCACCGCTGAGCTGCTACGCCTGACCTTTCCTTATTTATTATTTATTTCTATGACCGCTTTTGCCAGCGGTATTTTACAAAGCTACGGCCGTTTTGCCGCGCCAGCCTTTGCGCCAGTGTTACTCAACCTATCTATGATTGGTGGTGCGCTAGTATTTGCGCCCATGTTTGATGTTCCTATTATGGCGCTTGGTTATTCTGTCGCTATCGCAGGTTTGCTCCAGCTATTGATACAACTGCCACAGCTCTCGCAGCAAAAACTGCTGGTCGCACCGAAGATTGACTTTCAGCATGAAGGCGTTCGCCGTATTTTAAAGCTGATGCTGCCGGCTATTTTTGGCGTCTCTGTCACGCAGATTAATCTATTATTAAACACTATTTTTGCCTCATTAATGATTGGCGGTTCGGTTTCTTGGCTTTATGCTGCTGAGCGTATGAGTGAGTTACCACTCGGCTTAATTGGCGTGGCTATCGGCACGGTTATTTTGCCAAGTCTGTCGAAAAGTGAAGCGCGAAAAGATGACGTTAGCTTTAAAAAGACCATCGATTGGGCAGCGCGCTTAATTATTTTGGTCGGTGTTCCAGCATCGGCAGCACTATTTATACTCTCTGACGTACTTATGCAGGCGCTTTTTTTACGTGGCGAATTTACCTTACGCGATGCACAAATGAGCTCCTTGGCGTTAAAAAGCATGGCGGGCGGCATATTAGGTTTTATGTTAATTAAAATCTTTGCACCCGCCTTTTTCGCCCGTCAAGACACTAGAACGCCAGTCAGAATTGGTATTGTTTCCGTTTTTGCCAATATGGTATTTAGTGTCATTTTTATCGGTATATTTTACTTCTTCGATATGCCGTTGCATGGTGGACTGGCACTTGCGACGACTGGCGCATCATTTGTGAACGCTGGCTTATTATATTACTTCTTGCATAAGCGTGAGATTTTCCGCTTTGGCAGTCATTGGAAAAAGCTGTTTGCGCAATTTGCAGTTTCTACCACTGCCATGGTTGCTGTACTTTACGTCATGCTACCCTACTTTCCAACCAATGAAGCACAGTGGCAACGTTTGGTTGCGCTACTAATTATGTGTGTGGTCGGTGCGCTGGTTTATGGCATAGTATTATTGGCAACGGGATTCCGTCCTCGCCATCTGAAACATGGTTAAAACAGTAAGCGTTAAACATTAATTACTGAAAGCCAAGTGAGGCTTTAATTTACCAAACCAAGCTTCGTATGGGAATTGACAGTGAACGCTGCTGATAGTTGCCATAATTACTCTTTAATGAATGAATTCTGAGAACTAATATGACGACTAAATCATCAGCTATACCATCAACCTTTTTATGCTTACCAAGCATATTAACTGTTGGTATCCTGAGCACCGCACTACTTTTAAGTGGTTGTAGCAATAATGATAAGGGTAACACTGAGACTGCTGTCAGTAATAATAAAGACGCTACAGCGGTCGCGCAAACATCTGAGAACGACGCGAGCCAAGTAGAATTAACAGACACTAACACTGATAGTAAACAGGCAGTAGATAGCACTAAAGATGAAACTACGATTGCTAGCGCTAATATGAATCTAGTCACCGCTTCCGCCAAGCAAAAAAGCTTGGTCACAAATCCGACCCAAGATGGTACGCCAGAAGATACGGTTAAACAGGCACTAGACAGCTTATATTATGGCGACGCCAAACAAGCCGCTACTTATTATAAAGTAGATATGGCGAACTTCGAGGAAGAGCTTGCTAAGACCCAATCGGCTTTTCAGCAAACGGTTGACGGTGTTACTTTTACTGATACCAAATACAGCGATAATAGAACCCGTGCTACCATCACTGGCGAGTTGATGCTAAGAGGGCAAAGTGAGCCCGCGTCATTGACTTATGAGCTGCAAAAGATAGACGGGAAATGGAAAATTTTAGGATAAGAAATCTAAATGCTATTATCTAAAATTCCTTCATTTGGCATTCTTACTTGTCATTATTAACTACCATCACCGCTTTACCAAGCATCACCACATCGGCGATAAACCCCTGCATATCGCACACTTTTGGCATATAGCCCCATTGCTCAAAGCCAAGCTTACGAAACAATCCTAAGCTTGGTTGATTATGTGCAAATATAAGCGCCACTACATTATGAATACCTAAGCTCGGCGCTTGCGTCAGCATCCAACGCGTCAATAAGCTACCCAATCCTTGACCGTGATAATCCTGATGCAAGTAGATACTAATCTCAGTGCTGATATGATAAGCCGGACGCGCATATAAATCACTAAAACTGCCCCAGGCGACGATTGGTGATAATGTTTGCGCCTCACCTCTAACGCCTATAGTTTCTGATTCTCCAACAGCGCGGACTATATAAATAGGTCGCGTGGCACTATTTACATGCTCATTGAACCAATCCTGACGCTCTTCACAACTGACAGGCGTTAGATTAGCGGTTGCTTGCTTGCCGGCGATACTTTGATTATAAATCGCTAAAATTTCTGGCAAGCCTTCTATATTCGAACGCTGAACAATAAAGCGCTCGTTAAGTTTATAGACTGGTGATGTAGGTATTATAGAATCATGAACATCATCACAATCAGCAGTGTAGATAGCATCAGACATAGCTTTTCCATAAAGTGTCATTATAATAATGATAAGTAATAAATAGCAGCTAAAGTGTTAGCCATGTTGTTTCATTAACAACAGACTATAGGATGTTACTAGGGCTATTTTACTTTATAATGGCTGCTTTTAAACACATCTGTTTTGGAAATCTCTTTAAGTAGCGGTGTGTTTTTCTTTTTTATCTGGTCTTATCTATCATAGCTGAAAATTTATGAACACCTATTTTCTTGAGCAACTGATGGCATCGCCAAGTGCTGTGTCTGCCAATACTAGCCCAGTAGATTTGGCAGCCTGCGTGCTGACTATTGGCAACTTCGATGGTGTGCATTTGGGTCATCAAGCGATGCTGGCACAAGTTCGTGATACCGCTAAAGCACAAAATATTGGCTCGGCAGTCATGATATTTGAGCCGCAGCCACGTGAGTTTTTTGCGCCAGCCACCGCGCCTGCCCGCCTAACCAATCTTGCCGAAAAGCAAGCTTTGCTCGCAGAGTACGGCATCGAAACTTTGATTGTTGCAAGCTTTGATAGCGATTTTCGCCTGCTATCGGCACAGGCATTCGCCGATATTTTAGCACTGCGCCTCAATGTAAAAGCATTGGTGTTGGGTGATGACTTTAAGTTCGGTCATGATCGTACTGGTGACAGTCAGTTTTTACGTGATTATGGCTTAGATGTGACGAATCTGCACACCGTTATCGACGATAAAGGCAAAGGCGCTCGCATTAGCTCTACGCGTATACGAGACCTATTATTGGCAGGTGACCTTAATGCGGCAAATGCGTTACTGGGTCGCGATTATGCGATGACAGGCGTTGTCGTTGGTGGCGATAAAATCGGTCGCACTATGGACTTCCCCACTGCCAATGTCGATCTAAAGCGCATAAAACCTGCATTACATGGCATTTTTGCTGTCGATGTCGTTAGCCTTGATGATAATGGTGATGTCATACCGAACGGCTTGACCGCACTGACCAATAGCGAAAATTCAGGGGTTGCAGGTTTACGCCCGCATAGCTTATTTGGTACCGCCAATATTGGTATCAGACCTTCGGTAGATAAAGAGCATGATTGGCGCTTAGAGGTACATTTTCCTAAGCTGAAAGCAGACTTATACGGCTTAACCTTACAAGTACGTTTCTTGCATTATTTACATGGCGAGCGTCATTATGAGAGTTTAGAGGCGTTAAAAGCAGGTATTCATAACGATGTGATTGATTTACTCGAATGGCGTGAACAGCAGAGCTAGAATGATAGTTATGACCATATAAAAACTTAACGTATAAAAAAACCCACAGCGTTATTGACGTTTGTGGGTTTTTACTTGGTCTAGTAGCTTACTACTTTCTAAGTCTAAGAATCAGGATGCATACGCACGTTTAAATCATCGATAACCTCGACCCATGCGGCATCTTTATTCCATTCTTCTTGCAAAAAGGCACGCTGACTGTCATTCCATACCGTCGACTCGATTAACTTTTCTTCTTTTGCTAATTGGTTTTTTTCGATAAAACTATCAATGGCTTCATCCGAACTATCAAGTCCTAACTGCGCAAATAACTCATTCACATTATATTCAGGTTCACCCAACATAGTCTTTTTCCTTAATAAAAAAATTTGATAATGATTTGATTGTATTTATTATTTGAATTAACCACTTTATTGTAGCAAGCTTTAGACTAATAGCTGTTAATCAACGTTTAACTAACGTTATCAATTGTATTAATGGATAATCAAGACACAAAAAAGCCCTCTACTAAGAGGGCTTTTTTGATTAAATTTATATAATAGCTTAAGTAAATTGACTGCTTATGGAAGCAAGTGTGCTACTGCATCACGCTCTTCGCTAAGCTCTTGCTCAGTGGCGGCCATTTTGTCTTTTGAGAAATCTGATGACACATCAACGCCGTCTACGATAGACCAGTCGCCGTTAGCGCAGGTTACTGGGAATGAGTAGATTAAGCCTTTAGCAATGCCGTATTCGCCGTTTGAGTAAACGCCCATAGAGACCCAATCGTTCTCATCACTACCTAGCGCCCATGTACGTACATGTGCAATGGCAGCGTTGGCAGCAGAAGCAGCAGATGATGCACCGCGAGCTTTAATGATTGCAGCACCACGTTGTTGTACTTCTGGGATATAGGTGGCTTCGTACCACTCACGATCTACTAAATCTAGTGCTGGCTTGCCATTTACAGTTGCAGCCGTTAGATCTGGATACTGAGTTGATGAATGGTTACCCCAGATGATCATTTTTTTCACGTCATTAACGGTGCTATCAGTTTTGCCAGCTAACTGTGCCATCGCACGGTTGTGATCTAGGCGAGTCATAGCCGTAAAGTTACGTGGATCTAAATCTGGTGCATTACGCTGAGCGATAAGCGCGTTGGTGTTCGCAGGGTTACCAACGACCAATACTTTAACATCACGGCTAGCAACGTCGTTCAATGCTTTACCTTGGGCTGAGAAAATCGCAGCATTGGCTTCTAGCAAATCTTTACGTTCCATACCTGGGCCACGAGGACGTGAACCTACTAGTAATGCATAATCGACATCTTTAAATGCAACGGTCGCATCATCAGTTTGAACAATACCGGCCAATAATGGGAATGCACAGTCTTCTAATTCCATGACCACACCCTTTAGGGCGTCAAGTGCTGGGGCGATTTCAAGCAATTGCAAAATAACTGGCTGATCTTTACCTAGCATCTCACCAGAGGCAATACGAAATAACATAGCATAGCTGATATTACCAGCGGCACCAGTGACGGCAACACGTAAAGGCTGTTTCATTGACATTGAATACTCCCTAATTATAGATTAGATAATTCATGATTCTGATTGATGGTTCTGATTGAGGATGATCGTTTTAGATAGCGATTTTCTCGCTGAATATAGCAGTCATAAACCGAGAGCTAGTGTAGCACCTCAGCCTATTAACCGTCTAGAGAAAGCGCGAATGTGATAGATAACTATACGGGTTATATTGTTACATTTTATACGAACAGATGTTTTATCTTGCTATAAAAAGCTATAAAATAAAGTCTTAGAAGGATATAAGAGCTGAACAAAGAAAAGATTTAATAGGAATTTCGACAGCATTATTTAAGAGAATTTAATACGATTAAACAAGTAATATTACTGTTAAATACATAACACTGCCGTTTTTGCTTATGGATAATCGCACACTAATTAATAGTCGCGCACTGAAAAATTAGAGGAATATACTTTATGGTTCATTACTCATTATGAATAATGCCCACTTGCTGCTTACTTGCCACCTGAGATAATAAATTTACTGCCACAGTTATCGACGACGTTACTACAAGTACCAAAGGCACTGCCTTCATAACAGACATGGACGTCAGTCAAAACCATTTGACGACGCGCACCTGCCTGACAAATCAAATCAATGCTATCCGCTGACATACCACTATTTAAACGGGTCATTTGTCCCACAAAACGCGATTTTAATACCGTATAACTGTTACCTGTATTCAGTTCACTCGGCAGTTTTAAGTCGCCGGCATAGTTGGTAATTTGGCGAAAATAATTACTGGCGCTAAGCGGACTACAGATGCCGTAACGTTGCCATGCTTGGGTACGCACGGTGGTATCAGGCATGATACGGTTGACGACTTTTAATTGTAGTGGCGTCAAACGTGGCTCACTACCACGCCCGCAGCGCTCGCCATAGCCCATATCCAAACCTGAAACGGTTAACGAATAGCCTTCCAAACACTGGCGCATACGCGCACGCGTCGGTTGTAAGCTGCACAGCGCTGGCGTCATCTCAATCATCAGTACGCGCTGTCCCGTTTTGGCAGCACTTGCCGCTTGCGCTGGCAATATCATGACACCCTGCAACAAAAGTAAAGCTGTAATACCTATCGTAGCATTAGCAACATTGCCCTTATTTTCATACTTTTTGCTGATCAAGCATTGATTAAAATGCTCCGATAGCCTTGTCTTTGACATCGAGCCCACCTTTGTCTGAACACATAACTGACGCCTAGCTTGCGACAATATAGGCAGATTGAAATATTTTTTAATCATAAGAGGTTAAAGCATTTAGCAATGAAGAAGATAGCTTCTAGAATTGGTTATATTCGGCATTAAGCCAGTTTGCTTTTAAAATTTCAGCAGCCTAAGAATCAACCAACGAAAAACGCAGACGGTAATTAGAGTCATGGTAGCAAATTGCCTTTTTTAATCTATAGCAAAAACGTAAACAGTGTTTAAAAAGCGGATAACTGACTTTAAAAGGGCGATTTAAAACCTGTCATATATCAGCGCTATAAAAGCATTTTATATGAAAGCAATGTATATAAGAAAAGTGCATATAAAAGCCGTATCTATAAAAACCGTACCTATAAAAGAAACGCCTATAAAAAAACCACTAGCAGCAAGCTGATAGTGGTTTTTTAGGGTAAGGAAAAAGCATTAGAATGCCGCAGGAACCGTTCCCATACGCTGGCTGATAGGCTGATCACGGCCTAATAGACTGCTATAAATAGTAGCGTTTTCCATCACGTGTTTGACGTAATTGCGGGTTTCAGGAAAGGCAATAGACTCGACATACTGGTCAGCTGCAAGTGAGCCATAAGTCGGCTGCCAGCGTTTGGCATTATTTGGACCGGCGTTATAGCCCGCTGTTGCCAAAACAGGCTGGCTGTTCAATTTGCCAAAGATATCACCCATATACCACGTACCATAACGAATATTGGTATCACCACTATTGGCACGGCTGGCGCTATAAGTCTCGCCTAAGTTACGCGCAATATATTTTGCCGTATCAGGCATGACCTGCATCAGACCGCTAGCGCCAACGTTTGAGCGCGCCGACGCCACAAAACGGCTTTCTTGACGCATAATGCCATACGCCCACGCCGGATCGATACCCGCCGACTGACTGTGACGGACGACCGCCGATTGGTGCGGCATCGGATGCGATAAAGCCAAGCTGTCTACCCTATTGGTATTATCAACCGCATAAATCGCCCGATCGAGCCAGTCTATATCATATGCTTGACGAGCAGCGGCAATAATCAGATTATCATCACGATTGTCACGTGCTTTTTTCACCGCCCAGTTCCACTCGCGATTGGCATAGGCACGACTGGCATCGGCATTATATAAAGCAAATGCGCGAGCAAAGTGCGGATTTTGCATAACACGGGCGCGGTCAGCGCTACTAACGTTTGGCAAATTACTGCCACCCAAGCGACTGGCATCAAAACGTTGACCGACTTTATCCTTGGCCATCAAACCATAATACTCATTACTTTTCGCTAAGTTTTGATACATTTTTTTAGCGGTATTGCGTTTATTAGCATCACTTGATTGCTCATAAGCACGCGCCAGCCAATATTGCCACTGATTGGTTTTTTGGGTTTCGGCATCCATTTTTGAGATGGCTTCGACCACATCATCCCAACGACTAAAACGAATCGCTGCCATAGCATAATATTCAGCTTCTTCAAAGCTAAAGTCATTGTCCAAGCTATTACGGAACCAATCAACCGCTTCAACATTAAAGCCATCGTCAGTATTATGATTCATCCGCTGCACGCCAAGCGTACGATAAGCGGCACGGCGGGTATCATCGGTCAATAATTTCGCTGAGCGCTGATTGTCTTGCTTGATATCAAAATCTAACTGCAATGCGGCCTCACGATAAGACTTTTCGGCGACACGCCCCATTGCATAAAGGTACAGATATTGATTGGTTTGGCTTGCAGGCTCGCGGGCAAAACGGCTAAAGAATGCTGATGGATTGAGCTGAATGTCACTCAACGACGAGTAAGGAACCGGTGTACCTAAACGCGAAGACAGCGCCATAATATCGCCCGTTCTGCCTTTACGCAGCATACGCTTAAGGCGCGATACTCTATCTTGATTGCTAATCAGCGCATTATTATTCATCTCTAGCGCCAACTGGTCACACAGTGCTGGCTGCTTTTTGGTGTTTAGCCAAACATCAGATTTGGCTGCCATCGCACGCATGGTATCGCCGCCATTATTGAAACCAAGCGCCACGGCACACTTCTCACTGTCATCAGCGTTGGTGATGAGATTTGCTACTTGGCGTACGGCGGCATAATCATTGGAGCCCGCTTTGGTTTCAGCAAAATCAGCAACCAGTTTTTCTGCCATTACCGTATCTGGGTATTGACGCACAAACTGTGAGACCGCTGCCGGGCTTTGCGAATTTAAGTCTAAATTCATGCGCCAATAAGTGGGATACATGGCAAATAAACCGCCACTCATCGCTTGCTCGTAATTATAAAGCGCGTTGACATCACCGCGCTCTGCTGCAATCGCCGCCGCTGTAAATGAGCTCGCACCACTATCAGCTTGGTAGCCGGTGTTTGATTGGTAACTGTTATTTGGCTGAGAACTTTGTGGTTGATAGCTGTCTGGTTGATAGTTATCCGGCTGATAGTTTTGAGGCTGGTAAGGCTCAGGCTGGTATTTGCCTTCTTGCGGATAACCATTATTAACACTACTACTGGTATTATTACCCCAAGTCAGTTCGGCATAAGCCACTTGCGACATTGCCAGCGCACCCATTGCCGTTGCCACACTCAACACACTGGTTCTTAGCATCGTTCTTTTAAGATGGTTGGGCGTATTATTTTGATGATTGGCAGCTTCATCCTTGATACTCTGAGCAACTTGCGGCTTTGTCATACGGACTCTCTTTATAATAAGTCTAAATAATTTGGCTAGATAAATAGTTTAAATCTCAATTCAAAAGGGTATTTTCACCCTACTTAAAACGCTCATTTAAACAATAGTGCGGATATGATTGGCTTCATCATACTATACTCGTTGCATATTCAACCATAAGCTTTACTTTTCGTTAATAAATCGGATAGCCCTGTGTAACACAAAAATGTTACGACGCTTCAAATACCGACAATCTTTATCAATACTCATAATTGTTCCACAATACGAGGTAAGCATTTGATAGTATTATAAATAATTTAGCATAATTATCCCTATAAGCGTACGCTAACTTTTCACATTGCTGCAGGGTTGTGATAAAATACGCCACCGGTTAATCACCTACCCCGCTATATTTTTAGTCAATCATGGACTTCGCTTATGAGTGTTACTGTATTTAATCCCCGCATCGATGACGCTGCTGTTGACACAAGGGTTACTGCGCCTACCGTTACGGCACTCAACTCGCCAAGTTCCGTCCAAACATCAATAGCCAAAGCAGCAGTCAATGGCGCGCCAAAAAAAGTCTTTGTTACCACCCAAGGCTGTCAGATGAACGTTTATGACTCTGGCAAAATGCTTGATGTGCTTGGTGATTCGCACGGTATGGAAGTCACTCACAATATCGATGAAGCCGATGTACTGTTAATGAATACCTGCTCTATTCGCGAAAAAGCGCAAGAAAAAGTCTTCTCAGAATTAGGTCGCTGGCGCAAACTCAAAGAAAAACGTCCAGACTTGGTTATCGGTGTTGGTGGTTGCGTCGCTTCACAAGAAGGCGACAATATCCAAAAACGCGCACCTTATGTCGATATGGTCTTTGGGCCACAAACCTTACACCGTTTACCGGAGCTCTATGACCAATCTCATGAGCAGCGTGAAATCGCGCCTAAGAATCGCATCGGTACAGTAGATGTATCCTTCCCAAGTATCGAAAAGTTTGATTTTCTGCCAGAGCCGCGCGTAGAAGGGTATAAAGCCTTTGTATCCATTATGGAAGGTTGCTCGAAGTATTGCTCGTTTTGCGTCGTACCTTATACCCGCGGTGAAGAATTATCGCGTCCACTTGATGATGTATTAGCAGAGATTGACAGCCTAGCTGAGCAAGGTGTGCGCGAAATTAATTTACTTGGTCAAAACGTCAATGGCTATCGCGGCGAAAAAGACGATGGCAGTATTTGCCGTTTCGCAGAACTGCTGCATTATGTGTCGCACGTCGATGGTATTGAGCGTATTCGCTATACCACCAGTCACCCGCTCGAGTTCACCGATGATATCATCGACGCTTATGCGCAATTACCAGAGCTGGTATCACATTTGCATTTGCCAGTACAAAGTGGTTCAAATGCTATCTTGGCGGCAATGAAACGCAACCATACCATCGACGTTTATATCAATCAGATTAATAAACTCAAAGTCATACGTCCTGATATTCACTTATCGAGTGACTTTATCATTGGCTTCCCTGGTGAGACCGAGCAAGATTTTCAAGATACGTTGAACTTGGCAAAAGAATTGAATTTCGATCACTCTTATAGCTTTATCTACTCTAAGCGTCCGGGCACGCCAGCAGCAGAATTGCCTGACGATGTGAGCTTTAAAACTAAGAAAGCGCGTCTGGCGGAATTCCAACAAGTGATTATCGATTCAACCCTTGCAAAAACCCATGAGATGGTGGGTACCACCACTCGCGTCTTGGTCGAGCAAATTGCCAATCGTCATCCTGATTGCTTAATCGGTACAGCAGATAATACGCGTACCGTTATGTTCCCTTATGATGTTGAGAAAATGGATGAACTACTGGGTAAAATCGTCAGCGTGCGTATTACCGATTTTGTTAGCCCGCACATGGTTAAGGGTGAGTTAATCGAAGTATTGGCGTAACCGTTAAAACATAATTCCAAGTCAATAAGAAAAGGCCGTTCACTATTAAATAGTGAACGGCTTTTTCATGAATATTAATTTTACTTATAAATGTGTAAGGTGATAGTTACTTTTTAAATTACAAACTTCGTTAAGCCAAAAAACCATTTAACACTTCAGCCAATAAAGCCGCTGCAATCAACATAAATATCACCCCGCAACCGCGATTAAGCCATGCTAAACGCTCGCCAACGTCCAACCATCCTGCCAACTTTTTACCGCCAAGGGTGTAAATCAGCTGCCAAATCGTCTCGCTCAAAAATAACCCAAAGGTAAGCATAATATACTGCGGCCATAGCGGCGCACTAAAATTGATAAATTTGGGAAAGAAGGCGGCGAAGAATAAGATCGCTTTTGGGTTAGACAGTGACACCCACATACCAGTTCGAAACAACAACCAATCATTAGGCGGGGTTTTGACAGCGGCACTAGAAAGTGAGCGCGGCATAGGTTTATCAGACATCTCAGTAGTCAGAGTCAACTCTTTATTAACTTCTGTACTCAGCGCATTTGCATCACTCATCAAGCTGCTACTGGTACTATCGCGCCACGATGCGATACCCAAATAAATGAGATAAATAGCACCAACGGTTTTAATAACTGTCAATAACCACGGCGATTGACGGCTGATAACATCCAGTCCAAGGAGCGTTGAGAGTAATAATATAAACAACCCAAGACTTAAACCTGCCAGGGTCCATAATGTGCGCTTGACACCATAATTAAGCCCATATTGAAATGCCAGCAGCATATTCGGCCCAGGGGTCGCTGAAATAAAAAACGTACTTGCAAAAAATACCGCAAACAGATGCCAAGACATCAACTAACCCCTACTTTTTATTAATAGAAAATTTAAATGTTTAATGCTCAATGGTTAATACTGAATGTTGAAAAAATAAACACCGCCATAAAGACGGTGTATTTTATGCTCATATATGATGAAAGAAACTACTTACTGCCTATTGTATCAATTGCTGGTACAGCTGTTTAGCAGCTTTTGTAAAAACTCATCACAGCGTGCCATCTCATTTAGCACCACATACTCATCGGCTTTATGCGCCTGCTCAATACTACCGGGGCCACAGATAATCGTTGGAATGCCGCTATTGGTAAATTGCCCGCCTTCAGTGGCATAAGCAACTTTATGACGTGTATCGTCGCCAGTTAGTGCCGCTATTAACGCTTGTAGCTCAGCGCTGTCGCTATCGGTCATTGCCGGTACACTTTCTTCTTGCAGCAGCTCAATGCCAGTATCGGCAGAGCGTGCTTGCATTTGGCCGTTTAGCTCTGCTACTTTTGCTTGAATCGGTGTGAGAATATCATCTTGCGTCATATGTGGCAGATTACGATAGTCAAAGGTAAACTCACACAGATTGGGGACAATATTGGTCGCCGTCCCACCTTTTATCGTACCTACAGACAATGTCGAATAAGGCACATCAAACAGCGCATCGTTATCACTGCGATGACTAATCTCTTCCGCCAATTCATCGACATAACCAATCAAACGACTGGCATAGCTAATGGCGTTGACACCTGTTGCGGTCAATGATGAATGCGCAGACTTACCATGCACGCGGCAACGGTAGACGGCGATACCTTTATGCGCCACGACCATCGCCATATTGGTCGGCTCGCCGACGATACAATAATCAGGGGTGATACCGCGCGCTTTTAAATCGGCTAATATCAATGGCGCGCCCAAGCAACCAACCTCTTCATCAAATGACAACGCCAAATGCAATGGGCGACGCAGCTTGCCTGCATTAGATAGATTTACCGCTTGCGGCAACAGTGTCAACGCACAGGCAATAAAACCTTTCATATCGCAAGCACCGCGTCCGTAAAGCTTGTCGCCGCGTATCGTCGCTATGAACGGCTCAGACGTCCAGTCTTGACCGTCGACGGGTACGACATCGGTATGACCTGATAACACCAGACCATGATTCACTTCATCGGCATTTTTTCCCGCTGGCACCGTAACGAATAAATTGGCTTTATTTTTAGCGTCATTAAAGGTTAAATCTACCGTAAGGCCCAATTGCTCACAGTAAGCCTTCACCTCTTCAATCAATGCTAAGTTTGAATGCCGACTGACCGTATCAAACGCAATTAATCTTGTCAGCCAATCAATACTATCGGTGGGATAATTAGCAGGAGAATAATGAGCATTAGGCGTTGCTCTTTTTGCAACTTTATTGTGATTTCTTACCGTCATAAGACATCCTTATCGTACTATAAGATAAAAAGACTCTATACTTTTTGATGAGTCTCTTTAAGCAGATTTTTTAATTAGCCTTTTTGAAATGAGCGCTGTTGCAGTACTTTGATTTCTTCATCTAAGCCAGCAATCGGACCATCTACTGCCACATTCGGCGAAACTTCTTGAACAGTTAATAAATTGATGGGCGATGTTGATGTCACGCCCATTTCATCCATCCATGTACTTAGCTGTTTTGATGAGCTGATATAAACAATACGACCAAGCCCCGCCCATGCATGCGCAGCTGAGCACATGGCACAATGCTCACCTGAGGTATAAACCACCGCTTTTGCACGCGCTGCAGGGGTCATATTTTGAGCAGCCCATTTAGCCACAGCAATTTCAGGATGGTAAGTCGCATCGACCGTATTGGCACGATTACGATCTTCTCGTAATACATTGCCATCGCCATCAACCAACACGCTGCCAAACGGCGCATCGCCCGCCTCTAATGCTTCAGCAGCGAGTTCCACGCAGCGGCGTAAATGAATCATCTCATTATCAGTAGTCATCATAGCTTCCCTTCTATTATTTTTTCATAGCTATCTATCTAATAGCCAAGTGCCATTTGCATGGCGTCAAACTTGGCTATTTTTACATCTATTCATCATATTATGCTGTTTATGATGGACGGTTTTGATTCATCACATCAAGCACTGGCGGCATCGGTTTTGGCAACTTACCTTCTGCTTGTAGCTCTTTGGTGGTTTTGGCATCGATAGCCAGTCCAGCAATCAGAGCAATATCTTTAACAGCTTTACGCTTACGGGTAGCAAAGCTCACTGGCACCATGCGCGCAAACTCGTAAATATGCAGATAAGACTCTTCGCCACCTTCAAAATCTTCGTCATCTTCTAAACGAATGCCACCGATTTTAGCCAAATCCGACAGCATCTCGTTTTCGTCGCTGCTCAGACCACAATCTGTAATACCAAAACCAGTCATAAAGCCATTTGCCCACTGTTTCAGCGCCATCACACGCTCGTATAGGTCATGTTCATCATCTGGCACCAACGGCGTATAGGAATAAGCATCGTCTTTATCTTTTAGCTGAAAAACGATGTCTTCTGCTTCTTCTGTCAACAAGGTTAATGCTTCATCAGGCAGCGGCGCAAAACTCAGCTCCTCAAACACCTTTGCCCATACTGGTTCATCAGGCGCATCACAGGCGGTCATCAGCCCTGTCATCAAGCCATGTACCTCGCTGATAGACACGTCAGTCCAGTCATCAAATGCGGTCAGCCAGGTATTCCAGCCAGAGATATTGTCATTCATAATAGAGGTCCTAGTTATTGATTAATAGTATTAAATACAAACAGACGCCGCAGGATGTTATTCATAAAGCGGCGATTGATAGCAGTCACGAAACAAAGCGGCATACAATTACTTTGTTGATATAGATATTATGCGGTCACCTATGGCATTATTAAACGCAGAGAACAAAATTCATTCACGCTTACTTGTTAAGGATAAAAACTGACTATGTATGACCAACTTAGAATATTAGAAAAAATGGTACTCGATATCAAAAAACAGTATCAGCTTGTCAGTGCTGAACTTAGCAGCCTCAAACAACAACCAGCGACTGACCCAAAAGAGCTCGCCACGTTAAAAACCAAACTCGATAGCAGTTATACAGAGCGTGACGGTGCTAAAAAACAATTGAGCGATTTAGATAAGCGTTATCAAAACCTTGCTGAAGCGCATCATATGATAGGCGAAGAGCAAGATAACTTGCAAAAGCAGATTAGCCAATTACAACAAAAAAATAATGAGCTGCAGCAACAAAATAACGAATTAAAGCAGCAATATAGCGATATTAAACAGCAAAATAGTGACTTGAAGAAGAAAAACGAATTGGCAGCTGAGCGTACCCAAGTGGTCTTACAGCGTTTAACGCGTATTGATCAAGCAGAAGGTTAAGCAGATATTAATATTGATCACGTTTAACGCACCTATTTTTGCTGATTAAACGTTATTTATTAAGTCGCCAAGTTTATCAGCACCACATTTATAGCCGTGATATTTAATTACTCACTTTAATGACATATATTGTAGGATTTATCATGACCGATGACCGCGCAAACCCTGTAGACAGTCAGAACAAAAATACCCAATCAACAGTCACTGAATCAATAAACAATCAAGCACAAAATACGCAAGCACAAAAAGCCATACCAAATAATTCGAACACTCAAAATAGCAATTCAAATAGCAATAAGACAAATAATAGTACGGTAAATAGTAGCGCTGCTAAACCTATAAGCACTCCTGAACCACAAATCAAAAAGGTCGATGTGGCGATTGCTGGCGTGACCTATCCGATTTATTGTCCCGTGCATGAGCAAGAAGAGTTGCACTCAGCTGTTTCTTATATCAATAACTATGCGCTCGACCTAAAACGCGATGCGCCAAGCCTGAGTCAAGAAAGTCTACTTGTACTATGCTGCTTGAATTTGTATGAGAAAATCCATACCAATCAGAGAAATGAAGAAGATCGTCTGCAGCAAAGCAAACAGTCTGAAGCCTTGATAAATAAAATTATGAAAGATGCCCATTCTATTTTATAAGCTGCTACCGATATTAAATTGCTATAGATGTATCAAAAATATAAGCGCTTAACTCACTGAAGCTAAGCGCTTTTTTAATGTAAATAACAGCTTATCGACTTATGACTTGCCACTTATGACTTACAATTTAGGCATCTACTTGATAAGTCTTACCGGCATGAAAATCCGCTTGATGCTCATAATTGCAAAAGAACAATTCTTTGTTGGCTGTGACGTCGTTACTACTTTCATCAGCTGCTGTGGAATTTTCTGCCGCAGAAATTGGCTTGGTCTCTAACACACCGCGATATTCAGCCAAACTGTTACCACAAAAATTACAAGGACGCGGCGTGGTCACATCACCTTTTTTTGGCATCATACTCTTGGGTGCGCGTGGGTACATAAATTTATAAAAGCCCCACATCACAGCCCAGATAATAAGAATTACAATGATAACGCCCAACATGACAGTGCTCCTTCGAATAGGGTCTAAGACATTATAAACTTAACGCTTTAGAATAAGCGCATAAAAAACTGGCCACATGCAGCCAGTTTTTTATGTCTTCAATACAGTAACAAATGCTCAGCGTGTCGTTAGGCTATAGCTGTCAAACTATAACTAACGAGCTATAGCTATAGCTGCAGCTCACTGATATCAGCAACGGTTAAGAACAATGCGCGAACTTGCTTAAGTAGCGCTAAGCGATTGTTCTTTAGCGCCTCATCTTCACTGTTGACCATGACATCGGCAAAGAATTGCGTTAATGGCGCATCCAAACTGACCAGCGTTTGCAATATTTGCGTATAATCAGCCGTTTCAAGTAATGGCGTTACAGCCGTTTGTGCTTGCTGAACCGCCTGATACAACGTTTGCTCAGCAGGTTCAGATAATAATGTTTCGTCGACCTTGTCAGCGACGCTCACTTCTGACTTGGCTAAGATATTGGCAACACGTTTGTTCGAATCAGCCAACTTTTCAGCTTGTGGTAACTCACTAAATGCTTGTACTGCGCGGATACGCTGATCAAAATCGAGCGGCATATGCGGATTAATCGCTTGCACTGCCTGAATGGTATCAACGCTAACGCCTTGCTCGGTGTACATCGCCCGATAACGTGAATTTAGAAATGCCATGACTTGGGTAAAGGTATCGCCCATTTTAGCAATCTTGCTGCCATCGCTCGTGCTATAGCCTTTAATTGCTTGCTCAACGAGAGCTACCAAATTAATTGGTAATTGCTTTTCAATCAAAATACGTAAAATACCAATCGCTGAACGACGTAAGCTGAATGGGTCTTTTGAACCTGTTGGTGCTTGGTCAATGGCAAAAATACCAACCAGCGTATCTAAACGGTCCGCCAATGCTAAGCAAATACCAATTGGCGTCTGCGGTAATACATCACCGCTAAATTTCGGCAGATATTGCTCTTCCAAACTTGCTGCGACTGCTTCTGGCTCATCATTCAAGCGCGCGTAATAGGTACCGGCGATACCTTGCAGTTCAGGGTATTCACCAACCAGTGAGCTTGCCAAATCTGCTTTAGACAAAATCGCGGCACGTACCGTTTCATCAATATTAATATCGCGACCTTGCTGTTGCATTAAGGCGGCGATAAAGGCAGCAAGTTTCGCAATACGCTCAGATTTCTCCCAAATCGTACCCAGCTTATCTTGGAAGACACGAGTTTTTAGGCTTTCAGTCAAGGCAAATAATGGCTGCTTTTGGTCTTGTAAGAAGAAAAACTCTGCATCAGCCAAACGCGGACGCACCACTTTCTCATTACCTTCAATAATCTGATTGGGATCTTTTGACTCAATATTGGTAATAAAAATAAAGTATGGCTGCAGTTTTCCTGCTTTATCGGTCAAGCAAAAATACTTTTGATCGGCCTGCATGGTTGAGATAAGCGCTTCTTGCGGCACTTGTAAAAAGCGCGCCTCAAAGTTTGCTCGTAGCGCAATCGGGAAATCGACCAACGCCGTTACTTCATCTAACAAATCTTGCGGTACGATAGGATCGGCATTAACCTCATCAGCTAGCGCCTTAACTTGGTTTTCAATCAGCGTTTGACGCTTATCAAAATCAGCCACGACTTTTAAGCCATCGAGCAGTTGCTCATAATCATTGGCGTGCGCAATAGTATGGTAGTCAGGGCTGTGGAAGCGATGGCCACGGGTTTGATTACCAGTCTGATGACCTTGGATGGTCGCATCAATAACAGCGTCATCTTGCATCAATACCGCCCACTGTACGGGACGTACAAACTCATTGCGGCTCGCCCCTGAACGCATGCGTTTAGCAATTGGCAGGTTATCAAGTGCGGTCTGAAAAATAGTAGGCAGTAGCTCAGTGGTCGCTTGACCCTGAATCGTTTGCACATAACCGACATAATCACCTTTATCGGTGTTAATAGTGGTCAGCTCACTGGCTTCAATACCTAGACCTTTAGCAAAGCCCATCGCAGCACGGGTAGGATTACCATCGGCATCAAACGCCGCTTTAATTGCCGGGCCACGTTTTTCTTCAGTACGGTCAGGTTGCTTATCGCTAATACCTTTAATCTGTAATGCTAAACGGCGCGGAGCCGCAAAGGCTTTGATGCTATCGAAGCTAATATCTGCTTCATTCAACTGCGCAGTGACGCTTGCTTGTAATGCGTCACGTAAAGTTTTTAAGCTTTTTGGAGGTAGCTCTTCACACCCCAGTTCAAATAAAATGGTACTCATGGGATGCTCCTATTTATTGTTATTAGTAGTTTGATTGTTATCTGTATTTTCAATTACCACATTTTCTTTTGGCAAATACTTATCTAAAGCCGCTTGACGATGGGCTTCATCGGCTAATGGGAAACCAAGCTTAGCGCGCGCTTCAACATAACCAATGGCGACTTTACGCGCCAGTGTACGTACACGTAGAATGAAACGCTGACGTTCGGTCACTGAAATCGCGCCACGAGCATCGAGTAAGTTAAAGGCATGCGAAGCTTTTAGCACCATCTCATAGGCTGGCAGCGGCAAACCTTCAGCAACTAGCTTATCCGCCTGTTGTTCATAAAAGTCAAACATCTGACCCATCATTGGTACATCGGCGTGCTCAAAGTTATAGGTCGATTGCTCAACTTCATTTTGATGGAATACATCGCCATAAGTCACGCGACCAAATTCGCCATCTGCCCAGACCAAATCATAAACGCTATCGACGCTTTGCACATACATCGCCAAGCGCTCAAGACCGTAAGTAATCTCACCTGTCACTGGGAAACACTCAATACCGCCTACTTGCTGGAAGTACGTAAACTGAGTGACTTCCATACCATTAAGCCAAATCTCCCAACCAAGTCCCCACGCACCCAGCGTTGGCGACTCCCAGTTATCCTCAACAAAACGCACATCGTGCACCAGTGGATCGATACCAATGGCTCTTAATGAGTCCAAATACAACTCTTGGATATTGGGTGGATTAGGCTTTAGCACCACTTGGAACTGATAATAATGTTGCAAACGGTTTGGGTTATCACCGTAGCGACCATCGGTCGGACGACGTGATGGCTGCACGTAAGCCGCATTCCAGCGCTCAGGACCTAAGGAGCGCAAAAATGTCGCGGTGTGAAAAGTACCCGCGCCGACTTCCATATCATAAGGCTGCAAAATAACGCAGCCCTTGTCAGCCCAATAATTTTGTAGTGTTAGGATGAGATCTTGAAACGTCATCGGCTGAGTGTCTTTTTCTTGTATCATCGGGTTTGTCACTTGTGATGTCATAGTTTGGACTGTCATAGTTTGGGGCATCGTCATAAAGCCACGGTGGAATTTGTATTATGAAATAAAATATTGATAGCGCTCGTATCGCCTATTTGGCAACGACTCTATTTGCCTGCTCACCTTACTAAAAATTGACTATTTTATCTATATTTAGCGCAATTAAATTTGTCTAATCAGCTTAAATAGTCAGTTATAAGTCTTATTTATCCTTAAACTGTCCGCATAGGTCTTCGGATATGACTTATTAAACACCCAGATAAAAAAATACCCAAATGCAGAGCATCTGGGCAGGAGGAAAAGTATGTCTTTTGATATCCTGATGAGTCAGGCTTTTTGTTTTTTCGTGGGCTGTTATTTTTATATTAGCCTTATTCTTTGTTTCTCTAGATATAACTTTATTTAAATAGTATTGGTATTAACTTTAATATTATTGATACGATTGGCTACTGGCTTTGGGCATGATTATCCATAAGATGATATAAATTAAAATACCAGGTACTGCTGCGCTCATCGTTGAGACAATAACAAATAGCAATCTTACCCACGTAGGTGACCAACCGACATATTCTGCGATGCCACCCATCACGCCCGCTATCATGCGATGATTTTGTGATCTATGTAATTTTGCTAACTTAGCCAAATCAAATACCTCTCTTATTATTTATAATTACTTATTATTTATACTTATTTTACGTCTAATATTTATCGTTATTTTTATAATCTGTTTTAAAACTATATAAGTCTTCTGAACTTAGGAATAAGTATAGCAACTAATCCTATTTTATCTGTTGAGTATGTAGACGTGCTTTGTGAATTTATGCTACTTAAGCTTGCCCTAATCTCTCATAAACCATCGTAAACCCCTGATTTTAAATAATTATTTCAAAATGTTTCATAATTAGCTTTGTTGCGCTTATCTTACACTTCTTGTTACAAATCCACTTTTCGGCTATTTATAACAGATAAATAAATCTTATAGATTTAGCGTTAAAAATAGTGAAATATTTAAAACAATGATAAGTAAATGAATAACTTGGTTTTATTGTTATCAATAAAAAATATCGTCAGCTAAAGCCAATTTTTACAATAACCTACCTGTAAATCTGTTTAAACCTTTATACCATGCTGATAAACCATTAAAACAACGACTGTCGATTGGTAACTTTTAGAATATAAGGAAAACTATGTACGATTCAGGCTTAATAATTGGACATTTTGAACCACTACATTTAGGACAAATGCGCAGTATATTGAACGCAGCAGGACAAGCAAAAACCTTAAATATCGTGATTATGGCGCATCCAGCACCGCATCCAGACTTTAATATTACGTTGCAAGATAAAGCGCGTTGGCTACAGATGGCGTGTGTAGATTTGCCATTTATCCATATTCATACCACTGATGAGATTGAGCTGCCGCTACATGAAAACTTTGCTGACGTCACAATAGACTTGGCTGCTAGCAATGCCAGATTGCAATGCTTAATAGATGCATTAAAATTGCCAGCAGAGACGGTATTATTTGTGGCAGAAAACCATCCGTTAGCGCGGAAGGGCGTTTGTGAGCAGCTAATCATGCAAGTGCTGACCACACCCCTACAGCCTGAATTTGACTCTTATGCGATTGCACGCAATCCGGTCGCGCATTGGTCAGCGCTGCACCCACAGGTGCGCGTCGACTATACCAAAACGGTGGCTATCGTTGGCGGTGAAAGCTCGGGCAAGACGACATTGGTACATAAGCTTGCCAACTATTACGGGTCCAGCTTTGCGCTTGAGATGGGACGGCTATATGTCGGTACAGATTTAGGCGGTAGCGAGATTGGTTTGCAGTACAGCGATTATGGTCCTATTGTGCTCAATCATGCGCAGGCTATCCGCGATGCAGCCGCTCGAGCCACTGCACCCGTTACTATTGTTGATACTGACTTTGTCACCACTCAGGCTTTTTGCGAAGAGTATGAAGGTCGTAGCCATCCTTTTGTGGCCGCTTGTATCGATGAGTTTCGCTTAGACCATACGATTATGCTCGATAACAATACCCTATGGGTGGATGATGGCATGCGCTCATTGGGTACGCCTGAAGCGCGCGGTCGCTTTGAGCAACGCTTGCTAGATATTTTCGCCCGTCATAACATTAAACCGCATATGATTGATAAGCCCGACTATGATGCCCGCTATCAACAAGCTTTGCTATTTATTGACCAGTACATTTACGGTAAATAAGTGCTTTGCTAAATAAGCGCTGTATTAAATAATAGTTATGCTAAATAAAAGCAGTGCCAAAAAAATAATGTAAAAAATGCAGCACATTAAAAAATAAGAAACATTGATTATCGTTTTCATACTTTGAGGAAAAAGGCTTTATGCGTATTCAGCTGTTAGATAACATCACCGGAAAATGGGCCATACAATGGATTGTCCTATGGTTTATTTGCGGCGTCATTGCCTTGTCGGCAGGATTTTGGCTGACTACAGAGCACACTACTCTTGATTGGTTTTACTTAGCCGTGTCATTTATTGGTTTGATTTGCGTGGTGTCATTATCGTTTCGCAAAAACATTCTGGGTAATGGCTTTGGTATGGCGGCGACCGCAGGGGAATTTGTCGTCCAAGCAACCTCGGGTGCAGTTGGTTTGATGCTCGCGCCGTTATTTAACTTTTTCAGTCACCTTTATGGAATTTTTTATTGGTCCAAGCATACCGATGCCGATGGCGATATGGTACCCAAATCCGCCAGTCGCTGGATTTGGCTATTAACCATCGCTTTTATGATCATCGGTTTGGCACTATTTCCCACTGTCAATGATTTACTTGCCAATTATGGCTATGCCGTTGTTGAAGATGATAGTAGTAAATTCTTGGGCTTTATCTCTTTCTTTTGGATTAACGTCATCGCTTTTGTACTCTCTATCACCGCGCAAGCAGCGATGATTTTGCGTTATTCATTTAACTGGTGGTTATGGATTTTATCCAACTTCGTTTGGCTGACTGTTAACCTGATGTCGGGCAATTATATCTTTGCCATTCAAACCATGGTCTACCAAGTAAACTCGTTTCTCGGACTGTATGAATGGTACCGCAGCGAGCAAAACTCTGTAGAACTGGCAAAACCAGTACATTAATGGATAATTTTAGTAAGCGATAAAAATTTGAAAAACAAACAAATTAAGTTAAATAAATGGCATGATTTGACTTTACGGTTTACCAGATAAAATGGCAGAATGTGCCAATTAGTGCTACAACTGGTATTAATAAGTAGATTTATGCATTTATTGCATGTCATTTATCTACGATTGGTCATTTATCTACGATTGGTCATTTATTTGCTAACAGGGAGGTTAGTATGTCTCGTACTCGTCAAGGCCGTATGTCTAAACGCACACTTGAGCAATGGCTCAGTGAGTATTCTGTCAGCCATCAAAACCTAGTCAATAAAAAAATCCATTGGTTATGTGTCCCGACGATTTTTGTCAGCATATTAGGCATGGGCATGTCGCTATCAGTGTGGTTCACCTTGGTGATAAGCGCTTTAGTTTTGATATTCTATATGCGTTTATCGACGCCGCTGTTTTTGGCAATGGGAATGTTTATTCTCATTTGCTTATCAGTGATGACGTTATTACCGTGGGGCTTTAAGGTTTGGGCGGCTATCTTTGTGGTTGCTTGGATTGGACAGTTTGTTGGTCATAAAATTGAAGGCAAAAAGCCTTCTTTTTTTGAAGATTTACAGTTCTTATTAATTGGTCCAGCATGGGTAGCTAATAGTTTGATGCGCCGTAAAAAAAGCTAAATAACAGCTATTTAGTATTGCCCTTATTTTTAGCCTTACCATCTAATATTATCGTTTAACGATACCATTTAACGCTACTATTTAATATGGCATCTAATACAGATAAAAAAACGCCACCCAATAATCAATTGAGTGGCGCTTTTTTTATGTGCTAGCTACTTCTATTTGCTAACTAACCTTTTTACACAAATAGCTTACTTACCAAATACTTGCATACGGTCTTCGACAGGCTTGAACGCTTTGTCGCCTGCTAGCTGCTCAATCGCGCCAAATACCATTTGCGCATTCAATTCCCAATGTTCGTCGATATTCCACTCTTCAGCGACTTTTTTATCGATAATTGGATTGTAATGCTGTAAGTTAGCGCCGACATCAATGCTGGCTAAGGCAGTCCAGATAATGTACTGATGCATGGCATTGGTTTGGTCTGCCCAAATTGGGAATTTATCCGCATATAAAGGCGCAGCGGCTTGCATGTCTCTTACGACGCTATGATCTTCAAAGAACATAATGGTACCAGCGCCGGCTTTAAAGCCATCCATTTTTTGCTTGGTCGCAGCGAACTGCTCTTCATTATCAACGATATCACGTAAAGTATCTTCAGTGATTTGCCACAGCTTGTTGTGGTCATCGCCAAATAAAACGACGATGCGCGTCGATTGTGAGTTAAAAGCTGATGGCGTATGCAAAACCGCATGCTCAACCAACTTCACGATTTCGTCATTTGATACTGGCAATTGATCGCTCAATGCATAGATAGAACGACGCTTTTCAGCCAAGTGCTGTAATGTTTTTAGGTCTGACATAGGTTTCTCCGTATTATTAATATGATTTCAATCCAATGAAAATAAACCTTAGATTAGAGTAGAGATGATGAATTGCTGCAAAACCGCTACTTTTTAATCTAAATTAGTATATGAACATTAAAATCAAATCCGTATGCTATTTTTGTAAAATAAACTTAACGATAAATCTCTATTTAAAAGCCAGTTTAATGAATGATGCTTAATATTAAACTAACCTTTAAAGCCTTGCGGTAACTCTGGAGCTGGCAAACGTTTCATATCTGAATCGACATTCCCAAAACGCTCATGACCGTTATTCCAGTCAATAATAGATTGCTCAATCTCTTCTTTATTGTCTGCAACAAAGTTCCACCATAGTAGTACTTGGTTATTTAGTGGCTCACCACCGATAAACATCACACGGGTACCTTTTCTGGCGACTAACTTGATGCTTTCATTATTGGCAACATCGCTATCATGGAAGCGGAACAATTGATCTTGCTCACAAATTTTGCCTTCAGACTCGATCTGCCCTTCTGTCACCAAGATACCGTATTCAAAACCGGGCTCTAAATTAAGGGTAACTTCGCCGTCCTCTAAGAAATAGACATCGATACCGACCATTTTTGAGTACTGAATGGTTGGCGCTTCATAACGCTTGCCTGTTACGCTGTTATAGCTGCCCGTCGTTAGAATCATCTCGACACTATCTTCGCGCCAGGTTGGCAGCTCTGGATAATGATGGAAGTTACGTTCGATTTGCTGATCGGTCGGTAATGCAATCCATAGCTGCACCATGCTTAGACCACGAGCGGCATCTGCTGAACCGCCGGTATCTGGAAAAACGCTTTGTTCGGTATGGCTGATACCTTGGGTTAGACCCGTACCCGCTGTCATGACGTTGACTTGATTTTTGCTGATAACTTGCTTATTACCCAAACTGTCTTTATGCAGTACTTCGCCATTTAACATCCAGCTAAAAGTTTGCAGATTGGTATGCGGATGACGACCGACTTGCATACCGGTTTCATCTTCGCCAAATTCAGCAGGGCCCGCATGGTCTAAAAAGCACCAAGCGCCGATTGGCTGCTTGCCTTTATTCGGTAACAGACGGGCAATGGGAATGCCGCCCACATCTGCTAAGCGCGGTTCTAGGGTTTCAATACTCATGATTCACCTCTTATTATTTGATACTGGATATAATGTGACGTATAGATAAAGCTCATTGTTTAGCATTAAAAGCTCATAGGTACTTCCATTAGTAATACTTTAGCGTCATCGATGACGTCCATCGTAAAGTTCTTAGTATCCCAAACACCAAGACCATCGCGGGTATCCAAAGTGTTACCGTTTACAACGACTTTACCGCTAATGACAAAGATATAAACGCCATTATTAGGGTTTTTGAGCTCATAAGTCTGAGTCACGCCTTTATCAAAATTACCCATACTGAACCAAGCGTCCTGATGAATCCATACCCCTGCATCGTCCGCATTGGGCGATAATACTTGATTGAACTCATTTGGTTTTAGGATGTCATCCATACGAACTTGCTGATAACGAGGCTCAACGTTCATTTTATTTGGGATAACCCAAATCTGTAGGAACTTCACCGCTTCGTTGTCGTCACCGTTCATTTCACTGTGCGTGATACCAGTACCCGCCGACATAACTTGGATTTCACCAGTTTCGATGATGCCATTATTACCAATATTATCGCCGTGACCGAGCTTACCTGATAAAGGAATGCTGATAATTTCCATATCACGGTGTGAGTGCTTACCAAAACCTTGACCAGCGATTACAAAGTCATCATTAATGACACGTAGCGCACCAAAGCCCATACGTTCTGGATTATGATAATTGGCAAAACTAAAGGTATGCTTGCTTTTTAACCAGCCATGGTTGGCATCGCCACGAGAATCTGCTGCATGATAGATCGTTTTCATAGTTTATCCTTAGTTATTAGTAAGTTAAACGATTTTAAAATTTATGATTCATTAACTCGTTTAAACAATGGATCTATTATAATTGTTGTCTACTAATAGATAAACAACGATAATCGCAATTAACTATTGTTATTTTTAGAACAATAACGTCATAAAGATAGGGTAATATATGGATAACAGAACCCTGTATTTTCATAACAGAACCATTTATATTCATAACAGAACTAGTAGCATAAGCTGATACTATCGCTCATGTAATGATAGTGAATGTAAATTAAGTCTAGAAGATGTTAATCATACTTACGATATAAGGAAATTTAACCATGTCAGAGAATGCAAAGTCAGATAAAAAAAATAGAGAACCGTTAGATTACGAAGTCATTGATAATACTGATAAAAGGCGTTTTGAGATTCATATCGATGGCAAAATTGCTTTGGAAGATTATGAATTCTTTACGACAAGTGAAGGCGAAAAAGGTATTGAATACAAACATACCGAAGTGCCAGAAGAGTTAGGTGGTCGAGGTATTGCAGGTTATCTGGTCAAATATATCTTAGATGATGCGGCTGCAAAAAACTTGCGCGTGAAACCGACTTGTCCTTATGTAAAATCTTATATCGACAAGCATCCAGAGTACCAAGACAACTCAGTATTTCATAACGCTAAGCCTTAAATAGCTAAACATAAGCGCTTAACTAGAGAGCAAAAAAAACGCCATATCTTTACGGATATGGCGTTTTTTATTGGCAATGTTTTGTGTGGGTAGGATTTTTTATGGGCAATGATTTTTATGAGCAATACTTTCTAATAGCAATAATATAAGTAGTGGGATGACTAAGCTAAAACTTATTACGCAATATGCTCTAAAAATTCTTTATCGCGTGCCATTATTGACAGATATAGCACTGGCAATACGAACAAGCCCACCGCCCAAAAACTCAGCTGTATATATAGCAAGGCACCTACTAAAGCGCCAACTAAAAAGCTAAACACCAATACAGAGCTGTGTGCCAGTTTTTTTCCATTATCGGCGTTTCGATTGAGTAGATAATCAGTCAAATTAATACCCAATTGCGTGGTATTTCCGGTCATCAGCACGGTAGGGCTCATGTGTTTAATCACCGTTTTGCTAGCAGTATTACGAATCGCTAGCGCAATTAAGCCTAATCCACCCGTTATCGCCACGGTTATATCGCCAGCATCGACAAACGGCTGATAATAAAGACCAGCCACCATAAATGCGGTCAAAAAAGCCGCTTCTGCTAAAAATAAATGGCTTAAGGTCAGCTGTTTATTTTTACTATGGTCAATAAATATCTTGGTGACCATGACCGTCAAAATAAACAACGGCAAAGCGGCGAGCTTAATCCATAGACCCGCTTCACCTTTCACCAAGCCACTACCGGCCATCACCAAGTTACCCATGACGTGGGCAGTAAAGAAACCAAACAAGGTAATAAAACCAATAGTATCAATCGCGCCGCCAACGACCGTTAATAGTACCGGCGTTTGATGACGTTGCCAAAAACTTGGCGGCTTTGAGTCAGGTGAAGCTGATTGATGGCTATCATTTTGACTGGCAGCTTTATTATTAATATTAGCAGTATCGGTAGAGATTGAATTAGTCACGCGACTGTCCTGCAAATTTAACAAACTCAGTCACAAAGCTTTGTAAGAACTTCTGCGTCCGTTCGCTGACGCTGCCATCTTCATTTAAGCTGTCCGTTGCACGGCTTAAATGAATTTCAGGGTCGATCATTACTTGTGCCGACAGCATTTGCATGCTTTTACGCACATCAAGCCCACTATTGATACCGCCAAAGCTACCCGGCGATGCCGTGACGACAGCGACTTTTTTACGCGTCCAAACACTTTTTTTATAAGGGCGCGAGCCGATATCTACGACGTTTTTCAAAGCAGCAGGCATGGTGCGGTTGTGCTCTGGCGTCACCATTAATACTGCGTCAGCGTCTTTTAGCTGCTGACGCACGCGCTCATAGCTGTCAATAGTCGTATCATCATAGTCTTGATTATAAAGCGGCAAGTCTGCAATATGCACTTCCTTTATAGTGACGTTGTCAGGCATCTGCGCCGCAATAAATTCTGCAAATTTACGATTAATAGATTCTTTTCGCAAACTACCGATAATTAGTGCGATATTGATTGATGCGCTCATAACAACTCCCTGATAATGATAAAAACCGTCTAGATTGAGCATTTTACTATACTAGATTCTGCGCGTATTACTGTTATCAATTGAATAAGCACCTGCTCCATGAGCAAATATCATCAAGAAACCACCCGCCATAGCAATATTTTTCATAAATGGGTTCATTTGTGATTCATCAATCCAGAATTGATGGAAAAGTAACGCTGACACAATGCTAAAACCAGCCATTAAAATCGCCACCAAGCGCGCTTTAAAGCCTAATAAAATAGCGATACCACCAAGCAGCTCAACAGCAATGACCAAAGGCAATAGCATACCTGGTACGCCCATTGCCTCCATATAGCCTTGGGTAGCGGCGTAGCCAGTAATTTTGGTAAAACCTGAAAAAATAAAGATCATTGATAACAATAGGCGACCAATTGGGGCGCTCAACTCTTGTAATTTGTCCATGATTATTCTCCGATAAGATAAAAGTCATAATTATAAAGATTTTATTTAAAAGACTTTTGTTTGATTAGGCAACGGCATTATTATAGCCGTTGCCTAATAATAGATAAACCATGATAATTACAAATGTAAGTTCTTATTTAGAGAACAGTCAAGAAAGGATTCTATTGATACAATAATAAAAACGACCATACTTATAATCGTTAATTAGGCTCGTTACTTATGCTTGTTACAGAAACAGTTAACATTTGAACAATGATATAAGACGCCACAGAGAGAAGCATTTTTCGGTACGGTTTAGCGTCTAACATCATATTTTTTGCTACACTTATTGTGCTGGTATATAAGATATACTTAACGCTAAATTTTGAAACGAATAGTTTTTAAACTGAAGATTCTTAAAACCGATTCAGTCTTTGAGATAATAATTAACCAAGGCAGTATATTTACTCGACGCTATACTTACTTCTACCTACTCACTTAAAAAAAGGATGATTTATGATCACTGTAAGTTCTATTAAAAAAACAAATCGCGCGCTTGCTTTTGCTGCTATCGGTACGCTTGGTCTGCTTAGCACACTAGGTCACGCTGCAACTTATGAGCTTGACCCGCATCATACCGCCGTGCGCTTTTCTGTCGATCATTTTGGTACTTCTACCAACGCGGGCGGCTTCTATAATCTATCGGGTATTCTTGAATACGCGCCTAAAGAGAAAAAAGGCTTTGTCGGTATTACCATCCCTATGGGCAGCTTGAGCACAGGCATTAAAGCTTTTGACGGCCATCTAAAATCTGCAGATTTTTTTAACGTACAAGAATATCCAACCGCTTATTTCAAATCGACCAAATGGGAGTTTGATGGCGATAAAGTTAAAGCGGTCAAAGGTGATTTAACCCTGCTTGGTAAGACTCATCCAGTGACTTTAAAAGCCACTAAATTTAACTGCTATGACAGTCCTTTATTAAAAGCTGAAGCTTGTGGTGGTGATTTTGAAACCACTATCGATAGAACCAAATGGGGCATCAATACCTTTACCGATGGCGGGATGATGAAGGACATCAAACTGGTCGTTCAGGTAGAAGGCAGTAAAAAAGCAGCTCTTAAATAAGGGTAATTTATCCATTTAAGATAATGCTTTTAGATTGAACACAGTCTCGATTATTTGGCTTTATTGATAAAAGGCTGGGTTTTTAACTCAGCCTTTTATCTTTTGTATCGTTAATAGTAAATAAAATAGATATATTAAATATATACTTAGATAAAGAAAACACTTGGGAAATAACCGTTTTATATCATGGTCATCATACGATATAGCAAAATAATAATAGTTAAATAACAATAATGAGGTAGCTAGGATGGGACAACTAGAAGACATGGCGATGTTTGTTCGCATTGTCGAAGCAGGCAGCATTACCAAGGCTGCTGAACAATTAAATATTGCCAAATCAGCCGTTAGCCGTCGTCTTAAGGATTTAGAGACACGTTTGGGCAGTCAGCTTATTAGCCGCACCACGCGCCAATCCAACTTGACCCAAGCCGGTGAGCAATATTACCAAAAGGTGAACAATATACTCAGCGAGGTCGACGCGCTAAATGAGGAAACCAGTGGCGCGCCGACACGTATCGAGGGTACCTTGAAGATGACCGCGCCACTGTCATTTGGCTTGATGCATTTAAATGATGTCATCGATGAATATGCCAATCAGCACCCCAATTTAAACTTTGAATTGGATTTTTCTGATCGGCATACGGATTTGGTAGAAGAAGGCTTTGAGTTAGCCATTCGGATCAGAGAGCTGCAAGATTCTAGTTATCAGGCCAAACGTTTGGCGCTGATTCGTTATGCCTTATGTGCCAGCCCTGAATATCTGAGTAGAATGGGCACGCCTAAAACCATCGAGGATTTGGCAGAGCATGAGTTTTTACAATATGGTCTGAGCAAATCCAGCACCATAGAGCTGATAGACGAGCAAGGCAAGAGGCATCAAGTCGCCATCAACTCAAAAATAAAAGTGAATAACGGTGACTTTTTGCGCGATATGGCCGTAAAGGGACATGGTATCGCTTTTTTGCCCACTTTTATTACTTATAAAACCTTAGCCAGTCGTGAGCTTGTGCCCATTATGCAACAGTATCAATTGCCCACTTTAAACGCTTATGCTGTCTATCCTAAAAACCGCTTTTTATCACAGCGCTGTCGCTATCTCATTGATTTCATAGCCGAGCGTTTTGGTGATGACCCTTATTGGGATAAATTTTCATAGACCTAACTCAGTAAACTGAGCAGTTTTTTAAAGTCGCTATAAATCTTAAAACAATACTGTTAGTATTATTTTAAGATATCCATCAGTCATAAGGAGATGCAACATGGATTTAACATCACTCGGCATGAAAGCCATTCACGATTTTGACGACGTTCGCCAAAGTCCATTACCACAAGAGCGCCTAAAAGCAGCCCGCAAGCAAGCAAGCGCTTTTAGAGAACGCTTTATGGATGAAGCGCCGGTACAATTTTATCAAAGCGCCGACATGGTGCGCGTGCCCTACCCGACATGGTACGCCTACAGTGGCGTCTATACCCAAAGCACCTATAAATTCCCCTATCTTCATATCCTAAACCGTATCTTTATCATTCAGTATCATGATTTCTTAGGCGAATTAAAAACCTTATTGTTTTCTCCCTCTGATATCGAAGCGGATCGTGAAACACCCTTCTTTAAACGCTTAACGGATAAAATGCCCAGTTGGTCGCCGCTTGAAGGTGTTGTTGCGCCTATCATTCGTGATGTCACTGGTGCCTTAGCGGAAGTCGGCTTGTCTCCAGAAGACGTTGATTATATTAGCTACGACCACCTTCATACTCAAGACGTCCGCCGCTGGCTCGGCACTAAAGATAAAGCTGCCTATTTCCCCAACGCTAAGTTATTGGTTCATGAGCAAGAATGGTTAAGTACTACCTCATTACTACCTGTGCAAGCAGATTGGTATTGCCCAAATGGTATCGAAGGTGTCGATCCTGACAAAATGATTAAGTTTACGGGTAGCATTCAATTGGGCGAAGGCGTCGCCCTGGTGCATACCCCCGGTCATACCGAAGGCAATCATTCGTTAGTTGCGCGCGTCGCTGACGGTATAAGAGTGACTTCAGAAAATGGCGTCGGCGCGGATGCTTATGCACCGATGAATTCGAAAGTAAATGCCATCCGTCGTTATGCTAAACAGACAGGCATGGAAGTGATTTTAAACGGCAACACGCTAGAAGGCAGTAACGACCAATATATCTCGATGGTCGTCGAGAAAACCATTGCTGGTCCCTCTAAAAACCCTGACTTCCCTAACTGCGCCTCAAGTAGCGAGGCGACGCCCTACTGGCTAATTCCTGGGCATAAAGTCAGTCATTTAATCGGTGAGGCAAAGTTTGGCAGCTTACAGAAAAAATCAGCAAAACAGCCAAGCTCGATAAACCAACCAAGCTCGATAAAAGACAGCTCATTGCAAAAGGAAAGCGCGTGATGGGTTACTTTACCGGTAAAAATATCTATATCACTGGCGCGGCATCTGGTATCGGACTTGAAACGGCTAAGCAGCTGATTCAACAAGATGCAAATTTGGTCTTGTTTGATAGACAAGCGCTTGATAAAGCCGTTGTCACGCTGCAAGGCTTGAACAAAAACAAAGCTTCGATTATCAGCTATGAATTGGACGTCACCGACGCCGATACGACAGCCAAGAAAATCGCTGAGGCTGCCAGCAAGCTATCGCCTGATATCTTGATGCATTTCGTCGGGATTACAGGGCCTTGGACGTTTGATGAGATGAGCCAAGAACAGTTTGAGCGCGTACTGACTATCAATCTATTCGGCACGCGCAATGTTCTAGCTGCCGTGCGACCGTTTTTGTCACGTGGCGATCAAGTCATGGTTACTGCTTCGATGGCGTCCTTCACTGGCAGTTATGGCTACAGCTCTTATAGCGCCTCAAAATTTGCTATTTGGGGCATGATGCAATCTATCGGTTTTGAATGGAAGCCTGATGGTATTGATATCACTGTCTTTGCACCACCACCGATAGATACGCCACTGACCCAAGCAGAAGTCGGCGTCATGGCGCAAGCTGGTGTCGGCATGAAAAAACTGGCTGGTGAATTAAAAATTGACGATGCGGTTAAATCTATGCTCAAAGGCGTAGAAAAGCGGCAGTTCTTGGTCGTACCGGGCGTGATGGCAAACTTGATTAGATTACAGCTGCGTCTCCTTCCTGTCAGTTGGGTTAATTGGATAGGCAATAAGACCGTCGCTTTTTCGCTTAGAAAATAGCGTCTCTAAAAATGGCTTATTTGCATTAAAATTTCGCCGCCATCGAGTTTTAATCAGTAAGTTAAAAATAATCTCCATAAAAAAGCGTCACCCAACATTTAGTTAGGTGACGCTTTTTTATGACAAGTTCTCTACACTAGCTATTATCGTTAATCTTAATTTTAGTCTAACGTTTGCACACCGCCGCCATTAACAAATAACGTCTGCCCACTGACCCACTCAGAGATAGGCGACGCAAAATATAACATCGCACCAGCGATATCATCGGCTTCGCCTAAGCGTTTGATAGGCGTATGCGATAGCATTCTCTCTTCAATCTCAGGCGTCAATACACTCTCTAACGCTGCAGTGCGCGTGGCACCAGGACCGACGGCATTGATACGCACCTCAGGACCAAAATCATGGGTCAGGTTAGCGACCATATGATTGACCGCCGCTTTTGATGCAGCATAGCCGCTCATATCTGGGCTCTTATTGATACTCGACATCGATGTGGTGATTACGATTGAGCCATAGCCTGATTTTTTCATATGTGGCACGCATAACTGGCATAAGCGCCACGCGTTAAAGACATTTAGCTCAAAGTCGCGACGGAAATCATCAACAGAGATTTTAAACGGATTTTCTTGACCACCGCCACCGCCGCCGGCGTTACTAATCAGGATATTGATACGACCAAATACCTCTAGCGTTTTATCGACCATCGCTACCAAATCATCATCTTTTAAAATATTACATTCAACAGCCAAGGCTTTAACGCCGTAGCTTTCTATTTCTTTGGCGGCTTTATTGGCATCTTCTATTTTTAAATCTGCGATGACGATATTTGCGCCCGCTTGCGCCAAACGCAATGCAGTAGCCTTACCGATTCCATTAGCGCCGCCCGTCACAATCGCTGTTTTGCCGGTTAAATCGAACAATTCGTTGAATGCTTTATGTTTAAAATCTTGCATATTCATTCCTTATTTATCGTTATTATTGTCAAAAGCTAGAGACTATTATATTGAACGCACTTTTTTATATCTAACTGACTATTCATCCCTAACTAACTAGAGGTAAGTATGCGCGGCTAAGATTAAATAAGTATGTCAAATCATCCGTATTTTGTAACGGTCGCATTTTTTAATGCAGCAGTTGTTAATATGCCTATAAATTTTTAATAGAGCTGCAAACCTACTTTCTAAATTTTAGACATAAAAAAAATCTCCACTTCTTATTATAAGAAGTGGAGATTTAGCGCTTTTGCAAGCCATATTTGGAGCGGGAAAAGAGATTCGAACTCTCGACCCCAACCTTGGCAAGGTTATGCTCTACCACTGAGCTATTCCCGCTGAATATCAAATCATAATGTTGTTAACAACGACTACGTCTCGATAGGCTGGCTATTTTAGCAAATATTCTGGGCGTGTCAATAGCTTTTTTTAAGATTTTAACTAAGACTATACTGTTTAAGCCTTTTCGGAGAAGCGTCTATGCTTATCCTATTGATTTTGGACAGTATTTTAATTAGCGCTATAAGAAAAATAATTTTAAACAAATATAAAGAATAATTCTAATATAGCGATACAAGCTATTTTAACGATTTACTTTACCAACATCGCTTACAAACATGGTTTAAAAATCTCACTTACAATCCTACCGCCTATTGTTACTTTTTCTGTCTAGGTTTTAACTTGTTAACATTATTATACTTATGCCTAATGACAGTTGGGGTAAAATTCTACTGTTTTAGTGGATGGCTGAGTGGTAGTAGAATTTCAATAATAAGCTGCCCTTACCTTTACTGTTTTGATATTGGCATTGTTTCACTTTATTTTTTCCATTTACAGCGAGGACGTTTTATGAAAAAGCTAATTACCACTACCGTTATGGCGGCATCATTATCCGCGTTGGCAATGACAGGTTGTTCTAGCACGACGAGTACCGGTGCCGTCGGTGTTGACCGTCAGCAGCTATTACTGGTTTCAAACGAGCAAGTACTGCAGTTATCGGCGCAAAGTTATGCTAAAACCCTGCAAGAAGCAAAGGCGCGTGGTTTACTTGATACCAATAAAGCACAGCTAAACCGCCTTAAAAACATCTCGAACCGTTTGGTCGGTCAAGTGGGCGTCTATCGCCCTGATGCAACGAAATGGCCTTGGGAAGTTCATACGATTAAGTCTAATGAGTTGAACGCTTTCGTTATGCCAGGTGGTAAGATTATGTTTTATTCAGGCATCATCGATCGCTTGAGTTTATCGGATGACGAAATTGCCGCTATCATGGGTCATGAGATATCACACGCCCTACGTGAGCACTCACGTGAGCGCCTATCGCGTCAATACGCGACGCAAACAGGTATCGGTGTCGCTGCTAGTATCTTTGGTCTGTCACAAGGTCAGGCAGAGCTTGCTAACGTCGCTGGTGACTTAGGTCTTAGCCGTCCACACAGCCGCACGCAAGAAGCAGAAGCCGACCAAATCGGTCTTGAGCTGATGGCACGTGCAGGCTACAACCCACAAGCTGCGATTACCTTATGGCAAAAAATGCAACGCGCCAGCCAAGGTGAGCCACCACAATTTTTGAGCACTCACCCAACCAGCAGCAACCGTATTGCGCAATTGCAATCATTGATGCCTAAAGTGATGCCGATTTATCAACAATCACGTCGCTAGTTTTGTATAAACATTAGATTTTAATCTAATAGAAAATGTGGACAACTAATAACAGCAGAGTGTAATAATAATTACGCTCTGCTTTTTTATGGGTGCTACTAAAGCATTTTGCTATGCTAATGCAGGTCTACTGCGTACAGCATAGCGGCACAATTGTCAGCGTCTGCTATAATGGGTGCAATCAGCCATTTAGATGGTGCAGTCGCATAAAATAAGGATGACTATGACTACTAATACGCCTACCAACACCCCGACCGCCGATGCTCTTAATAATAAGCTACAAGCCCTGCAAGCGCAGCATATTGAACTGGTGAATGAATCAATGAATCATGCCGGTTATTTTGATGGTAAAGAAAGCCACTTTAAACTGACCATTGTCAGTGACGCCTTTGAGGGCAAACGTTTGGTTGGCCGTCATCAGCTCGTATATGCTCTGGCAAATGAGCTATTGACCTCACAAGGCGGTCAAATCCATGCGTTGGCTATCCATGCTTATACGCCAACAGAGTGGCAAGGTCAAAGCCCTGACAGCCCATTATGCGCTGGACAAAACAAAGGCTAGGTCGCTATTTTTGAACAACTGACTTTGAAAAACCACTATTGAACATTATCGTTGAATATCATTCTTAAATACTGCTCTTAAATGCTGTTCCCAAATAATATAGATAAGCTCGCAAACGGCACCTTTAAAGGAAAATTTATCCAATGAAACACCTACATATGCTCATGGCTGTCCTGTTGATTGCGCTGTTTTTATACCAAAGCTATGTGGTATTAGGCACAAACAAAAAGCCACCATTTGCGGTAAAAATATCTACCCACATCCTCTATGCCGTCATTATCATTTCAGGGGCTGGTATGCTGGTGCAATTGATGAGCGTTAATGCGCCGGTGCAGTGGGTATTTGCAAAAATCATCTTACTCGTTGCGGCGCTCAGTGCCAGTATCAAAGCCTTTAATGACAATGCCACACCCAGCCAAAGAAAAACCGGCATTCTTATCGCAGGTATCGCCTATGTTGGTATCGTGGCACTCGCCTTTAGCAAGCCGGGAAATTTGTTTTAAGCGGTGCTAAACGATATATTTTTCAATATCTTAATTCACGGTTTTTTGCTATCTTAAATAAATATAAACCTCTCAACGTAGCCTTATGGAGCCATTATGAAAACTCTTACTGCAGCAACACTACTCGCAACAGCTGGCGTTTTTGCTCTCTCGGGCTGCGCCTCAACGGGTAATATTACCCCGCAATACGTACCACCAAGCACCTACCAAAGTTATGATTGCCAAGCACTGAGCCAAGAGTATAACCGTGTCAATCGCTATGTCGACGCGGCGCGTAATGAGCAATCAACCATAGCTGCCTCAGGTGTCGGCGTTGGGGTTTCCGCTGGACGCTGGGGTATCTCGCCTAATATTAGCTTTGGCGTTGGTAAAAGCAACAATACTCAAGCGCGTGATGCCAAATTATCAAGACTTTATGGTGAGCGTGATGCCATCATTCAGTCTGCCCGTATCCAACGTTGCAGCTTTGCCAATGGCATAAAGATTTATGGTGAGTAATATTCGATAGTTCATGTTTGAGAGTTTTAAAAAGTAATTTACAGACTAAAAAAGCCAATACGCGATAAGCATATTGGCTTTTTTATATCTAATAATCAGCAGTAAAAGCTCAATCAAAGCTTATGAATTTAAGCTTCTCACCCATTGCACGATTTGATCGCTAGGTAACGCACTTGACTGTCGCGCGATTTCTTTGCCATTTTTAAAGGCCACCATGGTCGGCAAGCTACGAATATTATAAGGAGCAGCCGCTTGCTCGTATTTATCGGTTTGTATTTTAGCAAAAACCACTTGCGGCAACTGCTTGGCCGCGGCTTTAAACTGTGGAGCCATCATCAAACACGGCTGGCACCAACTCGCCCAAAAATCAACGATGGTCAATACCTCATTCTTTCGAATAACCTTATTGACCGTTTGAGCATTTAGTTCATGCGGACTAGCCATTAATAATGGCTGACCGCATTTGCCACAGTTCGGTGCTGCATTAAGACGTGTTGCGGGTACACGATTGGTTGCACTGCAATGTGGGCAGACCAGATGAGAGTTTTGCTCAGTCATTATACAACTCCTTTATACATAGCTTGGGCGCGTATCTTAATAGAGCGCCCATACTCAATGCTTGTGAATGGATTATTCGTAAGAATCTTAATCACACTTTTTTTTGGCTTTATTCCATTATGCAAACTTACAATGCAAGCTTATAAGACAGATTAGCATTAGGATAGCCACTACTCGTATTGTGCCTGCGTAATTTTCTGAGCTACTTGTATATTGAGGACACGCCCTAGTTACTAAAGCGCATTAATCGGTACTTTTAGATAACGGGTGCCATTGTCTTCTGGTTTCGGAAAATGACCACCATCAATATTAAGTTGTACAGATGGGATAATCAGCCGCGGCATCTCTAAATTGGCATCGCGGCGCTCACGCATCTCAACAAACTCGGCTTCATTAATACCGTCTTTAACATGAATATTACCGAGCTTTTGTGCTGCTACCGTCGTGGTTGGGCAATGCTTGCGACCTTGACTTGGATAGTCATGGCACAGATACATCAGGGTCTCATCAGGGAGTGCCAGCAGTTTTTGGATAGACTGATACAGGGTTTTGGCGTCTCCTCCCGGAAAGTCACAGCGCGCCGTACCCACATCGGGAGCAAATAGCGTATCGCCGACAAAAACCACGGTTTTTTCATCGTCAGCGGCAAGATACGCCATATCCGCGCGCGTATGGCCGGGCACATACATGGCAGTAATCGTAATGCCGCCCAGTGCCAAGGTTTCGCCATCATCGGTCAAGATATCAAACTGGCTGGCATCGGTACGAAAACTGCTATCAAAGTTAAAAATTTGCTTAAATATTTTTTGCACTTCAGTGATATGTTGACCGATGACCAGCTTACCGCCAAGTGTTTCTTTTACATGTATAGCGGCCGATATATGATCGGCATGGGCATGGGTTTCTATAATATAAACCAGCGCCCAACCCTGCTCACGCACGAACGCTATTACCTTATCGACACTAGCGGTATCCGTACGTCCTGACTTGGCATCGAAATCCAAAACAGGATCGATAATGGCACACACTTGCTGCTGCACATCAGCCAGTACGTGGGTGTAGGTCTCTGTGTCGCTATGTAAGAAGGAATGAACTTGCATGGCTACCTCTTTATTTTTATATGAATGTTTTATTATTTAATGAAGTCTTACGTATAATAAATACTTGTTTATAATATTTGAATGTACATAATACCTATCTTGCGTACCACTATAGCAACCAGCTAACAATTTATCAATTTATATAATGTAAATAATGATAACTTGCTATAAATCGCGATATCATTGATAATTAACTATATATGACCATATCTTATCTATAAACTTTGCCTTTTTTATCTATAGCTTAAATAAGGAGTTCGCTCTGACTACTTCAACTTCAGCATTGAGCACAACTACCAATCCCACTGGCACGCCTGCATCTGCCAACGTAGCAGACTTTGTGCCCAAAGACCTTGCTGAGCAAATGCAACAAGCCTCCATGCAAGCCAGCCAGTTATTAAAATCGCTCTCGCATCCTGATCGCTTATTACTCTTATGTCAGCTGACCCAAGGCGAGTACTGTGTCAGTGAGCTTGAGGGCTTGGTTGGTGTCGGTCAACCAAGCTTGTCGCAGCAGCTAGGTATCTTGCGTAAAGACGAGTTGGTTACCACTCGCCGTGAAGGCAAGCAAATCTACTATAGTATCGCAAGCGACGATGCGTTATCGGTACTGCAGTTATTGTATGAACGCTTTTGTGCCAAAACAGACGCCTAACTGGTTATTTAGTTTTTAATTGTCTTTAACTTTCTTTATTGTGATGACATATTGCTATGCCTTCTATCGCTACTCGTCTGATTCCTGCTTGGTTACGTCAGTATCAGCTGTCTGCCCTGCCGACTGACATTATCGCGGGGTTGGTCGTTGGGGTGCTTGTCATTCCGCAAAGCTTAGGCTATGCGGTGCTAGCAGGATTGCCGCCTGTCTATGGACTCTATGCGGCTATCGTACCCGTGCTGGTGTATGCGTGGATAGGCTCAAGTAATGTGCAAGCTGTAGGGCCCGTCGCAATCACTGCGATTATGACGGCAAGCAGTCTGCATCCTTATGCCAATGAGGGCACGCAGCAATATATATTAATGGCCAGTTTATTGTCATTGATGGTAGGGACGATGTTATGGCTGGCGGGTCGCCTTAAGCTTGGCTGGATTATGCAGTTTATCAGTCGCGGCGTATCTGCAGGTTTTATCAGTGGCGCGGCGGTACTGATTTTTGTCAGTCAGCTTAAATATCTGACAGGGATTCCTATTGCAGGTAATGGCCTCATCGGTTATTTATCGAGTATGCAGATGTATGCCCGCCAGCTGCATCCACTGACCTTGGTTATCGGCGTCATTGCTTTTACGCTGTTGTTTGCCAACCGTTATGCGAGCAAATGGGTGTGGCGCTCTTGGTTATCGGCTTCTTATGCCAAGTGGGCTGAGCGTCTATTTCCGCTCATTTTACTTGCTATTGCCATCGTGTTAAGCATGAGCTTGCGTTGGACAACGCACGGCGTAGCAACGATTGGTACTATTCCGCAGGGCCTGCCTACTTTTACCCTACCATACGTGCCAGATTTTCATGAAGCGCTCAACCTATTACCGAGCGCAGGCTTGATGGCATTGATTATCTTTGTCTCAAGCAGTTCCGTTGCTAGCAATTACGCACGCCTGCGCGGCGAAACCTTTGATGCCAATCGTGAGCTTACGGGTTTGGGGCTGGCCAATATGGCGGGCGGATTCTTTCAAAGCTTTACAGTCGCTGGCGGCTTTTCACGTACCGCGATGAATGCTGACTCAGGCGCTAAAACGCCGGTCGCAAGTTTAGTGACAATACTGGTCATGATTGCAGCGTTAATCGCTTTTGGCAATTTATTAGCACCTCTGCCCTATGCTTTATTAGGCGCGACCATCATGGCATCGATTGTCGGTCTCATTGATATGGCGACTTTAAAGTCAGCATGGCAACGCGACCGCTTAGATGCAGCAAGCTTTTTGGCGGCATTTATCGGTGTGCTAATATTTGGGTTAAATACGGGCTTGGTCATCGGTTTGATGGTGTCCTTTGCCAGCCTGATTTGGCAATCGAGCAAACCGCATGTCGCCGTCGTTGGTCAGCTAGCGGGCACGGGACATTTTCGCAATATCAATCGTCATGATGTGGTGACCTTTAGCAATTTATTAATGCTGCGTATCGATGAGAGCTTGTTTTTTGGCAATAGTGAATCCGTGCATCGCAGGGTCATACAAGCAACGCAGCAGTATCCCGAAGCACATGAAATTATCTTGATTATGTCAGCGGTCAATCATATTGATTTGACCGGACAAGAGATGCTTATCAGCCTCAATCAAGAACTGTTGAATCAAAAAAAATACTTAAGCCTTAGCTTTATCAAGGGACCAGTGATGGATATTATTGAGCATACACCAGTTATTACTCATCTATCAGGGCAGGTTTATTTAAGTACCATGGATGCGGTCAATGCGCTTAAAGATGTTTAATAACACTTCATTTATGCAACTCAAGTTAAATTATTAATAAGCGTTCTTGTCAGTGACAAAACATCAGTGACAAAAGATAGATATGATAAAAGCTGTGTTATGCTAAATTACTATTAGATTTAAAACTTACTGTCTCTAGAAACATCAGAACATCTAACGCCATTTAATATATGCGACCGAAAAACTTATGACCGATGATTTAACCATTTATAAGCAAATTTACCCAAGCCAATGCGTCAAAATTGCCGAGCTTGGCTACCGCTCTGTGCTCAATATTCGACCTGACGCTGAGACGGAAACGCAGCCCAATAGCTGTGACTTTACCAGTGCAACGGCAAAAGCCAACCTTACTTATCAGCATTTACCGTTTGATGATGACCGTTTAAGCATGGCGACTGTCGAGCAGTTTGCAGCTTTTTATCGCACCATGCCCAAACCCATCCTGATGTTTTGCGGCACGGGTGCACGCGCCAAATTACTGTATCAGAGTGCGCTGATGCAAGGCTTGTTGTAGAGAGCAGATATGCTTTATTGAAATATTTTAATCCAAGCGCAAAAGTTTCATTTTTACGCTAAAAAATAACAAGGAGCTCTTATGAGCCATCAAGTTAGTATTACCGGACAAATCACCCCTGACCAAGTACCTATGATTGCTGAAAATGGTTTTAAAACTATTATCAACAACCGTCCAGACGGTGAAGAACCAAACCAACCAACCAGTGCTGAGATTGAAGCCGCCGCTAAAAAAGCAGGACTTGCTTATAAAGAAGTGTCTTTTGCCGGTAGTGAGCTTAATCAAAACCATGTCGAAGAGTTTGCTGACTTTTTTAACCAAGCTGAGCAGCCAATGCTGATTTTTTGCCGTACCGGTAACCGCTCAACAGGTATTTATGAAGCGGCAAAGCGTATGGATTTATTAGACGATTAATAATTTAAATATAATTGCTACTGCTTCAAAAACGCCCGTCCAGATTTTGGATGGGCTTTTTTTTGCACATTACTCAACTATAGACTGGTTATTACTCAATATTAAAGACATAATAAGATCCTACTGATACCGCTTGATAGGAATTTATAATGCAAAAACCGCTACTCATCATCGGCAATAAAAATTATTCGTCGTGGTCATTGCGAGCTTGGCTACTACTCAAGGCATTTAACATTGATTTTGATGAGCAACTGATTGAGCTGTTTCATCCATCAGCGACAGCCCTTCTTAATGAGCATGCGCCAACCGGCAAAGTACCAGTTTTGGTTTATGGTCAAGACAACGATAATAACAGCGATAAAGTCACGGTCTGGGATACCTTAGCGATTGCCGTTCACGCCAATGATTATTTGACAGAGTTAGATGTTTGGACAGGACTGAGTAAGTCTAATACTAAGAATAATACCAGTAACAGAATAAATAGCGCTTATTGCCAAAGCATCGTCGCTGAGATGCATTCAGGTCTGATGGGGATTCGTAGTGAGATGCCGATGAACATTCGAGCTAAATCGAAAATAAAACCAAGCGCTGCATGCTTAAAAGATATCGCTCGTATAGAAAATATATTTGCAGATTGTTTAAAAAATCGTTCAAAAGACAGCTATCTGTTTGGTGCATTCACAGCTGCCGATGCTTTTTTCGCCCCTGTGGTTCTACGCTTGCAGACTTATGCCGATGCCTCGGGTATACCATTGAAACCAATAACCAAACAGTATTGTGAGACGATGTTAAACAATCCTCATCTACATGCTTGGATCGAGTCAGCTTTAAAAGAGAAACGCGTTATTAAAGAAGATGAAGCAGGTGAATTACTCTCGGTAGCTGGTGTATTGGCAGATTAAACCTTAACCAATGCTCAAAAAAAATACCCCTAAAGTCATAGTAGACTTTAGGGGTATAAGACTTTGGTAAAAGCTAAATAACTTACTGCATCACCAAATATTCAAACGCTGATAATGCTGCTTTTGAACCTTCGCCCATCGCAATATTAATCTGCTTAAATGGTACGGTCGTGACATCACCACAAGCAAAGATACCTTTGCGATCGGTGCGACAACGCTCATCAATCTCAATCTCACCAAAGCGGTTTAAATCGACAAAGCCTTTGACGAACGCAGTATTCGGCACCAAACCAATCTGCACAAACACTGCTGAAACATCAAGCTCTTTGGTCTCACTACTGCTACGGTCTTGATAAACGATAGATGTCACTTTACCATCTTGCGCTTTAATCTCTTGCGTTGCAGCACTGGTAATGATATCAATATTTGCTTTTTCTTTGGCTTTATTAATCAATACTTGGTCGGCTTTTAAGTCATCCGCAAATTCAAGCACGGTTACATGCTTCACGATACCTGCCAAGTCTAACGCCGCTTCAATGCCTGAGTTACCACCACCAATGACAGAGATGTCTTTACCTTTAAAGAAAGGACCATCACAGTGCGCACAGTAAGCAACACCTTTACCGACGTTTTCATCTTCACCTGGGACACCAAGTTTACGCCACTGGGCACCGGTCGCTAAGATAATACTGCGCGTCTCAAACGTCTCACCGGTATTCAGATGAATACGATAGTTTTCATCTTCAGTTTCACTAATTTCTTTGACGCTGACATGTTCTTTGAGCGTAATGTCATATTCGTGCAAATGCTTTTCAAAGTTCGCCGACAGCTCACTACCGGTCGTCAAAGGTACAGAGATTAAGTTTTCGATATCTTGCGTGTCTTTGACTTGCCCACCGATACGGTCAGCGACCATGGTCACTTTTAAGCCTTTACGCGCTGTGTAAATCGCTGCCGCAACGCCAGCGGGGCCTGCACCAATAATCGTCACATCTTGCTGCTCTAATTGCTTTTCGTCCTCGTCCACTTCGCTCAATAAGTCAGGAAATTGCTCTTGTAACTTTTCAATCAATTTAGCCGTGTCAATCAGACCATTGGCAAACGGCTTACCGTTTAAAAACACTGCTGGTACGCCTTGGATGTTATTCGCTTCTACTTGCTCTTGGAATAATGCACCATCGATCATCTCATTACTGATGCCATCGTTAAGCAATGCAAATTGGTTTAACGCTTGCACAACATCTGGACAGCTATGACAAGATAGCGACACATAAGTCTGAAACTGTAACGGCTTATTAAAACGCTTAATGAGCTTTTGAATGCCTTCATCCAGTTTTAAAGTATGACCGCCTGCTTGCAAAATCGCCAAAATTAACGAGGTAAATTCATGACCACCAGGGATACCGCTAAAAACGATACCCGTATCGGTCAATACATCATCGATATGGCTGACTACTTTAAAACTAATTGGGCTTGGTAAGCTGTCATCGTTAGCTGTACTATCAAAATTAATCTTATCCGTGGTGCCAGCGATTTTAGTCAAAAAATCAATCAGCTCAGCGCGCTTGCTATGTTCGCCGCTACCCAGTACAAAGGTAATTGGACGGGTCATGTTTTCACTGTAGCTTTTGACTGCATCTAATAAATCTTGATCTATCATGTTTGTTCCTCATTATTATTAAATATGTAACGTCAGCTACGATGCTGGACATTTAAATAGGGTTTGGTGATAAGTTAAGTCGCTGATTTAAAAGCTATAAATACTTGTCTTATCACCTTTGATACGTCTATTATTAAGGGTTTGGGCGTTTTGAGCAAGCCGATAAACTCAAACCTTACGTTTTATAAAACAAATCATAAATGGTTATTATTATTTAATTTAAAAACTACTGACAAATAAAAGATAATGATAGTCATGGTATCTAGTAAATTTTTTCGCTACAATCGAGTGAGGCGAATAAGAAAAAATCTTATTTACCTGTCAGTAGATTGATGGTTATTTGCACTTATTAAACGCCCTTTCTGCTACCAGTAAACTTGTTTATAATTGAGCTGAATAACGATTTGGCTTAATGACATTGAAGTCTCACAATCATAGCAATTCATCACAGCACTCTTAACTAAAAATGCGCTATTGCTTTAATAAGCTTGCGCTTCATAACAAGGATGACAAGATGAGAAAGACGGATACATGGCAAGACAACAGAGAAATTATTGCTGAGCTTAAACAAAAAGACAGCCACTTTGCGACTATTTTTGATGAACATACGCAGCTTGATCAGCAAATCAATCAGCTAGATAAAGATTTGGTGACGCATGCCAGTCGCGATGAGGAAATAGAACAAATGAAAAAGCGAAAACTGCATCTAAAAGATGAGATTTATAAAATAATCGATAAAAATAAAATACAATCTCACGCTTAATTAGTGGCTAGTTTATACGGTTAGATATTATAAAGTCTTATAAGATTGAGACAAAAAAAGACCCCATTAGCATAAGTTAATGGGGTCTTTTTTTAGCACTTTATTTAGTATTATCAATCAGCAAATACCGCTTTAAATAATACTAAAATCTTAATTCAATAATTTTAGTCTAATAAATACCGACTTAGATTTTACCGACTAGATCAAGACTTGGTTTCAATGTTGCTTGACCGGCTTCCCAAGCTGCTGGGCAAACTTCGCCGTCATTTTCACGAACATACTGTGCTGCTTTTACTTTACGTAGCATGTCTTTTGCACTACGGCCGATGCCGCCTGCATGGATTTCAGCAACTTGAATCAAGCCATCTGGATCCACTAAGAATGTACCGCGCTCAGCCAAACCTGCTTCTTCAATCATGACGTTAAAGCCACGAGTAATACGGCCAGTAGGATCGCCAATCATCGGGTAAGTTACTTTGCCGATGGCTTCTGAAGAATCATGCCATGCTTTATGAGTAAAATGCGTATCGGTTGATACTGAGTACACTTCTACGCCCAAACCTTTAAGCTCTTCGTAATGTGCTGCCATGTCTTCAAGTTCAGTTGGGCAAACAAAGGTAAAATCAGCTGGGTAAAATAGGAAAATCGCCCAGCTACCTTTTACGTCTTCAGAGGTGATGGTTTTGAACTCACCGTTTACAAACGCTTCTGCTGAAAATTCTGGGATTTCTTGATTGATAATAGACGCCATGATTGGCTCCTTTTTTTTGGTTGATTGATGGTAAGGTAATTAAAATTTATTTTAGGTTTATTTCTATTAACCCTTCTAATCTCTGGGCTACCTGACAAACTATACGCGAATTCTATGGTTAATCAAATTAAAAGTTTTTAATGTGATGTTTTGTTTTATTAAACTTGTTAAACTATTCTATCTACTTTTTTATCTGTACATCAGTATTAAATTGCTATAGTACACAAGATAAATGAGTAAAACAAATCGCATGAAAAACCCATTAATAGAGAGGTTTTATGATTACTTTACGTCAACTCGAGTTTGCCTTAGCCGTCGCTAAACACCGTCATTTTAAACGTGCAGCAGAAGACTGTAATATTTCACAGTCTGCGCTAAGCCTTGGTATCGCAGAGTTAGAAAAACAGCTTGATACGCAGATTTTTGAGCGCAATAATAAGCAAGTCTTGATTACGCCTATCGGCGAGGACATTTTGACGCGGGCGCAGCGGGTGTTTTCTGAAGTCAACGATTTGACCACGCGCGCGCATAGCCATCAATCGCCGCTTGCTTACCCTATGACCGTCGGTATCATTCCAACGATTGCCCCTTATTTGCTGCCAAAAGTGTTGCCTGCGCTACGTGAACACTATCCAGAATTTCGTATGACCATTGTCGAGCAGCAAACCGAGCGTTTGCTTGAGCAAGTACGCTACGGTCACATTGATACGGCGATTATTGCACTACCTTATGCGGTCGATGGTTTGCATACTTTTGAGTTCTGGGCAGAGGATTTCTTTGCCGTCTTTCCAAAAGACGACGTCCATGCCAAGCTTAAAACCATCAATGCTGATGAGCTAGCAACGGCCAATCTGATGCTATTAGGCGAAGGACATTGCTTGACTGATCAAACCTTGACCGTCTGTCATTTTGACCGTGCGCAAATGAAATCGAGCTTTTCTGATGCCAGCTTAAATACCCTGATACAAATGGCGCTTGCCAATATGGGGACGACATTAGTGCCAGAGATGGCGCTCGATCAGCTGCATCTACAAAATCAAAATGCAGTCGCGGTGCCATTAGCCGAGGAAGGACCACATCGTCATATCGCTTTTGTCACCCGCTTGAATTATGCCCGCGTCGATGATGTTAATTTGCTTGGGCAATTATTCAAACAAGCATTTGAAGATACTGCTAATAAAGAATAAGTCACTGGTTCTAAATCTTAAGGAGTCATCACACGAAGGTTAACTATGGATCGTTCGTCAAAAATAAATACTGACCTTGCTAAGATTTTCGAGTGGCATTTATTTGCTATTAACAATGCAATCGAACCAGTAATATTAAAAGCGCTGTGGCAAGATATTGCCGTACGCTATAACGAAAGCCAGCGCGTTTATCATAGCTTGCAGCATATTCAGCAGTTGTTTGGGCAGTTCGAACAAATTAAGCAACATTTGAATGAGCCGCATATTATCGCATTGGCACTGTTTTATCATGATGTGATATATGAGCCGACGTGCGTAAATAATGAGCTTAAAAGTGCAGAATATGCCGTAGAAGCTTTAAGTTCTTATTTAACGGCTGAGCAATGCCAATATATCTACGCGCTCATTATGATGACGGCTAGCCATCAAATTGACGACATTGATAAAAACTTAGACAAAGCTAAAGAAAGCGATGCCGCCTATTTGCTAGATATGGACTTAAGTATTTTAGGGGCATCTTGGCCTGAGTATGAACAGTACGCACAAGCCGTACGCCAAGAGTATGCTCACATCTCAAACGTCAATTACCACGTCGGACGCATATCAGTGTTAAAAGGATTATTAGCGCATCCAACGCTTTATCTGACTGATTACTATCATTCCCGCCTAGAAGAACAAGCTCGAGAAAACATTAAGCGTGAGATTAAGATTTTACACGCATCTTAATAAATAACTCACTGCCCTGCCGCGCCGGATGCGAGTTATAGCTCGTCTCCATAATTTCAATATCAAAATGACGCTCAAAACGCTGCTGGTATTCAGCTTTTGTACCGCCAAATGGTGGCTCGTTTCGTCCAAAGTCTTTATCAAACAGCAAACCAATCAGCTTACCATTTGGTTTCAGTAACGCTGCCATCTGCTGCACATATTCGTCACGGCGTGATGGATTTATCGCACAAAAAAACGTCTGCTCCAGCACCCAATCAAACTGATATTGCGCAGGCGATAACTCAAAAAAATCAGCACAGATTAAATGCTTAGCAGGAAAATCAGGATAACGCTCAGCAAACGCTGCAATCGGCGCCGGGGCAAAATCAACCAAGGTAACATTGGTAAAACCTTGCTCATGCAGATAGCCTACCTCATAAGCATTACCCGCACCCGGTACTAGAATCGATTGCTCTTTAGCAGATTCAGGCAGTTGGTCAATATAAGCTTTGAGTGGTGGTGACACCTGCCCCATATCCCAGCCGATACTGTCCTGCTCATAACGCTGCTGCCAAAACTCCGCTTGATTGACGTTTTCCATAGGACATCCTTGTTTCGATAGAGAGCCTTATCTTAGCAGATTAAGGCATGACATCCGGTTATTTAGAAGTAGGCTATACTTTAATCTAGCTGACCTGTTTTACCTGCCAGCACATTATGCCAATGCTGATAATCAGGCATTGCAGTCGCCACCGTTTGCCAAAAGGCGCGGCTATGATTGGCATGGCGTAAATGACACAGCTCATGGACGATGACGTATTCGGTGCACTCAATAGGATAAGCAGGCAGATACACAGATAACCAAATTCGGCGTGCACGCGTGTTACAACTACCCCAGCGCGTATGCATTTTTTTTAGGCGTATCTCATTAGCGTGAGCGCCAACAATCGGTTGCCATTTTTTAAATAATGCAGGTACAACTTCAGAAAGCTGTTGCCGATAGTAGGCAATCTTTTCATCATGACTCAGCGTGAACGATTGCTTTACACCCCACAATAGCAGCGTGTTATTGGCAATCGAAGCATCTTTTGAAGGAATTTTCTTGCGTTTATATTGCTCTAATACTTGCGCGTGATTTGCTATCGCCCATGGCACGCGTTTCTCTATAGCGAGTGCGGCTTGCGCTGAGCTAATAAATAACGGCACAGAAACTAGTAGTTTATGGGGTTTTAAGCGGAAATTGATATTTTTAACCCGCTTTTTCGTGATATGGAGTTCGATATCCGCTTGCGCCAAACAATGTATAGCGCTGTCTAATAAAAACGAATGATTTGCTGACGGCACATTCATGCTCAAAGCGCTTGTAAGTGATTATCGAACGACATCATATGATATTTGCTATCTATAAAAACACGCTCACCTTTATCCACAGTATCTAGTTGTGCAGCTGCCAAGTTATTAACAGTTAACGCCGTTAACTGACCTTGCCCATCACTAACGATAAAACCTGATTGCTCATTATTATCTTCTGCTTTTTCAGTATTATTATTAAACAATACTGCTGCCCCTGCACAATCTGGCAGGCTAACATCATCAATTAGTGTACGAGTGTTTAAATCATAAATCGCCGCGCAACCGCCAATCGGCGTGGTCACGCATAATAAGTTACGCTCACTATCAACCGCTACACTGGCGATATATTGATGGAAACGCTGCCACTGATTATTTGGCATCATAAGGGGTTTAAAATCAGGTTCACCGCGCTTGTGCGTCAATACTAACGGCACATTGATATGCTTTTCGCCTTGGAATTGAATGCCTATCATCACCGTTCCATCATTATGCATGGCTAGATGACGCACGCTCATTTGATTATGCTCGGGTATAATCTGTTCAAGCAAAACGCCATTATGGCGGTTTAGGTACACCAGTGATGGGCGCATGCTGTCTAAATTGAGCTCTGCACGCGACGCTTGCTCGGTTTTGATACCACCGTTAGCAATCACTAACGTCTCACCATCAGGATGCATAATCAACTCATGTGGACCGATACCATACGAGTCAAATTCTGCTATTTTTTTGTAATGATCATCAGCATCATAGATACCGATTTTACCATCTAAGCTTAGAGTGTCATTTTCGGTCACATAGAGCAACTTACCATCAAGGCTATAACAAGCATGCCCATAAAAGTGGCGATGAGTAGATGCTTTAATAGCAAACTTTACTTGCCCGGTTGCTGTATCTAATACCCAAAACTTTTCACTAGGACGCCGACCCATGACCACGACATCGCGATTTCGGTTATGGTTATGGTTAGCATTTTGGTTGTGGTTAGAAAAATTACTTTCACGGTCAAGAACAGGCTGGACGACAATATCGTGGACACGTTCTGGCATAGTCGTTTGCCAAACGAGTTGTCTATCGGCGGCGATACCGACCACACCAAAGTCATGCTCATTATGACAGGCATCAGCGCTATCATCATTTGCTAACACGACACTTTTTGGCATAGACGCCACGCCACTAACCCAACAAACGGGGCGCGTCAGTACCGTGGTGGTATGTAGCGCGCTAAAATCAGCTAGGCTATTATGATTGGTGTTTTGCTTACCCTCTATCGGTAAACGATAAGCCTGTCGCCATGCAAAAGTCACTTGCTGACAAGCGTGGCGAAACTGTACGAGCTCGCGTTTAGGTGATGAGCTTAGCGACTGTAGTTGCGAGCGCATACCTACTACATAGTCGCGCACGCTGGCATCAGGATAGTGCTGCTTGCGATAACGATGATGGATACCGACAAGCAAGACTGTACCTATGACAGTAGAAAGCATGGTCAATGCGGACGTTACTAGCAGCTCATTATTAGGCTGCTGCTCTTGTGGCCGCTGTTGTGAATTACTTGCTGTTTTAGTATTGAGAGAATGCATTTTTTAATCGCCATCAGTACTGTTAAAACCCACACGGATACCGAGGGTCGGAATCAATTGGCGTTTAATGATGCGCGTAATGGTCGTCAGCTTGTCATACAACTCTTGCTGGGTGGCTTTATCAGCAGTCGCCAAGTCTTCTGGCATTTGAGCTAATAAGGTGGTCGCATCAGCAAGCGCGGTCGATAAGGTATAGGCCACTGCATTTTCATTATTGCTACCAAGAATAGCGGTTAAAACCGGATCGGTCATTGCTTTATTCAGCGTGGCCAATTTAGCATTGATAATCGCGCGGCTTTGCCCTGCGGTCGCAGCTGGCAAATGGCCTTTTTTCTTACCCGTTAAACCTAATGGCTGATCGATAGCATTAGATTTCATGGTCTCAACCAATGACAATAAAGAATTAAACCATTGATTCAAACCTTGATCGCTCTCAGCAGTTTTATCAATTGCTAATAAAGTGATTGAGTTTTGCTGCCAGTTTTTCTCAATATCTTTTAAGCGCGTACTCAACGCACTGCTTGCGCTCAGCACATAAGCACATTGCCCAGCATCCAAGCTGTCATTGGCATATAACGCTTCTTCCAACCCTGGAACACCTTGCACAATCGCGCTTTCGTTAGCCAGTTGCTCAGCGGTAAGCTTAGGATTGGCAGCAATGAGATCGGCAACGCCACCATGTACCAGCCCGCGCTCATCAGGATAATAATTGATATATAAATTACTCATACTCGCGGTTGCTGGACCGAAGTTAACCATCTCAGCGACAGCCCATGCTTGTGCAAGCACCAGCCATTGGTCGCGCAATTCTTTTAGCGCATCACCGCTAACTGGCGTCTGCTGACAATGTTTTTGTGCCAACTCATGCAGTAAATCACTCTGCTTCGCTGCATCTGCATAAGCTGGAATTACAATGTCATTTGCCACATGGGTCAAGTAGGTTTTTTCAGTATCAGCACTAATATCGACAGCGGTAATCTTATCTGCACTATTGTCTTTTTCAGTTGTAGCCGTAGAAGTAGAACTTTCTTGGGCGACTTGGCTATCTACTTCTGGCGCTTTGCTCTCATCAGCAGGTTTGACACAGCTAATAAGAATACCAGCACTTAATGCTGATAGTACCATTGCTAATGCAGGGTTTATTTTCATAGTTTTCTCGGTATTTATATCGCTATTGATATGAGTAGTTATTTAAATCTATATATTTAAGGAGAATAGCTTTTAAATGGTTTTTGAATGGGTTTTAAAGCCCATCATCTTACTTTTATAATGATTTTAAGAACGCATTTAATTCACTGCGCCCTTGTTTATCAAGCTTAAGCACCTTTTGTTTCTGCTTTTCCGCTTCGCCGCCATGCCAAAGTACCGCTTCCATCAAGGTACGCGCGCGCCCATCATGTAAGAACGTCGCTTGTGGATCGACCGTTTGCGCCAGCCCAATGCCCCATAGTGCAGGCGTGCGCCATTCATAGGAATTGGCTAAAAACTCAACTTGTAAATCTTTTGATGGCAGCTTGCCAGCGATGGTACGATCAGCAAGATCATTTCCCATGTCATGTAACAATAAATCGGTATAAGGATAAATCACTTGCCCATGCTGCTCAAGATGGTCATCGTCGGTTTTTGGCAACTGATAACGCGGCGTATGGCAACTTTGACAGCCCATATCATAAAAGCGTTTTTTGCCCGCTAGTACTAGCTTGTCATTAGCATTGCGGCGATGCGGCACGGCTAGGTTACGGGTATAAAATTCGACGAATTTTGCTACTTCATCATTGACTTCGACAGGCGGCTTGCCATTACCTTGCTCATCAGCCCCAGTTGTCGCATTCATACAAGCGGTCTGCGTCGGCATGCAGGATTCATGCGGACGGATATTCGAGGTCAGCCCCATATCCTCATTAAACGCACTTTGGTTTTGAGTAATCAATTTGGTTTGCCCAGCTTTCCAGCCAAAACGTCCTAATGCCACTTTACCCGTTTGCGGATCCAGCACCATATTGAATTTGCCACTAATGTCGCTATTAGCGTTATTTACCTTGATTGCTTGTTTTTTAATAGCCTCGTCTGGGATTTGCTCGAGTAGCCCAAGCCCAATCATCGGTAAGGCAACACGCGGCGATACCATCAGCTCATCATCAAATGCACCATAACCGGGCTTGGTTAAATTAAAGGTCGGCGCTCGTAACGTCTCGACATGACCATCAGCAAAGGTGACAGGCTTATCGCTCCACTGTACCGCAATGCGCGCTTCAGCAGGGACACCTTGAATACCGCGATCTTGCAGCTGACCGCCATACCTAGGATGTACGACTTTTTCAATCAAGGAATTTTTTAATTTCTGGCGCTGCTCATCGGTGGTCGCAGGCATAGCAAGGCGGATAAGCAAACTATCGGCATCATCTTCACTGCTCATCGGCGCATGACCGCGACCGTCTTTGATGTGACACGATTGACAGGCAGCCACGTTAAATAAAGCGCCAAGCCCATCACGGCTATCGGTACTGGCTGGCGCAACTACCCATGGCTGCCTAAAAAACGCATTACCGATAAAGAAAGAACCTTTGCGTGAAGCGGTGATGTTTGATGAAGGCTTAGAGTAGCTTTCGCTAGTGGTGATACTAATACCGGTATCGCCGCCTTGCTTAATTTCTTGCGCATCAAAGCTGGCAAGCTGCTGCATCGGTACGCCAGCTAAAGCTTCAATAGCCTGCAAACGTTCAGAAGTTATATTTTGCGAATAGCTGCTTTTTTGAGTCTTAACGTCATCTGTAGCAGGATTAGCAACATTATCGCTCGGCTGACAAGCGCTTAATGAGAGAGCACATGCTATCCCTAGCGATAGCTTCAATGGCGAGCTGTTAAATATCAAAGAGGAATAAGACGCGATAGATTGTTTGGCGGTTAACACATTACTGCTGCTCATAAGGGACCTTAGTTCTGGTATAGAACCATTAAAAACGCGTGCTATAATTTTTTCACTTTTAATCGATAGGCATTTCTATTCGATAAGTATTTGCTGCGCCCTGGCCTATCTGGCTATTTTAATAGGCTATAAAAAAAACACGCTGCCAACAGCGGTCGACAACGTGTTTATTATACCTAAATTATTTTTCTATGAAAATAATTCTCATTCACGTATAGCGACTTATCAGGCATATAAAAGCCAGTATAAAAATAGCTAAAGAAACACTGCCATAAAAACACTAGCAATTAATACTATCCAATAGGCGCTAGCTTAAAACTGAGAACCTGCATCGGCGTCTAGATTGTCAATACCAACAGCTTTTGCAGCGTTTTCGATACCAGCGGTTAGCTCTTGTAAGCTTGTGATACTGCTTTCAATCCAACCACGGCGTTTGTTTTGTTCTTCAGCAGAAACACCATGCTTGCTTGCTTGTCCTACTGTGGCAATCATTTGATCGACCTTGATACCTTCTTTTTCACCCTTATCAACAATCACTTTAAAGGCTGCTTCTACTTTGGCAAAATCAGCCGCCAGCTTATCAGCTGCCTCTGTATTACCGGTATCAATAAGATAATTTTTAACGCCGTACCCGCCGACCGTTTTACCGGCGACGGTTCTATAGCTACCATTAAAGACATTTTGAATACCACGGGCATTATTGGCGTAGCTCAAATGGGTCAAATCACTAAAGCATTCATGTTCATCTTCAGTAGAACCGGTGACAAACGCCACTTGTATGCGCTCAGAGGCCAGCTCACCAAGCGCTAAGCTGCCCATTTGATACATGATTTGACGCAGACCATTTTTATCTTTACGTGCCATCATGTCACTACGTAAAGTGTTTTCGCTGTCAGGTTGCCACTCAGCTTCCATCGCGGTTAAATCATCAACCAATAATTGAGTAACCGCTTTTAAATACTGTCCACGGCGCTCACAGATACTGGCATCTGTGTTTTTAGCTTCACCGCTGGTACATTTACCATCGGTCGTTATATAGTCACTCACCGGACGAGTACCTGCACCTTCACCGACGCCATTGGTATCTTGACCCCACAGCAGAAACTCAATCGCATGATAGCCGGTCGTAACATTTGCTTCGCTACCGCCAATCTCACTCATCTCAGCCAATAATTCAGGCGTAATGGTACTCGTATCTTGCTTTATGCTACCAACCGTAATGCTGTCGCTATTAATAATATTGCTGTGACTGTTATATTCGCCTTCATAACTGTCACTCACATAGTCAATCAATGCTTCATCAAGTGGCCAAGCATTTACCTGCCCTTCCCAGCCATCAATGCTAGCTAGCGCTCGTTTCTCATTAGCAGTCACAAAGCCTTCGTCAAAGCGGAATATTTCAGTCTGCGAATACGGCTGACGCGCGGCTTTATACGCAGCTTTGGCGGCATCAAGATTGGCTTGGGTCGGCGTTTCTACATAAGTATTAACTGCCGTTTGTAAAAGTTTGGCGGTTTCTAAAGAATCTTTATAGGCGGCGTGCGCCATATCAGCATAGCTAATCAGCAGACGATCAATATGAGCTTGTGCAGCAGCTGAAGAGGTTGTAGTAGCGATATTTTCTGCCCCTTGCGTCTCAGTTTGTGCGGCCGTATTTGCAGTGTCATCAGACTGTTTGCTACAACCTGAGAGCATTAGCATTCCTGCCAGTGCAGCAGCTAAAGTAGTCGGTAAAATTTTACGGCTTGTCGCTGGGCTGATATTCATACACGTCCTCGATGAGATACACTAGATAAAATAGCAAAGTAGAAGTTTAGAGAATTAGAAGGAGAAAATTTAGCAAGGTAAGTAGCAGATATTGTTCAGAGTAAAAATCCTGATTTCACAATATCGTTAAATACTAGCAGAGTTTAATACCTGCGAATTATAATGTTATTGATAACTATTATCAAATATAAATTTAAAAGATTGAACAAATTTTAAGCGAAAAAAAAGACCAGCTGTGCGCTGGTCTCTTTTCTAATTCTTTATCTGAAGTCATTCAATATTGATTAACGAACGCTATTTGGTGCGTTAACGGTTAGCTCAACACGGCGGTTTTGCTGACGACCATATTCACTGTTGTTATCAGCAACTGGACGCGACTCGCCATAAGCGACTACATTGATACGGTTAGAAGCCACGCCGCGAGCACTTAAATAGTTCGCTACGGCATAAGCGCGTTTACGTGACAAATCCATATTATAAGCATCAGCACCTTTACTGTCAGTATGACCAGCAATAGTAATGGTGTTTTGGTTGTACTCATTCATCGTAGATGCAAGCTTATCAAGTGTTGGCTTAAATGAATTATTCAAAGTAGCATCATCAAATGAGAACGTGATGTTACCTGGCATAACCAAATCAATGTTACCGTTAGCGTTTGGTGTGACTGTCACGCCAGTACCAGCCATTTGCTGTTGAAGTTGCTTGGCTTGACGATCCATGTAGTAACCAACACCAGCACCTAGTGCAGCACCGATAGCAGCATCACGACCAGTTTTGTCACCACCTGTTGCTTTTGAGATAGTCGCGCCACCAGCTGCACCAGCTAATGCGCCAAGTGCTGACTTGTTAAGAGTCTGTTGACCAGTATATGGATCAGTGGCACAACCGCTTAGAGCCAAACCTGATGCTACTACTGCAATCATTAATGTATTACGCATAATATGTCCTCTGAAGTTGAAAAGATCGATAGATAAATTTGCTTTTTATAAATACTGCTTATCAAAGTGACTAGTTTATGAAAATTATTATCAATAAGCAGTATCGATTAGATGTTTATCTATACTTGCTATTATTATGGCAATTACCATCCATTTGTGTGTAATATTTTGTCACATCTATGTATGGAAAGTGCATAACTGTCGATAGGTTATTGATGATTGAAAAAGCTAATTTGTTACCGCAAGTCACGTTTACAGTCGTACACTCTAATTTTTTTCTGCTAAAATCACTCTGTATAATAATGAGTAAAGAGAGAGTTTTATAATAATAAGCAGCATAATAACCAAACTTATATAAGGTTTCGGCTACCGTTAATCTTCAAAAGTATTTTTACAGCATCAAAAAATCATTTTGACGTTCTCTGAAAAAGAATAATTTAAAAATAATGGCTTAAAGATAACCATTAAAAAAGAAAATTTGAAAGACTGAACGATTCGTTAAATTAACAGGAAGGGATTGGATATGCGCTTGAACGCAGCTATGCAAAAAATACATAACCGAGCTCCAAAGTTGGGAAAAGCCATGTCGCTTGCGACAGCAACTGGGGTCATCGCTGCCAATAGCTTTGGTGGGAGCATTCCATTATGGCTAATGGGCGTTGGTAAAATCGTGACGGGCGCTCCTATCGCCGATAAAACGGTGATTAAAATCGCCAATCATTGGATTAGTAGCAATAATGCGTTGATCGATACTATTTTGCCTCGTAAAGACTGGCGCATTCATCTACCTGATGATGTTCATATGGACGGTAAATATCTGCTCGTTAGTAACCACCAATCATGGGTGGATACCAGTATCGTGCAATACATCAGTGAAAAACGCTTGCCGCTGACCCGCTTTTTTACCAAGTTTGAGCTTATTTATATTCCTATCGTTGGGCAGGCGTTTTACTTTTTGGACTTCCCAATGATGCGCCGACACTCTAAAGAAGCCGTTGCTAAGAACCCTGCGCTTCAAGGTAAAGATATCGAAGAAGCCAAGCGTGCTTGTGCATTATTAAAAGACAAACCCTTTACCTTGTTAAACTATTTAGAAGGCACGCGCTTTACTCAAGAAAAACACGATAAGCAAAACTCACCCTATACTCATCTATTAAAACCACGTGCTGGTGGTTTGTCATTGGCGATTAATGCTTTGGGCGCTGATGTCGATGGCATTTTAGATATGACCATCGTCTACCCTGACGGCGTGCCAAGCTATGGTGATTTGTGGAAAGGTAATATCAAACGCTTAGGCGTCGATGTTCGCCATATTGAAATACCTGACGAGCTGTCGACTGGTATTCAAAACGGTGGTTATGAAAACGATGACGCAGTTAAGGCGCAAATGTTTGAGTGGGTTGAGCAAATTTGGCGACAAAAAGACAAACGCATCACGGAGATGCTTGCTGAGTTTAATGACACAGTGGTTAATGACAAAGCGGTTGATGACGTGGCGGTTGATAAAACGCACCAAGCTTAAAACAACACGAAAAACACTCTACTCTTTTAGTCGGCTAAAATGGCCGACTGATTTTTATGTAAAAAGATAATGGCTAAAATACCAAATTATAATGGTAGACGGCTTGTTTTTTGGCATGATTCATTGATAATGTGAATAGCCATTAAAACTCGTTGTTTATTTGGTAGTGATTGGCATAAAGCGATTCACTACTGATGCCATTTACTACTTAATAAGGTATGACTGTGCCCGTCTCTTCTACTACCAGCGCGCCTCTACAATCAACGTCCGCGCGCAATCAGTCCTCAGAATTATCGAATAGTTCACCACCAAGACCAAACCGTCCCAAGCCCAATCGCTTGAAGCTGACTTATGATATCGTCATGATTATCGCCATCAGTATTGATTTATTATTAATCAGTATTGACGCTATTTTGATGAGTAATTTTAGTAGTAATACAGCGCAGTGGTTGAGCCTGAGCGAAGCATTAAACTGGTATCAAAATCATATTCATGATTCGTTGCGGACAGCCGGCGGTTTCTTTACGCTATTCTTGATTGCAGAGCTACTGTTACGCTGGGCGATTGCCATTAAAGAAAAGGTCTATTACCGCTGGTTCTTTTTCCCTTTTGTCCATTGGTATGAAGTGTTAGGCTGTTTCCCGCAGCTGCGCGCCCTGCGTTTATTTCGCGCGGTAATTATCGGACGCCGATTATATCAGCTAGGTTATCAAGTATTGCCGCAGCCGTGGATTAACCGCATTAACTTTTATATCGACTTACTCTTAGAAGAGCTGTCTGACCGCGTTATCTTAACGACCATTCAGACTTTCCGGCAACAGCTCACCGACCCTAACACTCATAAATCGTTTATTGAATCTACCATCGCGCGCAATCGCAATGAGATTGAGGCGGCGGTGCTATCGCTACTGCGTAAAGAGCTGGCACCGAAACTCCAAGCAATGACCGAGTCATCGGGCGGCGGCACCATTATTGCCACTGAAATGGGCAATGCCATTAAAGAAGGCTTGGCCAATACGCCTGAACTACGCCGCTACCTGCGTATGATACCCATTGCTGGTACTTTAATTGAATCCCAGCTTCAGCATGTCGGGCATAATATTGGTGAAAACGTGGTGTATGCGCTTAACGAGCGCCTTCTTGACGCCGAACGTATCGATGCTTTGATGGTCGCTATTGCTAGTGGCGTTGCTCAAATCGATACCGACAACAGTGCGCTTGATACATTAATCTCTAGCATTATCGCTAATGGTTTGGATGAATTTGAAGCCCAAATAAAGGTGCAGCAGTGGAAGCATCAGGACATGCTTAATTTATAGTGTTTTTAATAAGAATTAGATTTTTTGCTAGCCATACTTTGATGCTAGATGCCAAGGCAAAAACGGCACCTTGAACAGCGCAATACGACCATTTTTGAGGATTTATATTATGACGATTTCAGACAATGAGCAACAGGCCCTAGCCTCACCTAACACGCCAGCTTTAGCCTTTTATGGCAAGATGCTAACCTTCTCACGGGTACAGTTTAGCACTGCTGATTTTACGGCGATTGCCAGCCAGCTTGAAACCACACTGAGTAACAAGAACAGCAATATCCCAGTATTGATTGACAGTGAAGTTGAGCAGGATTTATCGGCGTTGGTAGAGCTGCTTTGGTCGTGGGGTTTGCAACCTATCGGCGTGGTCACCGGTTTACTTGACACCCAAGCACGCGAGCTACGCTTGGCGATATTCCCCGCTGATGGCAAGCGTATCGAGCGTATTTTACCAAGTAAAAAAGCCACTACACAGTTAAGCCAATTAGCAGCCTCAAAAGACAGCGCACAGTCGACACCTGCTAACGACTCTGCAAGCTCTACTGCCGATAATATTGGCTCAACAGCAGATAGCCAAACTGTTGCAGCAAGCGCGATACCTGAAGTAGCCGAAACCACCTTGACTGCTGAAACGCTTATCAGCGCTGAGCACATTACTAGCCTCATCTATGATCAAATGTTACGCTCAGGACAAAGCCTCAATCATGTTGGCGGCGATTTAATTTTAACCAATAGTGTCAATAGCGGTGCCGAAGCCATTACCGACAATAACTTACATGTTTATGGTCGTGCCCAAGGTCGCTTAGTCGCAGGCGCAACTGGCGATAAAGACGCGCGTATTTTCTGCCAAGTATTTAACCCATCATTGGTATCAGTCGCTGGTACGTACTGCTTACGCGACAACCTACCCGAACATGTGATTGATAAATCGGTTGAAGTGCGTTATTTAGAAGGCGAAGGCTTGGTCTTTACCGTCATGGACAACGCTTAAGCTGTGTATAAAGTTACAATTTCTTAAAAGTCAGTTTTGTTGGTATCAGTTTAGATAAATGGGTTTATAGAGACTCATTCGACCTACAAATTGTTTGATTAATAGTGTGGTAAGTTTATTTAACAAAACTGCGCTATGATGAATTTTTAGCTCTGCCACTATTTACGCTACACTATACATATGGGCTTCAAACACAAATATTAGATGGCTCTTTAACTATTTAATATCTGTACTTACAGCGAGCATAAATATTATACGTCCGCTGTTTTTGTGCTCAAATACAGACTCGCTATAAGTTTTTGTATATTTATGCTAGGCTTACGCTCGCAGATAGCACATATACGCTAGGTAAACGACGAGTAATTGTGCTACTTTACATCCATGCTGTTTCATCTAAAATGTTTCATCTAATAAATATCCCATCAATTCATAGGAGTGTGCCATTGTGGCGAAGATTGTTGTAATCACTTCGGGTAAAGGCGGTGTGGGCAAAACCACAACCAGTGCTTCTTTTGCCGCCGGTTTAGCATTACGTGGCTATAAGACGGTTGTTATCGATTTTGATGTAGGCTTACGTAATCTAGACTTGATTATGGGCTGCGAAAATCGAATTGTTTATGACTTTGTCGATGTCATCAATGGTAGTGCACGCCTATCGCAAGCCTTGGTTAAAGACAAGCAACTGGAAAATCTATATATCCTGCCTGCCAGTCAGACGCGTGATAAAGATGCGTTGACGGACGAAGGTGTAGCAGAGGTTATGGACGAGCTATCGAAGCAATTTGACTATATCATCTGTGACTCACCTGCTGGTATCGAACGTGGGGCGCAGCTGGCAATGTATCATGCTGATGAAGCTATTATCGTGACCAACCCTGAAATTTCTTCCGTACGTGACTCGGACCGTATCATTGGTATCTTACAAAGCCAAACCAAAAAAGTAATTGAAAATCAAGGAACGGTACGTGAGCATCTGATTATCACCCGCTATAATGCTGACCGTGCAGCAGCTAACGAGATGATGGATATCGATACCATCTCTAATGATATTCTAAAAGTGCCGTTACTTGGCGTAGTTCCTGAGAGTCATTCAGTGCTTGAAGCTTCTAACCACGGTGAGCCAGTGATTCATTATACCGACTCTGTGGCAGGTCAATGTTATGACGATATCGTCGCCCGTTTCTTAGGAGAAGAGCGACCATTACGTCATATTGATGTGAAGAAAAAGGGTCTACTACAGCGCTGGTTTGGGGGTTAATGATGAGTAAGAAAAAAGGATTTTGGAGTAGCCTATTCGGTACTGACGACGGCAATAACACTGGCAGCGCCAATATGGCCACTGAACGTCTAAAGGTTATTGTTGCAAGCGAAAACCGCTTAAATAATCGCCTAACCGCTGACCGTATCGAAAAAATGAAACGTGAAATACTAGAAGTGGTCAATAAGTATGTCAATGGCGTACAGATTGATGATGTCAATATCAACCATCGCTCTGAAGACAGCTTAGATGTACTTGAGATGAATATTAGTTTACCTGAGCATAAAAAGTAGACTGATTTATTTTATAGGTATTCACTATATTAGTGATAAACTCATATTTTTACTGCCACAAAGAAAAGCTCTAAGTATTATGCTTAGGGCTTTTTTATACATGTTTTTTCTTATCTATAGCCCGCTATTTCATACGCGCCATAAGATTGTCTTTTTTGATAAACTGATGGTATAAAGCGGCGCCAATATGAATCACGGTAAAGGCAATAATCATTGGCCATAGAATATCCGTGTGCCAATCATTAAAAATTCGAGCTAAGCCCCTATCTGGCGTCACAAATACGGGAATTTGGAATAAGCCAAATATGTCAACGGCTCTACCGCCATAGACGGACATCAGTAGGCCTGCCGTTGGCATCGCGATTAATAAGGCGTATAAAACAAAGTGTGATAACTGTGAGAGTAGCATCTGCCATTTTGGCATAGCAACTGCTGGCGGCGCTTTAGTAAACATACGATTGATGACGCGTGCAAGCATCCAAAACAATAAACTGATCCCAAATGCCTTGTGCAATCCAATATAAACTTTGCTATCAAGATTGTCATATAAAAGTATCATGATCCAAGTGACCAGTAATAAAATAGCGCTAATCCAATGAAAAACTCGACTAGCGAGCGACCACTTTGTCAGATTCGAATTAATGTTATTCATAGTGTACTTTATCATCCCTATTGTTCATTGGTACTCATAAGTGCTAATTGACGCTTACTAATACTGCTAGACTTATATTGTTAAACTTATATTGTTAAACTTATATTGCTAAATAATGATTGGCTGATAAAGAAACACCCTAAATAATCTTAGGGCTGAAGATAAAAAACTATTTTAAACAATATAATCATGAGCAAATTAGCTGTCTAAATCAACCAATTGATGGGCGATTTTATCCAAATCCGGCACCATGTATAGCGTGTTATCAATCATAACCGTTTGAAATAGATAGGATAGCACAACATCTTCTTGTACGCGTTCCTGAACATCATCGATTTTGTCATCTGTTTTAATGAAATGGTCAGGCAGGTCGATATCTTTGACATCAGAGATACGCGCCTGAAGTTGGCGTAGCTCGCCTGCTGTCTGTAGCGCAATACGGTGCGCAGAGGTATTACCTTCTAAGACAATCATTTTGTCCGGCGTTTGATGGCGCGGCATTAGATGGAAGACAGCGACTTCTTGTTGTTGCCATTCATAATTCCATGTATGTTCGCTACATTCATCGACATTCAAAATTAAACTGCTAGGAATAATCCAATCCGGTTGGTCAACAGCGGGGACAATCGTCACGTCGAGCATACCATTATTGGTGGTCAGTAAGCTCACTGCCTCAAACGAATGCTTTAAAATCTGTTTCATAAGTCGCTCACAATAAATGAATCCGAAGAGGCGCTTGCCGCCTTTTCAGCAATATAATCGGTAAGTCTTTCTGCTAATGCTATAGGGCTACCGACAAACTGACAATACCCTGAATCAATAATCGCTTGCGGCTGACTCGAGCAAGTACTTAGACTTGGGTCTTGCGCCCACAATTGACTGTCATTATCTTGGATTAAATCCAGATACTGCGTACCATCGTTACCCATACCGGAAAAGATAATATTGATAAGCTCACTGCCATAAACATCGCTGGTATTTTTAAGAATTTGACCAATAGCAGGTTTATAGTCGCCCTCCCACGCTTGATCTAACAAAATGATACGCCCAGTTGAATCGCAAACTATTTGTTTATCAATCGGTACAATCAAACATTGACCAGCACGCAAGCGCTGCGAGGAGGTAATCAGCTGACAACGCCACTCATTATGGCGGTTTAATATACGCGGTAGGGTACTAATCATGGTTTGATTAAAATGATGAGCTAATAAAATACTCACAGGTAGTACAGGTGACAAATGGTCTAAAAATTCTTTGACCGCACTAGGCCCGCCCATAGAAGCACCTAAAAATACCACATAATGCCAATCTTTGGCTTCATTTTCATAGGCAGTATTTTTCTCATACGGGATATTATCGACTAGCATGGGTAAAGCCAGCATTTGAGCAAGCTTACGCTTTAGTTTACGCTGCCACTTGGCATATTGCTGCGCCTCGTTGAGATACGGCGCTTGACTAAAACCTACTAAAACGGCGGTAGGTTTGGAAGCGGCTGTCGCTAGCGCCATATCATTATCATAATCGCCGTCGATTAGCCAAATATCGATAGGCACTGCATAGCTCTTGAGTTTTTCTTGCAACTGTACCCGTGATACGCAGTCGACCAACTGTAAACCACAACTACGCACCGTATCAGAAAAAGCCATACGCTGCTGATGGTCTTCTGCGACTACCAGCACTTTGATATCGCTTTTATGTTTATCTTTTAGCGTCATCGTACTTAAACTATCCTTCATTGACTAAGCTAGCCTCTTTACCTAATAGGGTTTCAATCTTACTAAGCAGCTGATTTTCTTGGAAAGGCTTGCCCATATAGTCATTAACCCCAATCTCAAGCGCACGCTCACGATGTTTTTCACCCGTACGCGAGGTAATCATAATGATAGGCAGATGTTGCAAACGTCTATTATGGCGGACTTGGGTTGCGACTTCGAAACCATCCATACGCGGCATCTCGATATCGAGTAGCATCAAGTCTGGCGTTGTCTCTTGTAGAATCTCAAGCGCATCGATACCATCTTTGGCAAGTACCACATTGAAACCTTGACGCTCCAAGAAACGTGAGGTGACCTTTCGTACCGTGACCGAGTCATCGACCACTAAGATAGTGGCTTTAGCCTCTGTGCTACTACGCCCTGTAAGCACAGGTTTTACTACTTCTTTCACTAAAGAGGCATTACGCATCAATGCAATCAAATCAAGGATAAGCATTACCGAACCGTCACCCATGATGGTCGCCGCTGAAATACCTGATAAATTCGAGAACTGTTGCCCTAAAGGTTTTACCACCACTTCAATACGCGAGCCGGCGATTTGATCGACCTGTAGCGCCATATTCTGTCCACTACGGTTTTTGATAATGATAAGTGGCACGCTGGTATTGGTATTGACGACTAGCTCATTTAACTTATTACCAGATAAAATCTCATTTAAATAACGAACACGATAATCTGTATCTTCAAAATTAAGCGTGGCGGCGCCTGATTGATAATAGTCGTAAATCTTTTCTGGATTGATACGTACCACACGCTCAATCTGCACCAGTGGTATCGCATAATAACGGTCTGCAGCGCGCACTATCAAAGCATCAGAGACGGCAACGGTAAGTGGCACACGCATCGTAAAGCGAGAACCTTTACCAAGTTCCGATACCACTGATACTGACCCACCTAACTGACGAATCTCACTGATCACAACGTCCATGCCGACACCGCGACCTGATATTTGCGTGACTTGCTTACTGGTAGTTAAACCGGCATTAAAAATATACTGCATGATATCAAGGTCGCTTAGCGAGGTATCTTCTGCATCAATCAAACCTTGAGAAACAGCTTTATCACGTACCGCCTCTACATCAATTCCGCGCCCATCATCGGTTAATTGAATGATGATTTCACTACCTTCGCGCAGTACCTCTAAAGTAATTTTTCCACTACGCTCTTTGCCCGCCTCTAGGCGCGTTGCAACCGTTTCAATCCCGTGATCGACAGCATTACGTAACATGTGCTCAAGCGGCGAGGTAATGCGCTCTAAAATGGTTCTATCCATTTCATCATCAGCATTGATAATCTTTAGTTCAACCGACTTATTCAACTCGTTGGCCGTCTGACGTACGATACGCTCAAGCCTTGGCGTTAGACGGGTAAATGGCACCATACGCGAGTTCATTAAGCCATCTTGCAGCTCAGTTTGCGTGCGCGATAGCTGTAGCAACAGACTTTCACTATCTCGCGTTTTTTCTAATAAAGTATTGTTAATGTCTACTAAATCCGACGCCGATTCTGTCAAGGATTTTGACAACTGATTCAACGAAGAATACTGATCCATCTCTAGAGGATCAAAGCCTTCATGATTGACCAATTCGTCATCAATTTGCGATAAAATCTGCGCTTCAAGCTCAATCTCCATTCGGCGTAACTGATCCGCCAAACGTTGTACGGTCATGCCCATCTCTTCAATACTATTGGTCAAGCTACTCATGCCCATATCGATACGCGCACGGTTAATCGCCGACTCGCCCGATAGATTAATCATGTGTTCAATCAGGCCACCTGAGATACGAATCATCTCATTATTATTGGTGTTTTGTTCTTGCTCAGCAGTATCAGCCACCATCAGTGGCATCTCACTAATATCCTTTTGAATATAGGTCGATTCTTGCTTTTCTTTCGCCAGAAGAATGGCGTCACGCTGCGGTTGCAATGACTCTTTTGGTATTTGCTTTAAACTATCTGGATTTTTACTAAACTGCTGTAATGCTTCAATCAATAAATCAGGGGTTGGAGGATTCACCTGCTGCGATAAAATGAACACGGCATCTGCCAGCCAATCATGACAAGCAACCAAAAGCTCTAAGACTTTTTTGGTAGCAGGACGGCGACGATCGACAAAGTCGGTATAAACAGATTCCATTTCATGGGCAAGATTCGCAATACCACTTGCAGTAACCATACGTGCGCCACCTTTCAGAGTGTGTAAGTCACGCTGTAGCGCCTGTAATGCGACCATATCGCCCGCATCACTTAAGAATAGCTGCAGGTATTCGTTACGGTTGGTCAGTGCTTCTGCTTCTTCTAAGAATACCTCCACGATATCAGGATCTGGTAAGCCATTTGCCCATGATTGCTGAATGATTCTATCTAGACTTAAGCTATCTGTGGTTTTTTCTATACGATAGGTATACTCATCGGCCAGTATTTTCGTGTCAGCCTCAACATGATTTTTTGGCATCGGCACAATAAGTTTTACGATCTCTGGAAGTGCGGCTGCCTTTTCAAATTGCTGCAGCTGCTCAATCAGCTCAGGCGCAAGAAACGATTGTTGATAGCGGACAATGTGTGCTACTTGCAATGACAGCGTGTCTTGTACGACTTGCATAATCTCAAGCCACTGCGCAGTTGGCACTCGTCTTCTTTCTACAAATGCTTCATAAATATTTTCAGCCTCATGGGTCAGGTCACCAATACTACGGATACCTGCCATACGTGCGCCACCTTTGATGGTATGTAGGTGACGTTGTAAGACTTTTAAAGTATTAATATTGCTGATGTCAGCACGCCATTTACTAAAGCTATCATTAAGCGCATCATCAAGCTCTTGTGCTTCTTCCAAGAATATTTCTAGCAGCTCAATATCGGTATCAATGGTCTCAAGCTCAAGCTCTGATGCAGCGATACTCTGTACGCTAGCATTAGCCTCTGAATCCGTATGAATGTCTAGATCTTTAATAACCACTTCATCAGTATTGTCGTCGCCTTGAGAAATACTTTGTAATTGCTGTAGCACTTGCTCATCAATTTTTAACGAGGTGCTACCCGCTAAAGCATCAAATAAACCGACTAACTGCGCATGTCCCGCGAGTAAGACAGCTTGGATATCACTATCACCAGACTTTTCAGAATGATGACTTAAATAAGCATAAGCACTACCCAGGTCGTTGAGAATGGTGGTAAATTTCGGGAAATCTTGGGTCTTGCTGGTTAAATGTTTTATTTGTGAAATTTGCTGCGCTATATAAGCTTTAACTTGCTCGCTTTGTGGATTATTAAAAGCGGCTTCTAGCTGCCATTCCGCATCTAGCAATTCATTGATATTATCATCCAACAATTGGTTTATCGTTGGCTTACCATCAGCTGTTGTCTCATGATCGTTGATGACATACTGCTCACCAAGTATGGCTTGCAAAGAGGCGATGTCTTGCTGACTTTGCATATCCTCTAACGAAACATCCTGCTCTTGAACATTTTGCTTATCATTATCCAGTTTATAATTATCTAAATAGCCCTCAATAAGCGTCACAGACTGAGCAAGGGCTTTTAAATGCTGTGCATTCATTGGCGTATCTTGCTGCTGTAGCTGCTCTAAACTTTGCTCTATCGTCGCGCCAACATCACTAATCGCTGTCAATGCGCTAGAGCCAGACGCTGCCCTTAAAGTATGAAACGCCCGCACAATCTCATCACTCACCGCAACAAAAGGCTCATCCTGATGACGAATAACAAAGTCGTTAATACTTTCTAACAACTCTTCTGCTTCTTCAATGAAAATATCAAAAAAGGCTTGTTCTTCTTCAGTTTGTGGCGTCAAAACAATCGGGGCTTCTGCCATTTTTTCATTTACTGAATGAATGGTTTGCAACATGCTGTCAATTTTATTGGTGCTATCGGTTTTATCGAGATTCTCAACATTACTGTGGTCAGCATTGCTCTCATCCGCAAAACCATCCTGAGCACTTTGATTTGTACTTGGTTCAGAAGACTGTGCAGGATTGCTTAGTAATTGTTGGTACAACGCAGGATAACTGAACTCATCACCAAGCTGCTTGCTATAAGCCTGAGCACACGCGACCCATAACGGCATGATAGCGGGGTAATCTTGGCTGTTATTTTCAAAGGTAGTTAACAATATAGGATAAGCGGCTAATACATCGCCAATCAGCTGCTGGATATCAGTCGAAGCTGTAATGCTATTGTCTAAAATACGGTTAAGCATATTTTCTGTCGACCACGCCAGCTCAGCACTGGTATTAGCGCCGACCATACGTCCCGAACCTTTTAAGGTATGGAAACCGCGACGAATATCAGTTAACTGGGTTAAGTCATCAGGAGTAAGCTGCCAATGCTCATATAAAGGAACGATTTCCTCTAAGACCTCATTGGCTTCTTCTAAAAATATCTCTTTAATATCAGGATCGGCATCGTCGGCATCTATCGGCAACGGCTGGGCTGCTGACATAAATGGTTGCAATGCAGCAGGTATTTCTAACTCTATTAATGAGTTAGAAATATTTTTTTCAGGATCTTGCACAGCGTGGTTCAAACCATCAACTGTAAATGGGCTATCTATTTCCTCAATGTCTAAGCTTGCTTCATCTGACAATAGAGTTTCTTCTATTAAAGAACTGTCTTTCTCAATATCAGCTATAGAAGATATTACTTCAGATTTTTCTAACCCCGTATTAATAGGTTGCTGGCTCATTAAATTATTGCTTTGTACAAGCGTAATCGCAGGATCAAAGCTTGGTGATTTCTGTGCTTCAAAGTCACTCAGCATCATTGGTAGACGTTTGGTGGTTTCTATGACCAGTTCGAAGACTTCATCGGTCACTGGCAGTGTTTTGTCTAGCAAACGATTAAGCAGGTTTTCAATAGACCATGCCATCTCACTGATGCTAAAAGCGCCAACCATACGCCCTGAACCTTTCAAGGTATGGAAGCCTCTGCGTACTTCTGTTAATGGCGTCAAATCTTGCGCATCTTGCTGCCAAATTGGTAAGAAGTCTTCCAAATCAGCAACAACCTCTGTAACCTCTTCAATAAAAATCTCACGAATATCTTCATCGATATCAAAGTTATCAGGCTTAAGCTGGCTACGAGCATTTAACAAAACAGCGCTTTCTGTTTTATCATTGCTACTAGAGTCATTAAGATTATTGGCGTTATCATTATCATCGCTATTAACCTCAGTTTCTGAAACTGAGTCAATAACACCGTCATCATTGATAATAGGAGCAATTTCACCGCTATCGTCGTAGCGCAGTACATCATTTGCAGCCAGTCTCTGGGTCAAAAAAGTATCATTAATCGTTTCAGGCGCGTCGATATAGCCACTAAGCAATGTATTCGCTTTATCAATATAGGTATTTGCTTGTTCTAATAAGGATTGATCGAAAACTTGCACTTGCTGCGCCAAATAATCGAGTAATAACTCAATAGAAGTCAAACCCTCCGCCAGCGATTCAGTGACATCCCAGCTGAGCACGTTAATCTTATGGGTGCTTAATTGTTCAAATATATCGGCTATTTTATCTGTCGCTTGACCAATTTCTGGCAATCCCATACTATCAAATGCTTGGCTGATTTTAGTGAAATCTGCCGAGTTTAATAATAGCTCTAGTTGCTGACGTTGAATATAATCACTAAAGCCTTGTTTAAGGTCTTCGACCGCAATACGTAACTCGCGCAGCTCTTTATCACTGGCATTAATTTGGCGGCTAGTTTCTGCTTGTAAGCCATCTTCGACACTAGAAAAATCACTCTTAGCAACAACTCCAGAAAAAGAAGTATAAGAAGCAGCATTTCCTATCTTACTAGCAATAACTTGCTCGGTATTGTAGATAGCATCGTATAACTCTTGGAGGCGACGCTCAATTTGCCCCTGTTGCTGTGTATATTCTTGCGTATGTTCTTGCGTTGATGCGGCTTCTGCAGATAAGCTTTGTTTTATATCAGTTAGGATTGAGCTAGCCTGTGACGCAAACAGTGTCCAACCGCGACTCTCAAGTTGACTGCTTATTTTTTGTAGCGGTTGTAATAGAGTATGAGGTTTATCAAGGTTAAAGATAAGGGTTTCAATATTACTTAATACGCGAGGTAAAAAACGTGACTCCGTATCTAACTGCGACACGTTATGCAGGATAGCTTGAGACTGTTCACTATTAGTAACAAGGCTACTTAACTCAATAAAAATATTTTCTATTGAGTTATTAATAACACTGCTCGCTATCTGATTTTGATGCGCGCAGTACTCTATCAGCGTATCTAACTGGCTTAATAACCCAGCATAATGCTTAGGTAACGGGCTATCATTATGGGCTAGGTCATGTAGCCAAGTTTCAGTCAAATACCAAAGACGCTGTAAATCTGCATCTGCTGTGGTTTGCCATAAATAGCGGCTGACCTTTTCTAAAACAGCCAATATCGAAGAAGTATTGCTGTTAGCTGCTAGCAATGCCTGTACTTTCTGACGCCAAACCAATAACAATTGCTGATATTGCTCACGGTCTAAATTCGCTGTTGCTGTAATAGCAGGTAGGTGAATATCAAGGTATTCGTTATCTAGAGCGCTAGTAGAATGCTCATCTTCAGCGTGCAGCAATGCAAGATGATCCGTCGCTATATTAAAGTGGGTTAAGACTTGTGTTAACTGCGACGAGACTTTATTGACCAAAACAGTATGGTACCCACCTGTACGCGCGTAGTAGGCAATCTCACGCGCAAGCAGTCGATGAGCCATCTGAGCGATACGGCTTGTATCTGTACCAAATCTAGCTTCAACACCTATTTCAGGGTTATGTTTAAGGTCTGCTTTTGAATCAAAACGACCCGCTGCTGTTAACAAACTTAGCTTGTTGGCTAAGCTTGCCAAGGCAGGCAAGTTAATCATGGTTAAAGCGCCACCAATCTGATGATAGCTTGTTGCTATCTCTTCATAATCAGCGCTTTTTTCACCTAATTGCCAGCCATCAACTACTTGTGATAATTGCTGATTAAACAGTGGTAATAACCACTCAAACGTCACCATGTCATTGGGCTGGTTCTTCATAGATGTATCCTAACTCGTCTAGGCGTTAATTTAGGCACTGATTTTTTGCCACGCATTAATCTGTGGGTGCGCAATACGGCGCATGTTTGAAGGACGCCAAAATAACGCCTCACCTGGAGCCAATATAATATAACCACCTAGCGCACACTGTTCTGATAGCCGTGCCAAAATATCGCGCTGATCAAACTTACGAAAATAGAGGAGCATATTTTGGCAGACAACCACTTGTTGTAAATGCGGCGTTGGTGGGGTTTTATCAATAATGTTGTGCAAAGCAAAGCGCACATGCTGTTTTAAAGCTGGCATCACCTGCCAGTTTGTAAGAGCACTGTTTTCCATCGTTTTTTTAGTAGCCACAGGAGAAAAATATAATTTTTCAACCCCGCTTACTGGATGCAATGGTTGGATAAACTGCTGACATTGTGAGGGAATTAAATCTCGCTGCTTTTGTTCATACTGCCCTAAGCGGGCTTTTTTTAATGCCTGCTCACTGACATCAGTACCTAATATGCTGTAATTGGTCAGCTGCTTTGCAGCCAAACTCATTGCCAGCGACCAAGTTTCTTGCCCGCTAGCACAGCCGACGCTCCAAATACGAAACGACTCATCAGCGCGGATATCATCGCTAATATTAGCAAGTCCTGTAGCAGTATGACTACTGACACTATCATCAATTAGCTGCTGCCTCTGATACTGCAAAGCATAATCAGTGACAAACTCGATAGAAGGTTGATGGCGAAAAAAGCGACTTTCATGAATCAGCACTTTATCCAATAATTGCTGACGCAGCTCAAAATTAATGGGCAACTGATTCCACAGCTGTATGATAGTCAAACCATAATCTACTGCTGTTTGCGTGATGGCATTGATCAACCATCTACGCTGGACATTCGGTAATATGAAGCCAATCTCTTGCTCTATATAACGTTGCCATTGCTCGGTATCAAAAGCAGCATTATCTTTTAAAGCCTCTGCTGCTAGAGCGTCAGCTTTATGAAGGATAGGACTGAATTTTTTAATATGATTATTCATGTGACCTGCTATTAATAGAGTTGCCCTAAGTAAGATAACGACTAGAGCAACTATTTGGTTAACATTTCAATATAAAAATCATAAATTAAGAGCGGTTAATTACATAGAAAATTGCTTTTAAATGCTATCTGAGACTCTTTCATCAATATCTACATACTCATCGTCATTCTGTTCTTGTTCCAACTGCTCGTCATCATTAGAAATCTTGAAGCCTGTTACCGACTCTTGTAGTGCAGCCGCCATTTCACTGAGCTCACCAATAGAGCGAGCTGTCGCCATCGAACCTGATGAGGTTTGCGAGGTAATATCTTGAATGATATTCATCGTATGCGAAATATGACCTGCAGACTCTGCCTGTTGCATAGCCGCGTTGGAGATGTTTTGAATCAGGTCTGCCAAAGTATTAGAAACAGTTTGCACCTCTTCTAGTGCTTCACCGGCATCTTTTGCCAAACGGGCACCACGTACCACCTCAGAAGTCGTTGATTCCATCGACATGACCGCTTCACTGGTATCTGCTTGAATGGTTTTTACTAAGGTTTCAATCTGCTTAGTCGCATTTGCTGAACGCTCAGCTAGACGCTGAACTTCGTCCGCAACAACCGCAAAGCCTCGACCCGCTTCCCCTGCCATCGATGCCTGAATCGCCGCGTTCAATGCCAAAACGTTGGTTTGGTCAGCAATATCGTTAATCAGACCAACGATATCACCAATCTCTTGCGAAGATTCGCCCAAGCGTTTGATACGTTTTGACGTCTCTTGAATCTGATCACGAATAACGTTCATACCTTCAATTGAGCGCTGTACAACTTCTGCACCGTTATAAGCAATGGCAACTGAACGCTGTGCAACCGTTGCCGATTCTGAGGCGTTGTTTGAAACTTGGTCAATTGATACCGTCATCTCATTAATAGCAGCTGATACCCCAGCAATTTCTTGTGCTTGGTGCTCCGATGCTTCAGCAAGCTCAACCGCATTCATCTGCGTTTGCTCTGAAGACTGCGATACGCGATCAGCCGTGCTGTTAATAACCAGTACCAGTTGGCGTAATTGGTCAATTGCGAAGTTAACAGAGTCAGCAATCGCGCCGGTAAAATCTTCTGATACGGTTGCATTCACCGTCAAATCACCATCTGCTAAATCGCCCAACTCATCCAATAGACGCAAAATTGCAATCTGGTTACGCTCATTCTCTTCTTGAATTTGGCGCGCACGCTCAGATTCTGCTTCCGCTTCTTGGCGACGACGCAAAGTCTCTTTTTCAATCAGTAAACGTTCTGAGCCGCCTCGTTGTTTTAGTAATTGGTATAAAGCAAATAAAATGCCCAGCACACCTACAACAAAGACAATCACCGGTAATATGACTGATTGATTAAAATTGGCTAAATATTGACTGACCGATGACAAGGAATTGACCAGCCAAAACAGACAAGCCACGCTCACTAAAGCACAAAGCCCTAATAACAGCTTCCATTTACTATTAGCATCTGTCGTTGTTTTATTCGTACTAGCTACAGGGTTGTTTATAACATCACTCATCGTGCCTATTCCTTTCAAACAATCGTCAAAGTCTTATCGTGACTGACTCTGAAATCATATTGTCATCAAAACAACAGTGATTCGCAAAGCCTGTATGAATGCTGACATATCATCGAATCATGCCAGCCTTTGTTGCTTTCTTCTATCAGCCTTTTAACAAACAAGCCGATGATTAAAATGGATGTTTGTTAAAGTTTATATATTTACTAAAAAAAGATATTTTTTAAAAAAATTAGGTAGCAAAAACAGTTAGGTACTAAAAACTATTATATTGCGGCATCGGTATATTGCAGATCCTGTGCCAATAAACTTGGCATAAACACATACCAATCCTGCTCATCTTTAAAAAATTTACCATGATTATAAGGTGCAAATGGTGAGCTAGACTCAAGCGCTTCTGGACGGTATTGATCTTGCGTAAACTGCTCAATACCTAGCACCTTGTCTACCAGCAATCCTGAAAACATATTGTCATGGTCAATAACAATGACTTTACGTTGTGCCATTTGCGATAACTGACTAGGTACTTGTAAAAACCGCGACAAATCGGTTAAAGGTAACAAGCGCCCACGAATATTGGCGATACCAAGCATCCAAGGCTTTACTAAGGGCAAGCTGGTATATTCTGGCATAGTCAATATTTCTGATACTTGGCCCATTGGCGCTACTAAACGCTGACCACCGATCTCAAATACGACCCCTTGCCAATCAAACTCTTTGCCGCCGCGGCGACCACTTTTGCGCGCGCGGGCTAAGTCTGCTATGCGCAGCAGCTCAATAAATCCTTTGGATGCCACAAGCTACCCCATTACTTTACGAATTATCTGGACCAGACCACTTTCATCAATCGGTTTGGTAATATATTCTTTAGCACCTTGACGCTTACCCCATACTCGATCCGTTTCTTGATTTTTGGTACTAATCATAATAATAGGAATATGAGCGGTCGTTTTACCACGTGTAATCTTACGAGTTGCCTGAAAACCGTTCATTTCAGGCATCACTACGTCCATCAAGATGACATCTGGTAGATGATCAACGGCCATCTGACAGCCTTGCTCACCATTTGTTGCTTCTAATACTTGATAGTTATTTTTAGAAAGCATGTCGCGAAATTTCGCCATCTCAGATGGTGAGTCGTCAATGACTAAAACAGTAGTCATAGGTGTTTCCTTTATTTTCGATGATATCCATTAGGATATATTGTTGAGACGAAACGATTAAAATAAGTTGCTTTGACAATATCTTTTTACAAATTTACTTCTATTTCTACGCTTAACGATATTGGTTAATCGCCTCGAAAAGCTCATCTTTACTAAAGGGTTTGGTCAAATACTCATCAGAACCGACAATACGGCCACGGGCTTTATCAAACAAACCGTCTTTCGACGACAACATAATTACCGGCTTGCTAGAATAATCTGGATTGTTTTTGATCAATGCACAAGTTTGATAACCATCTAGACGTGGCATCATGATATCCACAAAAATGATATCTGGATTATGATCGACAATCTTAGCCAAAGCATCAAAACCATCAATCGCAGTGACCACTTCACAGCCAGCTTTTTGCAACAAGGTTTCTGCGGTACGGCGAATGGTTTTTGAGTCATCAATCACCATTACTTTTAAACCTTCAAAATTATTTTCCATTATCTCTATCCTATTAACGACTATTTATTCATGGCGCTATCTATCATTACAAACTAATTATCACAAGCCATCAATCTAATCTATTGAGAAAAAGCTCTCAATACATAGGCTTTCAATAAAAATATGTAAGCGCTTATCTCAATTTATCAATCAGCTTGTTTCATCTAAAGATTAACAGCAAATTCTGTATCCGGATCGATCATAATAGCTAGATTTTCACCATCAGCATCTGCCTATTTACTAGGGCATTACCATCCGTCACTATACGCACTTTATGATAAATTATCTTAGCGAATTGCGCAGTATTTTAGGTGCTTTTAGGCTGTTATGATAGCGATAGCAGCAATGAGTAACGATACTAGTTAGTCATTGACTCAAACCCTACTGAACTAAAAAATCATCTTTGTTATTGATATATAATTAAGTAGAAGCTGACTTCATCTAATACGGCATGGCTTTAATCAAACGATTGATAGCTACAGGACTTAGTTTTGCTATATCTCAAACATTATATAGAAATAGCATGTACCTTACCGAATAATTTTCTTTTGTCATAAAAATGTATCAATATATTTTGTTATGTTCCTTTTAGCACAGTTATAGTGTCTTTTCCAGTCATTTAATGAATTTATGTTCAAATAAATTGGTGTAAATTCATCACTCTAGCGATATTCTTCTTATTTATATCTTATATCCTTGTCGTTTTCTAGCAGTGCTATATTTAACTTAGAAAATTCAAATTACAAAAGGCAGCGTAATTATTTCACCGCAGCAAGTTTCACTATATAATAAAAATTCGTTGATAAAGGTGATTGGTATGATAGGTTCTGCGGGTACAAAAGGCTTAAACGCTATATTTTTAGCTTCTAACCCTCTAAAAAAGAGCGGCTATCTTTTAAGCGCTTTACTCATTGTCGCCTGTCAGCCTTCCCCGCCTACCTCTGAGCCGGTCACGGCCGAAAATAGCGAAGCATTTAATACGCCACTTTTGATACGCGCTGATAGCATCACGATGACTCGGGATCATATCTTAAGTGTCAAACCAACCCGTTATCAGCCAAGCCTTGGGTTAGAAGGACATATTGAACCTATTAAAAAGGTAAATTTGCTTGCTGTGCAGGACCTGACTGTCGAACAAGTATTGGTAAAGAAAAACCAATGGGTAGAAAAAGGGGCGCCGTTATTTACGGTTCGACGTCTAGCAACGTCTATTACACCAACAAGCGCCTCTCAACAGCCGACTAATGAAGCAGCCTCTACAAATCCAAAACCTACTATAGAAGATAATAACAACGCTGATATTAACTCTAAGCAAACTGCCATTGATAAAGCCAAAACGTCAGCAAATGATAGCGTTATGGATAATATGCAAGCTGAGGTAAAAATAGCAGCAAATAATAATAAGACAAATCCACAAACTAACCACATAGCTAGCAATGATAAACCAAATAATACTCAAGTGCTTAAAAAATCAGAGCAATCATATAGCTTGATTACGGTACGGGCAAGTTTTTCGGGTCGTGTAGAAAAGCTCTATATTAAAAATGAGCAAAAAATAGAAGCTCGCCAGCCTTTATTAAATCTCAGTGATGAGACGGAACTGCATTTTATCGCAACCCTGCCCATTGAGGCTGAATCGCAAATCTCTGTCGGGCAAACGGTCAACTTTACTGCAGAAGGCTTGATAGATGAATTTACTGGACAGGTTAGTAAGCTGACCGCCACTGCGCAACCAAAGCAGCTATTGGTTTATGTCAATGTGGTTGATAATGAAGTCAGCCGCCACCAAATACGGCCCGATATGAAGGTGACAGGACGGGTTGACTACGGACAAATAGAGGTCGGGACTATTGTTCCTAAGCGCGCACTTCATGATGTTGACCTAACCGTGCTACACAAACCCCCTTATAAACCACTGCGCCCTTTGATCGCCAACGTCTGGATTATCAAACAAGACCAACGTTTGACGCACCAACCTGTTGAAGTCATCGAATATGACCCATTGACCGAGCAGTATTTAATCGCGGGTATTACCAATGACAGTTTGATTTGTTTGGCAAATTTACCGGTTGAATCTGAAGGCAAAAAAGCGGTGGTGTCATAAATGCCAAAGCCAGTAGTTACATTGTGTAGAAACATTAACAAAGCATGTCTTGTTTAATAACATCCTGTTTAGGCAATATAGCGTATGCTAGCAGTGATTCAGCATTGATTAAAAATTAAGGGCGTGCTTCTTTATAAGAGCAAATTTATAAAGGCAGAATTTATAGAAAAGCAATTTATACAGAATTACTTTTAGAGCAGTATTTTTAGAGCCATTTTAAACAAACTATAACAACAACTAGAGGAAAAATTATGAGTAAGCAGATTTTGTTAATTGAAGATGATCCAGATTTAGCCGAGTTAATCAGTGATTATCTGACCATGAATTATTACGATGTACACCATGCTGGATTGGGTCAAGAAGGTCTTGAGTTATTGGACGCCAAAGAGCGTGATATCGATTTGGTTGTCTTAGATTTGATGCTTCCTGATATGGATGGGATGCAAGTTTGCCAAAAAATACGTGGCAACAAGAACAATATGACCAATAAAGTGCCGATTATTATGCTAACGGCAAAAGGCGATACCACTGACCGTGTACTCGGTTTAGAGATGGGCGCCGATGATTATATCTCGAAGCCGTTTGAGCCGCGTGAATTACTGGCTCGTATTCGTGCCGTTATTCGTCGTCATGAGCAGCCAAATCAAGCAGACAGTCAATCGGACAGCCTGACTTTTGGTCGTTTAAGCGTCTTTCCTGACAGCCACGAAGTCACTATCGATGATCAACCAGTCCGTCTAACGACGCATCAGTTTCAATTGCTGCATTATTTTGCCACCCATTCTGGTAAAGTACTAAACCGCGAGCAATTGTGGCAAGCGATGCCAAACGATGACAGCTCAGACAATATTGATCGCGCCATTGACGTGCATATTTCGCGTTTGCGTGCGCTGATTGAAGACAATCCACGTCAGCCAAAACGTATCATTACTGTACGCGGTGTCGGTTATCAATTTGCCACCGATCAAGTTTAATTGCTAGATAAAATCAAACGGCATTAGGCTAAGCGATAGTTGCAGTAAAACCAATAAAGTGGTTATGAGCGTTTGATAATAGAGATGATTTGATGCAACAGCTGGGTTTTCGTTCTGTTTTTGCCAAGCTATTTGCCAGTGTCATGCTGGCACTTATCTTATTTGCGGTAGCGATGGTTTTATTGACCCAGTTGGTTCATGATAAAGATGCTGGTATTCGTTCAGAAATTTTAGCCACGCAAATATTGGGTCAAATCGACCCCTTCTTGCACGAATTAAATATCGCCGTTAGTAATGACAACCGACTACAAGCACGCTTTATGTTGGCGGTAGTCAAAAAAAGCTTTGATATTTTTGATGAATCGTTGCAAGCAAAGATGGGTTTGTATGACAGCGACGGTCATTTACTGATGCAAAGTGATAACAGCGATTTGCCGTTAGAACTGCCTGCGCCGCCCTCTCTATTAGCACGCGTTTTTCCATCATTTGCTGAAACCTCTCCAACCAAGCAAGCCCAAGTTTATAGTAGTACGGGCTATACGCTATTATATGAATCACGCCTACCACCTAAGAAACCTGTACTTTCCGCAGCATTAAACTTATTTACTGGTACTTTATTGCTGCTCATTATTATGGCAGGTGTGCTTTGGTGGATTGCGCGTACTATTACTTGGCGTATCAATCAAATGAGTCAGCAGATGGCTGAACTTGGTGATGGCGACTTTAGCGTGCGCGTCAATGCCCGCGGTAATGATGAGATTGCATCACTCGCCCGCGGTTTTAACCAAGCAGCACAAAAAATCGAACATCTTATCAATGCTAATAATCTGCTATTGGCGCACGCCTCGCACGAGCTACGCACACCTATCACCCGTATCCGTTTGCAGATAGAGATGATGGATATGCTGGCTGGAGCATTGCCGAGTGATACCAAAGAAAAATTTGATAAGCGTGCGCAAGCGATCAATCGTGATTTGTCTGGATTGAATGATTTGGTCGAAAGTATTTTGCTCGTTAGCCGTTTAGACGCCGGTCACGCCCTACAGCAAGTTGAGCAACTGGACTTATATGATTTGGTCAATCAAGAACGGCAGCATTATTCTGAAACGACCTTAATTGGTGAGCACATCGTCATTGATGGGCAATCATCCATGCTCACTCATTTAATTCGCAACCTGCTGACCAATGCCATGCTGCATGGTAAGCCGCCTGTCACCGTATTACTTTACGGCGTACAAACCTTGGATGAAGCCAATGACATCCCTGACTTCCTACTGCAAACCATACTGTGCAGCAGTTTTGTCGATTATAACAGCTCAGACTTTGATTCTTATGAGGAAATAACCCAAAACGTCAACCAGCTTGAGAATGTAGAAAACGCTATTACCAATGACGATTCTATTGACGTTAATGACAAAAAATCTAAGCCAATGCCAGTAGAGGCAACGGAAGTAGCGTTATTACCCGCCCCTGCTATTTATAAAAATGGTGAAAACATCATTGCTGATACTGAGATTGATGACAATGTTGATAGTGATGACGATAATAGCGTAAGTACTGATAAATTACAGTCATCAGAAGTTGTTGACGTACCTAGTAATATAGCCAGTGATATAAGCAGCGCCATAAACAATGATTTGAAGAGCGCCGATGAAGCCGAAACCATTTTCGAGCCATCGTTAATATCTAATTACCAACGCTTAACGAGCGATTTAACCGATAAAATCAAAAAAGTTATTTGGCGTGCGGTTCCTGAAAATCAGGAGATATCACTTCTCAGTATTGAAGACAATGCTATTAATAAAAACGCAGAAAACACCGGTAAAAATAATAGTGTTGAGAAAGATGACTCTAAGGGCAATAATAAAGAGAACGCCAAAGATAATGGCGAGACAGCAAATACACCACGTAAAGAAGGCTTGTTTAGTAAGCATCTAAAGAAAGCAAAACCTGAACCAACCCGCCCACTACCAAAATATGCCGTAATGGCAGTGATTGATGAAGGCGAAGGTATCCCTGAAAACAAACGTGAGGAAGTCTTTAGTCCTTTCGTACGTCTACAGCAAAAGAATAAAGGCTCAGGGCTTGGCTTATCGTTGGTTGCCCAGATTGTGACAGCTCATCAAGGGCGTATCCTCACCGACACTATTAATGGTCACACACGATTTTTAGTGGTACTACCCGTCAAGCACGATCCTCATTATCATCATGACAGCCGTGATTAACACTATAATTAATCATTAACACGCTTAGTCTTAAAAAACTCAGTATTGACAAGGTCGGTGGCAAAAACTTACGGCTAACAATGATGATCGAAAATACATTCCAATGTCCATGCATCTGTCATAACTCTTCTTTATTTCATATAAGTTAGTTTGAAATCACGGTAAATTTATACTCTACCTATCTCGATTGCTTGGTTACTCAATAACGTGCAAGCTAAGATTATCCTTTAGTCATGGATGTCCATATCCAAAACACTGCAGAATATGCTATATTAGCGCCCCTTATTATAGGGTTATTGAATGTTGATTTTAATTTACGCTCAAACACCCAAAAGAGCTTACAACCGCTTCACAACCATTAAAATATTTATTGAATTTTGAGCCCTCCATGAGTGACATGATTGTCTTAAACGATGTGACCAAAAGTTTTCTAAGCGACCGGTCTATAAAAGATAAAGACGGCAAGCCACATTGGTTTACTGCTGTCGAGCCGACGTCCTTAACTGTGCAGCAAGGCGAGATATTTGGCTTGATGGGCTATTCGGGTGCGGGTAAATCTACCCTCTTACGCCTGATTAATTTGCTTGAGCGTCCAGATTCCGGTCAAGTCATCGTCGATGGTACGGATTTGACCACCTTATCCGCTAGTGATTTACGTATCGCCCGCCATAATATCGGCATGATTTTTCAGCAATTTAATCTGATGTCCAATCGTACGGTCTTTGATAATGTCGCCTTTAACTTAACGGTGGCAGGTTATCCGAGCGCCGATATCCATAAGCGGGTGATGGACTGCTTAGAAATCGTCGACTTGATCGACCGTGCTGGGCATTATCCCGCGCAGTTATCAGGGGGACAAAAACAGCGTGTCGGTATCGCGCGCGCCATTGCGCCAAGCCCAAAAGTATTATTGGCGGATGAGCCGACCAGTGCGCTTGACCCTGCGACCACGCGCAGCTTATTGACTTGTCTACGCGATATTAATGAACAGCTTGGCGTCACCATCGTCATTGTCACGCATGAAATGAGCGTGATTCGCAGGTTATGCGACCGCGCAGCGTTGTTACATCAAGGGCAATTGCTTGAGGTTGCCGATATTCGCGACGGTCTGATTCAGGCCACCACAACGATTGGCAAAGGCTTGGTTCACGAAGACTAAGAGGTAGGAGAATAGACATGTTAACTGGTGCTGAATTATCCGCCTCGATAGACAAACTGCTCGCGCTGCGCAAAGAGATTTGGCAGGCGTTTGTAGATACCTTTATTATGCTTGGTATCTCAACGACGGTCGCCATCGTGATCGGCGGTTTGTTTGGGGTTTTCTTATTTTTATCTAGTGATCGGCAGTTTTTGCAAAACAAGACGCTATACGGTGTGCTTGGTGCGATTACCAACTTTATGCGCGCCTTCCCATTTGTGATTTTGATGATTGCCATGAGCCCTTTTACCAAAGCCATCGTTGGCACCGGTATTGGACCGATTGCCGCCTCTTTGGTATTGGCGATTGCGGGTTCCTTTTACTTTGCGCGCTTGGTTGAACAAAACCTGCGTGAAGTGCCACGTGGTATTATCGAAGCAACTGAATCGATGGGCGCCCGTCCTTTTACCATTATCAAAGTACTGCTTAACGAAGCGCGGTCTGGCTTGGTATTGTCGGTCACTATTTTATGTATCAGCTTACTATCGTTTTCGGCAGCTGCTGGTATGATTGGTGGTGGCGGTCTGGGTGATTTGGCGATTCGTTATGGCTATTATCGCTATCAAACTGAGGTGATGGTATTTATTGTCGTCATGCTGTCGATTATGGTTATCGGGATTCAGGCCTCAGGTAATTGGATAGCCATGCGTTTGGATAAGCGCTAAATTTCACTTATAAATTGACTATAAACAGTATTAGTCATTGGCTCTTAAAGCACGCATATTAAACGTTTGATATGAATAATGCTCAAGCTTTAATGCCGATTCATCCTAAGCAAATGCTTGACTTTGTAACTGATTCCCTTTAATTTTGATATTATCTTAACAACCGTTAACTTAGCAGCATTACTATTCATAATGTTGCTTTTTTAATGCGGGTTTTAAATGTTGATACTCAATCCACTATTCCCATCCCTTATTAAGGAAGTTTCATGAAATTAACAGATATCAGCCGTCAAGTAGCCACAGCATTTGCTGCGGTTGGCGTATCAGGTCTTGTATTGGTCGGTTGCAACAACTCATCAGCGCCAGAAGCCAACAAAGAGCCAGTCACTGAAGGCGCAACGGAAACAACGACCACAGAAACAGCCGCGACCAGCGATATCGACCCTGAGCATAGCAAAATTGTCATCGGCACCACCGAAGGTGACTTTGCCGATATGGTACGTAACCAAGTAAAAGGCTCGTTAGAAGCACAAGGTTATGAAGTTGAGCTCGTCACATTTACCGATTATGTACGTCCAAACATCGCCTTGGCTGATGGTGATTTAGACATCAACATCTTCCAGCATAAGCCTTATCTTGATACCTTCAAAAAAGAAAATAACCTTGATTTGGTTGAAGCCTTCCAAGTACCAACAGCCCCACTTGGCATCTATTCAGGCAAAAAGACTAAAATCGATGAGGTCTACAAAGGCATGAGCGTTTCTGCGCCTAATGACCCAAGTAACTTTGCGCGTGCGTTAGTGATGATGAATGAGCTAGGTTGGATTACGTTAAAAGACAATATCGACCCATTGACCGCCTCAAAAACCGATATCGCCGATAACAGCAAATACGACATCAAAATCGTTGAGCTAGAAGCTGCCCAGCTACCACGTGCGCGTGATGAAGTTGACTTTGCTATCATCAATGGTAACTATGCAACTGATGCCGGTATCAAGCTGACTGAAGCGCTATTCCAAGAGCCAAGCTTTGCTTATGTCAACTGGTCAGCGATCAAAACTGCTGATAAAGACAAGAAATGGGTAAAAGACGTGACCAACGCTTATAACTCAGAAGCCTTTAAAAAGTATGCGCATGATAGCTTCCCAGGTTACAAATACCCAAAAATCTGGGGTAATGATACCGCTGCTGCCCCTGCGACTGCTTCTACAACAGCTACTGCTCCTGTTACAGAAGCTGCTGCTCAGTAATTGCTTGCCTCATGATTTAAGATAGTTTATGCCAATAAAGTATCTTAAAAATTAAATAGAAAAAGCCCATTATTTAATAATGGGCTTTTTCGTTAATATTTTAGCTGGTTGCTATTTATTCTTTCTCTATTTTTGGTAAATAAGACTACTTGGTTTTTCTAAAAACATCCAATTCGATATCATAGCTTGGTTCAGACTTTTTAAATAAATATTTACCATGACGAACAGAAGCGAGCACGTCAGCGCGTTGACGGACCGCCTCAAACGGACTATCGGCGTCCAATACCAAAAAGTTAGCTGGCTTACCAACATCCAAACCGTATTCATCTTCGATATTTAAGGTCTTTGCGCCATTTATGGTGATAAAGTCGAGACAGACGTCAAGCTGCGGCAGCGACATAGTTTGCGCCAAATGAATACCGTTATCCAAGATATTCATCATATTGCCGTTACCAGTTGGATACCACGGATCGTTAATAGAGTCTTGACCAAAGCTGACGTTAATACCATTTTCCCAAAACTCTTTGACCCGCGTCAAACCACGGCGTTTTGGATAAGTGTCCTGACGACCTTGCAAGTAAGCATTTTCGGTTGGCAAGGCGATAAAGTTCATGCCTGACTGCTCAAATAGCCCCATCATCCGAAATGCATAAGCATCATCTGCTGAGCCAAAGGAACAAGTATGACTCGCCGTCGAGCGCGCGCCGATACCTTCAATCATCACCAAGGCATTTAATAATTGTACGTGACGGCTCATCGGATCATCAGTTTCGTCACAGTGGACGTCGATGAGCTTGTCATATTTAAGGGCTAATTCAACCGTCTTACGCACAGAATCTTGACCGAATTCATATGCCCATTCAAAATGCGGAATACCGCCAACACAGTCCGCGCCCATTTTTAACGCTTCCTCCATCAACTCGACAGCGCCTTTATAGGCATACATGCCTTCTTGCGGAAAGGCCACAATCTGAATGGTAACGTTGTCTTTTAACTCTTCGCGCAGCTCAAGCATTGCTTTGAGCCCTGTTAAATCAGGGTCGCAGATATCGATGTGGGTACGAATGTACTGCACGCCTTTAGAAACCTCTTCCTGAATGCCTCTTAGCATCCGCGCTTTGGCATCTTCAAAAGATTGCGTTTTTTTGACATCGTGCCAGCGCGCAATCCCTTCAAATAGTGTACCTGAAGCATTTTTCGCCTCATCACCGCCGCCGGTATAGACATAATCTAAATGCAGATGCGAGTCTACATAAGGCGGTACAACCAACCGACCTTTCAGGTCAATCTCTTCTGTAGAAGCCGGTAAACCCTTACCTATTTGATGAATGACACCGTCTTTGACGAGTATTTCATTAGCATCGCTATTGCGATAGATAGTGGCATTGGTAAATTTAATCATGACAAACTCCTATTATTGCTAAAAGTTAGTTATTTAAAATTGTTGATTAAAGCTGAGTTATTAAGTGCTATTAGATTATTAACATCCATTAGACAGCAGGTGCATCTAAGGTTTTCTTAGAGATTACCGTAATAATAATGGCAGGCACGAAACACAGAATAGACAGATAGATGATACCCAAGACACCTGTTTCTGGCATATGCACCAAAATCAAACCGGCAAGCCATGTGGCAATCATAATTGAAAAGTTAAATACGCTCGATTGTACCGAGGTCGCGACAGCTTTTGCTTCCGTCACCTGATGGCTAACAGCCGTTTGAAACATAGTTACCAGAGGTCCGAATGCCAGTCCCCACAGTAAAAAAGCAAAATGCGCAAAACCATTCGTTCCCCTGAAGAAGACGAACAACAACATAGCAATCACGCCGCAAGCTAACATCCCAACGATTAAACCCCGTAAATGGGTGTCAATAATCTTGGCCGATAAGATGACCGAGATGACCGAACCTATCCCAAAGATAAATAGCGCTAAGCTGATACCGCCAACGAACTTAATGGTTTCGACCAATAGCGTGATATAGGTGTAGGTGCTGTAATGGGCGACGACTGCTAAAAAAGTCAGTGCTAAAACAATCCAGACGCTAGGTATTTTGAGCACCGCTATTGGCGAGTTACTTTGGGTCAGCTTTTCGCCTTGTACCGATGGTAAAAACTTCATAGCCAGCAGTGCAATCACCGCACCCAATACACCAAGTACGATAAATGAGGTACGCCAGCCAACTTGGGTGCCAATATAGGTCATAATCGGTAGACCCAGACTTACCCCAAAGGTATTGCCCGCCATAATGATAGTGATAGCCTTACCATGCAGGTTTTCTGGCACCAATGCCGTCCCATAGGCGGCAATCATCGGCCACATAATCCCTGCACAAATACCGCCAATGATACGCATGGTGACGATAAGCGCATAAGATGAGGTAAGACCGACAACAATATTAGAAATGGCAAAGCCTGCCAATAAAGCCATCAAAAGAATTTTTCGATTGACCCACAACGTCATACTAATAAGCGGAATGGCAAAAATCGCTGATGCCAGCGCGTATATACCGACCAAAAACCCTACCTGAGTCTGCTCAATACCTAAGCCAGCGGTCATTTGCGGCAAAATACCAGATGGCATCAGCTCTGAGAGAATACCAATAAAGGTCACGCTTGCCATCAAACCAAAGATAAACCACGAAATAGGGTTTTGATGCTGACTATCTTCACCGTTCTTTAAGTGACTGTCTTGTACAGCACTTGCCTTTGAAAGATTGGACACATCCTCTCCTAATTGAATGAAATTGCTAGAAGATTGTGCAACTTAACTTTGTTTACCGTTACTGAGCTAATCATTACTTTATTGCTAGATCCACTTTATTGATGGCTGCGTCGATAAGAATCTATATATCTGTAAATGGATAAATAAATTTGTCATTTGTCTGGTTATACTCTAGCATTACGCCACTTTTATATATACCCCTTACTATAGTAAGGTTTTGTAATTTCAGCAATGCCTATTTTTGGTAACATACTCGAATGACCTATTAGGGGCTTTAATAACTATAAAATGACGTTACAGCCTGTTTGTGGTTTGTAGGAAAGCGTCACCTGCTCTTTCAATCAACGTATTTTCTTTTTATAGTGGCTAAGCTTAATAGAGAAGGAGTCTTAATAGAGACTGAGGCTTAATAGAGTTTAAGAACATCATATTTCTGATTGAATTCTCTATTAATAATATAAGAGCTATTAATAAATCACAAAAACAACAAGGATAATAATATGCGTGCTAAAACTTATAATATTCGCACCGCTGGACAAGCCAACATTCCAGTACTAGGATTGGGCACGTGGCAATCAACGGGCCAAGACTGTATCGATGTCGTCAGCCAAGGATTAAAAATGGGTTACGAGCATATTGATACTGCCCAAGCTTATGATAATGAAAAAGAGGTGGGAAAAGGTATTAAGCAATCAGGCGTCGCTCGTGATAAGTTCTTTTTAACGACCAAAATATTCCCTGATGACATGAAGTTTGAGCCAGAAAAGCTTATTGCTGCTGCCAAGCGTTCGTTAGCAAACTTAGATACCGATTACGTTGACTTGCTGCTGCTACATTGGCCTGATGATCGTGTGCCATTATCTGAGACTATGCCGGCGCTTTGTGAGCTACAAAAACAAGGTTTAACCCGTAATATCGGGGTATCTAACTTTAATATTGCCAATATCATCGAAGCCAAGCGCTATGCTGATGTACATATTGCTGTCAATCAGGTTGAGTTTCACCCTTTTATTAAGCAAAAAACCTTGCAGACCTTTTTAAACAATCACCATATTTTATTGGAAGCGTATTCGCCGCTTGCCCGCGGTGATGTGTTTGATAATGAAGTGATTAAGGAAATCGCTGATAAACACAGTATCACTCCAGCGCAAGTATCGCTGGCGTGGATTTTATCGGATAAGCATCGTATTGCAATTCCAAAAACAGCTAACCCTGAACACTTGCAAGGCAACTTAGATGCTATAAAGATAGAGCTTAGTGCAGATGAACTTGAGAAAATTGGCAGCTTAGCGCGTAGCGACGGGCGTAAAATTAAGCATCCGGATTATTCACCAGAATGGGATGATTAATAAACCATACTTATTTTAATACTAGCAACAAAAAAGCCAGTGATAAAAGTCACTGGCTTTTTATATTTGACGCTTTTTACGATAACTATTGATAATTATTATTGCCAGCGCTATTACTGCTGCAAGGTATTGGTCTTATGAACTTTTTCAGCGGGGTTATATTGCTCAGAAGAAGGGACCGCGCTGCTACGATTGTTTTCTTTCATCGATTTGGCAACTTCTGGTGGCATATAATTTTCATCATGCTTGGCCAATACTTCACCTGCGACAAAGGTATCGCCTTGCATTTTGCCGGTTGCAACCACACCTGAGTTTTCAGCGAACAAATCTGGCAAGATGCCTTGATAAGTAACTGGTACTGTGGACTGAAAGTCGGTAATAGCAAATTCAATACTTAAAGGGTCATTTGGCGCACGTTGGACACTACCAGCAACCACCATACCGCCAGCACGGATACGCTTGTCTTGTGGCGCTTCACCCTTCGCAATGGCGGTAGCGTCAAAGTAGTAATCGGTCTGTTGCCCAATGGCATAAATCACCAACACCACGGCAATCGCCGCCCCTGCAAGCGTAAACATAACCCACATCAGTTTTTTGCGACGAACTGCGTTCATACTACTACCTCATTGATGAGTCGCTGCTTTACAAACTGTGCGTCTGCAAAACAGAAAATATTAAAGAAATGCTTATTAGACTGACTTGATAAAAAGCCCGTCCAACCGTACTTTTCTAATACCTATATGGTAGCATTTTTTGCTCAAATCAATAAGCCCCCTAGCAACTGATGAGGTCATATATTTGCAAGTAAGACGTTATTATTTTAAAAGCTAAAATTTTGATATTAAAAAGGATTTTTTAAGAGGATTATTTGGTCGCAGGATTAGAAGTCTTAGCAGCGCGCTGTGCCTGACGCGATTGCTGAATTGCTAGCTGCTTGATAAGCGCTTGCCGTTGACGGCGACTATAAATAATAAAGATCAGCATCATGCCGACCGTAATTGCCCAGCATGACCAGACAAACACACCATGCTCACCCATGGCGATAAACTCAGAGACGCTATAAAAGTAAGGCTGCATTATGTTTTCCTAGCCGTTATTTGTTTTGCTCATGGCTGTATTATTATCTTGTTATGAGGTTATTTGTTTTGCGCACGAACGTATTCTTTTACCCACGCTTTACCTTGGTCGCGATATAAAATCAGGGTATTGGTACGATAAATGGCCAACGTCGCCACCAATAAATAGCTGCCAATAATCATCAATAGTAGGGGCATCCACATATCCGCCGACATTTTTGGTGCCGCAGTCAGCGTAAAGGTCGAGCCTTGGTGCAAGGTATTCCACCACTGTACTGAGTACTTGATAATAGGCAAATTGACAGCACCAACGATGGACAAAATAGCAGCAGCTTTACCACGGTTGGCGGTATGTTCAAAGGCGGCAAACAATGCCATCACGCCCGCATACAAAAACGCCAAAATGAGCATAGATGTCAAGCGTGCATCCCAAACCCAATAAGTGCCCCACGTCGGTTTTGCCCAAATAGAACCTGTTAATAGACTAATGACACAAAGCAAAAAACCAATCGGAGCCAGCGCCTGCGCCACAAGGCTCGCCGTCTTAATTTTCCATACCATATAAATCACGCCGAGTACGGCTAAAGCAAAATAAATGGAGATAGCAAGACTGGCAGCGGGTACGTGAATAAAGATAATACGATAGCTATTACCTTGCAGATAATCAGGCGGCGCAAATGCCAAGCCCCAAATGCTACCGATGAGCAAACAGAGACCGGCTAATATCGCCAGCCACTTAACCCAAGGCGCAAAGATACGAAAGAACTCCTTGGTACCCACCGTGGTCAAGAAAACTTGCCAGATGCGTTGCCACAGGCTAGGAGATGAGACATTATTCAGGTTGGGCATGGGAATAAACCTATTACGCAGCTGGTGATTATCGAGTAAAACGCAGGATTCATACGACTACCCGCTGACTTTCTGGCGTTAAACGCTGGATAGAATCTACACGTGACTGTTTGTTTAATAGACTATTATAGCAAAGTTGCCAGTTTTCACCATGCTGTTAATCTAAAGGGTTTTAATGAGGGAATATATATAGTCGATACTGAATAAAATGGATACACGATACAATACTGCGTGATTTTTTAATTTAACCAAGACATTTTTAACGTCATTGAAATCACCCATGGCATCACCAACACCGAAATAATACTACCTGCCAGCAGCAACGCTAATATAGGCAGACCGTTAAGACCTGTAGCAAACAAATCAACCGCACCGGTAGCAAAAATCAATACCGGCAACTGCATTGGTAAGGCAATCAAAGGCACCAACACCGCGCCATTTTTCAGTGATAACGTTAAACTACTGGCGACCGCTGACAACATGAGCAGCATCGGACTGCCAGTGACAATAGACGCCATCAAAATCCATGCCTCGAACCAGCTAAGCTGAAATAAAGGCACGGCAAGCAAACTTAATACGGCCACAATACCACTACTAAAAATCCAATGGATAACCAACCGAATCAGTACCCATAATGGCAGTGACGCTTTGGCGACGACCAATTGCGCCAAGGTGCCATTATCAAGGGCAGGCTTAAATAAACCATCGACACCCATCACCAGTGACAATAGAGCTGCAATCCACACCGCTGACACTCCAAGGCGTTGTAATAAAGCAGGCTCGCTACCAACGGCTAACGGAAATAAGGTAATAATCACTAAAAACAATACCAGAGGATATAACCACTGTACTGCCCCTTGCTGCTTGACCTGCCACTCGCGCCGCCAAAGCTGCATAAAACTGATAGCGCGCACAGCAGCTCCACCAGCATTTGAAGTGTTAGCATTCGAGCTTGTATTCACGGTCTTTACTGCACTGTCTGTGTCTATCATTTATTCGCTCTTCCACTAATGCTTGTCGCACTTATATTGACGCTTGTTGCAGTTAGATTGATGCTTATGGCAGTTAGATTGATAGCATTTATACCATATAGTCGGACAAATCGAGCACTTGATTGGCGACGCCGACGGCTTGGTGACTGGTCATTAATATCGCACCTCCAGCCATAGAAAATTCTCGCAATCTGTCTTCCATTCGCGCTACCATATCAACATCAAGCGCGGTAAAAGGTTCATCAAGTAACCATAAAGGGGTGACGTCCGGCGTTAATAAATACAAGCGTGCAAGGGTAATACGACGCGTTTGCCCAGCAGATAAATGGCTTGAGCTGATGGTCTCAAACCCTTGTAATCCCACCCAAGTAAGGGCATCATCAATATCAGCGTTACTTGGACTAATACCATATAAATTTAGCAAAAATGTGAGGTTTTGGGCGACAGTGAGATTCGGATGAATGCCTAACTGATGCGACACATATAAAGGCTGCACGGGTAAACTGACTGTGCCTTGATAAACAATCTCACCGCTCAGCACTGGTAACAATCCAGCCAGCTGCATCAGTAGCGTCGTCTTACCGGTACCATTGGCGCCGACCAAGTGACAAATGCTACCAGCAGCCAAATTGAGTGTCACCCCTTCACATAAAGGGATTTCACCACGCTGAACCGTCAGCTCATCAAGCACAAGTAAAGCGGTATTCAGAGCCGTCATCCAAACCTCTCATTATTTATTAAGCAGCAAGCAATATTCATCACAAACCCAGCTGATGTTCGTGGCATAATACTTTATGCTTACTTCAACCACACAGTATAACAAATTGTCAATTACTATGACCTCAAAACCTATGAAGACTTCAAAAGATATTCAAAACCCGAATCAAAACTTGGCTCAAAAATCAGATACGCCCATGCTAACTCTAAACAGCTTAATCGAGGCGCAAGTTACCTTTATGCAGCAATGGCTGCACTCACAAGCAGAGCCGCTATCAATGCAGGCTTGGCAATGGTTTAGCGAGCAGCCACTGAGTAAATATATCAGTAGTGATGATTTGCAGCATGTTATTAATGACTGGTTTCTTAAACAGCCGCTAAGCGAGGTGGTACGTCGCGATATTCGTGATATTTTGCATACTATTATTTATCATCCTGTCAATGATAATGTGCCTTTATCAGAATTGGTTGATGACACCCAAGTTGAGATTCTAGCCAGTTATGTCGGCAGTCATGAAGAGCAACGTCATATCTTGGTACATACGCTGGTCGGCAATGAAACCTTTGCTGATTTATTGACGCAAACGCTGTATCACGCTATCAATGATTTTATGGAAACCACGCTAGATAAAGCAGGGGCAGCCGGTAAACTCATGAAGTTTGGACGTAGCTCGTTTGAAAAAGCAACCAATCGCAATCTTGATGAAAAACTGCAGACGTACCTGCATCGTAATATTAAAGATTTGGCGCGCCGAGCAGAAGCCAATGCCCAAGCGCATTTATCCAATGAAGAGGTTGCACGCTTATTGGTAACGGGTTGGGGGCGTATCAAAGATAAGCCGATTAGCGAAATCCAAACCTATTTACGTGATGAGCCTAACGATAGCAGTATTGAGCATATTGAAAACAGCATCCAACAAAGCTATAACCGCCTGCGCCTATTACCTTATTTGCATAGCCTTGTGGCAGCCGGTGTCGATACTTGGTATATCAACCATCAGGCCGACAGCATGGCCAATATCGCGGCAAGTTTAAACATCGATGAGCAGGCAATGACGAAATTGAGTACTGCCCTGCTACCTGTCGTCACTGACGCCCTTGAAAGCTCATGGGTTACGGCGCATATAACAGAGATGCTGCAAGCGTTTTATGCCCAGCCGAGTATTAAAGCAGGATTGGTATTTAGCACAGATTAATTTTTTTAGCGTACGGTTTATTATTTAGTTTTTAAACTTCCACCCTTTATTAGCTAGCCTACTATCTATGAGCCAATCTTATAAACTCAGCTTATGGCAAAGAATAAAACAGCTGCTTAATGTATCAGCTGAACAGGCTGCTATTGATGATATGAAGATAGCTAACGACTTAGGTTTGGATTTGGGTTCAGATTTAAATCTAACAAAACAGGATAAAAACAGCCCTCATCCTTCAGAAAATGAGGGTGATAGTGTAGAAAATTGCCCTAAAGATACTGAAAAGAATAAGGATAAGGATAATAACCACGATGATACGGATGTTAGCGGCTCTAACCCTGACTTAAGTCATCATTTAAACCATAACGTCAACCACAGCTTTGATAACCGTTTCGATGACGTCATTTATAGCAGCCTTAGTAGCAATCTTGATAGTCGGTTAGATAGCAGCGCTGATACTGACGCTTATTTTGATAATGACATTGACAATATGGCGAAACAAAATGAGCTGAATGACACCCCCATTATCAATTATCTTAAGCAGTATTTCGACGAGCAACAATGGCATTATAACCATTATCGACCCAAAAGCAGTGACAATAATGACAGCCAGCAATCACACTATTTGTCTTTAAGAATGCGCAATAAAAAGCTCGACTGCGGCTACCTATTTCGCGTGCAAGAACACAACAACCTACTGGCAGTCTATGGTATTTTGCCGTTCTTAATACCCGAAAGCCATCAAAGCGCTGCGATGTTACTGATTACCCAAATCAATTACGACATGCTGATTGGCAATCTTGAAATGGACATCAATGATGGCGAGATACGCTACAAAAACGCCATCGATGTCGAAGCGGTCGGTATGGATGAAAACACCATTGAGCATTTACTACAAAGCGTCATCGCCATGACCACGGTGACTTACGAGATATTTAGTGATTTGGTCAATAATCAAAACCCTGCTGCAGAATTGCCAGACTTACTGATGACGCTACATCAGCAAGAAGATGCTCGAACCTTTTTCTTACCCACGCAATTTGTTCAGTAATCCATTGCGCAAGCTAGATATTTGTCGCTCTTACATTTTCTCACCAATACCTTACTTTCAAAATACTTAAACCTCTCTATCCTTCTATCCTTAAATCACTTTTAAAAAGATATGCTTCAATATTATGCTAAAAATTGCCTACTCTGATATTTTTCGTTATTCCGTACCTGAAAAACACCGCTTCCCCATGCAAAAATACACCATGATTCCTGAGCGCTTACTAGCTCAAGGTACTATCACTAGCGAGAATTTTTTTGCACCAAAGCGTCTAAGCGAAGAGGAAATCTTAACCACGCATACAGCGGACTATTGGCAGCAGCTTAAGACCCAGACCTTACCACGGAAAGAAGCGCGCGCCATTGGCTTTGAGATGACACCAGAATTGGTAGAGCGTGGGCGTTATATTGCCCATGCCACTTATGAATGTGCGTTATACGCGCAGCAATATGGCGTGGCGATGAATATCGCGGGCGGCACTCATCATGCTTTTGCCGATCATGGCGAGGGATTTTGTGTTTTTAATGATGTTTGTATCGCCAGCAATTTATTGTTAAATCGCGGACAGGCACAAAGAATCTTAATAGTTGATTTAGACGTCCATCAAGGTAACGGCAACGCTAGTATTATGGCGGATGAGCCGCGCGTTTTTGTCTTTAGTATGCATGGCGCTAAGAATTATCCTTTTCGCAAACAACTATCAGACTTAGATATTGAATTGGATAACGATACGGGTGATGTTGAGTATTTAAAGATATTAGAGGCTACGCTGCCGCGCTTAATCCATGAATTCGTGCCAGATATGATATTTTATCAGTCCGCTGTTGATGTGTTAGCAACCGATAAATTGGGTAAACTTAGTCTAACGATAGAGGGTTGTAAGGCGCGTGATGAGTATGTCTTGCAACAAGCTAAAGCGGCCAATATTCCCGTCGCTATCGTCATGGGCGGCGGCTATTCAGAAGATATCGAAGATGTGGTTGAAGCGCACTGTAATACTTTTCGCTTGGCACAGCAGCTATTTTTTGCAGAATTGAATGAGTAGCGTGTAGCGAAATGAAAGATAAGAAAAAATGACATAACAATGTTAGTGAGGTGGTAGATGGCAAAAATATTGATAGATATAGGGATTTTGCTGGTTATTATCGGCGTTATTTGGCTCCTGTTTCCAAATGCGTTTTCATGGATAGGCAATATGCCAGGCGATATCAAACACACCTCAGGCAATAGCAGAGTTTACTTTCCAGTCGTCACCATGATTATCATCAGTATCGTTGCCACCATACTGTTAAATTTATTCAATCGGTAAATTAGCTTAATCGGTAGATTTATAGCAACGCTGTTATCCCCTGCCAGCCAACACGAATACCTAGCACGATAAGAATCAATAAAATAAGCTGGCGAAAGCGTGCTTGTGGCAAGTAGCGGCGCAAGCGAATGCCAACTAAAAGGGCGGCGATAGACATGACACTAAGTAAAGTAATCAACTGCCATTCACCACTACTGAGTGCCATGATAGGCTCACGCAAGACGATGATTTGGGCAATTTTACCCAAGAAATAACACATATTGCCGACTTTAGCGACGGTGTTTTTATCATCACTTGCGGACAACAAATACATCATTAGTATGGTCGACATGGCATTGGTCGCACCGCCAATAATACCAGCACTAAGTCCAACGATAATCAGTACAGGCTTGGTATTAGGCAGACGGATTTGCTTACCGAGCAAGCTACTGACGACATAAAAACCAATAACTGCTGCCAATACCAACAAGATATAAGCACTATCGATCCATAGCAGTAGCTTGGCACCAAGCATACTACCGAGCAAACTGGTTAACGCCAATAGCCAATAGCGCCTGCCGTAATAAATGAAATTTTGCCAGACTGTACGCCCGCCACCCGCCAACCAAGTCATGGCATTGAGTAATAATGAGGGAAAAATCACCAAGATAATAGCGTGCGGTAACGGATAGATACTAGCAAGCGCGGTGGTGGTTACTAACGTTACACCCAGTCCGCTAATGCCGTGAAGCAATGATGCTAGCGCAAAAATTGCAAACAGTAATAATGTCTGGGTGCTATCGCTATCCACAATATTCGCCATATTTGTCATAGAACTTACAACCTAATAGCGATATTGACGACTGATATTGACAATAGTGCAATGAGCATAACTAGGCGGTTTCTTATGATTGGTTATGATTGATGACGTTGCCAAATGGTCTCACCAATAATAGTCGCCAACTGCTCGGCAATCTCATCTTTGCTCGCTTTCTCAAGGATTATGCTATCGTGCTCATAACGCTCTGAGAAAAATACTTGCATGGCATTATCATCACTGGCAAAACCAATATCTGCGCGTGAGACATCATTACAAGCGATTAAATCTAAATCTTTAGATAGCAGTTTGCCACGTGCATAGTGCTCGACATCTTGCGTTTCTGCCGCAAAACCAACGACAAACAGCTCTGGATGGGCAAGTGAAATCGTCGCTAAAATATCAGGGTTTTTAACCAAGCTCAGGGTCATAGCATCTTGGGTCTTTTTGATTTTTTGCGGTGCCGCTTCTTCAGTACGATAATCAGCGACCGCTGCGGTGGCAATGAAGATATCAGCAACCTTTACGCTGCCATCATTGATAATCTCAGCATGTTCATGTTGATGCTCTTCGCCGCAATCACAATCGCCATGCTGATGAGCATGGTCGTGCATATGATCGTGAGAATGCTCATAGTCCTCTTCAGGCAGATACTGTAGCGCACTATGCGTACCATCGACGCATTGCTGCGCTGCTATCAACATATCTTTGGCTGACAGGACATCAATACGCGTGACATTGAGCGGTGTTGGCAGGGCAATCTTGCCACCAGCAATCAAAACAACCTCTGCACCAGCGGCAACACAAGCACTTGCTAAAGCAAAGCCCATTTTGCCAGTAGAGTGATTGGACAAATAGCGCACCGGATCAATACCTTCTACCGTTGGTCCTGCGGTAATCACCACGCGTTTACCTGCTAATAATTGCGGCGTGGTTTGCATAGCATTAAATAGCAGCACTTCAGCTAACAACTCTTCAGGCTCAGGTAAACGCCCTGCGCCGACATCACCGCACGCCTGCTCACCGCTGGCTGGTTGGATAATTTGATAATTCATATCGCGCAGGGTTTGCACATTTAAATTCACCGCCGGATGCGCCCACATTTGCTGATTCATCGCTGGCGCAATGATAACGGGAGCAGTCGTCGCCAAGCAGACAGTGGTCAATAAATCATCTGCCATACCCATCGCAAGCCGTGCCAGAGTATTGGCTGAGGCAGGTGCAATCACAATCAAGTCCGCCCATTTGGCAAGCTCAATATGACCCATTCCCGCTTCTGCTTGCTCATCAAGTAATGAGACATGCACTTCATTACCCGTCAAAGCTTGCAAGGTAAGTGGCGTGATAAACGCTTGCGCACCTGTGGTCATAATGACGCGCACATCAAAGCCCGCCTTGACTAAAAGACGAGCAAAAATAGCAGATTTATAAGCGGCGATACCGCCAGTGATAGCAAGCACAATATTTGACATAAGCATGGCATCAATAAAAAAATGGAAGATAAAAATTGCGCTTATAGTAACAATTATGCGATAAGTTAGGGGAAGATTTTTGGATTTATCTCACTTATCTGGCACCTAGCCCTGCTCAAGGAGGAACAATGGCAATTAAAGACTGGCATGAAGATGATAGACCGCGTGAAAAACTGCTGAAGTTTGGCGCCGCCCATTTATCTGATGCTGAGATATTAGCGATATTCCTGCGGACGGGCACCCAGTCTCAATCCGCCATTGAACTCGCCCGCCATTTGATAGAGCAGTTTGGCAGCTTAGCTGAGCTGTTGGCCGCACCGCAAGAGACGGTTTTAGCTTGTCATGGTATAGGTCCTGCCAAATACGCGCAGATACTGGCATCGCTTGAGATGGGCACGCGCTACTTAGACAGTCAGCTTAAAACGGGTCATGCCCTTGGTCGCTCGCAAATGGTTAAAGACTATATCAGCACCCAGCTGCGCGGAGAGCAGCGCGAAGTGTTTGCCGTGCTATGTTTAGACAATGCGCTAAATCTAATCAATTTTGAAATACTGTTTACCGGCGGTATCTCTTCTTGTTCGGTCTGCATCAAACACGTCTTACGGCATGCGTTGAGCCACGCCGCCAGTCAACTTATCGTCGCTCATAACCACCCGCATACCAATGCCACCCCTTCAACAGCAGATAACTTATTAACTTACGAGCTAAAAAATGCTTGTGACTTGATAGATTTGTCACTGGTTGACCATATCATCGTCGGACGTAATGAAACGCTCTCGTATGCCGAGAGCTGCTTGCCACCTTTTGGCTAAAGCTCGATAGCCGCTGATTATATAAGCAAATCTTGATACATATTATCGACATAGCGTAGCATTTTGGCTATTGATACTTATAAACAACTGTTTCATATTAGTAGTTAACTTTATTTTTGCTGTGACAGTTATCGGTATACTTACTAGTTATTGGCAAATCTACTATTGATAGATTTATTTAACAGTAGGTTTGCCCTTATTAACTCTAAGAAACTGCTAGAAAAGAAGTATAAAACAGGCAATTATTTTGTCGTATACATTAACTTATCGCATAAAACACCTGATGGAAAAATAAAATAACAATTAGAGTTCTTCCATCATTTTTTATTCATTTAAATTTTACGCTTGTGCATTCAGCGTTATAAAGGAGACAGTCATGGGCATTGGCTTATTTATTTTGGCAATAATCATTCAGTTAGCCGTGGTCTTGGCCATCTTTTTATTATCCTTATCGCGTGTCACAGGTAGTGTCGTGGCCCTTGTTACCGTCCTCGTCACTGCTTTTATCAGTCCATGGTCGCTCATCTTAGGGATACCAATCGCGCTCTTATGCCTAGTATTGTTATTTACTCCTCTGCGCCAATCACTGATTACCAAGCCTGTTTATAAAACCTTGGGCGGTGCGATGCCAAGCATGAGTGATACCGAACGTGAAGCCCTCGATGCCGGTACCAGTTGGTGGGAAAAAGAGCTGTTTATGGGCGCGCCAGATTGGGATACCTTTGCCAAATATCCGTACCCTAAATTGTCAGAAGAAGAGCAAAGCTTTATTGATAATGAAGTAGAAGTGCTCTGCGCCATGCTTGATGAATGGCAAATCCATCATGAAGATAAAGAGTTGTCACCAGAAGCATGGCGCTTTATTAAAGCCAATGGCTTTTTGGGTTTAATCATCCCTAAAGAATATGGCGGACTGGAATTTAGCTCGTATGCCCAAAGTCGGGTGATGAGTAAAATCGCTTCGCGCTCACCGACCGCTGCCGTTACCTGTATGGTACCGAACTCGCTCGGTCCTGGTGAGCTGCTGATGCATTACGGTACTGATGAACAAAAACAACGCTGGCTGCCTGGTTTGGCAAAAGGTGAGGAAGTTCCTTGTTTTGGTTTAACTGGTCCTGAAGCAGGCTCCGATGCCGGCGCTATTCCGGATACCGGTGTAGTTTGCTATGGTATGCATGAAGGCGAGCAAGTACTCGGTCTGCGCATGAATTTCTCTAAGCGCTGGATTACTCTAGCCCCTATCGCCACCGTCGTTGGTTTAGCCTTTAAGATGCATGACCCAGAAGGCTTACTTGGCGACCCTAAAAAGACCGATTACGGTATTACCTGTGCGCTCGTTCCTGCTAGCCATGAAGGCGTCGTTACCGGTCCGCGTCATAATCCAATCGGCTCGCCATTTATGAATGGTACAGTTGATGGTAAAGACGTCTTTATCCCGCTAGATTATATTATCGGTGGCGTTGAAAACGCCGGTCGCGGTTGGCGTATGCTGATGGAATGTTTGGGCGTTGGACGTGGTATCTCCTTGCCAGCGCTATCAACGTCTGCCAGTGAAGTTACCTATTTGACCGTTGGTGCCTTTGCAAAAGTACGTGAGCAATTTAAAATCTCTGTCGGTAAATTTGAAGGCGTGCAAGATGCCACCAGTCGCATGGCCAGTAACACTTATATGCTCGAGGCCTTTCGTCATTTGGTCACCTGTGGCTTAAACCAAGGCGGGACGCCATCGGTGATGACGGCAATGGCAAAATACTATGCCACTGAGACTATGCGTTCAGTCATTAATGATGGCATGGATGTGGTCGGTGGTCGTGCGGTGCAAATGGGACCGCGTAACTTTTTAGCGATTCCTTATCAAGCGATTCCTGTCTCTATCACCGTTGAGGGTGCCAATATCTTAACGCGCTCGTTGATGATTTTTGGTCAAGGGGCCATGCGTTGTCACCCTTATCTATTTGATGAGTTACAACTGCTACAAAGTGATGATAAAGAAGGCGCGCTCAAGCAGTTTGATAATTTATTCTTTAAACACTTGGGCTATACCTTTAATCGCGGTGCCAAAGCCTTTGTCGCAGGTTATGTCGGCGGTAGCAGCCATGCGCCAAGCTTTTCCGATAGCTTTACCCGTCCTTATTATAAAGACATCAACCGTTTGAGCGCAGGCTTTGCCCTAACAGCCGATATGTCTTTAGGCTTATTAGCAGGCGATTTAAAACGTAAAGAGATGCTGTCTGGGCGCTTAGCAGACATTCACGCGCATCTATTTATCTGTACAGCAATTTTGCAATTTTATCAGTATGGCTCTAAGTCAAAAGCCGAACGCTTGCATGCAGAAGTGGCACTAAAAAACAGCCTTTATACCATTCAGGAAGCCTTTTTATCTTTATTTGCCAACTTCCCAAATCGCATGGCGGCGAGTGTGGTCAGCTTTGTGACTTTCCCAAGTGGTCGTATTTTTGCACCGGTCAGCGATGAGTTAAAACGCCAGTTGGGCGATACTTTTATGGACGACTTTGAAGCCAATCCATTCCGTGATTATCTCAAAACTATGGTGTATTACAATACCGAACCTGATGATGTCACGGGGCGGATGGAGCACGCTTATCAAACGCTGCTTGACGTTGAACCTTTATGGCAGAAGTTTAAAAAGGCGGAGCATAAAGACAACTTTGAAGGTCTGACCTTTGAAGATCACGTGGTCTATGCCAGCCAAAATGGCGATATTACTGAAGAAGAGGCTGAAGTACTTATTCAATATAACGCCATCCGCTATGATTCATTATTGACCGATGTGTTCGATAAGCATCTATCTAAAGCACAAGAACGTCACAATCCGCACAGTTTAGAAAATGCGGTCTATAAGCTGACTGACTACGCGCAATTGAAAAACGATGCACAAGCAAGAAACGGCATCGCAGCTGATAATACTGCGCAAACAGCTGAGCCAATGACTGATAACCTTGAGCCTGCAGCAGATGATAAACAAGAAGCAACCGGTGATGCCAATCCTGACCATGGTTATGAGAGCGATGGCGATGTCAAAATGGTCAGCGAGCAAGACACTATAAAAGAAGTTCAGGCACAAACCGATTTTGCAGAATCAGACCCTGAAGCACAAGCACTCGACCCGCGTCACCGTGATGCAGAATCGCACTTAAGCGAACGTATGGGTCACAACCATAGCCTTAACAAGACCGATCCAAATAGTGCCACAGCAGAGAATAGTTTAGGTAAAACGGTGACGACAGACATAACGGACAGTGAGGTAGAAAAAGCAAATAGTCACCCTGAATGGAAGGACGGTTTACGTCGTGACGAAAATGATAAGGTTTAACTGACTCATAACTGGCGCTTTTATAAACCTTATTTTTCAACTTAAGCGAGATTATCCAATGGATAGTCTCGCTTTTTTGTATATGCCACTTTTGTATGTACGAAATCTATGTAGCAAAGCTATTACGCAGCTATCACACGTAAATTCACGCGTAAATATATGTAAGAACGGCTTATCTTATTCCATTGAATCTAAAAGTTTCTAATGCTAAATAAACCTGAAACATCGTAAATTTCTTCGCTCGCATTGTTTAAGTCATAAATATTTCTTGCAGTACCCCCAACAATTCTTTTATATTGTCCCCAAAACCTGACCTCGATGACAGGTAAAAACTTTTAGACGTAATAAAAGCAGGCGTAAAAACGACACCCATGCGGCTTAAGATATCGTATTTATGACTGTGCGTTACGGCAACCAAGGATCGTAGTTATGTGGAAGAATATGGGACTGACGGGCAAGATTATTGTTGCCATGGTGCTGGGTATCATACTGGGTTTATTTATAAACTATTCGGGATTGAACACTGAAGGCAGCTTTGTTAACGACTATGTGACCAATGGCTTTTTTGCCATTGTTGGTAAGCTGTTTGTAAACTCGCTCAAAATGCTGGTTGTACCGCTGGTCTTGATTTCGCTTATCTGTGGTGTCTGCGGTATCGGTGATATTCGTCTATTAGGACGTATTGGTGGCAAAACATTCTTTATCTATATGGTGACTACAGCACTAGCGATTACTACGGCTATCGGGCTTGGTTCACTATTTGGTATTGGCAAAGGCATGCAAATCGAAACCAAAGCGGTATTCGAAGCCGAGTCAGCACCGCCGCTCATTGACGTTTTCTCTAATATTATCCCCTCTAACCCCATCAGCGCGATGGCAAATGGCGATATGCTATCGATTATCTTTTTTGCGATGTTAATCGGTATTAGTATTTTAATGGTGGGGAAACCTGCCAAAGGTTTGGTACAAAGCTTAGAGCTAATTAATGAAGTCATCTTAAAAATGGTGACCATCATTATGAATCTTGCACCGTATGGCGTCTTTGCACTATTAACCAAAGCGATGGCTGAGCTGGGATTAGATCTTATTTGGTCACTGCTAGGGTATGTCGCGGTATTGGTTGGTGCACTCTTCTTTCACTTTTTTGTCACGATGATGGTGATACTTAAGCTGACTTCAGGGCTATCGGTTAAAACCTTTTTGGCAAAAATGCGCGAAGTGCAAATATTTGCTTTTAGTACCTCAAGCTCGAATGCGACGATTCCTATTACTTTACGTACAGTCACCAAGCGTATGGGCGTTAGTAATTCAGTAGCTTCTTTTACCATTCCATTTGGTGCCACCATTAATATGGATGGTACGGCGATCATGCAAGGTACGGCGACTATTTTTATCGCCAATCTGTATGGTATTCAATTAGGCATCACAGGATACCTGACCGTTATTTTGATGTCAGTACTTGCCTCTATCGGCACCGCAGGTGTTCCGGGCGTAGGTCTGATTATGCTATCCATGGTATTTGCCCAAGTCGGTTTACCCATTGAAGGTATAGGTCTGATTTTAGGGGTTGACCGTATCCTTGATATGTTACGTACTGCCGTCAACGTCAGTGGCGATGCTGCTGTTACAGTCATCGTTGCAAAATCAGAAGGTGAGATGGACTTGGCAATTTACAACGATCCTGATGCGGGTGCAAAAGAGATGTTTGATGGGCATATCGATGCAGACAGCGAGCGCGAATTCTCTGAAGTCTTTAGCGATGGCATTATGGGCAGTGAGTACGACGATATTAAACGTGGCTAGTTTTAATAGTGGTTAACTTCAATGTGGCTAGTGTGAATATAAAATAGCCAAAGATGAAAGTTCAGTAATAAAAAAAACCTCGGTCAATTTGTGAACTGAGGTTTTTTTCTGTCTTAAATAAGGTTTTTAGCATTAATATATAGACGAAATAACTTAAAAACGAGACGTTACTGCTGGAATAAATTTTTTGAAGCATCTGGAGTAGGAAGCACACAGCAAGCGAAGAAAACTTATTCTAGCTGTAGAAGATTATAGACACGGCTCTTTTAATTTACACAGACTATTTCAGCCTCAACATAATAATCACCATTAACCCAATACATACTTGGTTAGCATCGCTAGACAAACCAGCACAATCATAGGACGGATAAGTTTGCTGCCGCCTTTAACGACCATATGTGAGCCAAAATACGCCCCTATCGTCTGCCCGACCATCATTGCCAACCCCACTTTCCACAATACATTACCGCCCAAGATAAAGAAAATGAGCGAGCCAATATTGGTGGACAAATTCAGCACCTTTGCCGCGCCCGTCGCTTCAATGATTTGGCGACCACGCAGCGCCACATTTCCTAAGGCAAAAAACATCCCCGTACCCGGTCCCATATAACCATCATAAAACCCAATCAAGGGTGCCACTACTTTTTGCCATGTACCTTCTGAGATGCGCGGTGCGGCCTCCACTTCGCCCAATCTCGGCGCAAATAAAGTATAAATACCAATCGCCGCAATCAAAAATGGAATCAGCTTTTCCAATAAATCAGGCGGCGACAACTGCACAGCAATTGTGCCAACAACAGAACCGATAAAAGCCGCGATAATCCCCGTTTTTATATTCTTTGGTTTGACCACACCTTTTCTAATCATCGTAATGGACGCTGCGAGTGCCCCTGATGCCGCTTGCAGTTTATTGGTTCCCAAGGTTAACACGGGCGGAATATTGGCAAGTAGCATGGCGGGAATGGTCAATAAACCACCACCGCCAGCGATAGCATCGATGAAACCTGCTAGCGCGGCAACAGCTGTCAGCATTAAAATAATCTCGATAGAGAGCGATATGTCCATGACACTAACCTTGAAAATTTAGGATATAAAAAAAGCAAACTTGACGTTAAAATTTGTGTAAAAGCGCTCATTATAAAGATAAAACCGTAAAAAGAACCAAAAACCTAGTAAAGTCTGCTAGATTTGTCATATCGGCTGTCTTATCAGGTTGTCCTTTGATAGTCGTTGAGTCTTCACGGACGCAGCATAAAACCGTTAACGTATTTAATTGTTTATATGAATAAAATTGTGAGAAACTAGAGCCACCTATTTGTTACATCAATCTATGTCAATATTGATGACGGTCTATTGCTTTAAATAAGCTTAGGTTTATTTAAAGCAATAGACCAAATTGAATCGAAGCAGATCGAATCAAAAGGTATAACAACAGGTACTTGAAGTTTTTGAATGATTTAGCACGTTTTATTTAGTCAATGAGGATGATATGGCAATACAAAAAATAAGAGCATTTTTTAACCTCGAGGCTTCAGGCGGCATTGTCTTAGCGCTGGCAGCCATCGCAGCAATGATTATTGCCAATACTCCTCTGAATGCTTGGTATGAATCCTTTATTCATGCGCCCGTCGCCATTCAAATAGGCAGCTTTGCAATTGCAAAGGACGCCCATCATTGGATCAACGATGGTCTGATGGCGGTATTCTTTTTCTTAGTTGGTCTTGAGCTCAAGCGTGAAGTGCTCATTGGCGAGCTCTCCAACGTCAAACAAATTATCTTACCAGCTGGCGCGGCGTTGGGCGGCATGATTATGCCCGCTATCGTCTACTTGCTCTTTAACTATAATGAGCCTGAATTTTGGAAAGGTTGGGCGATTCCTGCGGCGACCGATATTGCCTTTGCTCTTGGCATTTTAAGCCTACTTGGCAATCGCGTGCCAAACTCGCTCAAGGTATTTTTGGTATCTATTGCTATTTTCGATGATATTGGCGCTATTTTAATCATCGCCTTATTTTATACCAGTGACTTATCGCTCGGCTCTCTCGCTGTCGCTGCTCTTTGTTTACCGTTCTTATATCTACTCAATCGCCGTAACGTCACCAGCATCACTCCTTACATACTGATTGGGGTCATTATGTGGATTGCCGTGCTCAAATCTGGCATTCACGCGACGTTAGCTGGGGTAGTACTCGCGTTATTTATTCCATTATTTGACCGTACTGACCCTGAACACTCTCCACTTGAAGAGCTTGAGCACGACTTGCAAAACACCGTGTCTTACGGGATTCTGCCATTATTTGCCTTTGCCAACGCCGGTATCTCGCTCAAGGGCGCAGGCTTTGCCGAGCTGTTTCATTCGGTGCCACTGGGTATTGCTGCCGGACTGTTTATTGGTAAGCAAGTAGGTGTGATGCTCATGTGCTGGTTAATTTTCAAACTGGGTATTTCTACCATGCCAAAAGGTATGACCTTTAAGCAAATCTACGGCGCAGCGTTACTTTGCGGCGTTGGCTTTACCATGAGCTTATTTATTGGTGGTCTGGCCTTTGGCGGCGCGACACCATTATTTGATGAGCGCTTAGGTATCATTATGGGTTCAATCGTTTCTGGTATTGCCGGCTATCTGATGCTTAAAGCGACCTTGAAAGACGATGTTAATAATACCTCGGTGGATTTAACCCATCATTCGTAATCATTAATTGAGCGACTTTATAATAAAGTTGCTCAATATAACTAAGTTACTTAAAGCAGCATCGCCTAATGCGCTTTTAAGTAGTTCATAAAAGCAGACGATATAGAGTAGCTAATAAATATGAATCCCATCGATATCGCCAAAAAAAATGCTAAAGTGAATAGTGCTAAGGCTCGGCAAAAAGCTGACCCTAAACTTGCGCTACACGCTTACCAGCGTCATGGGCGCACGACGGCGATTGACGACCATAGTGACCTACAAGTCTTAAAACGCATTAAGCGTTATTTATTGCCAAAAGACTTCATCATCTCGCAAGATTTATTAAACGAGATGGTTGCTGGCTACGATATCGGTGATCCAGTGACAGATGCGTTAGCCGCTGACGGCATTCGTTTTGCCAAGCCTTTACAGCAACTTATTATCAGCGACAGTAGCAATAGCAGTAAATTCGATGCTAATCTCACAAATAACCCTGCATTTAACGCCTTAACCGAGCAATTTAGCAGCCATCCTACTTGGTTTGACCCCAAGCTTGCACAAATCGGCGCCGTCGCCTATCGACGTTATCCACTGATGCTGATTTGGCTATTGCGTAATGTCGCGCTAATGGCAGGCTATAGTATTCCCGCCCTCTCCCTGCCGCTCATTCAAACGGGCGCATTAATGCATGACGCCCTACCGCGTTTGATGCGTACTTATGCGTATATCCTGGCCGTCTCTGAACACCCGCCATTACATAAGCCAAATATCAGTACGCACAATAACCGCCAACCTATAGAGCAGGTATTGGCGATTGGCTCAGAAGGCTGGCGGCAGTCTATCAAGGTGCGGCAAATTCACACTATCGTGCGGCAAAACTTGCTCAAAGGTAAAGGCAATGCAGCTAAAGGCATCATAACCAATGCCGACCAACACCATAATCCAGATGGCAGTTGGAACACAGGCTACTGGGGTATTCCTATCAATCAAACCGATATGATTGCCACCCACTTGCAGTTTTCATTATTGATTATGCGCGGGTTACGGCTGCTTGGCGCCCGTATCAGCACTGAGGAAGCCGAAGGTATCTTGCATCTATGGAATCTAGCCAGCTATTGGATGGGCGTTGATTTAGAGCGCTTACCAAAAGATGAAGTCGCTTGTTGGGAATGGCTCTATACCTATTTATCGATTCAGCAGCTTGATTTTAAAATGGGCCAGCCGCTAGCAAAAGCGTTGCACGATTTGCCGCGGCAGCTAATGGGTGAGGACAATCGCCGTGGACGTTTCGTTGAAATGGTCAATGCTAGCGTGACACGTACCTTGGTCGGCGATGATATTGGTGATGGGCTGGATTTGCCAAAATCGAAAATTCGCTTTGGCGTTTTATCATCGGTGCCGATTCTTTTTGCGCTCGATACGGCACGCCAGCACAATCAAAGTGTGGCTGAAAAACTAGAAGCCTTCCGCGCCAAACGCCAAGATAATATGAATTGGTGGCTGAAGAAAAATGACGATTATTATAAATAACGTGCGATAAATACAGAATAATAGAAGCAGAAAAACCGCTCAACATTAAGTAAATCTATAACGAGTATTATTATTAAAATCTATAAATCATAACTAGAAAGCATATGTCGAATATTATTAGTAGTAAATAGAATATATTAAGCCATTATCAACCGCCTCTACAATAACTATAATAAATCCGCAAAAGACGCGCTTGGCTTTGGTTAGAGAACGGTTCTACTTTAGATACTTCAATCGATAACCTCAACCGTTATGCGGGTTAATTACGCGTATTCTCGATGCGATAATACCACTCAAGCTGCCGATCAAAGCCCGTTTCCAACAAGCTGGCAATGACGCGTCCTGTCAGACCCCAAACCGTTTCACCATCAACCTGCCAGCTGGGTGTGAGGATGGTCGAGGTCTGATCTTGCATCGCATATTCTACCGCATACTCAACGGTAGGCTGAGTCAGTAAAGTTTCAAAATCTGCCCAAAAAATACGCGAGATTTCACCAAGCTCAGGCACTAGCAATAAATCTGGTGCAATCAGCGCCACAATGGGACGCACACTCATACCGCTTTTGGAGGTTTGAGTGGGTAATTGACCAAGCAACTGGACCTTATCAGGTGGTAGCGCCGTCTCTTCGCAGGCTTCACGCAAGGCGGTGACGACATTATTACCATCGCCTGCGTCATGCTTACCGCCAACGCAAGAGACTTCGCCAGCATGACTGTTCATATGTGCGGCGCGGCGCGTCAGTAGCAGCTTGGGATGGCGCTCGTGGGTGATGGCAACCAATACTGAGGCATCGGCAATGGGTGTCTGATATAAGCTGTCTAAAATGCGAGCGCTACGAGAAGTGTTAGAGCCGTCGTACAACGCAGGACTGGTGACGGCATTTAAGGTCTCTTGCTGCACGCGTTCTGCCAATTTTCGAATGGTGGGATAACGAATAAATTCGGGCACAGCGACTGAAAATTCATCAAAACGTGCAGACTGCGGGAGGAATAACATTATTATTGCCCTATATTTTTATCAGTATGAAGCATCAATGTTGTTAAATATAAATAGCCATTAAATATAAATACTGACTACTCAAGTATCAATGTTAAAAATCACATATTTTTAGGAAATAGTCGTGGATAAGATTTTTTCATTAAATAAGATGCAGGGCAAGATTGATGATTGCCCGCAAAGATTGCCATTAGTCATCATCGCCCTTGCTTGGGTTGGCGGTACGTTTGCAACCGCTATACTGGCGCTACTAGGCAGTTGGCAAAATGTCGCCATGATTTTGGGCTCGTTTGGTGCCAGCTGTTTGCTTATTTTTGCTTATCCAGAGAGCCCCTTTGCGCAGCCTAGAAACATCGTCGGCGGTCATCTTATCACCACTTTTACTGGTCTATCATTTTTGACCTTGTTTGGTATCGAATGGTGGAGCTTATCGCTGGCGGTCGGTACGGCGATTGCGCTGATGCTATTGCTGCGCGTACCGCATCCACCTGCCGGCTCTAATCCATTAATCGTCATGCTTGGCGGCGTCAAATGGCATTTTTTAATTACCCCTACTCTGGTCGGTGCGCTCGCCTTGGTGGTGGTTGCTCTCATTTATAACAATATCGGTCGCGGTCGCCATTATCCACGTTATTGGTAAAGCTATCCTTTAAGGTAAAAGGTAGAGCCATCATTTATTATTTAACGTCAGTCTAGCCTAGCGCAATCTGAACACGACTGCATATACTTTCTGTGACTGGACTGGCGCGGTAATCGCTGACCCGACAGCGACGCATAAAAATACCTTCTTTCATAAACGTAAGCCTAGCTACAATCAGCTTAGCAAAAATGTGTGCTTTTTATTATCACTGCCAGTGCGATGAGAATTTGTGTTATCTTAGGCTTAATGGCTATTTTCAAATAAAACTTGATAGGCTAAAGTCATATTATTTTATAAAACAAGAATTATAATTCTTCAAGTAATGACAACCTTTTCTTATTCCTCTTTTTTATTATATAAGGCAGTTGATATGCGCTATTGTCTACAATGCGGTCATGAAGCAGAACGCAAAATACCAACCACCGATAATATCCCGCGTTTGGTATGCCCAAACTGCAATTACATTCACTATGAAAATCCAAAAGTGATTTGTGGCTCGTTGGTCGTGCATAAAAACAGAGTACTGCTATGTCGCCGTGCGATTGAGCCACAATATGGCTTATGGACGCTGCCCGCAGGCTTTATGGAAAATGGCGAAACCATGGCAGAAGGTGCCGCGCGAGAAAGCTTTGAAGAGGCGGAGGCGGTCGTTACCAACCCGCATCTATATTGCTTATACGATATTCCTGATATCGGGCAAATCTATAGCATTTATATCACCGAGTTAAAAGATGGCGCTTATGGTATTGGCTCTGAAAGTCTAGACTGTGCGTTATTCACCGAAGAAGATATTCCGTGGGATAAGCTTGCCTTTGAAGCCGTACGCCGCACCTTAAAAAGCTACTTTGCCGACCGTAAGCAATACGATAACCATGAGGACTTCCCCATCCATCAAGAGTTGATTGGCAAAGACCAAGCCATTAAGCGTTATTAATCCAGCTTTTAAAAATACTACCCGCAATAAAAACCGCCGCTTTCAATATAAATATTGAAAGCGGCGGTTTTTTTATACATTCAACTATTTGCTATAACTTATTTTGCGATAAGTTAAAAAACTAGCTTTTAATCTTACACACTTTAAAGCCAAGCGCTTTAACCGCTGCTTCTTTATCGTAAGGCGCTAATACGGCACGCACGTGTTTTTGACCTTGCAGATATTGCTTGGCAACGCGTTGTAAATCAGCAACTGTCACAGCCAATATTGCCGCACGCATTTTACGCTGCCAGTCGACGCCGCGATGATGCAAATCAGCAAAGCACGCTTTAATCGCCTCCCCTGCTGGAGAACCCGGCTTATCCATGCCTGAGATAATGCCTAAGATAGCTTCTTCTAATTGCTCATCCGTTTGCGGCTCATTCAATAGCCATTCGATACTGGCATCGAAATGCATAAAGGTCTCAGCGCACTGCGGATCGCGGTAGCTAAAGAACTTAAAGGCGCAAGCGTTGGCATCATAGCCCGCACCGCCGCCATAAGCACCGCCGCGCTCACGAATGGCACTATGCAGATAACCATTGCGCAAGTAAGGCGCTAATACCATCAAAGCTGCGGTATCGGGGTGGTCAGCCGCTGGGACAGTATAAGCACTGGCATTGTGATACACATTGGTCGGCACCAACCATGCCAAGTCTTCAACGGCTACTTCTTCTGTTACGGCTGTATTTTCACCATTTAACGCCGCATCAAGTTGCAACTCGGTAAACTCACTTGGGATATTGTCTTCAATACCTGCATCAGAGTTGTTTAGCTGCTCTGCAATCTTCGGTGCTTGGCTGTCTTTCCAGCTATCAACAATCAAATTACTCAAGCGTTCGGTTTGTTCCGCTTCACAGATAATAACGGCATGCTTAGGCAAGCTGATTAAACGTTGATGTAAATCCATCAAACTGGTTGCAAGCTTATCCCACTGCGTATCGTCCTTACTGGCGTGCGTCAAGAAGTCTTTTAGCGCATTCAATGCTGGCAGACCGCTACGTACATATTCTAGCTGCGCTTGACGACTCATGCCGCGACTGGCGGTTTGCATCGCATAAGAATGACCTGAGCCTGCAAGATTTGACTGCCAGCCTGCTTGGCGCTGCTGCAAGATTTCTTTGATACGGTCATGCTCACTAAAGACGCTATGCTCCATGACTTCTTTTAGCAAATCAATTGCTTCAGGCTTACGATTCAGTGCGCGCGTTGCCACCACAAAGTAGCTGCTAATCGCTTGACTGTCATCGATATTGGTACGCTGACTGATACGCGCCGTCACCCCTGATGAATGCGCCGCTTGCTTGGCTTGCATTTCATGAGCGCTTAGCGAATCGGTACCGAGCTCAGATAATAAGCTTAAGTAAATCGGTAGCAGTGGATGATTAATCACTTCATTAACGGGTAGCTCGCTGGTATCCTGATTGCCAATCGCATCGGTCAACGGCACAATAATTTGATAATAATACAAGCCATTGGTGCCCGCTTCATATTCAAATAAGATGCTGTCTTGCCCACTCAAATTTACTCGTTTTTGCTTGCCTTCTTTAAAGCTAATATCGGTTGGTACATCTTCTAGACCGACTTTTGGTAATAAGCTTAAATCATCAGGCGCTGCTTGGCGCGCTGCCAAATCTAATGCTTGTTGTTTTAAAATAGCTTTATCGTCAGCGGTCAAATCCATCTCGATGGTGTCGAGACGCGTCTGCTCAGCAGCCGCAAGGCGCGCTGTTTTTTCACTGTCTGGCGTCATTGTAACGCGCACACGGTGCTGATTGTCTAACAAGTGCTGCTTAATTAAATTTGGTAACCACTGCGCGTCTTTTACTTGCTCACGTAGCCATTGTAAGTGCTCATCAACTTCCCAAACATCGATAGGGTTGCCATCATGAATCGCTGTACTAAAGCCCTCTAGCATCAAGTTCAAACCATACGGCATGCTATCCCCGCCGATATGACGCTGATCTATCTCAATCTGATGCAGGATGGTTTCAATGGTTTCATCATCAATCGGTTTGCTGGCCACCTCTTTAAGCAAATCAATAATGCCCTGCTCTACCGCTTCGGCATGCTCAGGATTAGAGCCACGTAATCCAGTATAAAACACCATTTCATAATGACTGTCGTCGAGTCCTAATAACGGGCTTGGTGCTTTGCCGAGTGGATGGCTGTCCAGATACGCACGCAGCGGTGAGCCAGCATGCTCAACCAATACCCCTTCTAATAAACGCAAGGCTAAACGCTGCTTTGGATCGGTAATTGACGGCAATAACCATGCAACCACATGATGGGTTTGATCAGGACCCGCTTCATCAGCAGTATAAGTGTCAACAGCGCTAATCGGTGCAGACAGACGCTTTTCTGGACGTGAGACATGTTTTTTGCCCGCTTCAAATTGAATTAAGGCATCTTCATGGATTTTAGCTTGAGTTTCAGCAACAGGAATATTACCAAAGCTCATGATCACGCTGTTTGATGGGTGATAATGGCTTTGATGAAATTCTACTAGCTCATGATGGGTCAAGTCAGGAATATCAGCAGGATCACCGCCTGAATTATAATGATACGTCGTCGTTGGGAATAGATGATGGGCGACCGTATGATACAACTGGTCAATCTCGCCACTCATCGCGCCTTTCATTTCATTAAAAACGATACCTTTAAACTGCGGCTTATCATTTTCGTCTAACTCAACACGGATGCCTTCTTGAGCAAAATCGAGTGGATGAATATTCGGGAAAAATGATGCATCAAGATAAACGGCAAGTAAGTTAAAATAATCATTTTTATTTTGCGTAGCATACGGATACGCCGTCCAATCAGCAGCAGTCATCGCATTCATAAAAGTATTGAGCGAACGTTTAATCATTGAGAAAAACGGGTCACGGACGGGGAACTTCTTAGAGCCACATAAAGCCACATGCTCTAAAATATGCGCTTCGCCTTTTGAATCCATTGGCTGAGTGCGAAAGCCAACTAAAAAGGCATTTTCATCGCTCGGATGTGCCAAATGGTAATGCATGGCCCCAGTTTTAACATGCTGACTGATCAGCACATCCATCGATAGCGCCTCAATATGGCGATGCTCAATCAGCTCAAAGGCAGGGTGCAAAGTTAGATCAGTAGTAGATAACGTGTCGGTCATAATTTTCCTTATAGACTATCCTGAGAGTTTTCCAGTCAATCGCTCATTTAGCCAATAACTAGTGACGTATGTCAGGATAAGCAATCAAAAGTGGTGAGATTATATTTATGAAATTCGTTTGCATAACAATAGCAGCGTTATAAAAAATGTCTGGGTAATCTTTAAATAGAATGGCATTTAGCAGCTAAAAAGAATTTGCCTAACGAAACTAGATGGGGCTAAGAGCTCGATAAGTCAAGATAGAACAGGGATAAAAGTAATAACACATAAAGATAGTATGGAATTAACAAAGCCTACTTAACAGTAGCCAGTAGTAGTGCTATAGTAAAAATCATCTGTTACAAGGAGCAGCTCATGAGTTACGAACATATTTTATTGGTCACCGACTTGATGTCCGACGCTGATGTGGTCGCCCAAAAGGCCAAACGTATCGTCGAGAATCGTCCTAACGCCAAACTATCGGTATTGCATATCGTCAAAGATACTATGGTCGGCTTCGGCTATGAGCTGGTGCCTGCCTCAAGCTTATATGATGAAATTGATGATGAACGTTGCCAAGAAGCACGCGCCAAATTGGCACAGTTTTTGGACCGTAATGACTTACATGCGGTCAACTCTGAAGTGACCACCGCCATCTCTAATAGCGAAGGTATCGTTAACTATTGCCACAAGCATGAGGTTGATTTGCTGGTCATCGGTCGTCACGAACGTCATGGTATTGCTGCTTGGCTTAGTGGTGCGACAGCAGATAATATCTTGCCCAATGTGCCTTGCGACAGCTTAGTCGTGAGACTAGATAAACCTGTTAACAAATAACTCTAAGAATAGACTTAACGTCGTTCCCAAGTTATTTGTAACTATTAAAAAAGCTTATTAAAAAAAGCGCATTGTCTGACATTGCGCTTTTTTATTATCAATTAAAATAATAAATATCCTCGCCCGCGCCTCTATGTTTACTAAAAAAATCAATTTTCTGTCAAAATATCAATAAAGCTTTGCCAAATCGGACTTTGGTGACGAGCCTTATGCCAAACTAGCCACCACGTACGTGATAAGTCTATACCCGCTACTTTTACCTGTACTAGCTTTCCTGCTGCAAGCTCCGCCTCAATAACATGCTGCGATAAACAACCAAGACCAATATCGGCGCTTACCATATGTTTAATGGCTTCTGATTGCTGAATCGCCATCACAATCTCGGCATGCGGCAAGTATTGCAATAATTGCTCATCGATAATTTGCCGTGTACCCGAACCTGCCTCTCGTACCAACAGCGGCAGCCTTGCTAGCTGTTCCGCGCTCAGCTCATAACATTTTTCTTTATCGTTATAGGCCATTTCTGTCAGCCACTTACTATTATGCTTAGCAAATACCATCAAGGTATCGGTGCGCCAAGCACGCTGCTCAATCACTTTCATATCTGTCGGGCGCGGCATACCCTCTACGAGCGCAATATCAATATTTAATTGCTCAACCTCGCCGACTACCTCTTGGGTATTGGCAATATACATATCGATATGAGCATCCGGTAGCGCTGCATATAGCTTGGCAAGCAGCGGCGGCAGCACATAATTACCGATAGTGGTACTGGCACCGATATGAATCTGACCCGCTTGATGCTTATGATAATGCTCTAGAGTTAAGGCCTGCCCCAAGATGGCCTGTGCCTGTATATAAATAGGATGGGCATTTGGATGCTGATTGAGCCTTCGTCCGACGCGCTCAAATAATGGCATCTGCAACCTTGATTCCAGCTCAGTCAGCGCGCTACTGACCGCTGACTGTGACAAATGTAGCGCCTCACTGGCACGGCTGGTACTGCCCGTTTGATAAATACTGACAAACACCGATAACTGCTTAAGGGTAATCTTTGGCAGCATCTGTATGGTTTTTTTCATAATTACTCTAACATCCTATATACCCTGTAAATTTTCAAAAGCCTAAGTTTCAAAAACCTGAGTTTCAAAAACCTAAGTTTCAAAATCGATTATTAACCTAAAAAATCGATAGTTTATATCTTATTAATCTGTTTTTATTATAAATCGCTATGACTTATACTGTCTATTCATAAGCTTATGCTTATTTCGATTATAGTTAATAAATAATAGGATGCGTACGACATGAACGCTTTAGCACAAAACATGCATAATTACTTTCCGCATAACCGCCATATTTTGGGGCTGATTGTCGTGCTGATTGGCAGTTTGTTTTGTTTGTGGCTGAATATGAGCTTAGATACGTGGTCGGACGGGCGTATTGTCGGGCTGTCCTCATTAACGCTAGCAATCTTACTTGGCATGGTATTGGGCAATACGCTATACCCAAATTTTTCCGAGCAACTTGATGCTGGCGTTAACTTTGCTAAAGGTCAAATATTACGCCTTGCTATTATTTTTTATGGCTTTAAGCTGACTTTAACCCAAGTCGCTAGTGTCGGTATGCCAGCCGTTATGACGGATGCATTGGTATTAACCTCGACGTTTTTACTCACCTATTGGCTAGGCACTAGATGGCTCAAAGTCGATAAGCAAACGACGTTATTGATTGGTTCTGGTGCTAGTATCTGCGGTGCGGCGGCGGTGATTGCTGCAGAGCCAGTGGTCAAAGCGGAAGCCCATAAAGTCACCATTGCCATCGCCACCGTGGTAGTCTTTGGCACGATTGCCATGCTGCTCTATCCGTTTTTATATCAGCTTGGCTGGCTGCAACCTTGGTTAAACGCCCAGCAATACGGCATTTATACGGGTTCAACCATTCATGAAGTGGCGCAAGTGGTGGTCGCAGGTAATGCTGTTAGCACTGAGGTTGGCAATACGGCAGTCGTCACTAAAATGATACGGGTGATGATGCTCGCGCCTTTTTTACTGATTTTATCGTTTGCTTTGACCACAGGTAGTAGCAAAAATGGTGAAAAACCGTCATTGATGAAGCGCGTGCAACAAGTCAAAGTACCATGGTTTGCCTTTATTTTTATATTAGTGGTATTCTTGCATACTTGGGTTCCGATGACGGCAAGCTTTGAGCGTAGTATGGTCATGCTTGATGATGTGTTGCTTACCATGGCAATGTTTGCGCTGGGTTTAACCACGCACTTAAGTGCCGTTAAACAAGCAGGCGTTAAGCCGCTTATCTTAGGGGCGATAATGTTTGCCTGGCTTATCATTGGCGGCGGACTGATTAATATAGGCATTGCTTCACTTTAATTACTTCACTCTAAAACAGTTACTGACTGAACACCAAGCTAAAAATGCCGACGATTATAATGATAATCGTCGGCATTTTTACTCTAAGACTTTGCTTAATGTCTTATTATCAAAGCATTTTTCATAAGTCATAGGCGATAAATATAAAAAATAGACGAAAAAAAACGAACCCGAGGGTTCGTTTTTTATTCATCTTGCTCTAGTTGTCTAAAAAGACAAATTAGATAGCAACGATGTTATGAGCTTGTGGACCTTTTTGACCTTGAGTTACAGTGAACTCAACTTCTTGGCCTTCAGCTAAAGTTTTGAAGCCTGAACCAGTGATTTCGCTGTAATGAGCGAAAACGTCTGCGCCAGTTTCTGGAGCGATAAAACCAAAGCCTTTAGCTTCGTTGAACCACTTAACTGTACCTTTTTGAGTATCTGACATAATATAATCCTACTTTTTAATTTATTAATGGTCTAGTGACCGGTAACGCTTGCAAATAGCTACTGAACGATAAATATTAAAACGAAGGATTATAACTAATACTACGAGGTAATGATTTGGTGCAGAACTGCTCTTAAGCTTGGGGGTATTATAGGCAGGATAGTTCAGTATCGCAAGCCTTATCTCATCTTTCGTGTAACTAAGTGCAACTATTGACTGTTTTTTGGCCTTATTTGCATTGTTTTTCGGCATTCAGCATAGAAGTTTTAAGCATTGGGCAAACGGAATAAAAACACCGCTACGCTAATACAGACAACGGCTACCAGCCATGCAACCCATATCATATCGGCAGGAATGTTAAAAAATAACATTGTTGTTGATATGGTCATCATTATGGTTGCCAACCACTTCGCATATAGCGGTACGGCGCGGCGATCTTCCCAATCACGGACATATTTACCAAAATATTTATGATTAATCAGCCAAAAGTGAAAGCGTCGTGAGCTACGCGCCCAGCAACCCGCTGCCAGTAAGATAAAAGGCGCGGTCGGCATCACTGGTAATAAAATACCTATAATTCCCAATATAAAAAACACCCAACCCAGTATCACAAACATCCAACGCATCGCGGCGCTATTATGTTGATTGGTCTTTGGTCGATAGTAAAAAGCTTTCTTCGGTTGAGTCATGGGAGTTTTATCAGTCAGTGTTAGACATTCGGTCGTTAGGTATGGACTACCTATATAAGCTATCAAAGATAAAGAAGTCGATAATCCAATTCAAGACTGATTTTGCACGGTTTTGCTACTGAAGCGTAGTTTATTTAGCAGTTAGGTAAATGCAGGTCGTTATTCACTACGATTTGGCAGGATAGCTTTCCCAATAATCAGCGATTGCCTTTGGAAAGCAGTATTCTTTTGGCATTACGGTAATGGCGATGGGTACTAATATGGATTTGGTCACGCCGCCAACACTCTCACAAGTGGCATCGGCAGGTACGTCATAATAAATCACGCGCAAGGTATTCTGCGGACAGAGGTCTGAGCACTGGAATGATTTGACCACTGCAATACCATGATGATAGCCAATGACCCACTGCTGCGCGCCTTCGGTTGGTGCGGATTCTTTTTGCTCAGCAGCTCGAATAAGATCGGCGTCTGTTAAGGTGTCTTCATTAGTCGGTGGTGAGACAAGGACGCAAGCGCTTAGACTTAACAACAAGGCGCTTAGGTTAAGGGCTTTGGCGGTTGATGTTTTTTTCATGGTAAACATCCTTGTTTAAGCTAGACCATGTCCATCTCTATCGGGCTTTGACGCGTGAACTTAAGCGAGATAAGCTAGTATAAAAAACCGTGACAGTTGTGGTCTGCAGTGGTTTCTCTATATAAGATTAAAGTTAATACTCACCTTCTGTTATTCATTATTAACTTAACAAGTTAAGAACACATTCATCACACTAGCTAATTTGCTCTTAAGCTATATTTTCTGGGATTTTGACATAACTTTGCGCATTAAGAATTTTTGATATATCACATATATAAGATAGTCTTTGCTCAAAGCTTGTATTAGATAATTTTACATCAATCACTGCTTGAGCACGCATTCTTAACAAAGGAAATAGATAGTCTTTACCAGATATAACATCAAATTTATCGAAAGATGAATTATTAAAGTTGTCTAATATACCCTGCTTGATCGCATCATATTGACCCAAGCTTGTAGCACCTATGACTGCAGTTTTAACTTCATCAATTCTTCCATTTATTAAATCATCACTCACACAACCCTTATGCTTACTAGGCCTGCTATCTGCTAACAGTCTATAGCACCCATGGTGGACTGTTTGTAGATCAGGTTTTAACTCTCTGGCGATAGCGTATTCTATAAAGAGCTCGAATAGCTTATCTTTATGCTTAAGTTCCCAAGCGCCATAGTCAAACGTACTCTTAATTTGACAAAGCCTTAACACTGGCTCTTCCTCATTGATAATTTTAATAATAGAGTCAATATCACAAAAAATATTCTCAATACAGTAGAAAGGCAGTCTATACAAACCCTCTTTATTTTCTATCGTATCTCCAGCTAATAGATTTAAGTCACCATCTACTACATATAAATAAGGTCTTTCACTACTACTGTCGTTATTATGCTGTTCAATAACCGGTCCTCGCCCTCCTAAAGGAAAAACCTTTCCGACTTTATACTTTCCTTCGAAAACCCTAGAAAATAAGGTAATCACCCCAACCATAAGACACTTATTAAATAGAATTAAGCTGCGTGGTTTAGTTTCTGCATTGGCGTAAAACC
>NZ_CAJHAD010000001.1 GCF_904846285.1 Psychrobacter immobilis | reverse complement strand
TGGATGGAAAATGACTTATCTAAATTGTTTTATGATATTCATCCAAATCATAACTCTTTTGTAGTGCAGTGACTATATAATATAAAACCTGATGAAAATAAAGAGGCTAAAATAAGCCGCGCGACAATTGCTGTCGCTCAATCATTGATTATTAGATTTATCACTAGATTTCTCATTAAATTCACTATTCATTGAACCAATTTATATAAAAAACCCCAATAAGCTGCACGCAACTTATGGGGTTATCTTTTGCCAAATTGTTAATCAAATATCTAAAATCTAGCAAGCCATATACTGGCGTTTGATGAACGAATTAACGTTCTAAATGGAGATACTGCATATGACATTCGTACTGATGCAAAATATCGACCAGCACTTGCTCTTTGGTATAGCCAACTAAGTCATACTCTTGCGAGCCATCACTTAAAAATACCTCAGCTACCAAATAATGTCGTCATGGGTTAAGTATTTAAAAAAATTTATATCGTTTATTTCTAAAATATTTTCTTTCAGTGTTTCTTTGATAAACGTTTGAAGCGCTGTGTTTAAAGCATTGTTTTTGAATCAAAGGAAAACTAGCGTTTTACCCATGCTCAGGTTGGGTCATTTTTAGCAAACGCTCACGTAATGATTTTTTATCGGATATATTAATGCCGGAAAAATCAGAGAGCCAAATACCATCAGCGACCAAACGCACCATACATAGCGTTTCAGTATTATCAGTTGGTTTATGCTTATCTAATTGCGCATTTGACCACTCAGCCCACAGCTTGCGCAGCTCACTGTCCGCCAGCATCAATACATATAAGGTTGCTTGATTATCAAACTCTTCCTGCCCTTTTTCGCCCAAGCTAATCGTGGCATTGATGTAGGCACGGGTAAACGAACCGTAAGGCACTGGGTCTTTGGCCATCGCCGTATCGACCTCTGTCTCAAACTTTTTCATCGCGTCATGAAATACTTCTAAAATCAAAGCATTCTTGGTGGTGAAATGATGCATCACCCCACCTTTGGTCACGCCAACTGCATCAGCCACCGCTTGAAAGGTCACTTTAGACAATCCCTGCTCTAGCGTGATGCGTGATGCCTGATCAAGCAGTGCACGACGTACGATTTCTGGCTGTTTTTTACGTTTATAAGCATTTTCTGTTTTCATTTTTATCTCGATGTTCATGCACCAAAAAGTTTGAGAATAAGTTTGTCGCCACTATTGCTATTATTGCCGCTATCTATGCCACCAATAATTCTGACAATTTTGACAATGCTAGTGATAGCAACTACCACCGTATAACCAGTCTTTAATAAATATCTCGCGCCAAGCATTTAAAAAATAATGACTCTTGCAAGCTCGTCATAAGCTTCCATTAGTGATACTAAGACCCAGCTGTGGAGTTTCAGCTTTAAAGAAAATATGGATTATTTATACTAAGCTCAAAAAGCCGTTTTATAAGGATAAAGTTATCTACCGTCTAAAAGAAACCAAACGGTCGGTATTTTATAGAAATAAAGCAGCAATGTGAAGGGCTAGTATGTATCTGGGTTTTACAGAACATTATTCTAGATAAAGTTGTTTTAGAAAATACTATTTCAGAATATGCTGATTTAGACAACACTGGGTTAGATAAAGCTGCATTGTCTAAATATAAAGAGAAATTAATTTTGAAGTTTTCAATCAAGTAGACTGATGGGAAGTATTAAGTACCAATCTTAGGCTCTGGCATTATCAATCAGCTATAGTAGAATTGCTTTAAAATCGATACAGTGCGACTGGGATGAACTTTTCGTAGCCTCTGTGATAACAGCAAGCAAGGAAAATTTATACCAGTCGCATATAGCTATAACGTAGCGCTTTTATTTTGAACTGACTATACTATCAACTCAGGTAAATTCTTAACGCCGATGCTTGCTGCATCGATAGCGCCCGCAATATAACCAGGGAACTGTGCTGACCACTCGCTACCGATACCGATCAGACCGTTTGCCCATATGCCAGATAGTGCTTTAGACATAGGTGCAGCGGCATGCTGACCATCACTATTAGCATCGGCAGCAGTTGCCGTAAACGTCTCTTGCGCCCAATCTTTAAGATACTCAGCCTTAGGCGCGTCTGCTTGCTCCCCAAATAAACGTACCAGTTGCGCACGGCAATAGGCCTTTAATACTTCTGTAGAGACACTTTGGCGTGCCGCTGCAGGTACACCTATAAAACCAAATAATGCCCCGCTGCCATCTGCCACTGATGCATCATGAATCTCAACCATCGGTCCTTGTCCGCTGCGTGCTGAGCCTGACAACCCTTGTTCTTGCCAAAATGGACTGTCATAAACAGCAAGGTACTTAGCGTGCGGCGCCATCCAAGTGGCCGTCCCTCGCCACTGTGTCGTGATATTGGCGGGTAAGGCTGGCTCAAAGGTTATGCTTTCTGCTACCAATCGAGGTGGTAGCGCCAGTAACACATGCTGCGCTTGCCACTGCTGTGTATGAAAAACAGCCTCTTGCCCAGACTCACCTTCGCTAGTGATTTCAATATATTGACCAGTATTATGCAGCTGACGCACTTTTTGATTGGTCAAAATTCGCGTGGCATCTAAACGCTGATAGAGCGCGTCAATCAATGTCGCCATACCACCTTTAAGCCGCATAGACGGTGGCGCACTTTTATAGCCGTGTGTACGCATAGCAGGCTCATTAGGCGAGCGCTCAACCAGCATATCGCCCTCTTCGAATTGGGCAAAGCTCTCTAATTCCAATTCATCAATCAGACGCGCCAACTGCTGCTGATACTCTGGCCAAAACCATGATGGTCCCAAATCAAAGCCATTCATGCTATTTGTTATTTGTGCAGTATTTGGGTCAGTTGCCCGCGCCGTCACAATACGACCACCCAAAGTTGGACGAGCTTCTAAGAGTACATAATCAACGCCTTTTTTTTCCAATAAATAAGCCGCATACAAGCCACTTAAGCCGCCACCTATAATCGCTACAGATACTGTTTGCATATTATGCTCCTTCCACGTCAGCGCCGATGATATGAGACAAATGACCGGTTTTGAGATAAACCGTAACACCTTGCGCGCCTGCTTTTATTTTGGACAGCGCACCTACTGGTAAGCGTATCCAGCTACCGCGAGTATAGGTTTGAGCATTATCAATTATGTCATCATCTATTAACTCGCCGTCTAGCACTAGTATCTCTGCGCCGCCTCTAACTGTGCCGGTAAATAGCGCCTCATTGGCATTTAAGCGCTTTAAGCTGACCTGTTCGCTGGCGTCTGAAAATAAATGACAAACATCACGATTACCTTGTTTCTGCCAATTTGCCGCATCATTGGTATCGATGGCGACATAACGTGCCTCTTCTGCTGGCATTTGCCAAAGTTTGACAAAAATAACCGCGCCCTCTTTACTATAGGGCTGATGGCCAGAGTTTGGTGGATTGCGTAAGTACCAACCCGCTGGATAATCGATATTATCTGCCGAAAAAGTACCCGACAACACCAAAATCTCTTCGCCGCCCGGGTGCAAATGATGGGGGAAATAAGAATCAGGAGCATAGCGCACAATGCTGGTGGCACGGGCTTTTTCTGCGCCGACACGGTCAAGCATGACCCGTTCAACACCATTTTGCGGTGATGACACCCATTGATAGTTTTCGGATGCTAATAAAGCACGGCGGGTAAAATCTGCATTGATAAGCATAGAATGTTTTCCAAAGATAAGGTTTAATGCCGTCAATTATCAACTGATTTACATCGGTTAACAAACGAGATAATATTCACTTATCTAAAAGAAAATATTTGTCGCTATGAAGAAAGTTGTTTATTTAAATTCCCTACGTGCCTTGGAAGCGAGCGCCCGTCATAAAAGTTTTTCTGCGGCAGCAGAGGAACTAAACGTGACTCCTGCTGCCGTTGGACAACTGGTTCGTAGTTTGGAGGATTCGGTAGGACTACCGCTGTTTTATCGCAAAACCAGTGGTAAATCGCGCTTAATCCCCACAAAAACAGTCGAGCTGGCATTGCCTCATATTCGGGCGGGCTTAGATAACTTGGCACAAGGATTGGCGCAGTTACAAGCAGGATCAAATAGCGGCGTGCTCACGGTGACCGTCAGTCCTGCCTTTGCCGCTAAATGGCTGTTGCCGCGTATCGATCGATTCCAAAGCCTACAACCAGATATCGATGTACGGCTTGATACCAGTGCCAAATCAATAGATTTTTCTGTCCAAGAAGTGGATATCGGTGTGCGCTACGGAGCTGGCACTTGGGCAGGATTGCTGAGCGAAAAGCTGATGGAAGAAGAGATTTATCCGGTTTGCTCGCCGCAATTATTACAAGGAAAAAGCGCGCTTGATTTGACCCAAGAAACGCTCATTCATGACCGCTCAATGGATGGTTATATTGGTTTTCCTTCGTGGGATGATTGGCTTGCACAAGCAAGTTTAACCAATGCAGCGCTCACCAAAGTAGATACCTCGCGAGGGATGCAAATCAATAACTCAGCAGCGGTGCTACAAGCGATCATTAATGGTCATGGTGTTGCGTTGGCGCGTAGTGTGATGGCACGTGATGATGTCGCTGCCGGACGTTTGGTGCGATTATTTCCTGAGATTACCTTTAGCTCGCCACTGGCTTATTACGTCGTTTATCAAGCGGAATCTGCCAATATGACAAAGCTTAAAGCCTTTCGCGATTGGCTATTTGCAGAAGTGTTGTCCACTCATGAGAACAAATTTATTTAAGTATAATCAGCTCAATATAAAAAGGTATAGGCGATTCAATATAAAAAAATATAGCCGATTCAATTTAGAGAAAAATACTGCCTAAACCTATTCAGCGGTTTAGGCAAAGTTCAGCATTCTTCTCAGAATAGGGCGTGTTCTTATTCTCTACCCAACTTTCCTACCCAATGATTCTCAAGCATTGACCCGCATGATACAAAGTCAGTCCCAGCTCAGTAAAACCAGACTTGATGCCTCCAAAAGAGACTTTCGCCTCTTCTAAGGTCTTAAATGGTAAGGGAATACTGTCTCTATTACCCGTCATTATATAATCGGCAAAGCACTTACCCATTAGCGTGCCTGTGGTAATGCCGCGACCGTTATAAGCCGTTGCTGTCAGCAAACCCTCAGCGGGCTCCATGACTCGAAAAATATGATCTTGCGTAAAGCCAAAGCTACCAGTCCATTCATACTGCCACTTAAATGCTGGCAAATCTGGATAATAGCTTTTTTGCACCGCATTGGCCCATGATTGATAAAAGGATTTTGGTTTAAGCTGTGTACCACCCACCGTTCCCAATAATAGGCGATCATCGTCATCACGGCGAAAGCTAGACAAGGCCAAGCGTGTATCCCATGCCCCTGTTTTGTATGGCAAAATCCGATCTGCCGCCTCTCCTCTGAGCGGCTCAGATGCAATCTGATAATAATAAACCAGATAAAATGTCTTTTTAATTTCTGTCCATTCGCCTTCGGTATAAGCGTTGGTTGCAACAATGACGCGCTCAGATTTCACGCGCGCTTTAGAAGTCCTTGCATACCAATAGCCATTCACCTTTTCTAAGGCTTCAACAGCGGAATGCTCATAGATAGTGACGCCAAGATCTTTTGCTACTTTGGCCAGTCCTCTGACATAAGCCAGCGGGTTTATGGTACCAGCACGGTGATCGAGTAACGCCTTGTTGATATTCTTGGTACCACAATACTCATGGCATTTACTGCCAGTTAATACCTCAACATTCGCACCGCGACGACTTAGCTGCTCGTATCTAATATCGACATCGACTTCACCTTTAGCGTTATGTGCCATGTGGATATTACCGGCTTGAGTGGCTTGGGCGTCGATATTATAACGTTTGATTAAGTCGAATACTAAGCTTGGCGCTTGTCCAAGGGCGTCTGTCAAGCGCTCACCTGCCGCTTCGCCTAGCGCAATATTCAAATCATCAGGGCGCGCCCAAGTACCTGCATTGACGAGCCCTACGCTTTTTCCTGAGCCGCCACTGCCTATCGTATGGCTCTCTAAGAGGATGACTTTGACGGCTTTTTCAGCCAAATGAATCGCAGCCGATAGTCCGGTATAACCACCGCCTATGATACAGATAGTCGCTTCAGTATCGCTATTCATCTGGCTGTAGGTATCGATAAGGGGTGCGGTCATATTCCACAAACATTGCTCTTGCAACATCTCATATTCCTTCTAAATTAACACATTGTCTACAGTGGGGAGCTCGCTTGTGTCTTTATTAACAGTAGGTTCTTCGCGGGGGATGAATTTGTTCAAGACCACCCATAACAAACCAAATAGAGGCGATAACCAGCAAGCAAAAGCGAATGGCGCGTAAGTGAGTGTCGCAATACCTAAGGTTGCGGCGACGAAACTACCGCCCATGTTCCAAGGAATAAGGGGAGATAACAGGGTGCCAGTATCTTCGATAGAACGGGTAAGCGTCGTGCGCTTGTAGCCCATCTCTTGATATTTATCTTTCAATAGGCGACCTGGCAACACCAGTGTGGTATAGACGTCACCGATGAGGGTACCCACACCGAGCGTGCTAGCATAAGTGGTAATCACTAAACCGAATCTCGATTTCACCATTTTATTGATTTTTGCCATAATGGCTTTGAGCGTACCGTAATGCTCAATGGCGCCGACGAATGCTAAGGCAAATATGGTTAAGGTCACAACCCATGTCATCGACATGACACCGCCTTTAGACAGCAATTGGTCAACGACAGCAAATCCAGTCTTACTGACAAAGCCATTTTGTAGGACGTTAAAGATATCGTGAACGCCCACACCTTGCATAAAGAAAGCAACCAAGCCTGCAACCACCACACCTGATAATACCGTTGGAATGGCTGGCATTTTCATCACCGCCGCAATGACAACGACAACAGCAGGCAATAAAGTAATAATACTCAGGTTATAGTTAGCTGCTAGTGAGGCTTGAATGTCTCTGATTGATGTTAAATCGACATTTTCCGCGCCGTAGCCCATCCCAATCCAAGCATAGATAATTAGGGCAGTCACCATGGCAGGTACCGTGGTGGGCAACATACCGCGAATGTGTTCCCAAAGGTCAACACCGGCAGCGGCTGGTGTTAAGTTGGTGGTGTCAGACAATGGAGACATTTTGTCACCAAAAAAAGCGCCAGAAACAATAGCACCGCCTGTTAGTGACGGCGGAATACCTAGTCCTAAACCAATACCCATCATCGCAAGGCCGACCGTGCCGACCGTGCCCCACGAGGTACCCGTTGCGACAGAAATGATAGAACAGATAAGACAAACAGAGACTAGGAATGACGAGGGAGAAAAAACGCTAAAGCCATAATATAAAATCGTGGGAACGGTACCAGCGATAATCCAAGCACCAATGAGCATACCAACACCCATCAAGATGATCATGGCAGGTAGACCGATTTTCACGACCTTTAAGAAACTCTCTTCCATGCCATGCCAGTCACGGCGCCGCAGCTTCATAAACAAGCCAGTAATTAAAATACCGCAAGCCAAGGGAATGTGAGGGGTAAAATCTTTGAATACAAAAAACTGAACCATCAGAATAATGGCAGTCAACACCAGAGGTGCAATATCTAATAAAAAACTAGAAGACGGACCATAGCCATCTTTAGCTTCGTCATAAGGTTTATTATCCATCATAAGACACCTACCTTCCTTAGTAGTGGAAACTACTGCCATAAAAATAACAGTAGTAGAAACAACCAATCCATGGCTGCCGATAATTCTGAAAAGAGGATAAAAAGCCTGTTTTTGAAATCATGAATATTTATTCATCACTTCCGCAGGCTTTATTAATAAAATAAAAATACTTGATAATTGGCTTGTTAAATAGGCTCTGAGCCTACTTAACAAACATCACAACACGTGATTGATAAAGACTATTAAATGACACTATTTATTAGTGACATACCGTTGTTATTAGCCAAAGTTGATGCCTTGCGCGAGTGGTAGCTCGGTTGAGTAGTTGACCGTATTGGTCTGACGACGCATATAGGCTTTCCATGCGTCTGAACCTGACTCACGACCACCGCCGGTTTCTTTTTCGCCGCCAAATGCACCGCCAATCTCAGCACCACTGGTTCCGATGTTGACGTTAGCGATACCACAATCACTGCCACGATCACTGAGGAAAGTTTCAGCTTCACGTAAGTCATTGGTAAAAATACAAGATGACAGCCCTTGTGGCACATCGTTTTGCATCGCTAGCGCATCGTCAAACTCTTTATAGGGCATGACATATAAAATCGGTGCAAACGTCTCACTACGTGCTACGTCATTTTGCTCATCAAGCTCAACAATCGCAGGGGTCACATAATAAGCATCTGGGAACTTATCCATCAGAACTCGGTCGCCGCCTGTGACTTTACCACCAGTATTGCGAGCCTTTTCTAATGCCGCTTGCATGTTATTAAAGCTGTCTTCATCAATCAGTGGACCGACCAAATTGCCTTCAAGCGGATGGCCGATGCTCACCGTCTCGTAAGCAGACTTAACGCGCGGTAAGATATCGTCTTTGACCGACTCATGAACAAACAGACGGCGTAAGGTGGTGCAACGCTGACCTGCCGTTCCTACTGCTGAGAATAGAATGCCACGTAGCGCCAAATCTAAATCGGCAGTGGGTGCCAAAATCATGGCGTTATTACCACCAAGCTCGAGCAAACATTTACCAAAACGCTCAGCCACTTTCGGTCCTACTTCTCGGCCCATGCGTGTACTGCCGGTGGCACTGACTAAAGCGATGTTTTTATTTTCAACCAAGGCATTACCGATATCGGTCTTGCCCAATATGATTTGCGATAAATGTGCTGGTGCCTCACCAAATTTTGCCAACGCTTTTTCAAATAATGCTTGGCACGCTAAGGCGACGAGCGGGGTTTTTTCTGAAGGCTTCCAGATGACAGGGTTGCCACAGACGATGGCCAACGCAGTGTTCCAAGACCAAACGGCGACGGGGAAGTTAAAGGCAGAGATGACGCCGATGACACCAAGTGGATGCCATGTCTCACGCATGTGGTGACCTGGGCGCTCTGAGGCGATGGTTAGACCATAAAGCTGGCGCGATACGCCGACAGCGAAGTCACAGATATCAATCATTTCTTGGACTTCGCCAAGGCCTTCTTCTTTGATTTTTCCGGCTTCTAATGATACTAAGATACCCAAATCTTCTTTGTGCTCACGCAGGACTTCACCCAACAGACGAATCAACTCACCACGTTTAGGGGCAGGAACGACACGCCATTCTTGAAAAGCTTGTTTGGCATTTTGGATTTTAGTATCGACGTCGGCGACTGTATCTAATGTGACTTTACCGATGACTGAGCCATCAATTGGGGTGGTGACTTCAAAGTCCCCATTTTGATAGTGTGCTTCTTCTACGCCCATTGCAGACATATATTGCTTAATCATAATCAATCCCTTGCATATTGGTATAATGGTTTACTACGTCCTTGACTGACTTATAAAATTACCCTGCTACCTACTAAGTTGCAAAATAATAAATTTCTTACAGTCATTCCTTTTTGGAATGACGTGCTAATAAGTCGGCTATACGCTAGACATTTCTAGCATAATTTGTTAGATACTAACACTAGACAGGCACTGCTCAAGACTTTGAGCTTGCATCGCTTCATACAATGCCATCTCATCGTGAATAGCTGCTCCCAAATCACGCTCAAAACTTTGTTGGCTTGAGCGACCGTCATATTGGTTTGGCTGCGCCTGTTGTAGGTTTGATTGAAAGATACCGGCGGCACTGACGGGCAAAAAATCCTCATAAACGATAGGTTCAATGCGAAGCACCTCATCATTAATCAGAGCGCTCAGCTTAGCATTAGGCACTTTATTCAAATCATCATTGGTTAAGGTAGCGGCCAATAATGCTTGACCATTTTCAGAATCTAGGGTGCTATCCGTCAACTGGTAATAAAAGTACGCCAGCCCTTCATCGTGTAGAGTTTGATAATTATCAGGAAAAGCGGTAAATACTTCGGCTAAAATTTGATTGTACTGATCCGCATTATCTTCATTTGGGGTAGCGCCAAGCTGGCGGCGAGCTGCAGCCAATAATTCATCATAAAGCGCGCGACCCTTTTGCGTTAACGCCACACCGCGTTGCTCAATCTCTCCAAAGCGCGCGGTATGATACCCTTGCTCATACTTTTCATGGCTAGCGTCTGAGGTATCAGCAACTTTAAAGCCAACCGCTTCTTGTAGCGCCTTAAAACTGGTTTGCCTTAATAAGATAGGACACGCTCTACGTGGCGGCCCTTCGATGATGGCTTTTGATGGTATACCGCGGACTTGCATCCCTTGTTGCACCGCATCAATATCCAAGGTTCGAGGCGTTAAATGATTGATATGCGGGCCCTTAAAGCCGACCACATCAGCGACAAGTGGATGCTGATCTAGTAAGCGCTGATAGAGCGCTTTTGCCACCGGCGTTTTATCATGCCAACGAAATGTCTCTAGCGCTTCTTGGACAAACTGCTGTGCTTGCTCAGTGATCAAGCCACCTTGCGCCTCGAAAATCTTAATTAGCTCAATAACACCAGTAGTGAATATCTGACGCTGCGCCAATGTGGCCGTGGCTTCTTGTTTTAAGGTTTCATCAGCAATCAAATCCAAACGCAATAACGAGGTAAAGACGCGAAAGGGACTTTTATGCAATGAATGGGAGTCAAGCGCACGAAAGGCTGTTGAGTGGACTGGCACACCAGCAGGTGCTAAATCGTAGTAGCCAACAGGGTACATACCCATCACCGCAAAGAGACGGCGCATCATGCTCAGCTCTGCTGCGGTACCCAGTCGAATCGCCCCGTGGCGCTCCATGCTCAGACGCTCAATCTCGCCCGTATGTAGCAGTTGTGATTTGACATCGGGATGTGAGGTCAACACCTCTGCATTGACATCACTGACCAAATCAACCAAGTCACCGTATAGCGGCACCTCATTTTGGTACATGGCTGACATGGCCATAGAAAAATGATGACGTATATCATCGCTGCAGATAAAATCCTCATCTAGACTGACGCTATTATTTTTCACAAATAAACATCCTTGTAATAGAGTTAATAAATTTTTAGCTTAATAATAAGTATTTTATTTCGAGCATTTGGTTATAACGATGCGCTATCTGTCCTAAGTACTCTTAAATATTCCTAAACATACCTAAGCATTAAGCGGCAGGCAATCCATCAGGAAGTGCGATGAGCACCTCTTTTAGAATATCCAACCCTTCTTTTAGGGTGTCAGGCTCTATAGTGAGAGGTGGCAATAAGCGGATGATATGGCGATATTGCCCACTTGGCATCAGCAGCAATCCACGCTTGCGTGCTTGCACTAATACTTGTGCCATCACACTCGGATGCACATCATGCTCAGGATGACGCAGCTCGATACCGCGCATCGCACCGATACCCGTAAGACCAAACAACCAAGGCGAGATACCTTCTTGTTGCCATTGGCTGATGGTCGTCTGAATTGTCTCTGCATAATGTTTGGCTGACTGCCAAACGTCATCGGCTTCCATGATATCGAGCGTGGCATTGGCAGCAGCGCAGGCGACTGGATTGCCCGAATACGTACCACCCAAGCTGCCTTTGGGTAGACCATTGACCACACTAGCCTTCCCTATGACTGCGCCTAAAGGCAAGCCGCCCGCAATACTCTTGCCAACTAATATAAGATCAGGCTCAACCCCTAAATGGGTAAAAGCAAACGGCGTGCCAGTACGTCCATAACCAGATTGGATTTCGTCCATGATGAGTAACATGCCGTGCTCATCACAAAACTTACGTAGATACTGCGCAAAGGTGGGCGACAACAACTGAAAACCGCCTTCCCCTTGTACAGGTTCGACGATGATGGCACCGATATTATCGATATCTGTTTCTATCATAAATAAACGCTGTAGCGCGTCAATCGCTTGCTCGTCGCTGACGTTGTTATCGGGACTGGGGAAAGGAATGTGATAAACGCCGCTGGCCAAGGCACCAAGTCCGCGCTTATAAGGCGCGACCTTACCATTGAGATTGACGGCAGCCAGTGTGCGTCCATGAAACCCACCATCAAACGCAATAACGCCTGTGCGACCCGTTTTCATACGCGCTATCTTTATGGCATTTTCGGTCGCTTCTGCGCCGCAGTTGGTAAGCATGCCTGCCAGCTCGCCGTTGATGGGCACCAGCTCACACAATCGCGGCATAAAGCTTTGATACGGCTGATGCGCTGCCGCATTGTAGGCATAGTGAATCAGCGACTGGGCTTGATGAATGATGGCGTCAACGATGTGAGGGTGGCAATGACCAAAGTTTAAAACTCCAATACCGCCGACAAAATCGATATAGCTGCGGTCATTGTCGTCCCAAACTCTGGCATTTTTGCCTTTGATGAGCGTGAGTGGATGCACCATCGTAAAGGCATCGGTCACTTTATAAAGCTTATCCATGATGAATCTCTATCTCTTCCTTGAGTTAGACTCATTTCAACAAAACATCATTCCAGCAGCAAACGAATAATAGTTGTGGTGGCATTCCTTTTAGTCATTACCAGTAAATTAACTTCCTAGACGAATCCTTTAAAAACAAAAAAACTGCGTATTAAGGCAGTTTTTTGTTTAGCTTATTAAATGTTTACAGCAAAGGACTTTACAGGATGGCATTCACAAGATCAGTGCTATAGACAAATACTTTAGATCATAAATAAACGTAAGTGACATTATAAAACCAGCCCTAATGCCTTTTCACGCTCATCTGAGATTGTTAAATAAGCCGTAATCCATTCTAAAACTGCTTTGACCTTATGCGATTGCCTCGAAGAGATAGGATAAGTCACATAATAGCTGCCGCGACCCTTTGCCGCATAATCCCACGCCATCACCAAAGCGCCTGATTGTAGCTCGGGTTCGACCAAACGTAACGGCACCAAAGCAATACCATAGCCAAGTAAGGCGGCAGAAATGCAAGCATGAAAGGTCTCAAAACGCGGACCTACAAAGGTGCCATCAACGCTGATATCTTGCTGCTTAAAATACTCATACCACGCACTTAAGCGCGAGCTTATTTGCAATAGCACATAGTCATTTAAACACTCGGTACTCAGCGTCTTATCTTGCAAATACTGCGGCTGACAAACAGCAACGCAATATTCATCGAATAATTTTATGGCCTCCATATTGCTCCACATCCCATCACCATATAAAAAAGCAATATCGACATTTTGGTCTTCAGAAAAAAATGGACCTACTAATTCTTTGATATCTATGTTGATAAGCGGGTATTCTTGACTAAAGCCACTGAGTGCTGGAATCAACCAACGAGCACAAAATGTCGGATGCGAGACGATTTTTAGCAGCTCGGTATTACTACTATGCGACATCAAATTGGTGGTCGCCACCTCGATATGTTTTAAAATCTCTAATACTTCAAGATAATATACCTTGCCAGCAGGGGTCAATGAAATCCGGTGCGGTGTCCGATAAAACAAAGACAGGTTTAGCATCTCCTCTAACTGCGCCACTTGCTTACTAATGGCGCTTTGGGTCATGTGCATCTCTTGCGCCGCATTGGTAAAACTCAAATGACGGGCAGCGGTCTCAAAACATTGCAGCGCTGTCGTTGAAGGGTATCTTCTAAAGGCCAGCGGTTTATTGGTGTCTGTTTTCATAGATTGGTTTTCTTTTATCCCATCTTAGTAAAATATCAATAACTCTTTAAAATCACATTATCAGGTATTCCTAGCCTATGGCGTCATCATACCTATACTCAAGCTTAAATAGCGATACCTCACCATAAGCACTATGTAACTGACAATGCTACCATTATCGGTTTTACTTAATCATGAATTTGAAAGTCCACTTAATTATTCAGTCGCCAATTTTAAAGACTCTCCTACAAAAAACACCATCAATTCCTGATAAAATAGTAGGGTCTGATGATAGGCTCTGACATACCGCAACTGATTTGCTATCTTGCCCTCCTCTTTTTCATCATTACGACCTATGCCGCCGTTATTCTTAAACTCAAAATTATTTTAAGCTAACGTTATTTGTTGGCACCTTCTTTATTTGTATTGGATCATATGAAACATAACCTTGAGGTGAGCGCAAATGCTCGCCGAACTCAGTATTTCCAAGTATTTTTGATGGGCGTCAGCGCCTTTATTATGAATACTACCGAATTTGTCCCCGTTGCTCTATTAAGTGATATCGCCCAAGATTTTTCCATCACCACGGCTGAGACTGGCTGGATGTTGACGCTGTATGCGTGGATTGTCGCGGCGATGTCATTGCCATTGATGCTACTTACCAGCCGCTTTGAGCGTAAAAGCTTACTTTTAGGCTTGTTTATAGTTTTTATTGCCAGCCATGTATTGTCAGTATTCGCATGGAGCTTTGATGTATTGCTGATTAGCCGCGTGGGCATTGCACTCTCGCATGCGATATTTTGGTCAATCACCGCAGCGATTGCGATACGCGTAGCACCAGAAGGCAAAAAAGCACTGGCGCTTAGCGTGCTTGCGACCGGAACTTCATTGGCGATGGTGCTTGGCGTGCCACTAGGGCGCTTAGTTGGTCAATGGTTTGGCTGGCGGGCGACTTTTGGTGGTATTGGCGTGATTGCTTTTATCGTATTTATTCTACAAGCAAGGCTATTGCCAACGCTACCAAGTATGTTTGAAGGCTCTTTTAGAAAGATTCCAGAATTGCTTAAAAACCCCTTATTGGTCTGTTTATATTTGCTTATTTTGCTGGTCTTTACTGCTCACTATACCGCTTACTCTTATATCGAACCTTTCATGCGGCAGGTTGGTGCTATTAGTGAAAATTCGGCTACTTTTATACTGCTACTGTTTGGTGTCGCTGGGATTGCGGGCAGTGTAATATTCAGCCGTTGGGGCGATCGTTTTAATACTAAATTGATGCTGATATCGATAATATTAATGCTGATATCTATGCTGGTACTATTGTTTGCCGTGACCTCCATCTGGGCACTGAGCTTGATTGCGTTACTTTGGGGCGCGGCGCTTATGCTGCTGATTATCTCTATGCAAGCCAAAGTCATCATGGTTGATGTCACGGCGCAAGACATGCTGATGTCGATGTTCTCAGGGATTATTAACTTAGGGATTGGTGCAGGTGCGCTATTCGGTGGTTATGCAGTGACGCATATTTCCATATCAAGCGTTGGCTATGTAGGTGCTGCTATCGCCAGTGTGTCGCTGCTCTTGATGTTGTTTATGATAAAGCGCTTTCCTGAATTAAGCAGAAGACTTGGTTAGCTAAGGGCAGATTAACCAAAGTTCATTCAGAGCACAAGAAAATGCCAGCCACTTAAAGGGGCTGGCATTTTGCTGTTTGGTCTATTTGCAAATAGGAAATAAGCCGCCCATTAAAAATCTACTTTACCGCGCAAGGCTTTTGTTTTGCCGCGCTGGGTCTTTGCATCGACGCGCTTACTTTTGGCATTTCTACTCGGTTTGGTAGGCTTGCGAGTTTTATTCACATAAGTGGCTTTTACAATAAAGCTCTGCAGCCGCTCAAACGCATCAATCCTATTGCGTTCTTGAGTACGAAACTGCTGCGCCTTAATAATAAGCACGCCTTCTTTGGTGATTCGGCTGTCTTTACTGTCCAATAAACGCTGTTTGTGCTCATCACTTAGGCCTGAGGTATAAATATCAAAGCGCAAATGAATCGCAGAGGACACTTTATTAACGTTTTGCCCACCTGCCCCTTGTGCGCGTATGGCGCTAATTTCAACTTCACTGTCATTAAGACTGATATTACTGCTGATAAAAATCATAAAATACTTTTATAAATCATGGATAGATAAGGTTAATGATAAAGCATTCTCAATTAACTCGCTACTTGCCTGCTTAACGGTTCTCAAAAATCCATATTTCTTAACATCTATAATCTGCAATTTATAAGGTAAACCTCATAAATGTTATCGTTTGACGTCACTATGTCTATTCTCTGTCTGTAAAGCGTAAGCCCGTCCAAAAATTCTTTTTTGCCATGCTAGGATGATTTTAAATTACTAAGACATTTTTTGATTAGCTGTCTATTTAACAAGCAAACTTTTTAATAAACAAATTCTTAGCCCATACTTTTAAAACTAAAACTAAAACTAAAACTAAAACTACGAGCTGATAGGAATAAGTTCTTTATGAGCAACAATAATAATAAAACTAAATCTTCTTTTACCACCAACCAAGTCTCAGCTGATAACAGCATTCAGGTCAGAGGCGCGCGGGTGCATAATCTCAAAAATATTAATGTTGATTTACCGCGTAATGCGTTGGTTGTTTTTACGGGCATATCAGGCTCAGGCAAGTCGTCATTGGCGTTTGGCACCTTGTTTGCTGAGTCGCAACGCCGCTATCTTGATTCGGTATCGCCTTATGCACGGCGCTTAATTGACCAAGTTGGCGAGCCTGATGTCGATTCAATAGAAGGCTTACCACCAGCCGTCGCCCTGCAACAACAACGCGGTACGCCGTCGGTACGCTCATCGGTTGGTAGCGTGACCACCATCTCAAATGGTCTGCGTATGCTGTACTCGCGAGCGGGCGAGTACCCTGCTGGGCAAGACATGCTGTATGCCGATGCCTTTTCGCCAAATACGCCAGAAGGTGCTTGCCCTACTTGCTCAGGTATTGGTCGCGTGTTTGAGGTCACAGAAGATTTGCTCGTGCCCGACAAGACTAAAACCATTCGAGAACGCGCCATTGCTGCATGGCCACCAGCATGGCAAGGGCAAAACCTAAGTCGGATATTGACGACACTTGGCTACGATATCGATAAACCTTGGAACACGTTACCCAAGCAAACCCGCGATTGGATTTTATTTACCAATGAAACCCCAGAAGTGCCGGTGTACCCAGAATACAATCTCGAGCAAGTACGCGAGGCGATTAAAAAAGGTGAAAAGCCCAATTATAAAGGCACCTTTACCAGTGCAAAAAACTTCGTCTTACATTCTTTTGCCACCACCCAAAGTCCGCGTACCAAAAAACGCGTGGCGCAGTTTATGCAAATTTCAGAATGCCCAAGCTGCCATGGTAAAAAACTCAAAAAAGAATCGCTGTCGGTTAAATTTGTGGGGCTTGATATTGGTGAACTGTCACAATTAACCTTGACTGAACTGACGCTAAAACTTCAAGACGCTGCTAATAAAAAACTCAGCGATGATATGCTCGACCGTGAAAAAGCCATCGTTGCCAAGCGTATTTCCAGTGACATTTTATCGCGTGTGCAAGCGTTAACCAGACTTGGGCTAGGTTACTTATCCCTTGAACGCACAACACCTACCTTATCGCCCGGCGAGCTACAGCGCCTAAGACTTGGCACCCAAATTCGCTCTAAACTATTTGGCGTGGTTTACGTGCTCGATGAACCGTCTGCTGGCCTCCATCCTGCCGATACTCAGGCGCTATTAGGCGCTCTAGACGAGCTGGTAGAGGCGGGTAATTCATTATTCATTGTCGAGCATGATGTCAGCGTCATTCGCCATGCCGATTGGATAGTCGATGTCGGACCAAAAGCGGGCAGTCATGGCGGTGAAATCATGTATAGCGGCCCTGTCGAAGGCTTGCGAGATATCTCTGATTCCTATACTGGACAATATCTTTTCAATCATGATTCCACAGACCATCAATCGAAAAGCCAGCAATTAACAAGCCAGCAGCCAAAACAACCTAATCATTGGCTAAAGCTTGCTAATATCGAGCGCAATAATCTACAAGGGTTAGATATCGCATTTCCTTTAGGGATATTAACAACGGTAACAGGCGTTTCAGGTTCGGGGAAATCGAGTTTGGTCAGTCAGGCGTTGGTTGAACTGGTCTACAATGCGCTAGGGCAAAAAACCGTGATTGAAACGCCCACTGATGAAGCGGCTTTACTTGAGCAAGAGCAACAAACGCCAATAGGCGGTGAGATAGTCAGTGGTATGGAGCATATAAAACGCTTAGTCACCGTCGACCAAAAAGCCATCGGGCGCACGCCGCGCTCGAATTTGGCGACTTATACTGGACTGTTCGACCATGTGCGCAAATTATTTGCCGCTACCAAAGAAGCAAAAGCACGACGTTACGATGCGGGTCGCTTTTCATTTAACGTTAAAAAAGGACGTTGCTCAAATTGCGAAGGCGTCGGTTTTGTCAGTGTTGAGCTGCTATTTCTGCCGAGTGTTTACTCGCCTTGCCAAGCTTGCCATGGTCAGCGCTACAATGACGAAACCTTAGAAATTAATTATCAAGGTAGAAACATCGCTGAAGTGCTCGATTTAACGGTTGAAGCTGCTTCTGAATTTTTCGTTGATGACGCCCCGATAATGCGCGCATTAGATGCCTTGCTAAAAGTTGGGCTTGGCTATCTAAGACTTGGGCAACCAGCGACCGAACTGTCTGGTGGCGAAGCACAGCGCATCAAGCTTGCTACCGAATTGCAGCGTACCCAGCGCGGCGATACGCTGTATGTGCTCGATGAACCGACCACTGGTTTACATCCTTCTGATGTCGCGATGCTGATGGCCCAATTAAATGGGCTGGTCGCAACTGGTAATACGGTGATTATGGTAGAGCACGATATGCAAGTCGCGAGCAACAGCGATTGGATTATCGATATGGGCCCGAGTGCTGGCGATGAAGGTGGTCTTATTGTCGCACAAGGTACGCCTAAAGAGGTGGCTAAGTCCAAAGAGAGTCGCACTGCGCCTTTTTTATTGAGTTAGTATAGATATAGCAATGCAAGAAGTGAAATGGATGAATAAAAACATCGGTATTAAAAAACCGCATTACTATTAAAGTCATGCGGTTTTATATTTAAAAAACTAATTTTTTAAATATAAATCTATAACTAAGCCAGCATACCGCCATCAACAACGATCGTAGCGCCCGTCGTATAACTTGAGGCATCAGACACTAGGTACAATACCGTGCCCGCCATCTCGTCAGGATTAGCCACACGCCCTAGAGGAATAGCGTGTAGCGCCATTTTTAAAACTTTATCATTGGTGGTCAACGCCGAGGCAAACTTGGTATCCGTCAGACCAGGCAATAAGGCATTGACGCGAATATTTAATGGACCGCACTCTTTGGCAAAGGCTTTGGTCATACTAATCACCGCAGCTTTAGTGATTGAGTAGATTCCTTGCTTGTCACCTGCGACTAGGCCATTGACCGAAGCAGTATTTAAAATTACTCCACCGCCCTGCTCGCGCATCATCTTGCCAGCAGCCGTCGACATAAAGAAATAACCGCGAATATTAACTTCCACAGTTTTATCAAAAGCAGCTAAGTCTGTATCTAAGATATGACCGTAGTAAGGATTTGCTGCGGCGTTATTGACTAAGATATCAATTTGCCCAAACTCGTTTTTGATGTGCTCAAAAATCGCCTCAATCTGCGCCATCTCGCCCACATGACAAGCAAAGGCGCTGGCTTTATGACCTTCAGCGACGATGCTATCAGCGACCGCTTGGCAAGCATCAATCTTACGGCTAGACACGATCACATGCGCGCCTCTTGAGGCTAATAAGCGTGCGATAGATTCACCAATACCGCGACTTGCGCCAGTTACTAAAGCAATCTTGCCCGTTAAATCAAATAAATCTTTCATAGCTATTCCTTATATTTTTAAATATTTTAATAAATACTTTTGATGTTAAGCCAACATACCGCCATCAAGGGTAAACGCATGACCATTCATAAAGCTGCTTTCATCGCTCGCCAGCCAAGCAATGGCTCCCGATACTTCATCAACTTCACCCAAACGGCGTAGTGGACTGGCTTTTATCGTCGCTTGCTGGGCGCGCTCGTCCATTTTTGCCATGGTATTACGCACCATTGGCGTATCGATAAAGCTTGGGCAAACGGCATTAAAGCGGATATTGACTCGAGCATATTCATGAGCAGCAGATTTAGTCAGCCCCATCACGCCATGTTTAGCCGCACTATAGGCGGATAACAGCGGCGCAGAACGCAAACCAGCAATCGAGGCAACATTGATCACGTGACCACCGCCATTCGGTGCCATACAAGTAACCGCAGCACGCATACAATGCCAAACACCTTTTAAATTAACGGCGATATTGCGATCAAAATCCTCATCGCTAAGCTCATGCATCGGCGCAGGTTGATGGTCGATGCCAGCGTTATTTATAACGACATCAAGACCACCCAATGTTTCCATGGCAAAGGCAAACAACGCGCGTACTTCATCACCGCTAGTGACATTGACTTTTTTAAAGACTATGCTATTACCAGCATGTTGGGCTTGCTTGGCAACAGCAGCACCCATCTCTTCTGCCAAATCGCCAATCACCACTTTCGCACCGCGACTGGCTAACAATAGCGCACTGGCAGCACCTATACCAGACGCGCCGCCGGTGATTAAAATGCGTTTACCAGAGACGTCTGATGCAATTCCATTTGTATTCAGTGTCATGATTTATCCCTCTACCTTAAGTAGCAGTTTGCCAAAGTTTTCACCTTTAAATAACATCATCAACGTATCAGGGAAGGTTTCGATACCTTCAACGATATGATCTTTTACTTTTAACTCGCCAGACTGAATCCAGCCAGCGATATCTTTCATCGCCGTCGGATATTCTTTGATATTATCAAAGACGACGATGCCTTCCATACGTGCACGATTGACCAATAAAGACAAATAGTTCGATGGCCCTTTGACCTCTGTGGTGGTGTTATATTGGCTAATCGCACCGCAAATCACGATACGCGCGCGCAGATTAATTTGCGTGAGGACGTCATTTAAGATATCGCCGCCTACATTGTCAAAGAATACATCGACACCTTTTGGACAGGTTTCTTTTAACGCTTTTTTTACATTCTCATTTTTGTAGTCGATTGCCGCATCAAAACCTAGCTCATCGACTAAGAACTTACATTTCTCAGCATCACCTGCGATACCGACCACGCGGCAGCCTTTGAGTTTGGCAATCTGTCCAACCAAACCACCAACCGCACCAGCAGCGCCAGAAACAACGACCGTCTCGCCCGCTTTTGGCTCGCCTGTTTTTAATAGACCAAAATAGCCAGTCATACCCGGCATACCGAGTACACCTAAGTAATAAGACAATGGCGCAAGCTTTGGATCGACTTTATGTAGCCCTGCGCCATCGCTGACCGCATACGATTGCACGCCGTTATGACCTACGACATAATCGCCAACGGCAAACTTCTCATGCTTACTTTCGATGACTTTGCCCACCGTTCCTGCACGCATCACCTCACCAATCTGTACCGGCTCGATATAAGATTTAGCATCATTTAACCAACCACGCATCGCTGGATCCATCGAGATGTATTCAATTTTTATCAGTAACTGACCGTCTGTGATATTCGGTAGTTCTGACTCAGTATAATCCCACGTCTCTGCACTCGGCGCGCCAACAGGTCGTTCTTTTAAGCGCCACTGCTTATTGATTGTTGTCATTATTTATTCCTTTAAAGTTGTATTTATTATTAATACAAAATATGATTCAAAATCCCTTAAAACCACTCTGCTTGCATATCGATACATACTGCATTGTCGTTATTTAACAGCTCAATATCGCGCTTGATTAACGGCAATTCCCAATCGATAAAATATTTTGCTGCTTGGATTTTACCTTGATAGAAGTTTTGCTTATCAACGTCAGCCGTATCATTTAATAATTGCTCAGCTTTACTCGCTTGGCGAATCCAAATCCAACTGACCACGATTGAGGCGAAAATATTCATCAAGGCCTGCGCATTACCAGTCAACGTGATGGCTTTTTCCGTTTGTAGGATTTTGCTTAAATGCATGAGCACTTCATGCAAATGACCCATATAAGGCATCAATTTACCAGCGAGTTTTGCGGTTTCAGGTGTGCTGATATTCTCTAAATCTTTGGTAATTTCACGTTTTAGAATTTGAATACCCAGACCACCTTTTTGCCATAACTTACGAAATGACAAATCTAACGCTTGCACGCCATTTGTGCCTTCATGAATGGGATTGAGACGATTGTCACGCCAAAACTGCTCGGCTTGATATTCACGTGTATAGCCTGCGCCGCCCAATACTTGAATACCCAAATCATTGGCTTTTGAACCATATTCAGACGGCCATGCTTTTAGTACTGGCGTAAGTAAGTCCAATAACTCTGACAGCTCAGCTTTTAGCGTAGCATCTTCACAGGTATTGATACGGTCAATCAGATTTGAGCCATATAGACAGAGTGAAATACCGCCCTCGCTATAGGCTTTTTGCGCAAGGAGCATACGCTTCACATCACCATGCTGAATGATTGCCGTTGCTGCATCTTCAGGTTTATTATTGGGTGCAATTCTGCCTTGCGTCCTGTCTTTGGCATAATCGAGCGAGTATTGATAACCACGATAGCCAATCATCGCTGCGCCAAAGCCAACCGCTATGCGCGCTTCATTCATCATCTTAAACATGTAGCGCAGGCCGAAATGCTCTTCGCCGATAAGGTAGCCATAGCACTCGCCTACATCACCGAAACTTAACGCCGTAGAAGTCGCGCCGCGATAGCCAAGCTTATGAATGAGCCCAGTCAAATGCACGTCATTGCGCTCGCCAACCGATAAATCATCATTTAGACGGTATTTTGGTACGGCAAATAAAGAGATGCCTTTGACGCCAGCAGGACCGCCCGGTACTTTTGCTAAAACCAGATGCACGATATTGTCGGACAACTCATGATCACCCGCTGAGATATAAATCTTGCTGCCTTTTATGCGGTAAGAACCGTCGTCCTGCTTTACTGCCGTGGTTTTGATATCGGCAAGCGATGAGCCAGCATGTGGCTCAGTTAACGCCATGGTGCCCGTAAATTCACCCGTCAACATGCGCGGCATAAAGGCATTTTTAATCTCATCACTGGCGAAATGTGAGATAACATTAATCGCCGCCGTGGTTAAAAATGGATAAGCGGTGGTTGATGGGTTGGCTGCCATAAAATAGCCTGCTACCGCCGTCATAACCGTTTCCGGTAATTGCATGCCGCCATCGTCAAAGCTATAACGGCCCGCGATAAAGCCTGATTCACGAAACGCATCAAAGGCAACTTTGACATCGTCAATCATGCTAACGTTTTTACCATCAAATTGCGGCTCGTTTTTATCCGCGACATGGTTATGCGGTAAGAATAACTGAGTCGCGATTTTATTAGCGGTATCTAATACTGCATCGAAGGTTTCGCGGCTGTGTTCTGCAAACTTCGGATGCTCGGTTAAATGTTCAGCGCCCAATACATCATATAATTGGAACGGTAATTCAAAATCATTGATAAGCGTATCTGCTGCCATAGTATTCTCATTAGCTTATGAAATTTAGTGATGTATTGATATTAATCTAATTTATCGCCTTGCCGTATTGTCATTTATGACATAATTATGGTCAAATAAGACAAGCGTAATTACATTTAATTAGAAAAACGTAGTTGGAAAATACTATTTTTAAAACGTTTCTAAAGGAAATTACACAACTATGCCCTACTTTAAACCCTTTAAAGTCATCATTGTCGGTTTCGATGGCGTACTTGGTAGCGCTTTAACAGGAGCGCTAGATTTATTTTCATTTACTGGCGTCAGTTGGCAACGATTTTTAAATGAGGAAGTGGAGCCGAGGTTTAATGTACAGATCGCCAGCCTAGGTGGCGTCGATATTAGATGTAGCAACCGCTTAATTATGCAAGCGCATTGCGATATTCAGGAAGTGACAGAGTGCGACTTATTATTAATCCCAACGATTGGGGATTCGATCGATAAAGTATTGAGCCAAAATAGCGATTTAATTGCTCATATAAAGCGGCTAGCTAACACCAAGGCGGATATTGCCAGCAACTGTAGCGGCGCTTTCTTTTTGGCAAAGGCAGGTTTGTTAGATCATAAGATAGCGACGACCCATTGGGGCTATGCGAGTAAATTTAAGGCAGACTTTCCACTGGTTGATTTGCAAGAGAACCAATTTGTCACTCACTCAAAAAGCCAGTCAAAAGACCAGTCTGGCAACATATTTTGTGCGGCAGGTGGTAGCGCCTTTTATGACTTGGGATTATTATTGATAGAGCGCTATTGCGGGCGCGAGATTTCTACTCAAGTGGCAAAAACTCAGATTATTGATAGTAAACGAGGCAATCAGAACAGCTATACCAATGTGACCTTACATAAGCCGCATTCAGACCCGCTGGTCAAGCGAGTGCAAGAGTTTATCGAGGAAAAATTTAAAAATCCTATTCAAGTGAGCACTTTGGCTGCGATGATTAATATCACCCCGCGCACTTTAAACAGACGCTTTCAGTCGTCTGTCGCTATGCGTCCGATCGAATATATTCAAGCGGTCAGAATTGAACAGGCAAAACGTTTATTAGAGTCAGGAAATGTCACGATAAAATCGCTGGCGGAGCAAGTTGGCTACGATGATATCTCATCATTCACTCGGCTTTTTAAGCGTGCCACTGAGCTGACCCCGAAAGAGTATCAAGATAAGTTTTCGCGCTTAGCGATTTAACTTTATAGCAGATGCCTTTTGAAAGTAATAGGTTGCTGCTGTGATATGTTCTCTTCAGACTCTGAAGTGGCGAAGTTACACAGCAAGCAAAGAAAATTTATCACAGCAAAAAACTTTATAGACCTAAATTTTATTGCCACAACCCTTCGACATGAATCGCATCAGCTTTAATTGTTGGATAATCCGTAAATGTTAATTGGTAGCCGCCGATTGCATTGGGGCTAATTTGACACGTTGCCCCCAGTGGAAAGCTGTGTTTTTGTCCAATATGACCAAAGCTCATACCGCTATAAATAGGCAATCCTGTCAGCTTATGCAATTGACGAACCACCGTGGCAACATCATAACGCTTGTCATAACTGTCCTCACCTGTACTCGATAATGCACCAAATACGATTGCTTGCTGACCTTTAAACGCGCCTCCTAGATACAAATCATACAGCATGCGCTCAATACGATAGGCTTGCTCGCCCACATCTTCTAAGAACACAATACCGCCGTCAATACGTGGTAAATACTCACTACCTGCTAGCGCCGATACCACACTCAGATTGCCACCCCAAATAGTGCCCGTTATCGTTTTTGGCTCAGAATTTGTCAGAATACTCGGTAAATTAGGGCTGGTTAAAGACGCATCACGTATGCTGATAGCTAGATTAGGATTGGTTAGTGCCTGCACAAATTGTCGGCAGCTAACTTGGTCGGGTTTGTTTTTACCAAACTCACTATAAAGCATCGGGGCGGAAAGTGAGCTCATGCCTCCTTTTGCCAGTAGCGCACACTGAATCGCAGTCACATCGCTAAAGCCTGCCAGTATCGTGCCGCGCTCCTTCATAATGCGCCCAAGCGTCGACCAATCAACCATTGGTAATAAACGTACAGCACCATAACCACCGCGTACGCCAAGTAGCAGTTTAGGCGCTTTAATCGCACCCGTCGCGATGTTTTGTAAATCACTGGCTCGCTGCGAATCCGTACCAGCAAAACGTAAATACTGCCGAGTGGTAATCGCAGGATTGTCGACTTTAAAACCTGCACAAGCCAAACGATCTAATGCCAATTGATTGCGCTCGTCACTACCACCGACATTGGAGCTGGCAAAAAGCCGTGTCTCTATACTTGGTGTGATACAACTCGTTTGCGCCTGCAATGTTTCGGGTGCTGCTTGTTTTGATGGCAGGCTCTTATCCATCAAAACCGTTGGCAAATCGTCTTTGGTTAATAACGTATTATCTAGCTCAATAGTATTGGATGCTAATGCTTGACTAATGCTTTGGCTCATCAACAACCCCGCCCCTGCACTGATACCGATTTGACATAAAAACTGGCGACGATTAAGTCCAGAGATGGCTTCACTCGCTGTATGAGCATTTTTACTTTTATCATCTTTTAATAACTGACTCTTGGCACCCATATCTCGCTGCTACCTTATCTTTTTTATTTTAATATACTTTTGAACCATCTTTATGTTTTCGATCTACTTGCTTAATATCACAACAGCATATTGTAGACGTTTTGCACGTGATGATAGTTGCCTAACCTTTGCCCATATTTACTTTTTCGCTACCGTACGCACCAGAAACTTAATGCTACCCAATCCAAGCTATTAATAATACGCAATATTGGCACAGGCCACGACTTTGTTGTAGTATGAAGATACCGATTGCGCTTAAATAAGGATAATAATAATGGCTGATAAAGCGACTGATAAGCAGGAAAAAGATGACATCTTGGATGCTGATTTAGAGTACATCATTCATGAGGAAGAAAAATTACAAGCAAAGCTAAAAGATAGCAGCCACCTTGAACGCTTCACTAAAGATTTGATGCTATTTATGAGCCTTATTAAAGATTACTATAAAGGTAATTATCGCGACATTCCTTACAAGACCATTTCAGCGGGCGTCGTCGGTCTACTTTATACCCTCAACCCGATTGATATCATTCCGGATTTTATCCCTTTTATCGGTCATATTGACGATGCGCTAGTACTCACTTTTTGCTTAAAACTTATCGAAAAAGATTTGCAGAAATATCAAACGTGGAAGAAGAGCCAATCAGCCGTTAAAACTGCTACCAACTTAAAGAAAAAAGCTTAAACGTTCGCCAACTATAAGCTTGGAATGAGTATTTTGAAAAGCCACGACCGATAAGTAAGTTATCAGTCGTGGCTTTTTTATCAATCATGAGCCATTTATCTATACAGGTTAATCTGGAACCTCATAGTTGGCTTTTTCTGGATTTAGACCAAACGAATACACAAAGGTAGCAACCAAGCTATTCACAATGATAAAAGGCAAGTCAACGGCAATATGACCAAGCAAGTAGCGGCCGATGAGCCATGAGACAATCAGCATAATAATAAAGAACCCGCCTAGATATGCTAAAATGGCCGGATGTTTAAGATTATAAGGCTGCTCAGGTTTAGGCTGTTTATCTAAGATATAGGTTCTGACCGCCCAACCCGCCGCATAAGAAAATCCGCCTAACACCACATAACTAAAAAAATTCATATTGCCTGACTCTAATAATAGGATTGCTTGTAAAAAAGGTGTATTTAATACCCAATTATAACGCTTAGCTAAATACTGTCATTCACATTATCAATCACAATGTTTGAGTGAGGATTGGCTAAAATATCCGTATTAACGTCGTCACATTCAATATGGTAAATGGTATTGGCACCGCGATAAATATAGGACAAATACTCACTATCAAGTAGCGGATCGATATTGGCATAGACAGGCTTCACATGCGCCAGTACCAGCACTCTATCTGGACGACCGATGACCGCATCGACATTATCAGGGTCGATAGAGAAATATGTCGGTATTTCGCTATTTTCGATAACCTCTAACGGCTCAGCATCATCCCAAACACGTTTGGCACTTGCTGGCTCTTTCATCTGCATCACCCACGCACCGCCCTGTTGGCTAACTTTTATCTGTGCAGGCTCGTCATGGCTGACGGTGTAGCAGCCTTCAAATATGGATAAATCCGCTGTCGTTTCTATCTGTTTAGTATCAGCTTGCGTATTACTATCATTGCAAGCACTTAAAAACATCGCGCTACTTGCCATGATAGCGACCATCAAGGGCAACCATCTTTTATAAAACACGTTTGGGCGTACGGACATCATAGGGTTATCCTGCATTTAGACATAAAAAGCTGATATTGAGCGCATGACTATTAAAGACAATTAAAAAAACAATAAAACTGCACCATCGCACTATCATCAAAGCCATTTTAACAGAAAACCACCGCGTTACTATTATCATCACTACTATCATCTGTGCTTTTACGATTTTGTGCATGGCAGCTGCCCATAGCTGGGATAGATTTGCTATACTCAACCCTAAAATATACCGTGCTAGTTGGTGTAAAAACGGCACTACCGAAACCGCCCTGCTCCACGTTTACCATTTATTAGGTCAATACGCTTTTATGTCAGACACTTCTACTTCAGCGCAGTCATTTAATACCAACAACGCCATAAATCCGTTGGCCGCGAAACCCAACACGACGGTTGCTTATACAGACGGTGCTTGTAAAGGTAATCCGGGTGCTGGCGGCTGGGGCGCGCACCTGATATTTAGTGATGGACGCACGCAGGATTTGTATGGTGGTGATAAAGAAACCACCAATAATCGCATGGAGCTGATGGGCGCGATACAAGCACTGACCCATACTCCACACGAGCATAATCTCGAGATTTGGACAGATTCAAGCTATGTCAAAAAAGGCATTACCGAATGGATTGAGGGCTGGAAAAAAAAGGGCTGGAAAACGGCGAGTAAAAAACCTGTCGCCAACCAAGATCTTTGGCAGCAACTCGATGAGCTGTGCCAACAGCGCGCTGTTGATTGGCATTGGGTCAAAGGTCATGCTGGTCATGCGGGCAATGAAAAAGCGGACGAGCTGGCAAATTTGGGCGTGACCTGTAGCAGTGAAGATTTATCAAAAATAGACTCACAAGAGTCTGCTAAAAAAAAAGAGCAAATAGTGACCGATAACACCCAAAATACTAGTGATGATTGGCTAAAATTTGATCCATTAGGCTTCGATATGATGGATGATGAGCTTGATGCCGAGTTAGAAAGCCATACAGCAGAAAACAACGTATTAGAAGACGATGATAATAAGTATGACAATACTATAAATAATAACATGTTAGTCGAAGAAAACCGTCATCAATATGAAAACCAACATCAGTATAATGCTAGCGAAACAATGAGAAATACCGATATGTCAGATATAGATACCAATATGGATACTGAAGTAGAAGCTAAAACGGAAGCTCGCATAAAAACTGATACACCAACATTCGATGGTGACACCAGCCGTGCCAATCCGTATTTTATACCGCTACTGCCAAAACCTATTCATCGTCATGAATCTGACCGCCAGCTTATTATGGATACCGAGACTACAGGTCTTGACCCAATGAAGGGTGACCGTATTATTGAAGTCGGTATTGTAGAGATGATCGGGCGTAAATTTACTGGCGAAAAGCTCCACGTCTATATCAACCCGCAGCGCGGTATGGATGAAGAAGTGATTCGTATTCATGGTATCTCTGAGGCGTTTTTAACCGATAAACCAACCTTCGATCAAGTCGCTCAGGCGCTGTATGATTTTATGGACGGTGCCGAAATCATCGCTCATAACGCCACCTTTGATATGAACTTCTTAAACATGGAGTTCGCTAAAGTTGGCATGCATGACTTTGCTGAGCGCGTCCAAGTGACTGATTCACTGGTTATGGCCAAGCAGCAATATCCGGGGCAGAAAAACACCCTAGATGCCCTTGTTCGCCGCCTAGATGTCGGTAAGCAAGACCGTACTTTCCACGGCGCTTTACTTGACTCAGAGATTTTGGCTGAAGTTTATTTGGCAATGACCGGCGGACAAGTGACCCTTGCTATAGAGGACGACGCCCAGTCTGATGGCGGACATACAGCGCATGCAAGCTTTGCTGATTTGGCCAATTTATTAATGACGTCAAACAGCAATGAGAGCGCCAATCAAAGCTGGTATGCCGCCCTTGCAGACGATTATCCTGCGCTTAAAGATAAAATGTAGCGGTTATAAAAACTACCATTAAAATCATTTTTTATTAAAATAACCCCTTATGCTGGTAGTTAAGTCAGTTAGTCTTTATTATGACAATAAAGGTCGAAATCTTACTCATATAATTTTTTAATCTATCTTCCAAATTATTGCTATTTTCATCAGTACGTCATGGGAAAAAACAACTATGAACCATTCTACACAAATGAAATTAACTGCCCCAACCTTGAGTGTGACTGATTTTAACTTGCCATCGCTGCATTTATTGCACGATGAAATTAACGTCATCTTAAAAGACACTGAGATTCATTTGGGCGAATTCAATGATGATAATAGCCAAGCGCCTTTACTGTTAGACTCTATTATTGTGTTAAAACAGCTGTCTTGTATTTTTGAGCTGATTGCTTTGGCCGGTGCTGAGGCGCTGAATAACGCAATCGTGCATGGTTTACAACAGCTGTATGATAGTGGGGATAATAGCGATACTGCTCTAATTATGGACTTATCAGAAGCCATTATGACGCTTGATCGCTATATTGAATTTGTCCTACTGACAGAGTCGGTAGAGCCAACATTACTACTGCCTATCATTAATAAGCTCAATGCTCACGGGCAAGGCGAATCTATCGCTGCCGATTATTTTTCCACTTTTGGTAGCAGCAGCGTCATCATTGCCAATCCTGAGAACAACTTTCAACCCCTTAGCGAGCTTAATCTTGACAGCGACTTACTGACCTACGCTTATCGTAGTGGGCTCGGGGTTGCTTTATTAAATCAAGACGGTAATGTGAGCGACGATGAGCAGCAAAAATTGGATGCCATGTCAGCAGCTTGCGCCTTGATAGCGGCAAACTCTAATTGTTTGTTTTGGCAAGCAGCAACCGCCGCCGTTGCCGATATCGCCAGTATCTTACCGCTAAATTTAAGCCAAAAGCATACGCTTATTTACTTAGAGCAGCAATTCCAAAGCTATCTGCCCGTAATGGATACGCGCTTTGCGGACTTGGTTAGCTTTGCTTGCCAGCGTGATACGGCAGAGGCCAAAATCCTGCGTGAGCAATATGCTGCCAATCAGTTAGAGACACCGCAACTTGAGCAAATGGCGCGTTTCTTATTTGGCCCTAACCGTGCTTTAACTGACACTTTAAACACTATTATTCAAGCACAAATCAATAATATTAAAGAAAATGTCGATAGCTACGCACGCGGTGACTCCATCAATCCTGTCGATATGCAAACCTCGCAAATTACCGAGCAGCTTATCGAACTGCGTTCAGCGTTCCAGTTATTGGGTTTAGCAAATGCAGCAAAAAGCCTGAACGCTGCCGCAGAGGCAGTGAGCAAATGGCGCGCACCTACGCCAGAAGATTTTGACCATTTATTATTGGCATTAATGCATGCTGAAAATGCCACTATCGCTATGGCAGAGATGCATACGCCAGGGGCAATTTATTTGCCTTTGAATAATCCGCATATTTCATTACATCAGCTAAACACAGCGTATGATACGCTAATACAAGAAAGCCGTACCGCCATTGCCAGTGCCGAACAAGCCATCAATGATTATTTGGCGGAGCCTGAGCGTGATATCCTCAATATTCAAAATATCCCTGAGATGCTGCGCCAAGTAGCAGGTGCGGTGCGCTTTTTACAATTACCAACCCCTGCCAGTATGCTCAGCCAATTAGCGAGTTATTTGCAGCAGCGCATTGATAGTGGTACACGAATAGATGACGGCACTTTAGCTTATATCGCCGATGTTATTATGGCCGTTGACCATCATTTAGATGGTTTTGAGAATAATCGTCCTGTGAATAAACAGGCACTAGATGTCGGCCAACAAAGCTTAAGCCAACTGCTTGCAGCCTAAGTGCTTAGCTTCTTAACTGCTTATTTTCAACAGACTCTTACCCAAGCGGATATGAGTCTGTCTTTGATTGTTTGGAAACTTATCCTATGACCCATGCCTTTATACTTCGTGACGAGACGGTTTTATGTCGTCAAACGCCTAATGGCTGGTGGCCTGTGGAGATTCAGTTACCAAAGTCGGTTAATGATACAGCGTTAAACACTCATGACATTCAGCCAGCCTATCAAGTTGGACGAGTCACACTATTTGAAAGCTTAGCCCCTAATCATTGGTTAGTTAGCGATGATAGCGGTCAAGTTGAAGATAGTTTGAACGATTTTAAAACCGAGACTGACAATACTTTTACGGCACAAGCCACCATAGCGATTACTTATGACTATGCCATAGCTCATCATATTGATTTGCCTATTGTTTTAGAAAGCGACGATTCAGAAAATAGTAATTTAGAAAGCAATGTTCTAAATAATAGAGGTTTAACAACTAATAGCGAAGAAAGAAACACTCTAGATAATGACGAGTGCGCTTTTATTGCTTATCGCCTGCTTATCACGCAACTGCCATTCGCGTTATCTGACCAACTTAGTCAAGCCATACAGCTGTTACGTTGGCAAGCAGATACGCAGTTTTGTAGTCGCTGCGCCGCTCCAGTGATGCATGCCTCACGTGGTGAGCGCGCGATGGTTTGCCAAGTTTGCCGCTTACGCCAGTATCCGCGCGTGCAGCCATGTATCATTACCGCCATTACTCGACCCAATCCGCAAACGGGTGAAATGCAGATATTATTGGCACACCATCACCGTTATGGGCAGCAAAAAACCCCTCAACAAGCGCTACAATATGGTTTGATTGCTGGTTTTGTAGAAGTCGGTGAAAGTTTAGAGCATGCTGTGGTACGCGAAGTGGCAGAAGAGGTGAATATTAGCCTCAAAGATATTCGCTATGTCAGCAGTCAACCTTGGCCGTTTCCGTCTAATTTAATGCTTGGCTTTCGGGCAGCGCATGCTGGTGGTGACATCGTCATACAAGAAGATGAGCTGTCACATGCCGATTTCTTTGACTTATCAGATTTGCCAAAGATACCGTCAAAAGGCAGCATTGCTTATGCACTGATTGCACAAATTGCTACTGAGCATGGCATATTACTTTAATTGATAATGGCAAGAGAGCATTTATAAATGCAGCTATTGTTTATGGATGTTTACGGACTTAATCTAGCAGCGCTTATCTCATTTACAGATTTAGCGCTCCTTACTATTACCCTATTTATTCTAATGTCAGTACCTAGCACTGATATCAAGGTTTTACATTAAATGCAAAGCACCATGAGTAAAAAAAGCAATCTTATCCGTCTGACCAATCTACCTATTTTGTTCGATAGCTTGGACGTAGAGAGCTTACCTCACGCCACCCAAGAAAAGATTGCGCGCATTGACGCCTGCTTGCCGCAAACCCAATGTGGACTTTGCGACCATGCTGATGGCTGTTTACCGTATGCGGTGGCGATCGTTATCGACAAAGAGCCCTATAATAAGTGTGTACCCGGCGGTCAGCCGGTGACCGATGCGATTGCGCAAATTATCAATCAAGATGGCAGCGATACACAAGCATTTAGCGCTGCGCCGTCAAAATGGCCGATAGATGCTAGCTCGCAGCGTCCAGTAGAAGTGCGCGCGGTGATTCGAGAAGATGATTGTATCGGCTGTACCAAATGTATCCCTGCCTGCCCTGTTGACGCCATCGTCGGGACTGGCAAGCACATGCATACCATTTTTACGGACTTGTGCACGGGTTGTGAGCTATGTATCGCGCCCTGCCCGGTTGATTGCATTGACTTAGTCACCGTTGAGCGTACCCTATCAACATCTGAGCGCATACTTGAACAAGATGACTTGCGCCAACGTTATCATACGCATTTGAGACGCGTCAGTGAGCAGCTGGCTGATAGCAGCAATAGCAAACCTGTGGTCAGCATGGTGGAGGCAAAACTGAATAATGCCGCCAGTCAATCGTTAAATATCAGCGAAGCACAAGCAAAAAACACCATTGCCGCCGCTAAACTACGCAGTAAAATTAAGAAGTTAGAAAAGCAGCTTAGCGTACGTCCAAATGACAGTAAACAACTGGAACTCGAAGGATTACAAACAGAACTCGCGCAACTTTAATAGCAAATATCTGCTTCTGAATAACCAATAAATAAAGTAATGGTAAAAATGCCATGAGTAAAACTGTTAAACATAAAACTGCCGATACACCGCCATCGAGGCGTATGCCCAATCGTGATGTGCGCCCGTTTTTTGAGAAGTTGGCTGCGACGATTGATGAGCCAGTAACTGAGCTCAATTATAACAGTAACTTTGAGCTGCTTATCGCGGTCATATTATCGGCGCAGGCGACCGATGTCAGCGTCAATATTGCCACCGATCAGCTTTATCCGGTGGCGAATACGCCTGAGTCCATTTTGGCATTAGGCGAAGAAGGACTGAAAGCATATATTAAGAATATTGGCTTATTTAATGCCAAGGCCAAAAACGTCATCAAAACCTGCCGCGACTTGATTGAGAAGTTTGATAGCACCGTCCCTGATAACCGTAAAGACTTAGAGTCTCTAGCGGGTGTCGGGCGGAAGACGGCGAATGTGGTGTTAAATACCGCCTTTGGGCAGCCGACGATGGCGGTCGATACCCATATCTTTCGTGTCGGCAATCGTACGGGACTTGCAACAGGTAAAAACGTCTTAATCGTTGAGAAAAAACTGCTCGAACGTATCCCCGATGACTTTATCGTTGATGCTCACCATTACTTGATTTTGCATGGGCGCTATACTTGTCAGGCTCGCACCCCAAAATGCGGCGCTTGTCCTGTTTATGAAGAATGTATGTTTAAGGACAAAGCGGCATTTTTAGAGCTTTAAAGGCTTTTAAATATTTAGAGCTTTAAAGACTTTTAGAGCCTTAAAAACTTTTAAACATCTCCTTTCTAAACACTTCGACTTAATACTTTAATTTAAGGAAGCAGAATGCAGACCCTGACCGCACTCGTATTTGACGACTTTGAAACCTTGGACTTATTTGGGCCTATTGAGCTATTTGGTAGCTTACCTAACGATTTTCGCATTCAGTTTGCGTCAATGAAAGGTGGTATCATTCATAACCATCATGGTGTTGCCTTACAAACTGTCGCAGTAGCAGAGTTAGCCCAGCAAACGGATATATTATTGGTCGTCGGCGGTAAAGGTACACGTCCACTCATCAATGATAGTAGTTTTTTGCATACCCTGATAACGCTCGCTGATAACGCCGACTGGGTACTTAGCGTCTGTACGGGTAGTGCTTTATTGGCGAAGGCAGGCATTTTAGACCATAAACGAGCCACGTCAAACAAGCGTGCTTGGCAATGGGTAACCGAACAATCAGATCAGGTTGATTGGATAAAGCAGGCGCGCTGGGTGGTAGATGGCAAGTTTTATACTTCTTCAGGTGTCACGGCTGGCATGGATATGGCGCTTGGCTTTATTGCTGATAGACAAGGTCGCGATAGCGCAAAAGAAGTCGCTGACTATACAGAATACCGCTGGCAAGAAGACAGCCGCCTCGATGATTTCTACAATTGTTAGCCGTCATGGCTGACACTAGAGTTTTACCTCGATTCACGGTAAAATATCATAATTTTTTGATTCACTTTTACCTTCTATTTTCCGTTAACATTTAATAATGACTGATTTTATATATTACAGTCCCTGCAATTAAGCGATCCCACTATGCGCGAATATAATTTATTTACCTCAGAGTCTGTGAGCGAAGGCCATCCTGATAAAATGGCTGACCAAATTTCAGATGCTATCCTTGATGCCATTTTACGTCAAGACATCCATGCTCGTGTGGCGTGCGAAACATTAGTTAAGACTGGCGCGGTGATACTGGCAGGCGAAGTCACCACGACTGCCAATATCGACGTTGAACGTATCGTGCGTGATACGGTAAACGGCATTGGTTATCATCACTCAGACTTGGGTTTTGATGGTGAGACGTGTGCCGTTATTAATATGCTCGGTAAGCAGTCGCCAGAAATCGCTCAAGGGGTCGATCGTAGCAGCCCTGAAGAACAAGGTGCCGGCGACCAAGGCTTAATGTTTGGTTATGCCAGCAATGAGACCGAAGTATTGATGCCAGCGCCGATCGAATATGCGCATCGCTTGATGGAGCGTCAATCTGAGCTGCGCCGTGGCGGTGATCTGCCTTGGTTACGTCCAGATGCCAAAGCCCAAGTGACCCTTAAATACGACGGTAATAAACCGGTTGCCATTGACGCCGTGGTTTTATCAACGCAGCATGATCCAAGCATCTCGCAAGCAGATCTGCAAGAAGCGGTAATGGAATCTATTATTAAGCAAGTATTGCCAGCAGATTTATTGCATGCCGGTACACGCTATCATATCAATCCAACGGGCAAATTTGTCATTGGTGGTCCTGTTGGTGACGCAGGATTGACTGGTCGTAAAATTATCGTTGATACTTACGGCGGTATGGCGCGTCATGGTGGCGGTGCATTTAGCGGTAAAGATCCTTCAAAAGTCGATCGCAGCGCTGCTTACGCGGTGCGTTATGTGGCCAAAAACATCGTTGCTGCCGGTATTGCAGATCGCTGTGAGTTACAAGTGAGCTATGCGATTGGGGTTGCTGAACCGACTTCGATTTCAATCAATACTTTTGGTACTAACAAAATCAGCAACGATGAAATCATTAGCTTGATTCGTACCCATTTTGACCTACGTCCTTACGGTATTACGCGCATGCTGAATTTATTGCAGCCGATGTACCAGCAAACGGCAACCTTTGGTCACTTCGGTCGCCAAGGTTCTGAAACTGCCTTTACCTGGGAAAAAACTGACAAAGCAGAAATCTTAAAAGCCGATGCAGGTTTATAAGCCTAAGGTTAGATTTTTTACTATTTTATCCATTTTTTGATTTATCCAGTCTTTACCCTTCTTAAGTTTAAAGACTGCCGTAATATATTTAAATTTACTTACCCTTATTAGGAGTCGCTTATGTCTCAAGACAATATGCCAAACAATGCCCAAAATGACGATATTGATGCCGCTCTTGAAATCACCCCTGAGATGCAAGCCTTTTATCAGCGTGCTGATGCGATTATTGGCGTTGCAAACAGTCAACTAGGCCCTGAAGCACATTCAGGTCAAGTAGGCGCGTCACTGCTTTATGCGGCGGCACGCTATAGTGCGTCAGTTGCCTCGATTGGCTTTGTAAAGGGTGATGATTTCGCCAAAGAAAAAGACGATATCGTTGAGTTTTATACCAAACAATATCGCCAAATGCTAAGCGATAACTTGACTGACTACGCACAAAATTTTGATAAGTATGTACAGCTTAATAAAGATGATAAACCTGCACAGTAAGCTTTCTAAAATCTTATTCAAGAATTTTATTAAGAAGTAACATAAATAACCCAAGCCTTATAAGCTTGGGTTTTTTATTGTTCTAATACTGCGCTTATTAAATATGAGTAGCGAATTGAAAACTCAGTTGTGCATTTGCTTTTTGTTAAAAACTGGCGTTTAATACAAAACAAATAACAAAAACTGTATAAGGATATTTATGATGAGCGCTCTATCTAAACCATTGCTATCTTTATTAAAGCCTTCTACCCTCGCCCTATCACTCACCATAACTTTTACACTTGGTTTAGCAGGTTGTAATAATATCAGCCCTAACTCAAACCCTATGCCTGATAGCACACCTATTCAGCCGCCCGCTTCTAACACCAGTCAGCTTCCCAAAGGAATCGTTGCCCAGTGTCCAACCTTTAACCCTGAAAAAACCATGTGTACGGCGCAATACGATCCGGTCTGCGTAAAAACTCAAGTCGGCTCAGTAACAAGCTATCGTACCGCTGGCAATGCTTGCTCAGCTTGTAGCACGCCTGAGGCAATTAGCTATGTAAAAGGCGAATGTTTATAACAGTAATAATTTCGAAATCATATTGTTAAATATCTATCATTCGCTAAATACCAATACATTATTAAACGCTAATAGAAAATCCCAGCTCAAAAACTGGGATTTTTCACATTATGAACTATTAGCATTTTTCAGAAAATTAAATTTTTGAGTTATCTAAATAGTTACTCATCAATTTTCTTAATGCTCGGCGGTCCCGTCAATAACTCTTCATCACGGAACTCATTGGCGGAGTTGTGCTCAGCCGATTCTTCAGTGATAAACCACTGCTGATTACGATAAAGTATCAATCTATCACGGCTCAAGCCCCGCAGTAATGAATACATCATAATGACAATGACCACGGCAAATGGAAGGCCAGAGACGATAGAAGCGGCTTGTAGCGCACCCAAACCGCCTGCGGCTAATAGCACCGCCGCTATCACGCCTTCTGTGCCCGCCCAGAATAACCGCTGGATTTTCGGTGGGTTGGTGTCACCGCCCGAGGTCAGCATATCAATGACAAAACTGGCAGAATCTGATGAGGTGACAAACCAAAGTACAATCATCACCACGATAAGTCCGTTTAGTGCTGCGGTCAGCGGATACGACTCCATCAATTTAAAGATAGCACTACCAGTATCTGCTCGCACTGCTTCAACCAGTCCTGGTCTTGCGATATTTGGGTCAACCGCTGCCATCAGTTCCATATGAACGGTTGAACCACCAAAGGCGGTGAACCATAAGAATAAAATAGTAATCGGGATTAATAACACCCCTAGGATAAACTCGCGAATGGTACGACCACGAGAAATACGGGCAACGAACACGCCAACGAATGGTGACCAGCTAATCCACCAAGCCCAGTAGAACACCGTCCAAGACGACTGCCAGTTGGCTTCCCCTTCATAAGACTCTGTCCACAGACCAAGTGGAATCACTTGATGCAGATAATTGCCAATATTCTCAAAGAAACTGTTAAAAATAAACTGGGTTGGACCCAAAATAATGACAAAGCTTAATAGCACAATGGTGAAGAAAATATTGATATCACTTAAGCGCTTAATCCCTTTATCAAGTCCCATTAATAGCGACAATCCTGCCAGCATAGTGATAAAGGCAATCAAGATAATTTGCACGGTGATGTTATTTGGAATACCAAATAAACTCTCAAGCCCCGAGTTAATCTGTAGTACCCCAAGACCTAATGTCGTCACCACACCAAACATGGTACCAAAGACTGCCAGTGTATCGACCGTATGACCCATAGGGCCGTAGATTTTTTTGCCAATTAACGGATATAGGGTTGAGCGAATCGCCAACGGCAGACCACGGCGATAATGAAAATACGCCAAGGATAATGCCACCATGCCATAGAGTGCCCAGACATGCAGACCATAATGCAAGAACGAGATGTTCATCGCTTGCTTAGCGGCGGCAACACTTTCAGGCTCACCTAACGGCGGCGCCATAAAGTGATATAGCGGCTCAGCCGTACCCCAATAGAGCAAGCCAATACCGATACCTGCGGAAAATAGCATGCCAATCCAAGACACCAGATTGTATTCTGGGTTCTCGTTCTGGTGACCGAGCCTAATATCGCCATAGCGGCTAAATATCAGATAGATACTCATCACCAACGTTAAGTTGACCACCATGATAAAAAACCAACCAAAGCGCATCGATACAAATGCCTTCGCTTGGCCAAACACTTCGGTTGCTAATTCATTAAAAAAGGCACCGAAAATAATAAACGCGAGGATTAAAATCGCTGAGGTTAAAAAAACAGGTCTACTTACCCGTGGAAAAGGGCCCAATCGGCCAACTTTAACGTGATCCATTCAGTCGTCTCAATTTTTTAGGACGCCAACCTTAACAAGATATCTACAAACTATCAAATCGGGCCAGTCATCTGTTAATGATAAAAATGAAAAAATCCTAAGATAACGATGCATCTTAGGATTTTAAATGACAATTATTATATTTTTTTAAGTAAAACTTATAGTAGCTAACTACATGATTAGTTTAATAAAAATGCTTTTAAACTTGCTATGCGTAGCCTATCAATCACCTTTCGCAATTTTAGGCGGGCCTTTTAATAGCTCTTCATCAACGAACTCATTGGCCGAATTATGGTCGGCTGACTCGTCAGTAATGTAACGCTGCTGGTTGCGATATAAGATAAGACGGTCGCGACTCATGCCACGTAATAGCGCATACATCATCACAAATATAACCAAAGCAAACGGCAATCCTGCCACGATGGCCGCCGCTTGTAATGCGCCTAAACCACCTGCTGCTAATAAAATTGCCGCAATCACGCCCTGCATAATTGCCCAAAATAAACGCTGAATTTTAGGTGGATTGGTATCACCACCAGCGGTCAACATGTCGATGACAAAACTGGCCGAATCTGATGATGTCACAAACCAAAGGACAATCATCACCACAATTAATAAGGTGATGGGTTTGGTAAATGGATAGTATTCAACCAATTTAAAAATAGCACTACCCGTATCGGCTTGCACCGCGGCGACCAATCCTGGGCTGACCAAATCAGGACTGATAGCGGCTAGCAGCTCCATCTGAATGGCAACGCCACCAAAAGCTGTAAACCAGAAAAACAATATCGTCATAGGGATAAGCAGCACGCCAAATACGAACTCGCGAATGGTACGACCACGGCTGATACGCGCGATAAACACGCCGACAAACGGTGACCAACTGACCCACCATGCCCAATAAAATATCGTCCAAGCGCTTTGCCAATCAGTGCCACTATAAGCTTCGCTCCACGTCGATAACGTGACGATGTTTGCCAGATAGTTACCAATATTTTCAATAAAGCTGTCAAAGATAAATAACGTGGGACCCAAAATCACCATAAAGGCTAATAGAATACCGGTCAGCCCCATATTGATATCACTGAGGCGCTTAATACCTTTATCAAGACCTAACATTAGCGAGCCACAAGCCAATGAAGTCACAAAAACAATGATAATAAACTGTACGGTCAAGGTATTAGGGATACCAAACAAGCCTTCTAGACCCGAGTTAATCTGCATAACCCCAAGACCTAAAGACGTCACGACGCCAAACATCGTGCCAAATACCGCCAAAATATCGACGGTATGTCCCCATTTACCATAGATCTTTTGTCCAAGGATGGGATACAAGGTTGAGCGAATCGATAACGGCAGACCACGGCGGAAGTGAAAATAGGCTAACGACAAAGCAACGACGGTATAAATCGCCCACGCATGCAGCCCCCAATGTAAAAATGACAGATTCATCGCTTGCTTGGCCGACTCTACAGTCTGTCCCTCACCAATGGGAGGCGCCATAAAGTGGTACAAAGGCTCTGCTGTGCCCCAATAGACCAATCCAATCCCGATACCCGCCGAAAAAAGCATCGCAATCCATGAAAACAAGCTATATTGCGCTCGCTCTGTTTGTTTACCTAAGCGAATATCGCCGTAGCGACTGGCAGCAAGGTAAATACAAAACACCAGCGCCACGTTAAATAAGATGATAAATAACCAGCGGAATTTTTCGGCGATAAAGTCCTGTAAGAAACTAAAAAGCGCGGCTGCAGTTTCAGAAAATAACGAGCCAAAAATGATAAAGCCGACAATTAAGATACTTGAGGTGATAAACACAGGTTTATTTACCCGTGGAAATGGGCCGAGCTTACTTATTTTTATGTCGTTCATTCGCTAAAACCTTATATTTAAGAAAGGTTACCTTAACAAACTAACCCTTAATTATCAATTAACTACCAAATAAACTCGATAAAAACATTTTTTAGTCACAAGTTGATTGGCTGTTTTAAGGCTCTATTAAGGTTGGATTTAGAGATGCTAAGCGATTATTTTAGTTAGATTGTTTAGCTCGCTATTTATATACCTCCTGTTATATAGAGCGCGTTATATAAGGCATGTTATATAGGTCATGATGCAGATTATTAGAAAATCCACTAATTGGGTAATAATCGTAGCAGCCTACCATTAGCGCCATCTTCTAATAACCACACTTGCCCATCGACGTTTAAGACCCCACGAATACGCTCACCCATATCATAGCGATAGCGTTCTGCCGCTCCGTTATTTTTATCAAAACTCACTACGATGAGCGCCTTTGATGATAAGCCACTGATGAGTGCGTTGCCTTGCCACGCTGGAAAGTCATTGTATTTACCAGCTTCATAAATACTCATGGCAGAAGGTGATATGACGGGCGTCCAAGTAATTTTAGGCGCTGCAAAATCAGGACGCGTATCGTGGTCAGGGATATCCGTCCCTGTATAATTACGACCATTCGAGACGATTGGCCAGCCATAATTATTGCCTTTTTCAATGAGATTAAATTCATCACCGCCGCGCGGCCCCATTTCGTGCGCCCAGAGCCTACCTTTTTCATCGAAAGCCATACCAAGTACATTACGATGCCCGATGGTCCAAAATTGGGTGGCAATGCTCGTATCACTGGTATCTTTCGCAAATGGATTGTCGGCTGGCGCTGAGCCATCAGGATTTAATCTAATAATTTTGCCCAGATTTACACTCATGTCCTGCGCAGGCGTTTTTTCTTGGCGCTCACCTGAGCTGATATATAAATACTTGCCATCAGGTGAGAAGAGCAAGCGATGACTAAAGTGCCCTTGTCCTTTTAGTTTTGGAAATTGCTCCCAAATTGGCGTTATGGCTTGTAAGCTTGGCGCGTCAGTATCCAATCCTGACAGCTTGGCCTTGATAACTTGTGCACCAAATTTATTACTATCAGCGCCCTTACCTGCTTCGACATAGCTGATATAGATATTACTAGAAGTAGCAAAATCTGGTGCAAGGATAATATCGCCAAGTCCGCCCTGCCCGCCATAAGCCACTTTTGGAATACCAGTCACGGCTGTTTTCATTCCTGTTACCGTATCAACAATCAAAAGCTCGCCTGTTTTTTGGGTCACCAGCAGTTTGGCCGCTTTATCCTTAACAGTAGGTAATGCGGTCATTGCCCAAGGTTCATTAAAGGTAGCGATAGACTCGGTTGCAAAGGCAGGTTTTTCAGTGCTTGCTACTGATTTATTAGCCTCAGCTTGTCCTTGTTTATATTCTGTCAGATCGGTATCGGTATTGACGGCTGAAGGATTGGAGCACGCAGAGGCATTAAACAGTAGTGACGTCATGAGTAACGATAATAGTAATGGCGTATTTGTCTGTTTTTTATTGGTCATCATCCTGATGTCATCTCCCTTAATTTTGTCGTATTCTTATCTGCACTATCATTATTTATACCATAATCAATACAGGCAAACGGTAAATAATAATGGCGCACAAAAAAACCCCTTACTTACCATAAAAATAGGCAAGTAAGGGGTTGGTTTTAAACCATAACCGTCATTTAGCGACAGTCGTTTAGTGACAGTCATTTAGCGTTTACTATTAGCTCATTCTAAGCTTATCAAAGGTCAGCTTATCATCAGCGCCAACATCGACTTTGATGATATCGCCAGCGACAAAATCACCCGCTAATAATTTCAATGATAATGGGTTTTCAATTTCTTGTTGGATAGCGCGTTTTAGTGGACGCGCACCATACACAGGATCGTAACCCACTGCCACCAGCTTGTTCATCGCATCGGCTGATAGCTCGATATCGAGTTCCCGCTCCTGCAAGCGCTGACGCAAGCGATCCAACTGAATCGCCGCAATACCAGACATCTGCGACATACCGAGCGGATGGAATACCACAATTTCGTCGATACGGTTGACAAATTCAGGGCGGAAATGCTGTCCAACCGATTCCATAACCTCAGCTTTAATACTCTCGTAGCTTTCGCCGACCATTTCTTGGATTTTGTGCGAGCCCAAGTTACTGGTCATGATGATAACGGTGTTTTTGAAGTCAACCACGCGACCTTGCGAATCCGTTAAGCGACCATCGTCCAATACTTGTAGCAAGATATTGAACACATCAGGGTGTGCTTTTTCAACCTCATCAAACAAAATTACACTATAAGGCTTACGGCGTACGGCCTCAGTTAATGCACCGCCTTCTTCATAACCAACATAACCTGGAGGCGCACCCACCAAACGACTGACGCTATGCTTCTCCATATACTCACTCATGTCGATACGGACAATCGCATCCTCACTATCAAACAAGAAGTTCGCCAGTGATTTGGTTAGCTCTGTTTTACCAACACCCGTTGGTCCTAAGAATAAAAACGAACCTGAAGGGCGATTTGGATCCGATAAGCCCGCACGACTACGGCGTACCGCATTGGCGACCGCCTCGACCGCTTCATCTTGACCGATGACACGCTCATGAAGTTTTTCTTCCATCGCTATCATCTTGTCACGCTCGCCTTGCATCATTTTATTCACTGGAATACCAGTCGCAGCCGCCACGACCTCAGCGATTTCATGATCGGTGACTTTATTGCGCAGCAATTTTACAGTGATTGGCTCGCCAGCTTGCTCTTTTTGCTCTGCCGAATCAATCTCGGCAATTTGTTTTTCAAGCTCAGGTATCACACCATATTGTAATCGAGACATCTCTGCATAATCGCCTTCTCGACTGGCTTTCTCTAACTGAATACGTGCTTTATCCAAGTTTTCTTTATGCTGTTTACTGCCTTCAACTAACGCTTTTTCGGCCTGCCAAATCTCATTAAGATCCGCGTATTCCTTCTCTAACTCTTCGATCTGAGCATCTAGTATTTTAAGCTCTGCTTGCGCGCCCGCATCCTCTTCATTTTTGAGCACTTCGCGCTGCATTTTCAGCTGAATACGGCGACTATCGAGCTTACCTAAGGCTTCAGGTTTACTGTCCATCTCCATGCGCAAACGACTTGCCGCTTCATCAATTAGGTCAATCGCTTTATCTGGTAGTTTGCGATCGGTAATATAACGATGGCTCATGCGCGCTGCCGCTATAATCGCGCTATCTTGAATAACGACACCATGGTGCAGCTCATAACGGTCTTTTAGACCACGCAAAATTGCAATAGTATCTTCAACTGTTGGTTCATCGACCAGCACTTTTTGGAAACGACGCTCAAGCGCGGCATCTTTTTCGATATATTGGCGATACTCATCTAGAGTCGTTGCACCGACGCAATGTAATTCACCACGAGCCAGCGCAGGTTTTAGCATATTACCAGCGTCCATCGCACCATCCGCTTTACCGGCACCGACCAAGGTATGTAGCTCATCGATAAATAGAATGATATTGCCTTCTTGCTTTGATAATTCGCTGAGTACCGCTTTGAGGCGCTCTTCAAACTCACCACGGAATTTGGCACCCGCAATCAAAGAGCCCAAATCTAACGACAATACTTCTTTATGGCGTAAACCTTCTGGCACCTCACCACTGATAATTTTCTGTGCCAAGCCCTCAACAATAGCGGTTTTACCAACGCCTGGCTCACCGATGAGCACTGGGTTGTTTTTGGTACGACGTGACAATACCTGAATGGTACGGCGAATCTCTTCGTCACGACCAATCACAGGGTCAAGCTTACCAAGTTCCGCCTGTTCAGTTAAATTAATCGTATATTTATTCAGCGCATCACGCTGATCTTCGGCATTTTGATTGTCCACTGTGTCATCACCTCGCAATTGCTCAATCACGGCTTTTAACTTACTTGCGGTCACACCAGCACTTTCAAATATCTTTTTAGTGTCGCCTTGTTCAGCGAGCGCCAACATCACCCATTCAGTGGCGATAAAATCATCGCCTTCTTTTTGTGCTTGACGATCTGCCAAGTTCAGAATTTTAACTGAATTGGGGTTTAAATTAACGTCGCCTGTTGGCTCGCTAATCGTTGCTTGATTCTCAAGCGCTTTTGCCACGCCATTTTTTAGCGCAGGGATAGACGCGCCGGCTTGCTGACAGATAGATAAGTTAGACTCATCTTGCAGTAATACCGCAAGCAAATGCACAGGGTCAATACCTGTGTGGTCGCGACCTAGTGCCAAACTTTGTGCCTCTTGAATCGCCGATTGCAGTTTTTGGGTAAATTTCTCAAATCTCATATTTTTGTCCTCTTATAATTGATAATAATTTATATCTGATAGTAGCTGCGGCTTTTTATAAGTATTAAGATGCCGTAAGCTTTTCGTTGTTATCTATATCGGGTTTATTGAGTAATATTTCAATGTTAATTTAACTTTAATAAATAATTATTACAGGCTTATGAATGTCAATTCCTATCAGTTAAGAAGCCAATACACAGCGCTGAAATATCAACTTATTAAAATAAACCTTACTTATAACAATGATATGACGATAAAGCATTAATAGGCACATTTATGAGAGATTTCAAGGGAATATAGAAAAGAAAAGATAGGAATTTTTGAGTGTGTGTAAAAAGAGAAAGATATATTTTAGAGTATGATTAAACCAATAGAAAATACTATAAAACAGCATGCATTTGAAGTTTATAAAATATCTATAAAAGTAAACTATAGGTTATATATGAGCTAAATGAGAATACGCTAACAAGGTATTTATTCTACAATTTCGATCGCGGTGCCAATCTTTACCGCAGCCATGATTTCATCCATCTCATCATTGGTCACTGCCATACAGCCTTCTGTCCAATCGCGTTGTTGGTTCAGTATGCCAAATGCACCAAAGCCGTTTTTCTGTCCATGAATCATGATATCACCACCAGCACTGACGCCTCGCGATTTGGCGCGGGCTTTATCCGCCGCGTTGGGATAACTGACGTGAATAGAACGGTAATATCCAGATTTTTCATTTTTATAATCAAGTATATAGTTGCCAACAGGTGTACGTTGATCGCCTTGTTGTTGCTTATGTCCAATAGGATTACCACCGAGCGCAATGTGATAAGATTTGATCACTTTATCATCACTTAGCAACTGCAGGGTGCGAGCGGATTTATCGACAAAGACTTTATCAATCATCATACTTTTCGGCATAGCTTGTTTGTTCTCTGAAGTACTCTCAGCAGCAATGACACTCGTGCTAGTAATGATAGAGAGGCTAAAACCTATGACGATAAATAACCAATGTGAATATTTATTATTTATATTAAAAAAAGACATAGCATTTGCTTCTTAAAATTAAGCGTTAATTGATAAAACCATCTTTGATAAGATAGCAAAAGACTATGTCAATTTGTATACAAATTTTATGAATTAAACTTAAAGTTATTGCACTCAAAATCTAAAATCACCTTACACCATGCGAATCGCACCATCTAAACGAATCACTTCACCATTTAGGTAGGCATTATCGATAATGTGCGTGACCAATTTGGCAAACTCATTTGGATTACCCAAACGCTTAGGATACGGTACCGCAGCCTCTAGCTGCTCACGCGCCTTTTCAGGCAGACTTTGCATCATAGGCGTTGCAAATACACCCGGCGCAATAGTCATCACTCGGATACCATGACGAGTCAGCTCACGTGCGAGCGGCAACATCATACCAACGACCCCAGCTTTAGATGAAGCGTAACTTGCTTGTCCTACTTGCCCATCAAAAGCAGCGATAGAAGCCGTATTAATGATAATTCCGTTGTCAGCATTGACTTCGGCAGGTGTGCTAGCAGCCACACGCTTAGCAATACTGGCTGCCACCAAACGCGCCACGTTAAAAGAGCCAACGAGGTTGATATTAACGCCGCGGCTAAAAGCATCAAGGTCCGCTGGATTGTTTTCACGATCAAGCAGCTTTTGTACCACAGCGATACCTGCACAGTTAATAGAACCTTGCAAACCGCCAAATTCTTTTTCCGCCAACTCAACAGCCGCTTGTACCTCATCACCACTGGTCACATCACAACGTGCAAAGCGTACATTGTCACCTAGCTCATTAACCAAAGCTTGCCCAGTTGATTCGTTTAAATCAGCAATAACGACCTTACCGCCTTGCGCGACGATAGCACGAACCACTGATTCACCCAGACCTGATGCACCGCCGGTGACTAAAAAACTGTGTTGTTCAATTTGCATAATTATTCCTTTAATTGATGTTTTATTACTATTTTTATAAACTCACTATTTTATTATTTTCAACTACTATTAAGACTTCGATTCGCTTAAACAGCAGACAAACTGCGCAGCAAGAAACGCTGAATTTTACCACTTGGCGTTTTTGGTAACTCAGCGACAAATTCAACCTCACGCGGATAAGCATGCGTCGATAAACGCTTACGTACCAAGTATTGAATCTCTTTGGCAATCTCATCTGTCCCAACGATACCATCTTTTAGCACCACATAAGATTTAATCGTATGACCACGCACCTCATCTGGTACACCAACCGCTGCTGACTCTGCAACCGCTTCATGCTCAAGCACGGTGTTTTCGACATCGGTCGGACCTACCCGGTAGCCTGCCGTAATAATAATATCATCATCACGCCCTGAGAACCAATAACTGCCGTCGCTATGACGCTCGACCACATCGCCTGTCAGATAATAATCATCAGTGAACGCATCTTTTTCATTCCAGCTATAGCCGCGGAAATAAAACGCGGGCGATTGACTGACCACCACTGCCAGTTGTCCTTGCTCGCCATCAGGCAAGATGTTCATATCATCATCTAACACCACCAGTGTATGTCCCGGTAGCGCCATCCCCATCGAACCGACTGGACATTTATGCTCTAAAGCATGGTGCTCGCAACATGTCATGCCTGTTTCTGTCTGCCCATATTGATCACAAACTTTACAGTTTAAGTAGGTTTCAACCCAGTTGACCACTTCGGTATTCAAGGTCTCGCCTGCTGAATTGGCACAGCGTAACGATAGCTTGGCATTGGCATCGTCTTGAGCACTTTCAAATACACCACTCGATTTCATCATCCGAAATGCCGTTGGTGAAGAAGCCAAATTGCTAATCTTATGGCGGACCATAAAGTCGCGGGTATTGGCAGCATCAAAGCCCGATTCATTAAAATAAGTGGCGACGCCCATCAGTAAGGGACCCGTAATCGCGTAATATAGTCCATATGCCCAACCGGGATCCGCCATATTCCAGTAGTTATCATCGGCGCGCAAGTCAATCGCATAGCGCATATACAGATAAAAACCTGATAGCGCACTTAATGGCACGCTGACGCCTTTTGATTTACCTACGGTACCTGAGGTAAACATTTGCAAAAACGGCGCATCGGTATCCAATAACACTGGCTCGATAGCTTGCGGCTGCGTCGCCATCATTTGTGCATAGTTATCATCACCCCAGCTTTGCGCATCTACCTTACTACCAATCAACACCATTTTGGTTTGCTTAGCCAAGTCGTCAAACTTGCCACGATTTTCTTGATTGGTAAAAACAACTTTAGTATTGGCTTTATCCATCCGATACTTAATCGAATCATAACCAAAGGCAGTAAACAGCGGTTGATAGACCGCGCCAATCCGCCAAGTGGCTAATACAATAGTGAGTAGTTCAGGGGTACGCGGTAGCATCGTTGCTACTTGGTCACCCGCTTGCACGCCATAAGACAGTAATAAATTGGCAACCTGTGCACTTGCCTTGTCCAGTTCAGCAAAGCTCATACGCGTCACATTACCCGCTGTATCTTCATGCACCAGTGCAATATTATCACCGCGACCATCACGCACATGACGACCGCAGCACGCCATATAAGCATTCAAACGGTCGTCTAAATGCTCACCAAATATTTCTGTTAATAAGGCATTCATATCAAAGTTATGATAGTAATCGCTGTAGCTCATTGGTGTATGGGTAATGTCTTTAACGGAGCTTACAGATGAATGGTTCGAAGAGGAGGTGTTCATAAGCTAATCCTTTAGCAATAGAGAGTCACTGACGCTATCAGTGCTTTATCAGAAGTAAAACAGTCGTATCGTATTAACTATTTTCTCTTATGGTTCGCACATATCAAAGTGCGTATGCTCTATTAGTAACGCATTTTTATATTTATTTCAATACATAACGTATCATTTTTATAATTAATACGATTTTTTGATAACATTAAATTTATTGTATGGCACTTAAAAATCCTAGCAGCGCTTTCTCTTCACAGCTTTGATATTGCTTGGTACGTCCACGGCGTGCTTGTTTATAAGGCTCAAAAAACTGCCCTGCTAAAAACTTATTGATAATAACGGGATTGATATAAGATGCGCGGCAGACAGCAGGCGTATTGCCAAGCTCTTCTGCCACCGCTTTAACCATATTCGTGACCAGTTGCTGACGCTCATTGCTGTTAGAATCACTGGCTAATATTGCGCTGCCATCAGCAGTCTGCAGCTCATCGTATAAATAACTGGCAGCAAGGACACTCGCCATCCATGTACGAAAATCTTTTGCGCTATATAAATCGCCACTATACAGCGCGCGCTCATTATCATAAGCGCAAGTATGCGACCGTAGATAGTCATTGATATCGCTACTATCGACAACTTGCTTATTACCATTATCATCTAAATATTTAAAAACCTGATAACCCGGCAACTCCGAACAGGCTTGCACAATCTCAATTAAACGTTCGTCTTGCAGTTCGATATGATGCGCTTTAGCACTTTTACCCACAAAATCAAACGCCAAACCATTATCCGTTTCGCTGACGTGTTTGCTGCGTAAAGTGCTTAAGCCATAGCTTTTATTCATCTTCGCATAGCGGCTATTACCGATACGAATTAATGTGGTTTCCAGCAATTTAACCACGGCGGCAAGTACATTGGCGCGTGATAACGACTGCGCTTCTAAATCTTTTTCTACTTGCGCACGTAAGTTTGGCAACGCCTGAGCAAAACCTATCATGGCATTAAACTTAGCTTGATCACGGACGCGGTCCCATTCAGGATGATACAAGTACTGCTTGCGTGCTTTATCATCGCGGCCTGTCGATTGCAGATGCCCTTTATCATCTTGGCATATCCAAACCTCTGACCACATCGGCGGTATCACTAGCGCATCAAAACGCTGGCGCAACGCTTTGTCTTTGACCGTTTTGCCGGTGGCGTCTTTATAAGTAAAGCCGCGGCCCCAACGCCTACGCGTAAACCCTGGCTCATCATCGCTGACGTAACGTAAGTTGGCCAAGCGCGCCAAATGTTCATAATCATGGCGCACATCTTGCGTGGTTGTTTGGTCATCTAGCTTCGCCATAATACATACTCAATTAATCAAATAGTCGTTTTAGCATAATGAATTGCGGCTATTTTTGCTGTTTGTTTGCCACAAGCAAAGTGTAATCGATGTGTAAAAGCACTCCTTCAAAAGGTTCTAAACGATGAGATTTTAAGCCATAATTCGCTGAACCCCACAACTTAAGTCAAATAAATATAATGAAAAATACTTCGATAAAAATAGCCCCGTTATTTATAGCTCCATTGTCTAAAGCGGATTACGACGCTTGGTTAAAATTGTGGCAAAGTTATTTAACCTTTTATGAAACTCGTCTGCCACTAAGCACTACAGAAAAGACATGGCGCAACCTGCTTGATGACGATATACCGATTTATGGATTTGGCGCTTGGCAGAACGACATACTAGTAGGTATCACGCATGTGGTGCTACATCCAAATACATGGAATACCGCAGAATGTTGTTACTTAGAAGATTTATACGTTAGTGAAGCGGTTCGCGGGCAAGGCGTTGGACGCGCACTGATCGAACAGGTGTATGAATTTGCCAATAACAAAAACTGCAACCGTGTTTATTGGACGACGCAAGAAGGCAATGCGACGGCGCGCAAACTCTATAATGTAATCGCTACTCAAGCGGACATGGTGCAATATCGCAAAAATTTGTGACTCAAACTCAAATAAAAACACAGCTATAAAAAAACGCCAAGCGTTAACCACTTGGCGTTTTTTTACGACACAAATCTAAACTAAAAACGATTATTGACCATAAGTACATAAATAAGCACTTTCCACTTCTACTTTAACACCAAATTTTTGATTGGCTTCAACGGTAAATTGCTCGCCCGCATTAAAGGTTTGCCACTCATCACTTTCTGGCAGTTTTACCGTCAATGCTCCACTGACTACGCTCATGGTTTCAAATTCGCTAGTACCAAACTCATACTCGCCAATTTCCATCACGCCGACGGTAGCGGGCTTGGTTGCCGTTTGAAAAGCAATAGAAGTCACTTTATTATCAAAATAGTTATTAACGCTTGGCATAATTTTCCTTAAGTCGTTCCGTTTAAAGTTTGATTAGTGATTAAAAAGTTTGAGTGGTGATTAAATAGAATCAATAGTCTATCTATAACAACATAGCAATTTAATAAAGAACACTCGGCTCGGTTGTTCGTAAACTCTCAAAGTCGCTCGTTTATCTTTATTAAATCGCATTTCCAATATACTACTTTTAATGTTTTTAAATAAGGCTATTAAAAACCTCTATAATCCCGCTTTTAAGCTTGCTTCGATAAATTGATCGAGGTCACCATCGAGTACCGCGCCGGTATTAAAGGTTTCAACGCCAGTACGCAAGTCTTTAATGCGCGAGTCATCAAGTACATAAGAGCGGATTTGACTGCCCCAACCGACATCAGATTTATTATCCTCGACCGCTTGCTGGCTCTCCATACGCTTTTGCATCTCAAGCTCATACAACTTGGCACGGAGCATTTTCATCGCCGTCGCTTTGTTACCATGTTGGCTGCGCTCGTTTTGACACGTCACCACCACGCCACTTGGCTCGTGGGTGATACGCACCGCAGAATCGGTGGTGTTCACGTGCTGACCACCCGCGCCTGATGAGCGGTAAGTATCGATACGCAAATCGGCTGGATTGATATCAATCTCGACGTTGTCATCGATTTCAGGTGAGACAAAAACGGCGGCAAAGGAAGTATGACGACCATTATTACTATCAAATGGCGATTTACGCACTAAGCGATGCACGCCAATTTCGGTACGTAACCAACCAAAGGCATAATCGCCTTTAATCTCAATCGTCGCTGACTTAATGCCAGCGACACTACCTGACGATACTTCGATAACTTCGACTTTAAAGCCATGCGCCTCGGCCCAGCGCGTATACATTCGCAGCAGCATTTCTGCCCAATCTTGCGCTTCGGTGCCGCCACTACCTGACTGAATATCCAAGTAGCAATTGTTTGGATCCATCTCACCGCTAAACATCCGGCGGAACTCTAAATCAGCAACGCGTTTCTCTGCATTGTCGAGCTCTGCTTGCACATCCGCAAGCAAGGATTCGTCTTCTGCTTCTACTGCTAAATCAAGCATGGCAGCAGCATCTGCCAAAGTCGTTTCAAGCGAAACCACCACGTCGATGACGCTATCAAGCTGGCTTTTTTCTTTATTAATCTTGGTCGCGCGCTCTGGATCGTTCCATAGCTCGGGGTTTTCCAGTTCTAAATTGACTTCCTCTAAGCGTTCTTGCTTACCATCGAAGTCAAAGATACCTCCGAAGGTCCTGTCCACGCTCAGATAAATCTTTGATACGCTCTTGATAGGGATTGATTTCCATAAAGTTTCCTGTCTTTTTAAATAAATATCTTACTGATATGACGCTATTTTAAATGAGATTGATGCTAAATAGTTGGCTAATTAATACTGCCTTTATATTAAATAGTTATAGACCAGCTAAATCGACCAATCCTCTACTGCCCAGCGATGGGCCAGCGCGTGCGCATGCAGGGCATCATCGGGTGACACGCAGATAGCCACATCCGCCCATTCGAGTAATGGAATGTCATTTTTGGAATCTGAATAGGCATAAGTTTTATCAAAAATGATACCCGCTAATTGCTTTTTATTAAGCCACTTGTCTAGATGGTAGATTTTACCTTCTTTAAAATTGGGCTTATCGGTTAATTTACCGGTATAACGCTCGTTTTGTATCTCAAGTGGTGTCGATAGTACATTACTATCTTCAATACCAAAACGCTTAGCAATTGCCGACACCACAAAATCATTGGTGGCAGAAATAATCACTACGTCGTGACCCTGCTCAACGTGATGACAGAGCGCCTCCATGGCTTTTGGGCGAATGTGCGGCTCGATTTCCGTCTTAATATAATCTTCGCGTAGCTCATGCAGTCTGTCCATCGGCAAGCTACTCAAAAATTGCGCGACAAACTCATTGTATTCGGTCGCATCAAGCGTACCTTCGATATAATCTTGATAAAACTTTTGATTGGCGGTACGGTACTCGGCTTCGTCAACCAGATTGTGCTTGACGATATACTCACCCCAAAGATAGTCGCTATCGACGTCAAGTAACGTATGGTCTAAATCAAAGAGTGCCAACTCTTTCGACGCTTGTTCTGCTTGTGCTGCCTGCATAATGGAACCTTATTTTTTGTTTATTAAAGAGATAATTTTTTGACTATAAAATGTTTTAGAAAAAATATTGAATATAAAATGTGCTGCATCATGCGCTATAAGTCTACTGTTTACCGAACATAATTATGCTAACTTGTTTACTTTAATATCTCATTAGCTTATCTTTAGCCTGCTTGATAATAACAATAGAGAAATTTATGAAAGCGCCTGATGATAAAACTGCTTTGTCCAACCGACCGCGACGTCCTGCCCGCTCCATCAGAGAAATCAGGCGACGGCAGTTAGGCAAAAGCTATCAATCGCCTTTAGAGCGTCTGCTTTATGCGCTGTTAAATGGCTTGATGTATGGTTTTGGCGGCTTACTTATCGACCTTGCCATCGTTGTTATTCGCTCAATCGCCGGTATGGGCAATGGCGAGATATTCTGGTTATTTACCCCATTTATGTTAGTTTTGGGGGCGTTAATGGGTTTTATCGTCGGTAAAAGCGCCGGTGCTGAAAGCGTCAATGCCTTAAATATCGACGAGACGGGTAATAATCGTTACCTTAGTGACCACTCTATACGCCATGATATCTTTCGCGGCCTGATTATTGGCATTATCATTTTTGCCATTATTTGGCTTATCATGATGCTAATGGCATAACGACCGTTTGCATAAAAAGCATCACAACATAAAAAAACAGCTATAATTTAACATCTATAAAGAGAATGGGTTACTATAAAACCATCCTCTTTTTTATAAAATTGCTCTGACTCCTATTGTTCTAACATCTATAGCAATTAATCAGGCATCGCTATTTCTGTTAGGCCGGTTTTAAATTTCTGACAACGTTCGCTATAGTGCAGCGCTGATAGTTTTAACATTGCCGCCTGCTCATCGCTCAAGGTTTTGACCACTTTTGCCGGCGCGCCCATCACCAGCGAATTATCCGGAATCTCTTTACCTTCGGTGACTAAAGCTTTGGCACCAATGATACAGTTTTTACCGATTTTGGCATTATTCAATACCACCGCGCCAATACCAATCAAGCTATTATCACCAACTTCGCAGCCATGCAGCATCGCTAAATGGCCAATGGTGACGTAATCGCCGATTTTAACCTCAATCCCTGCATCGGTATGAATGACGCTGTTTTCTTGCACGTTACTATAATCACCGATATGAATACGCTCGTTGTCACCGCGAATCACCGCCCCAAACCAGACGTTGGCCTTATGACCCAAATACACATCGCCTATCACCCGTGCAGTATCAGCAACCCAACCATTAAATGGGACTGCAAACTCTGGCGTTTTGTCTAAATATTGATAAATCATCATCCATCCTTAGTAGTTATTTTTATACAAGTATATATATGGTAAAAAGCGTGCCACAAATAAATGTGACTTAAAGCATGATAGTTGTAAAGAAAGATAAAAACTTTATAGTATAATGCTGCCGCCAATCAATAGAGCAATGAGAATTTAGAATAAAGCCGTATGCCATTTATCCCTATAAAGTAACTATAGAATTTTATAGAGGCAATCAACGCTCACCAACCCTTTTTAGGATCGCAGTGATGATCAGCAAAAAATACGCCCCTATCATTTTATTATCGACCAGCTTGATGGCTGCCATCCCTGCCCACGCTGACAGTAGCACTACTAGTAAGGTAGGCGATGTGCTGGCCTTTGCCATTCCAGCTGCTGCTTACGGTAGCACTTATTATATGGATGATAAAGAGGGTCGTCAGCAATTTTACTATTCATTTGCGACCAACCTTGCTGCGACACAAGTGCTAAAGTCAGTGATAGATAAAGAGCGCCCCAACGGTCGTGATGAGGACTCCTTCCCTTCTGGTCATACTTCAGTGGCATTTCAGGGTGCCAGCTTTATTCATAAACGCTATGGTTTAGAATATAGCATTCCTGCTTATATTGGTGCAGGATTTGTGGCATATAGCCGCGTTGAGGCCGATGAGCATGATGTGACTGACGTTCTGGCGGGCGCTGCCTTAGGTATTGCCAGCAGTATGTATTTAACCAAAAGCTATTATGACGACCAATTGCATATCGCCACCAATTTATCACCCGACTATTATGGCTTATCGGTACATTATAATTTTTAACAGTCAGTTATTTGGCTTATTTAAAAACGTGTCTGATTTAATAAAGTGACAGCAACGCTATAGTAGAATTACTCTAAAATCGATACAGTGCGACTGGGATGAATTTTTCGTAGCCTCTGTGATAACAGCAAGCAAGGAAAATTTATACCAGTCGCACATAGCTATAACATATCGCTTTTATTTTGAACTGACTATACTGTCTCATCTGATTGGTCTTAAGACGTGTCCTTATCTTAAAATGGCGCTAAATATAGATCGAAAAATAACAGACGAGAGAAGGTGCTAGCCCTTAACGCAAAACTCTAGTATAATGCGCAAAATCTGTGCCAAAGCGAGCGGACATGATGTAAGTTACTTATTCACCCCTTAGTGAATCCTGTACCTTTTCATCGATGATGTCTTCTCGCTTTTTTGTGGAAAAAATTTGGCTTTAACACTTTTTTATCATTATTTAACAGCCGTTAGGTAGAGATTAAAACGCACTTTAGAGCAAGTTTTTAACCGTAAAACATCATGGCACTCACCAATAACAGCGGAGGCAACCCTTGAATTCATCGGCAGAAATACAAGCAATTTTGGCACTAGCAGACGGTACGATTTTTCGCGGTTTGAGCATCGGTAGTCTCGGTCATCGTGTCGGTGAGGTGGTATTTAATACGGCCATGACAGGGTACCAAGAAATCCTAACTGACCCAAGTTATGCGCGTCAGCTGGTCACGCTTACTTATCCGCACATTGGCAATACTGGTACCAACGCTGAAGATGTCGAGTCTGGTAACGGTCATCAAGTGTGGGCTGACGGTCTTATTATCCGCGATGCAACGATGGTCACTTCAAACTTCCGCAACTCTCAATCATTGAGTGATTATCTACAGAGCCATGATACGGTCGCTATTGCTGATATTGATACCCGCCAATTGACCCGCCTACTACGTGATAAAGGTGCTCAAAACGGCTGTATCATGACCGCTTCTAACGGTTCAACGATTAGCAGCGAAGATGAACAGCAAGCCATCAAACTGGCGCAAGAGTTCGCTGGTATCGAAGGGATGGACTTGGCAAAAGAATGCTGTACACCGACGACGTTTGAATGGACAGCCGGTAGCTGGGATTTATCAGACACTCTACTGAACCGCGATGTACCAGGTAGCCATGATAGCGGTACGGGTGGCTTCTTTAAGCATTTGGGTACGCATGTCGAAGCAAAATATAACGTGGTCGCCTATGACTTCGGTAGCAAAACCAATATCCTACGTATGCTTGTTGACCGCGGCTGCCATGTAACCGTCGTACCAGCGCAAACACCTATCGCAGATGTGTTAGCAATGAATCCAGACGGCATTTTCTTATCAAACGGCCCTGGCGACCCAGCTGCTTGTGACTATGCTATCGATGCGGTACGTCATATCATTGAAGAAACGGACATTCCAACTTTTGGCATCTGCCTAGGTCATCAGCTGATTGGTCTTGCCAGCGGTGCAAATACCATCAAAATGAAAACCGGTCATCATGGTGCTAACCATCCCGTACAAGATTTGGCCACGGGTACCGTTATGATTACCAGTCAAAACCATGGTTTCGCGGTTGATGAAGACACACTACCTGCCAACGTCAAACCTACTCATCGCTCATTATTCGATGGTACCAACCAAGGGATTGAGCTGACCAATAAGCCAGTCTTTAGCTTCCAAGGTCACCCAGAAGCAAGCCCTGGGCCGCACGATGCCGCGCCACTATTTGATAAATTTGCAGAGATGATGGCAGCCGCTAAAGCTTAAGTTATCGCTAATTAACTACAAGCAACATATAAGCATAAAGCTTGAAGCACAGACAGTGTTTCAAGCTACTCCAGACCAAACACGATAAGCTCTATTGAAAATACAGATTAATCAAAATATCACCCAAACGAAGGTAGCCTTAACTATGCCAAAACGTACCGACATAAAAAGTATTCTTATCATAGGCGCAGGTCCTATCGTCATCGGTCAAGCGTGTGAGTTTGACTATTCAGGTGCCCAAGCTTGTAAAGCACTAAAAGAAGAAGGCTACCGCGTCATCTTGGTCAACTCAAACCCTGCGACCATCATGACTGACCCTGCTATGGCTGATGCGACTTATATCGAGCCAATTACATGGCAAACGGTTGAGCAAATTATTGCTAAAGAACGTCCTGACGCTATCTTGCCAACCATGGGTGGACAGACGGCGCTAAACTGTGCCTTAGAACTAGATAAGCATGGCGTATTGACCAAATATAACTGCGAATTGATTGGTGCAACCAAAGACTCAATCGAGATGGCAGAAGACCGCAACTTATTTGATAAAGCAATGAAACGCATCGGCCTTGAATGCCCACGCGCTGAAACGGCTGAGACTATGGAAGAAGCCTTTGCAACCCAAGAAAAAATGGGCTATCCATGTATCATTCGTCCCTCATTTACGATGGGTGGTTCAGGCGGGGGCATCGCTTATAACCGCGACGAATTTATCGAGATTTGTGAGCGCGGCTTTGACTTGTCGCCAAACCATCAATTACTGATCGATGAATCGTTAATCGGTTGGAAAGAGTATGAGATGGAAGTGGTTCGTGACAAAAACGACAACTGTATCATCATCTGTGCGATTGAGAACTTTGACCCAATGGGCGTGCATACAGGCGACTCAATCACCGTTGCACCAGCACAAACTTTGACGGATAAAGAATATCAAATCATGCGTAATGCTTCATTGGCAGTACTGCGTGAGATTGGTGTTGAAACGGGTGGCTCAAACGTCCAGTTCGGTATCAACCCTGATACTGGTCGTATGGTCGTTATCGAGATGAACCCACGTGTATCACGCTCATCAGCATTGGCATCAAAAGCCACTGGCTTCCCGATTGCTAAAATCGCGGCCAAACTAGCGATTGGTTATACGCTAGATGAGTTGCAAAATGATATCACGGGTGGCAAAACGCCAGCGAGCTTCGAGCCTGCGCTTGATTATGTCGTCACTAAGATACCGAGATTCAACTTTGAGAAATTCCCGCAAGCCGATAATGTTTTATCAACCCAAATGAAATCGGTTGGTGAAGTGATGGCGATTGGTCGTAACTTTCAAGAATCGATGCAAAAAGCACTGCGCGGCATGGAAACCGGCAATGATGGTTTTGATGAGCAAATTGACTTATCAAAAGTGAGCATTGAAAAGGCACGTAGCGAAATTAATAATCGCTTAACTATTCCAACGCCTGAACGCATTTATTATATTGCAGATGCTTTCCGCATTGGCATGAGCGTCGATGAAGTATTTAACTTAACCAAAATCGACCCATGGTTTTTGGTACAAATTGAAGATATCGTCAAAACCGAAGCGCAAGTTAAAGCCTTAGGTTTTGGTAGTTTAACTGAAAAGAACTTACGCAGCTTTAAGCGTAAAGGCTTATCAGATTTGCGTTTGGCGAAACTGCTTGGTGTCTCACAAAAGCAGCTACGCACCAAACGTTGGGATTTAAACGTTTATCCAGTATATAAGCGCGTCGATACCTGTGCCGCAGAATTTGCCACCAGTACTGCTTATATGTACTCAACGTACGACAGCGAATGTGAAGCCAACCCAACGAATAACAAGAAAATCATGGTGATCGGCGGCGGTCCTAACCGTATCGGCCAAGGTATCGAGTTTGACTATTGCTGTGTCCACGCAGCACTTGCCATGCGCGAAGACGGCTACGAGACCATCATGGTCAACTGTAACCCTGAAACGGTTTCAACCGATTATGATACTTCTGACCGCCTCTACTTTGAGCCAATCACGCTTGAAGATGTGTTAGAGATTGTCCGTATAGAAAATCCTGATGGCGTGATTGTACAGTTTGGTGGTCAAACACCATTGAAACTGGCCCGCGCCCTTGAAGCTGCTGGCGTCAAAATCATTGGTACCAGTCCGGATGCGATTGACCGCGCTGAAGATCGCGAACGCTTCCAACATATGATTCAGCAATTGAATCTTATTCAACCAACCAATGCCCTAGCCACCAGCTTAGAAGATGGTTTGGTCAAAGCAAAAGACGTTGGTTATCCATTAGTAGTACGCCCATCTTATGTACTCGGTGGTCGCGCGATGGAGATTGTCTATAACGAAGATGAGCTCAGACATTACCTACGTACTGCCGTACAAGCCTCAAATGAAGCGCCAGTATTGCTCGATCGCTTCTTAGATGATGCCATTGAAGTCGATGTTGACTGTGTTAGCGACGGTACAGACGTCGTGATTGGCGGCATCATGCAGCATATCGAACAAGCGGGCGTACACTCTGGTGACTCAGCCTGTTCACTGCCGCCTTACTCATTATCTGATGAGCTGTGTGATGTGATGCGCGCGCAAACGGTTGCGATGGCAAAAGAGCTTGGCGTTATCGGTCTGATGAACGTCCAGTTTGCGGTAAAAGGTGAAACGGTTTATATTTTAGAAGTTAACCCACGTGCTGCGCGTACCGTGCCGTTTGTTTCTAAATGTATTGGTACTTCTTTAGCGCAAATCGCAGCTCGCTGTATGGCTGGCACGTCATTGAAAGACCAAGGCTTTACCACAGAAATTGTACCGTCATTTTTTGCCGTCAAAGAAGCGGTATTCCCATTTGCTAAATTCCCTGGTGTTGATCCAATCTTGAGCCCTGAGATGAAATCAACCGGTGAAGTCATGGGCGTTGGTAAAACCTTTGGCGAAGCATTCTACAAAGCAGTTATCGGTAGTAATGAGCGCTTGCCAGGTCTGCCAACTGAGGGCGAAACCAAAACCGTCTTTATCTCTGTACGTGATAGCGATAAAGAACAAGTTGCCCCTATCGCCCGTCAGCTAATCGACTTTGGCTTTGATATCGTTGCGACTGCTGGTACGCAAAAAGTATTGGCAGACAATGGTATTGAGTGCAAACAAATCAATAAGGTCACTGAAGGTCGTCCGCATATCGTCGATGCCTTGAAAAATGGTAAAATCGACCTTATTATCAATACCACTGAAGGCAAACAGGCACAAGAGGATTCATTCTCTATCCGCCGTAGTGCTCTACAAGGTAAAGTGTTTTATGTGACGACTTTGGGCGCAGCAGACGCGGTTTGTAAATCTTATGCCATTGACTTACCATTTGATGTGTATAAGCTACAAGATTTGCACGAACAAGCAAAGACTATCGCATAGCTCTATTGACTTGGCAGCATAATTTCAGTAGATTAAGCATAATTGCAGTGCTTGTTGAATAGCTAATGCAAAACTTGTTATCTATTTTTATATAACACTAGTGCTTTAAAAAACGTATTACTTTAAAAAAACAAATTTTTAAAAAGATAGACCTAAAAAGCATAGTGGCTAAACTGCGACTATGCTTTTTATTACGTAAGGTTAATGTGCATTATCTAGCAGTGTATATACGCTCATAGATAAGCGCGCATTTACTGATGACGCAATCTAAGTCTAAACCTCATTCTTTTTATATCTTCACATACTCATTGCAACAACACTGACACCATCTCACTAGGAGTAGGAGATGGTGTGGTGTTATTGGTTTAAGGAAAAAACATGCAACGTTATCCCATGACTCCGCAAGGACATGCGGCTCTAGAAGCCGAATTAAAGCAGTTAAAAAGTGTCGACCGTCCACGCATCACCGCTTCTATCGCTGAAGCTCGCGAACACGGCGATTTAAAAGAAAATGCTGAATATCATGCAGCCCGCGAACAACAAGGTTTTTGTGAAGCGCGTATCCGTGATATCGAAGCCAAACTTGGCGGCGCGCAAGTGATTGACCCGACGACGTTACCAAAAGATGGCCGTGTTATATTCGGTGTTAGTGTCGTTATCGAAAACATGGACACCGAAGAAGAAAAACAATACAAAATCGTTGGTGATGACGAAGCGGATTTTAAAGCCGGTAAAATCTCAGTCAACTCGCCTATCGCGCGTGGTCTGATTGGTAAATCTGAAGGCGACGAAGCTCGTATTGAAACACCAAAAGGCGTGGTCGAATACGAAATCATGAAAGTGATTTATGATTAATCTGGTTGGCTTTTATAGTGAGTAAAATAGTAGTTTTCTTAAGAAATATATAAAGCAAAGCACACAAAAAGTTATTGTTTATAGGAGAGCAGTTACACAACGCTGCTTTTCTACTCAATTCGTTTTAGCGCATAATTGTTGAGTTGAAATGGCTAAATAATTGGGCGCATGGCACATACTTAGCTATTCATTAAAGTAATGACGGATAAATTAGTAATTCGATAGTTTATGATTTTATCGTTTGATAACACGCTTCGATAGATAGCTTATATCGTTTGGCTGTTTCTGACTATTATTAGTACTGCTACCCTCGTTAATCTGCTCTATAGAGTCAATTAACGAGGGTATTTTTATCTAAGTGTTTGTCATTTTTGTTTTACTTATTATAACTTTAAAGGACTTTATTATGACTACTACTATTCATCGTTCATCAGGTAGCATTCAAAAAACAACGGCATTTACCGCAGTATCAGCACTGTTGGCAGGCGCAGTGATGTCTATCGCCACAGCCAATGCCGCGCCTGAGATAGCGGTTAGCTCGTCTGTTGGTAGCACGACGGTGGTTGAGCAGTATTCTGATGGTAAAACGGCGGTCATCACCGCAACGCCTAATAGCATTACCATGCAAGATGGCATGCCGTTTGCGGTGACACAAGTGACCAATGTTCCGCGCTATACGGTTCGCCAAGTCGCCAGTAACGGTGTTAGCAATACGGTCGTTACCCAAGGCAGTGCCACGGTTACGAGCGTGCCTGTGACAAACCAGATGACCAATCAAACCAGCAGAGTAGATGTCATAGCCGTGCCAATGACTAGCGTGACAGAAGTCTTGCCTGTGATGACAGCTACCCAATTGCCAGTCATCAATGCGCCAACGACGACCATAGTGACTAACCAACCGGCAACGACGCAAATCGTATCTACCTCTTTAGACGCTCTGCAACTGGTCCCAACGTTTAGCACCCCTGGTGTGGTCAATGCACAAACCAAAGTCATGAAAATATTAAAAAACAAAGATGGTCGCGAAGTAGCCGTACCAGCCAATCATATCGCGCCTGGCGACATCATCGAATATCACACCACTTATACCAATACCACAGCGCAGCCTGTTACTGATATCAATGCGATGGTGTCATTACCAAACGGCGTGCAACTGTTATCATTAAACAGTCCATTGCCAACGCTTGCCACCACTGGCGGCGACAGCTATCAAACTATCCAACAAGTTGGCAATACTGTAGTCATCACAGAAAACTATTCTGGACTAAAATGGAACTTGGTTGACCTTCCTGCTAACGCACCGCAAACGGTGGTTATACGTGCGAAAGTTCAATAATAGTTATCTTGTATAAAAAATATCTGCTGAATAACTACTCTAAAAGTCCTGCTAATGCAGGGCTTTTTTGTTTATAGAGAATATAAACAACTAACCTATTTTTGATAGTAACTTTTCGGCAGTAATTCTTCAGCTATAACTTCTCGATAATAAACTACTGTCACCTAACGACACTATCTGTCGTATTGTTCTTGAAATTCTCCAATACTTACAATGACTTAATGCCAATTTTGTTAAAATAGTCGTTCATTAATGCATTGGTAAATACCGCTCATGGCAACCATCAATTATGAACGACTGCAAGGCAAACTTAATATCTTAGCCGATGCTGCTAAGTATGATGTCTCTTGCTCCTCCTCCGCTGGTACACGAAAAAACCAAGGCGGTGGGCTTGGCGATGCTTCAGCAACTGGTATTTGTCACAGCTATACCGAAGACGGACGCTGCGTCAGCCTTCTTAAAATCCTCTTAACCAATCACTGTATTTACGACTGTGCTTATTGCACGTCACGCAAAAGTAATGACACCCCGCGTGCAGCTTTTAGTGTCGAAGAAGTGGTTGATTTAACCATGCAGTTTTATCGTCGCAACTATATCGAAGGGCTGTTTCTCAGCTCTGGGATTTTTAAAAGTGGCGACTATACGATGGAGCGCTTGGTCGAGGTTGCCAAGATATTGCGTACCCGTGAGCGTTTCAATGGTTATATTCATTTAAAAACTATTCCCGGCGCGTCAAAAGAATTGTTATTAGAAGCGGGGCTTTATGCCGATCGCCTTAGCGTCAATATCGAAATCCCTACTAAATCAGGCTTGGCTTTACTCGCACCAGAAAAATCTCATGAGCAATTAAAAGCACCAATGCAAACGGTGAAAGAAGAAATCATCACCATTCGTGAGAGCCGTAAAACGCATAAAAAAGCGCCGAAATTTGTGCCAGCAGGTCAGACCAGTCAAATGATTGTTGGCGCCAGTAATGAGACTGACTTGCAAGTGATTCAGCTATCGAATCATTTTTATAAGCAATATGATCTTAAGCGCGTTTACTACTCTGGCTATGTGCCGATGTTGTCTGATAGTCGCTTGCCAGCTATCGGTACGCCTGTCCCTATGATACGTGAAAATCGTCTGTATCAAGCTGATTGGCTGATGCGTTTTTATGGCTTTGGCGCGCACGAAATCGTTGAGCCAGATTCGCCATTTCTAGACTTGGATTGCGACCCGAAACTTGCTTGGGCAATCCGCCATCGCGAGCATTTTCCGGTTAATATTCAAACCGCCACTTACGAGATGATTGTGCGTATTCCCGGTATCGGCACCAAAACCGCTAAAAAGATAGTCAAGGCACGCAAGTTTAATCAATTGACGCTTTATCATTTGAAGAAAATGGGTGCGGCGGTTAATCGCGCCAAATACTTTATCGCAACGACGGGTAAAAACGAACATCTTGCCCATTTAACGCGTGACAACTTCCGTCAATACGTACTGGCACAAACGCAGACCAAATATAAAGATCAACGCAGTGGGCAGTTAGCACTGTTTTAGTCAGCATGGTTTTAATGAGTACGGTTTTAATTACCGCTATTTTAAATAGGAACATAAATGTCACAACTGATGCAAAGTCATGACTATCTTATCGGTCAATTAACGCCCAGTATTGTGCTTTATGAGCCCAGTTTTGAAGGTTGGCTCAGTGCGGTATTTTATGTCTATGCTAATAAGTTACAGGACGATGAATCCTTACAGCTAATTGCTCAAGACTGTTATACACCTTCATTGATAGCTCAGGCAGACAGCGTTACTACAGATAAAAATCATGCCGAACGCGTACTCACCAAGCTGCATAAGTTATTAGGTCGCTCAGGTATGCGCAACATTCTGTGGGGATTTTTATCAGAAAAAGACCATGTCGGCACGACTTTATTTCAGGTGGTTAAATATGCCATCGACTACCCTAGCCGTGCCATTATGGAAGATTTGGGTAATCTTAATGTTTTAGAGCTGGTGCAAACGGTCAAGTCCGTTGGTCGTGAGAAGCATCGTATGGAAGCCTTTGTACGCTTTGAGCATACGACTGACGATATTTACTTTGCCCGCGTTGAGCCTGACTTTAATGTCTTGCCATTGATTGGTGAGCACTTTCGTCAGCGTTATCAAGATCAGCATTGGGCGATTTATGATTTGACTCGTAATTATGGTATTTATTATGACAAAAGCCAAAGCACGCCCAAGCGCCCCGCTGCCCTGCAAACGATTACTGACCTTGATGATGCGGTACTGCGCAATCCTGCCAGCATTCATAGCGAAGATGAGCAGCGCTATCAGAAATTCTGGCAAGGGTACTTTACCAACGTCAATATCAAAGAGCGTAAAAACCCACGTCTGCATAAGCAGTACCTACCGCAGCGCTATTGGAAATACTTAAGTGAGAAGCAAGTACTACCAAATGCTGAACATCTACAAAAACGTCGCTAGCTTTTTAAGATTGATACTAAGTTAACTGTCATTAAATGATTGCTTTTAGCTAAAAAAAGCATGGCAAATTTGACCTTATCTTTTTATGTTGGTGGTTGAGTTTTCAGCACTTTTAACTGACAATAGCAGCTTGATATCTTATTCGGTGACCAACGCTATTATGAAAGTTATGCGCTTACTGTCGTCTTTAAAGCATGATGAATCCGAGCGCGGTATTTTTCATCTGGGACGCGCTTTGGTTAAAAACGAGCATACTTCTATCATTATCTCCAGCGCTGATGAAGAAAACGACTTGGTCAAACGCCTAAAGCGTGACGGCAATATTTACCATCAGCTTTATATGAATAAGAAATCTTGGCTGTCACTGCTACAAGTTGCGCCGCTGCGTCGCCTGATTGAAAAATATGACCCTGATGTCATTCATGTGCATTCGCGCACACCTGCATGGGTACTACATTTAGCACTGCGCCGAGCGCGCGTCAAGCGTCGACCAAAACTGGTCTCGACCATGTATGGCTTTTATCCCATTAATAAATACTCGCAAGCGCTACTCGATGTCGATACCATCATCACGGTCTCTGATAGCGTCACCAATTATCTAAAAAAAGGCCTGCGCCGTGAGGAGCTAGAACCCAAAGTCATTAAACGCATTTACCGCGGTGTCGATACCCGCCGTTATCCGTATCGGCATAACCCTTCTGTTTATTGGTTGCGGCATACGTTTGCCGAATATCCTGAGCTTGAACATAAAAAATGGCTGGTTTTTCCGACCATCATCGGCAATGAATATGGGCAAGAATGGCTGATTGATATTTTGGGTAATCTACAAGGACAATTTCCCAATATCCATGTCATTATTATGGATGAAGATTACCGCGAGGGTGATGTGGCGCATGAAGACTTCCGCCAACGTAGCAATACGCTTGGGCTTTCTGAGCATATCACCTATGTCGGTAGCAAACGTAATGACATGCGCGAATGGCTGTCAGCTGCTAATATCGTCATGGCGCTTGCCAATGAGCCTGAATCGATCGGTATCAATGCGCTACAAGCCATTCATTTAGGTACGCCAGTGATTGGCTGGGATCAAGCGGCCTTTAGCGAGATTTTACAGCCACTCTATCCGCAAGGATTGGTGAAAAAATATAATGCTAAAGCGTTATGTAAAGCGGTACGCAACCAGCTAGAGAGTGTCACGCGCCCTGAGATGACCAATAAATTCACCATGCGTGAAATGATTGACGAAACTCTCGCCGTGTATCGAGGTCTATATGACCAGTCGCTTGCAGAAGAACAAGCGCAGGCAGATGCAGCAGCAGTTAAAAGAATTAAAAAGAGTCTGAAACCGACGCTAAAACCTTTTGATAAACTCTCTGAGCGCTTGGTCACTACAGAGCCTGCAACAGCCGTTAATCTCAAAAAGAATAGAGCAATTGAGCATAATAATCGTGCTATGAAACCTGGCAATGAAGTGGTGGAAAATAAACATAGTATAATTTTAAAAGATAAAAAACTGGATACTGAAGCATTGGATAAGTAGTCTTTAGATAAAGATTCTTTGAAAAGTGACATATTGGATAATGAGCGTTTGTAAGATACTAATCTGGCCAATCATAGTAAATCCACTATAAAATAAACGCAGTGCTACTAGTATAAACTTTACGAAGCCTCTGGCGTGCAAAGCGCACAGCAAGCAAGGAAAATTTATACCAGTAGCGCGTTAGAATATTTGTACTTATTTTATTTCAAGCTGAATATATTTTTAGTGAATTTGCGAATCATTAAATAGATTCTATTAATGCACAAAACAAGCCTAACATTTAACGCTAGGCTTGTTTTAACGGTAATACTTTTCTTTTATTTAGGCGGATTGTCCTTTAACCATAGCTGATTGACAATTTTTAATTCGCGTAGCTCTTCTGCCATAATCGCTTCACTAATACCAGGATATTTTATTCTTGCATAGCTATATAACACGATACCTAAGACAGTCCAACCAAAGAAAATCCACCATTCAACAGCGGTCAATGCAGATGGCATACCTGGCATATATAGCATCAATAAACCAAAACTTAGCACAATCGTCACCATACCGACCAGTTTACCTGCTGGTATTCTGAACGGACGAACCATATCAGGCTCACGGTAGCGCAGTACTAAGAATGAGATAGCAACACAGGTGTAAGCGATAACGATACCAAAACCACCGGCATCGACAATCCAAACCAACATTTTGCGGCCAAATAATGGCGCAAGCGTTGCCAAACCACCGATTAATAAAATAGCATTTGATGGTGTTTTATATTTTGGGTGCAATTTACCTAAAAAGGCTGGCAACATATGCGCTCTGGACATCGCATACAGCAGACGACTACCACCGATTAAAAAGGCGTTCCAGCTGGATAAAATACCAAGCACACCGCCAATGACTAATAAAATACCTGCCCATTTGCCTTGCCACGCATTGGTCATGGCATCAGCAGTGGCGAGAGTTGAGCTCTCTGCTTGTACCAGTGGCAATGTCGTACCCACACTCCAAGCGATACCCACATACCACATCACCGCAACGATAATCGAGATAATCAAAAACTTGCCGATATTGGGGCGCGTTAAATCAATCTCTTCTGCTGCCTGCGGGATAACGTCAAAGCCGACAAACATAAAGGGCACCATGACAATAACCGCCATTATACCGCCGATACCGCCGATAAATGCTGGCGCTTGTACTGAGTTTGAGCCTTCAGGATTAAACAGTACCGCACCGACAAACAGTAACGTCCCAACAAATAAAATACCCAATACCGCGGTCTTTTGGAACCATGCACTGACCTCCATACCGCGGATATTGAGCCAAGTCACAATGACGGAGCCTAGCATACCAACCCCGACCCAAGTAGCATAGACATCCCAGCCAGCGATGGTCCAGAGATAGCCTTGGTTATAATTAGGGATAAAATATTCTACGACTGTCGGCAAGGCAACTGCCTCAAATGCAACCACTGAAAAGTAACCAAATAGAATACTCCATGAGCAGATAAAGGAGACATTGACCCCTAATGCGCGATGCGTATAAGTATGCTCACCACCAGTGACTGGCATCGATGCCGCAAGCTCTGCATAAGTCACCCCAATCAGTATCACTGCCAGTCCGCCTATGAAGAACGCGAGCATCGCGCCCCACGTACCAGCGGATAAAATCCAGCCCCCAGCTAAGACGACCCAGCCCCAACCTACCATCGCACCAAATGCTAAGGCGATAACATCCAGCGTCCCTAACGATTTTTTTAATTCAGACATAACTTACTCCTTGTCCGTGTTTCATCCTTGTGACCCTCTTGCTTATTACACTTAGAGTGACACTATTTTGTATTTAACAGGGCATTGGCCCTCATTTTTATCTTTCCATACTTCTCGGTAGAGAAGCTTGATTGTATTTTTATATCTCGATAGCAGAGACAACAACGGCGTCTTGATTTGCAAGGCGCCGCTGTAAAACCACCACTCAAAGCAGGACTTAAAAATCCTAACCTCAAACATTTATTATCTTAAATCGTCATGCTTTTAAGCGGTCAAAATACCTTTGATGATATCTAAGCCTTCTTGTAGCACTTCATCTTCGACCGTTAAAGGCACCATCACACGAATAGCGTTACCATACATACCGCAAGACGCAAGCAGCAATCCTTGTTCAAAGGCTTTGGCTTTTAAATTAGCTGTTGCTTCAACATCCGGCTTGCCTTCGCTATCGATTAGCTCAAACGCTAGCATGGCGCCTTTATGTCGAATATGACCGATGCTGCTTAAGTTTAAATCCTTTAAGAAAGCTTCAATTTTGTCGCCAATCTCAATACTGCGCTCAAGTAGGTTTTCTTCTTCGATAACTTCCATGACGGCTAAAGCTGCCACACAAGCCAGTGGGTTACCAGCATAAGTACCACCCAACCCACCGACTTGCGGCGCATCCATAATATCCGCGCGACCGATCACGGCAGAGATAGGATAACCACCCGCCAAACTCTTGGCACTGGTCATTAGATCCGGCTCAACACCCAATTGCTCAGACGCAAACAACGTACCCGTACGGGCAAAACCACACTGTACTTCATCAAAAATCAGTACAATGCCATGCTCATCACAGATATCGCGTAGAGACTTAGCAAATGAAGGGGTAACTTGATGGAAACCGCCCTCGCCTTGTACTGGCTCGATAATCATCGCCGCCACTTCGCTTGGGTCGATATCCGCTTGGAAAATCATCTCAAGGCTATGCAATGCTTGTGCTTCAGTGACATTTAGCTCTTCAGCTGGGAATAGCGCATGGAATACAGGACCTGGCATCGGACCAAAGTTCTTTTTGTAAGGCAATACTTTACCCGTCAGGCTCATGCACATAAGCGTGCGACCATGCCAACCACCGACGAAAGAAATCACGCCTGGACGACGGGTTTTTGCACGAGCAATTTTGATACAGTTTTCAACTGCTTCTGCACCAGTGGTCAAAAAGAAGGCTTTGGTATCACCGCTGATAGGGGCTTTTTGGCAAAGCTTTTCAGCAAGCTCAACATAGCATTCATAGTTAATCATTTGCGCGGCAGTATGGGTAAACTTGTCTAGCTGCTCATGTACACGCTGAGTGATTTTTGGATGGCTGTGACCAGTATTTAGTACTGAGATACCACCGACGAAATCGATATAACGATTGCCTTCAATATCCCACACTTCTGAGTTTTTGGCTTTTTCTGCAAAGATAGGGAACGCTACGCCTAGACCTGTTGGTAGGACGGCTTTGCGGCGTGCAAGTAATGATTGATTGGTGGTCATAAGAATATCCTTTTCTTTATTTTACGTAGATGCCAGTGAAGTTATGGCAGCTTATAGGGTAAGGTCTAGTGTTATCTGGGATTCATATTGTGTACTTCAGTACTATGAATCCCGTTTCATGCCGTGTGACTATTAAAAATGCTATCTATATAAAAATTTAAAATATGAATTAGATCTTAGCTGACATCAGAGCACCAGTACTTGGTCACGACATATTCTTCGATGCCATATTTTGAGCCTTCACGACCAAAGCCAGATTGCTTAACGCCGCCAAATGGCGCAACTTCAGTAGAAATCAAACCGGTATTATGGCCGATGATGCCGTACTCAAGCCCTTCGGTCATACGCCATGAGCGCGCATAACTGCCGCTATAGAAGTAAGCAGCCAAGCCATAAATCGTATCGTTAGCCTGACGAATAACGTCTGCCTCATCTTTAAAAGTAAAGATGGTAGCGATAGGACCAAAGATTTCCTCAGAAGCGATATCCATATCACTAGTGATATCACTGATGATGGTTGGATTATAGGTCAGCTCTGAGGCGCCGTTGGTGCTGCCACCAGTGATAAGCGTTGCACCTTTATCTAAGGCATCTTTTAGCAAGGCTTGAACTTTCTCTAACGCTTTTTTATTAATTAACGGACCAATATCCACACCTTCGTCCATACCATTACCGACCGTTAGCTCAGCGACTTTTTGCACGAATATATCTAGGAACTTGTCTTTAATACTGTCTTGTACATAGACACGATTGGCACAGACACAGGTTTGACCGGCGTTACGATATTTAGAGGCAATCAAACCTTCAGCAGCTTTTTCTAGATCAGCATCATCAAAGACGATAAATGGCGCATTGCCGCCAAGCTCTAATGACAGTTTTTTGATGGTTGGAGCGCACTGCGCCATCAAGGTACGACCGACTTCGGTAGAGCCTGTGAATGACAGCTTATGAATGCGCGCGTCGCCCGTTAGGATATCGCCGATGGTTGAGGACTTACCCGTCACTACTTGGATAACACCTGCTGGAATACCGGCTTGCTCAGCCAATGCAACAAGTGCCAATGCAGAAAACGGCGTTTCAGTCGCAGGTTTGATAATCATGGTACAGCCTGCCGCTAATGCAGGAGCAGCTTTACGGGTAATCATCGCTGCTGGAAAATTCCAAGGCGTAATCGCCGCGCAGACACCAACAGGCTGTTTTAAGATAACATGACGCAGCTGTGATTGGTTGGCAGGAATAACATCACCGTAGATGCGCTTGCCTTCTTCGGCAAACCAGCGGATAAAGCTATTGGCATAACCAACTTCACCACGTGATTCGGTTAAAGGTTTGCCTTGCTCGGCGGTCATGATGATAGCCAAATCTTCTTTATTGGCATCAATAAGGTCTGCCCACTTTTGTAGCAGTTCAGCACGTTCTTTTGGCGTTTTTGCTGCCCAAGTGATTTGCGCTTCATGGGAAGCAGCAACCGCATCATTGATATCATCAGTTGTTAAACTTGGCACGGTACCGATAAGTTCACCGCTAAAAGGATTGCTGACCTCAAGCGTCGACTCGTCACTAGCGACATGCCAGCCATCTTTGATGAAGCACTGCTGTTTTAGTAATTCTGGGTTTGCTAGCGGTAACGTATGTGGCAGTTGTGACATGTTGACACTCCTTGTCAATGTTGTTGTGCAAATAGAAGTTTTAGGTTTATAGCGATAAATGAATAAAAGGTAATGGATCAAATAGTTATTGATAACTTGTTAATTGTTCAATATACTGAACATATATTCTATATATGAGACATCATTATAAGAACGATGGATGTATATTTGCAACCCCTATTATCAACTTTGTGCTAATTTATCGCTTAATTTTGATACCTTTTTAATTTCACCGACTTTTATAGGTTCCTTATGAGCACCACTGCCGTTCCTGCCTTGGACAAAACCTTTCAGATTTTAGATTTGATTACCGATAGTGCACAGCCTTTAACAGCGGCTCATATTGCCAAAGAGCTCGACTTGCCTCGTAGCTCAACCCATAATATTTTGCAGAGCTTACTTACCAAGCATGTCATTTATAAAGATACTGACAACCGCTTTTATTTAGGTTCATACCTGATGTACTGGGCAGGCAAATATGAGCAGCAACAAGGCGTTATCCAGTTATTTAAAGACCTTATTGTCCAGTACCCAACCCTTTTGCAGCATACCGTCACTTTATCTAAACTAGATTTAGGTGAAGTGGTGTTTTTGGCCTGTCATGAAGCGCCGGCTCCACTCGGTTTTACCTTCCGCGCTGGTGTACGCGTACCAGCGGTATTCTCTGCTACAGGTAAAGCCATGCTCTCAACCTTATCTATGGACAGTATAAAATCCATTTATGCTAGCGGTTTCCCTACGCCAATTACTCAGTACGGTGTCGATAACTTTACCGATTTATCCAACGAGCTAACCGCTATTCAAGACAGCCGTATTTCACTGGACGATGGGCAACTGCGTGAAGGTATGTATTGCTTAGGTACTTATATACGCAATGCTTCAGGCATTGCAGTTGCCGGTATGGCAGTGAGTTTTTTGCAAGCAGAATATGAGGCAAAATACGCTGAAGTTAGTGCCGTGCTGATTGAGTTGGCTGAGCAAATTGAAAAGCGTTTAGGTTTTATTGCTAATAAATAAAGTCTAAACGCTGCTAGTGCTTTGTTTATTTCCAATAATTTCCGTTATTCTGAGGCTAATTATTAATCTTCAGAGATAAGCCCTGATAAAAATGCTTGCAAATTGTCATTGAGCTTTTCTAAGTAATAGCTGCCTTCGACCAAGACAATCAATGGCTTATTTAACGCGGTCAACTTTTGCGCCAATACTTTAAAACCTTCTGTATTCACAGCACATCTGGCTTCTGGATCGTCTTTATAGACATCAAAGCCCAAGACATGAACGATGACGTCGGGGTCAAATAGCGTTATCGCCTCGATGGATTTATCAACATATTCAAAGAATCCCGCTTCATTGGTACCATGCGACATCGAGAAGTTAACGTTATAACCCTCGCCCTCACCCGTGCCCCTTTCAAACGCATGCCCAGTCACCGCTGGATAAAAGTTAACGGGGTCATTATGTACAGAGGTATACAGCACATCTTTGCGCTCGTAAAATATCTCTTGGATACCCTGTCCATGATGCATATCCGTATCTATAATGGCGATTTTTGCGTATTTCTAACGCAGATGCTCAGCGATAATGGCGGCATTATTAAGATAGCAAAATCCGCCCGCTGCGCTCTTACGTGAATGGCGACCAGGAGGGCGTGAAAAGCAAAGCTGGATATTATTTTGAGTCCACTTAGCGTTTGATGCCTCTTCATTTAATAAAGCTTCAGCAGCATTTAGTGCTGTTTGTGCAGACCAATAGATAGAGGTCCAAGAATGCTCACTGATAGGCGCGCTATAGTCTGCCTGATACTTCGCTGCCTTTGCCATGATACCAATGCCAGGATTATCATACGGCACAAAAATCCCCGTCTGTACCTGCGCGCCTAAATCTTCCTCGAGCGCCATCCATTCATCATAGCCATGTTTGAGAAACTCCACATAACCGAAGTCATGAACCGCTAATATTGGTCCGACTCCGACATCGGTAGCAATGGTTACTTCTAAGCCGAGTGCCACTGGTGCTTTTAGCAACTCAACCATGCGTCCCGGTATCTCAAGCGGCTCGTGCATCTTGCCATAAGAAAAATAAGGCAGCGGTCTATGTAGGCTTAGGTTTTCGTGGCTGTATATTTTCATGTTTAATATTCCTTTGTTTAACACTGATTATTTAACATTGTTTTGTTCGAGAACTTCCATGTGCTAGATTTTATTTTCAGTACTTAATATTGCAAACACTGATACGTCTCATACTGCTTATATTTATGAATTAAACAATCCCATCCGCTTTAAGCTTGGCTATCATCTCGCTGTCATAGCCTAAATCAGTAAGCGTGCTATCGGTATGCTCGCTGAGTCGCGGTGGCGGTGACCGGTAAGTGACCGGTGAGGCGGATAATTTTATCGGACTACCAAGTGCTCTTACCGGACTGCCTTGTGCGGCAAAATCAACCACCATCTCACGTGCCAGCGCTTGTGGCATAGCTAACGCCTCAGCGATGTTGTGAATCGCCCCACATGGAATACCCGCTTTATCCAACACCTCTAACCAATAAGTACGAGGTTGCTCGGCAAATTGCTTAGTCAATTCATCACAAAGTAGCTCACGATTGGCAACGCGTTGTGGATTGGTCGCAAAACGGCTGTCGCTATGCCAATCAACGCCCAACATATTACAAAGCTTGGCGAACTGACTGTCATTACCACAAGCTAAAATAAAGTGCTCTTCTCCTGCTGCTGCAAATACTTGATAAGGCACGATATTGGGATGTTGATTACCCAGTCTTGGCGGGACTTTGTCGGATGCCAAATAATTCATACCGACGTTAGCTAACATCGCAAGCGCGCTATCAAGCAATGCCACATCGACATGCTGCCCAAGACCAGTATTTTGACGCGCTAATAATGCCGCTTGAATACCAATGGTCAGCTGCAAACCTGCAAACAAATCGACCACTGCCACGCCAACCTTATGCGGTTCGCCATCACTCGGACCCGTAATACTCATCAAGCCTGATAAACCCTGAATAATATAGTCATAACCGGGACGCTTGGCATCTGGTCCTGTCTGACCAAAGCCCGTCAATGAGGCATAAATCAGGCGCGGATTTTCTTGTTTCAGACTGTCATAATCTAAGCCGTACTTCTTAAGACCACCAACCTTAAAGTTCTCAACCACAATATCGCTCCTAGCGATAAGTTGCTTGATAATGGTTTGCCCTGCAGGGGTAGTGATATCGACAGTAAGGGATTTTTTATTGCGGTTAATGGTGGCGTAATAAGCGGAGGTGTCATCGCTGAATTTTGGCGGTGCCCAATGACGCGTTTCATCACCGATATGTGGACGCTCAACCTTAATGACTTCAGCGCCCAAATCTGCAAGCACTTGTGTACAAGAAGGACCGGCCAATACTCTCGATAAATCGAGCACCTTAATACCGTGTAATGCGCCTTTTGCCATATCAGTCATAATCTTCCCTTATTATGTCACTTATTCTTTTATAAAAATTTGATAAAAAATTGCTATGTATCATTTAGCTTTTAGCTTTTAGCTTTTAGCTTTTACTGTCTTTTCTTCAATACCTTAATACCTTTTAAGAACAGGCACTGCTAAATAAATGATGCATAACAACGATGGATAAAAATAATTAACAAAAACTCAGAAACGTACGTTCCTGTTTATAACAGCTTATGAAAAAGCCAAACAGTAACGTACGTTAATGGTCTAAAAACTAGCCAATACTTATTACCTAACAACCATTAATTAATAAAACGCTTGAATCCCTGTCTGCGCACGACCTAAGATGAGCGCATGAATGTCATGCGTCCCTTCATAGGTGTTTACTGCCTCTAGGTTCATCACATGACGGATAATGTGGAACTCATCAGAGATACCGTTGCCGCCATGCATATCACGAGCAATACGCGCGATATCAAGCGCTTTACCGCAGTTATTACGCTTAATAAGTGAAATCATCTCAGGTGCTGCATTATCTGCATCCATCAGACGACCAACGCGTAGCGCCGCTTGCAGACCCAAAGTGATTTCTGTTTGCATATTGGCAAGTTTCAGCTGTACCAATTGCGTTGCAGCTAGTGGACGACCAAATTGCTTACGGTCTAGCGTATACTGACGGGCAGCTTTCCAGCAGAATTCAGCCGCCCCCATTGCACCCCATGCGATACCATAACGGGCTTTATTTAAGCAACCAAACGGCCCTTTGAGTCCACGGATATCTGGGAAAGCATTGGCTTCAGGTACAAACACTTTGTCCATCACAATCTCACCCGTGACTGAAGCACGCAGTGAAAATTTACCTTCAATCTTCGGCGCTGACAAACCTTTCATGCCTTTGTCTAAAATAAAACCTCGAATCTCATCGGCATCGTCTTTTGCCCAAACGACAAACACATCTGCGATAGGACTGTTGGTAATCCACATCTTATTACCCGTCAGCTCATAACCGCCGTCAACCGCACGCGCACGTGTCGACATTGAGGCTGGATCTGACCCTGAATCTGGTTCTGTCAGACCAAAACAGCCCACATATTCGCCAGTAGCAAGCTTTGGCAGATATCTCTCTCGTTGCTCTTCAGTACCGTACGCCCAGATAGGATGCATGACCAAGCTTGATTGCACACTCATCGCTGAACGATAACCTGAGTCAACCGCTTCAACTTCCTTGGCAATCAGACCGTAAGCGACACTAGATAAACCGGCACAGCCATAACCTTCAATCGTGACGCCAAGCAAACCCATCTCACCCATCTGACGCATGATATTACGGTCAAATTTCTCGTTACGATTCGCTTCAATAATGCCAGGCATGAGCTCGTTTTGAAAAAACTGACGAGCGCTATCGGTTACCATGCGCTCTTCATCCGTCAACTGATCGCGCAATAAAAAAGAATCTTCCCAGTCAAAACTTGGACGCGTAGATGTTGCCATGTGGATCTCCTTGATGTCAGTCATCCTGACCGACGAGTAGTGATTAATGAGTAAATTTACTTCATAAGGTATTGACTTGCTAATTCCGCTGTGTGAAACTTAGTTTCATAAGTTAAATCTATTTAAGCAAAGTTTTACGGCGCTGTAAACCTTTATCAAAGAAAATGAGTGCAAAATGACAAAAAACGTATCAGCGGCTCTCCCATTACTGGGTCGAATCAATAAAGTCCTTGCACAAAGTAAGGAAGATAACGATAGACAGTTTGTGACTGCCTTAGGCCGTGGACTGACTTTGTTAGCGGCGTTTGAGCAGCATCAGCAGCTTAGTCATCAGCAATTGTGTCAAATGACTAATTTGCCAAAAGCGACTATCACTCGGCTTATTCATACTTTGATGACACTTGGTTTTTTACGCGTAACCGAGCACGGACAGTATCAATTGGGCAGTAGCGCGGTGCGACTCAGCGCGACTGCATGGAGTCGTCATGATATGGTCGCGGCAGCTGAGCCACTATTACGTCAGTTTGCCAGCAGCAATGAGGTGTCGGTAAACTTAGCCACCGAGGTCGAAGGAGAAATGCGCTATCACGCTTGCTGTCGTAGCCCTGCTCGCTTATCGGTAAATTTGCAAGTTGGCTCAGCAGTGCCCGTCGCCCTTACCGCTATTGGGCGTGCCTTTTATGCAGCTAGCTCGCCAGCGAGACAGGCTTCAATTCGTAATAACTTACAAGAGCACTTATCTACAGAAGATTATAACCATGCGCAGTCTGCTCTATCTGACGCTGCAGAGCATTATAGATTGCATGGCTATACGGTATCAGATGGTGATTTTTCTACGGATATATTGGCAGTAGCCGTTGGGGTATATGATGTTGCCACTGGGCAGTATGCTTATTCGCTTAATGCCAGTGTGCCAAGCGCTAACTGGCAAAGCGACGACTACGCAGCGGTGATTGTGCCTAAGTTGCAGGCATTGGCTGAAAAGATTGGCAGTGGTGGTTAAAAAAGACGATTGAATTTATTGTTTTTCATTGGCGTATAAAGATACTTGTAATGTGATGACAGCGTAAAGTGATTTGGTAGAAGTGGTGTATACGCTGTGGCAGGTAATTTGTGTTAAAGGATGAGAAGCGTTAAACTTTAACGTAAATATTAATAATAATAAAAATATTGGAGTAAATAATGAAACTCGCCGAAGCCCTACTCATCCGTAGCGATATGCAAAAGAAGCTCGCCCAAATTAAAGGGCGTATTCGTAGCAACGTCAAAGTCCAAGAAGGCGATACCCCAAACGAAGACCCAAACGCGCTGATGATTGAAGCCAGCCAAATTATTACCGAATTATCCATTCTCATTGAACGTATTCACCGTACCAATGCCATTGCAATGACCGATAAGGGTCAGTCGATGCTGACGCTATTGGTCGAGCGTGATACATTAGAAATGCGTCATAAATTATTAATGGAGACCATTGAAGCTACGGGCAGCGAGGTTGACCGTTATAGCCCTCGCGAGATTAAATGGCGTGTTATGGTTTCGGTTGCAGACTTACAAAAGCAAGCCGATGACATTGCAATGAAACTACGCAAGATTAATATTGTCATTCAAGCCAATAACTGGCAAATTGACCTTGTTGAATAACTACCTTTTGAACTGTTAGTTTTAGAATTTTCTATGTGCTTTATATAAGTGCATGGACTGCCTCTTTGGAACCGACTGGGCGAGTGTCAGACCCCAAACCTACACAGCAGGGGGTTGAAAATATACTGTAGTGTCCGTCACGCGTTGCGGGCAGACGCTTTTTTACTACTCATGTCCTGCACCCGTCACCGCTCACAAGGCACTATTTAGACCTTACCACCAGACACTGACAGTCGGTTTCAATCTTAGTTTTAATACTTTGCACCTTTTCGCTAATGCCACTGAATGCCATTTTCTTATCTGCTGCGCCAAAGCGTCAGCAGAATATCGTTTAAGATAATTAATCGAAGCAGTTTACGTCTAAAAACCGTCATTCTGAGAGCAAAATTAGCACTCTGTTACCCAATTAAACCGTCGCAGTGATATCATATGTGTATGATGTACGCGATAAATTTAAGCATTTAAACCACACTCAATAACCATGTTTATGACATGGTTATTTTGTTATTGAGGGTTTATTTTCTTACCGTCGCGTTTTTATTATTTACGTATCACTGTTGAGTATCGTTATGCCCCAATCTCGTACCAATCTAAATCCAAAACCCAAACATGACTCTCCTTATTTAGTCGGCGTCATGTTGCGCTATAGTACTTTTGCCGCCGCCGCCTTGTTGTTTATAGCAGGGCTGTTATTGATGAATTGGTGGCTGATCATTCTTGGCGGGCTGGGTGTATGTTTGGGAATTTATGATGTCATACAATCAAAGCATGCCATCTTAAGAAACTATCCGGTTGCTGGTCATATTCGCTATGTGCTTGAAGACTTCCGTCCTGAGATTCGTCAATATTTATTAGAAAATGACAAAGAACAAGTGCCGTTTTCACGCCAGCAGCGCGCGCTGGTTTATCAACGTGCCAAAAATGTCAGTGATACCAATGCTTTTGGTACGCTTGATAATTTATACGCGCACGGTAAAGAATGGTTTTTACAATCAGCCGTCAGTCAACCTTTAGAAAATAAAGACTTTCGTATTATCGTCGGCGGTGAGCGTTGTCAGCAGCCGCATGATATGTCAGTATTTAATATCTCAGCGATGAGTTTTGGTAGTTTATCAGCCAATGCCATTATGGCGCTCAATCAAGGCGCAAAAATGGGCGGCTTTACTCATGATACTGGCGAAGGCGCGATTAGCCCTTATCATCGTAAGTTCGGTGGCGATTTGATTTGGGAGCTGGGTACAGGTTATTTTGGTTGCCGTGATGCAAATGGTAATTTTGATGCACAATCCTTTGCCGAAAAAGCGGTCGACCCACAAGTAAAAATGATTGAGATTAAACTCTCACAAGGCGCAAAACCTGGTCAAGGCGGCGTATTGCCAGCAGAAAAAATCACCCCCGAAATCGCTGAGACACGCGAAGTGCCGCTCGGACAAGATTGCGTCTCGCCCTCGTCGCACAGCGCATTTAATACACCACGCGAGTTGGTTGCTTTTTGGCAGCAGCTGCGTGATTTATCAGGTGGCAAGCCCGTCGGCTTTAAGTTGTGTGTCGGTCAACCGTGGCAGTTTATGGCAATCGTGAAAGCTATGATAGAGACGGATAACTATCCTGACTTTATCGTGATCGATGGCGCAGAAGGCGGTACAGGCGCAGCGCCCGTGGAATTTATGGACAACGTTGGTATGCCAATGGTCGAAGGGTTTATGTTAGTTCATAATACCTTGGTTGGTGCTGGTATCCGCGACAAGATTAAAATTGGCGTCAGTGGTAAAATCGTTTCAGGCTTTGATATTGCGCGTATGATTGCGCTAGGTGCTGATTGGTGTAACTCAGCGCGCGGTTTTATGTTTGCCGTTGGTTGTATTCAATCGCGCTCATGTCATACCAATACCTGCCCGACAGGGGTTGCGACCCAAGATCCATATCGTCAAAAAGCGCTCGATGTGCCAAGTAAAGCTGAGCGCGTGGCAAGCTTCCATAAAAACACCCTTAAATCACTTGCCAGTATCGTGGGCGCGGTTGGTCTTCAGCATCCAAGCCAGTTGCAGCCTTATCATATTGCGCGCCGTTTGGACGATGGCCAAATCAAGCTGTTATCGAAGTTCTTTTACTTTGCCGACCAAGGCGCATTGCTTGAGCAAAATGCCCGTGCCGACGTCTTTAACCAAATGTGGGTCATGGCAAATCCTGATAGCTTCCTCGCCAATAATGATGCGCTGATTGCTTATAACAAAGACTCGCGTGATCGAGGTAAAGAAACCAGTGCCCCTACAAACTTGCACCCAGATGATTCGGTAGATCTTATCGATGGTGGTTTATTAATTGGTAACGTCAATAATACTTTTCGTGAAATTCCATCACTAGATGATTAAAGGTCATTAAATCCTTAAGACAGATAAACTTTATCCCTACCATAAAGATAAGTCATCGATGCCAAGTTCTATTTTTAATTTATCTTACTCACTGTTGACGGCAGCGCTCGTTGCATTAAGCATCAGCGCCTGTCAGCCAATAGACGATGTAAACAATGACGCGATAAGCAATGATAGCGAGAACTGGTCATGTCAGTCGCAAAAAATGCCCCTTGCTTATAGCGTTTGTCGTATCGAAGCGCAGACGTTATCAGACCCACGCTATTCATTACAGCTGTTTTGGCAGCAAGCGGATAGCAGTGCTAATAACAACCAGCCACTGCTAACTTTCGATACTTTATTAGCGTCACTGCCCTCTAACCAAACGCTGAATTTTGCCATGAATGCAGGCATGTATAATGAAAATTATGCCCCGATTGGCTATACCGTTATCGAAGGTAAAGAGCTGCGCGCGTTAAACCTTAACGAAGGCGGCGGTAACTTCCATCTATTGCCCAATGGCGTGATGTGGTGGGATAAGTGTGGCGAGGTGCAAATTACTGAAAGCAACGCTTTAAATGAGCAGCTCAAAAGTGGCAGCGCACAACCTTGGTATGCGACGCAATCAGGTCCTATGTTGGTCATTAATAATGAGATTCACCCACAGTTCAATCCTGACAGTACCTCGCTTAAGCTGCGTAATGGTGCCGGTGTTTGCAGTGATGGCAGTATACAATTTGTTAATAGTGAAGCTCCGGTAAGCTTTTATCAATTTGCTGCGCTGTTTAAAGATGAATTAAACTGTCCAAATGCATTATTTTTAGATGGTGGTATTGCTTCAGCACTCTATGCACCGATCATCGACAAGCAGGATAAAAAAGAGATGGGTGTAATGATTGGGCTGACAGAAACAAAGAATTAGAGAAGAAAGAGTAAGAACAAAAAATAGCCGCTATATTTTACAGCGGCTATTTTTATGAGTGTTTCAATAATAAATAAAGCAAATGATTCTTACAGTTATCAATTAGCGCGCCAGATAATTGGTCATCTCCTCTACCCCATGCAAGGTCATCGGATACATTTTATTGTCGAAGAGTTTTTTAATCTCAACGATGGTTTGCGTATAATTCCAATACGCAGGATTCTCAGGATTGAGCCAAGCGACTTTATCAAAATGCGCCAATACCCGCTTGAGCCATACGATACCCGCCTCATTATTCATATATTCGACACTACCGCCGACCGTCATCAGCTCATACGGCGACATCGACGCATCTCCAACGAATATTACCCGATATTCTCTACCATACTTGTTCAGTAGCTCAAAGGTAGGCATCGGTGCACTATGGCGACGCTCGTTGTCCTTCCAAACATAGTCGTACAAACAGTTATGGAAATAAAAAAACTCTAAGGTTTTAAATTCATTTCTAGCGGCAGAAAACAGTTTTTCTAAAGCTTCCACATGGATATCCATACTGCCACCAACATCAAATAGCATCAGCACTTTGACGCGGTTGCGACGCTCAGCTTGCATATGAATATCGAGCACGCCTTTTTTTGCGGTGCGCTTAATAGTCTCATGAATGTCTAGCTCATCGGCGCTACCGGTACGCGCAAACTGGCGTAAATTCCGCAGTGCCATCTGAATTTGGCGCGTACCAAGCTGACTATCATCATCAAGATTGCGATATTTACGCTGCTCCCAGACTTTAGCGGCGCTACGCTTACGCGATTCTCCACCAACGCGAACCCCTTCTGGATGATCACCATAAGCCCCAAATGGTGAGGTGCCGCCAGTGCCGACCCATTTACTACCACCTTGATGACGCTCTTTTTGCTCTTTAAGACGCTCTTCGAGCGCTTTCATCAATTCCTCTAATGAGCCGTATTTTTTCAGCAAGCGCCGCTGCTCTTCGGTCAGATTTTTTGGGTCGAGCTTGAGATCTAGCCATTCTTTAGGGATATCAGTCAGCTTAGCCAATAGCTCATCCATATCAAGGCTATCGACCCCTTCAAAATAATCTGCCATGGCGCGATCAAACTTATCAAAATGGCGCTCATCTTTAACCATGCAAAGTCGAATCAGCCTATACATGTCTTCGCGGCTGGCAAAGGTAGACAGTTCTGGGTTTTCAGAATGTGGCTGCATCATCAGCCCTTGATCTAACGCAGCATTTAGATCAAGTAGCTCGCGCGTACTGACAGGCACGCCGTAAGTACGTAGGGTATAGAACAATTTGATAAACATAAGAGTCGCATCGCTTATTGGCTGATATGGTGACGAGTGAAGCCGTTTATTAACTTCAATCATGAGCTTTAATCATGACAAATGGTTTATCGCTTAACGACGCATCATATTGGCAAAACGCTGCAATAAATTCACATCGGCTTCGTTTTTGAGCAGCGCACCATATAACGGCGGAATAGACTTCTCACCGCGCAAGTTTTCTTCTAACTCTGCTTGCGCCATATCGTCAGCCAGTAGCAACGTTAACCAATCGACCAATTCTGAGGTTGATGGTGGCTTTTTAAGCCCTTGGACATTACGCAGCTTATAAAAGATATCGAGCGCATCATTGACCAATTTTTCTTGAATATTAGGGAAATGCACCTCAATGATTTGACGCATGGTTGCTTCTTCTGGGAAGTCGATATAATGAAAGAAGCAACGACGCAAAAATGCATCTGGCAGCTCTTTTTCATTGTTTGAGGTAATAATAACGACTGGACGCTGCTCGGCGGTGATGGTCTCGCCTGTCTCATAGACATAAAACGACATTTTATCGAGCTCATGCAGCAAGTCATTCGGGAACTCGATATCAGCTTTATCAATCTCATCAATCAATAACACACTGCGCTCGCTGCTAGTAAAGGCCTCCCATAGCTTACCGGGCTTAATATAGTTGCCAATCTCATACACCTTATCATCGCCCAATTGAGAGTCTCTTAAGCGCGATACCGCATCGTACTCATACAGCCCTTGCTCAGCCTTGGTGGTTGATTTAATGTGCCACGTAATCAGCGGCATACCCAGACTTTCAGCAACTTCTTCAGCGAGTAACGTCTTACCGGTACCAGGCTCACCCTTGATAAGTAGCGGCTTTTGTAGCGTCATTGCCGCGTTGACTGCCAGTTGTAAGTCATCGGTAGCAATATAGTTTTGCGTACCAGTAAAGCTTTTCTTGGTTTTATCAGTCGTGGTGGTCATAAATTAAGTCTCAGTTATTGTTATAGATTAGAGGATTGAAAGGCAACTTTTGCATGATAAATAATGAATTAGACTAGCACAGCTACATTGATTGCCAAAATACTCATGCGTTCGCAGTTGCTCACAAATAAAAACGGCTTGGCATAAAAAAAGACACGCAGGGTGTCTTCTATCTTAGTCAATCAAATCTAATATTATTCTAAAGCTGGTCAGATTTATCATTCTCAGCTCGTTTCGATAGCTTATCGCCTTTTGCTAAACTAGCTTCTGTCTTACTTATTCCAGTTTTAACCATTTCAGGTTTGGCAATTTCAGGTTTAGACATCAATGCTGAATTATTAGATGGCTCGACTAAACTAGCATCGTCTACCAAGTAGTTACCTGTAGTTAGCTGCATAGTCGCTTGCGTATCTTCTGCGGTACGGCTGCGTGCTTTATCTAAACTTGACTCAAACGCGCCGCGTATCAGTTGCCAAACAAAACCAACAAACAAGCCCACGACCAATACAACGAGTATAGGTAACATATTAGCAATCGCGCCAGCCGTATCTTTCATCATAATAGCGTAGACAACACTGATACTGGCCGGTGCAATCACGCTGGGATCACCAAGCGCTGTACCTGGAGCAAGCAAAACAGCAAATAATATCATCCAACTCATGCCGCCGAGTGGGCGCGGCAAAACGCGAGCAACCAATACCCAGAGTATCAAAACGATAATGACGCCGCCAAGATACGCATACATAGGTAAGTCTGCGGCTGGCACATCTTTTACCAGCTGCCCCCACCAAATCGTAATCTCACCGAGAATATCACTAATGGCTTCCAGCGGTAAGCTGCTTACAATACCTTTTAACCAGTCCATGCGTGTTTAGTTACCTACGTTGATAAATCGTGCGTCACTTTTTTGTTTTTAAGCCTAGGTCTTTAAGCCAATGTATCTAAGTCTTTAAGTCTGTCTTGCCATATATTGTATTTTGTCACGTATATGGCCTGCTAGTTTATCACGACTTCCGAATAAAATGCATGCTGGCCACTGCTTAGTAACGTTTTTTAGCAATTGGCGGTTCGCTACTTACCTACTTATTACCACTTGCCTATCAGTGTCTTCTATAATCGGACACCGTCTTAAATCACCTTGCTATAAAACTCTCTTTAAAAAATGCCCATTAGTCATAAATATTGTCTTGTGCTTCACGAGCGCGTAATTCTGCTTGGCGGCGCATAACATCTTGTGGTGGCATTTGTACAAAATACCCTTGCGAGTTTAACTTTGCCAATACTTCTTCTTTATCGACACGAGCAAGCGTTGGCGTGGTTGCCAAGTCTAAATGCATTACAAACTGACTACGCCCTAAGCCTGCGCGGAAGTCTTTAGGTAATACCCCAAGCCAGTCTTTAATCTCGTCGGTATCGTCAGGATAATCAGGACGCGCGATGTAAACATACATATCATCGTGCTTGGGAAACTTATAAATATCGCAATGCATAAAGACACCTATTGCACACTAAAGGTTAAAATCATCTATCAAAATCGCTATTAAATGACTGCTACTAAATAGCTTAAATTAAATGAATAAGAAAGATAGGAATAATGGCTGCTAGCCTAGCATAATTTGTCTGATTTTCAATAGTAGCTTTGCGTAGCAGGTTTTGCATAGATAGCTTTTGATGACTTAATTTTGCCTTATAGAAGTGCAAGAAATTGGCTTTTTTAGCGGTTTATTTACCTCAATATCTCTAGAAAAGCGCATTTTGGTTAAATTATTCACTTTAATGCATGCGGTGGCTTGTAAAAAAACCATTAACCTTTCATAATAAAAGCGTTTTTCAGGAGAGAGTCTTTAGCGCGATATCGAGTGCGCTCATTTAATGATTTGCATTAATCATTGCGACAAGACCACCGAAGGCGCATCCACCCTGCCAATCGCTCAGGTAAAAGGACTGAAAAACACATGCCACGACTGTTTCGCTGTCTACCATCAATCGCGTAGCACACCCAAATACAAGGCATAACAAATCTGGAGAGCGGTAAGTGCGGACGACGCCTTACCCACCGAAGGGGAGAAAATGCGACATCATTGCTATTGTTCCGCAAGCAAATGCTTAGACAAAAAATGATGGTTCGTGTTGAAAATCTCAGGTCACAGGACAGATAGGGCTTTTGCTTAAACCGACGTTCAACGTCTGTTTGGCGTATTGTTCTATTTTTTCTGTGCTACCCTTGGTTGCAATGCTTGCACCCTGCAATATTGCTTCTCGTTACTATGATAATGCACATCGCTCATTACTCTACCGAGTATAACTGATGTTCACATAAGGATTTGTCATGACTGACACTCAAAACACTAACACCTCAGCCCCTAAACGCACGCCTCTTTACCAGTCTCACGTTGATAGTGATGGCAAACTGGTGGATTTTTCTGGTTGGGAATTACCAATCCATTATGGTTCACAAATCGAAGAACATGAAGCGGTGCGTACCGATGCCGGTATGTTTGATGTCTCACATATGGTTGTCGCCGATGTTAAAGGTAGCGATACCAAAGCATGGCTACAAAAGTTACTGGCCAATGATGTCGATAAACTAAAGACCGTTGGTAAAGCGCTTTATTCAGGTATGCTCAATGAGCAAGGCGGCATCATCGATGATTTAATCGTCTACCTAATGAATGAAGACGCGACCGAATATCGTATCGTCTCAAACGCTGCCACTCGCGATAAAGACATGGCACAATTTGAAAAAGTCGCTGAAGGTTTCGATATCACCATCACCGAGCGCCCAGAGCTTGCCATGATTGCCGTTCAAGGCCCAAATGCCGTTGAAAAGCTAGCGCAAACCAAACCAAGTTGGGCCGATACCTTGGCTGGTCTTAAACCTTTCGTTGGTGCTGACTTGACAGACATCGAAGGCACGGATTGGTTTGTTGCTCGTACGGGCTACACGGGTGAAGATGGTGTCGAAGTGATTATGCATGGCGACGATGCCCCAGATTTCTTTGAGCAATTAAAAGCCAACGGTGTTAAACCTGCGGGCCTTGGTGCGCGTGATACCTTGCGTATGGAAGCGGGCATGAACCTCTATGGTCATGACATGGACGAAGATATCAGCCCTTATGAGTGCAACATGGGCTGGACACTGGCGCTAAAAGACGAGCGTGACTTTATCGGTCGTGAAGCCTTAGTAAGTAAACGCCAACAAGCAAAAGACGACAACACCGCCATGAAACAAGTTGGCTTACTATTGACGACGCGCGGTGTATTGCGTGAAGGCATGACTGTGACTATCAATCAAGGATCAGACAATGAGCAAACTGGTCTGATTACCAGTGGCACCTTCTCACCGAGCCTAAAAAACTCCATCGCTATTGCCCGTGTACCTGCCAGCTTATCAGATGACGATAGCGTGCAAGTCGATTTGCGCGGCAAAGGTAAGTTCGTTGATGTACGTGTGCTTAAGCTACCGTTTGTCCGTAATGGTAAGCAACAGTTTGACGCGTAGGCATTATAAATTCTATTATTAGCTTCCACTATTTTTGTAAACCATCCTCTATCACTTAGGAGAGAGACCATGAGCAATATCCCAGCAGAACTAAAATACATCGCCAGCCACGAGTGGCTACGCCTAGAAGACGACGGTACTATCACTGTTGGTATCACTGACCATGCTCAAGACCTATTGGGTGACGTGGTATTTGTTGAATTGCCAGACGTGGGTGACATCATCGCTGTTGATGACGAAATCTCAGTAGTAGAATCAGTAAAAGCGGCCTCTGACGTTTACGCGCCTATCTCAGGTGAAGTCGTTGCGATCAACGAAGCACTAGAAGACGATCCGGAAATCATCAACTCTGACCCATACGGTGAAGGTTGGTTCTTTAGAATGAAGCCTGACAACATCGCTGACTACGAAGCGCTGCTGACTGCTGATGAGTACGAAAACGAGCTGTAATATCAGCAGCTTTGCTCATCCCTTTAAAAGCGGTATTTGACTGAAATAAAATATCACTATTTGCAACCTTAAAAAATGTAGCTTGAAAAATATAACTTGTTATGACAGATATTGGCGTCAGCCGATATCTGTACGCATTTATCTAAAATATTTATCGCTCAATTGACTACTGCCAACTGCTATTCGATTTACTCGTATTCATCACTTGTCAGACACTATTGAAAAGAGACACTCAATACTGACCTAAGTTGATCATTCAATTCCCAGTATGGATTCTAATATGACCTCTAGCACTGATAAGCAAGCAAGTTCTCAAGCAAGCTTTGCCACGCCTGATAATACCCCGCAGCTACAAGCGTTTCGCGAAGTGGTTGAATCACGTCGTTCCGTTCGTCGCTTTACCGACACAAAGATACCGGATGACGTGTTAGCAGATTGTCTGCGTTTGGCCATACTCGCGCCGAACTCGAGCAATCTACAGCCGTGGGAATTTTATGTGATTGATGATGCGGACAAGCGCAAACGCGCGGTAAAAAACTGCATGAATCAAAACGCGGCAAAAACTTCAGCTCGCTTAATCGCGGTCGTTGCGCGTACGGATATCTGGCAAGATCACGCCAAGCAAATCTTACGTGAATACCCCGATACGCCAGTGCCAAAAAAGGTCAAAGACTACTATAACAAAGTTGTGACCATGGACTTCTTGCGAGGACCGGTCAATGTAATCTCAGCAGCTAAATGGGGCGCGACGCAGGTGGTCAGACGAGTAAAAGGTCCGATCAAATCACCTTATTACACCTTTGAAGACACCAAAAACTGGGCTACCAACAATACTGCTCTTGCAGCTGAAAACCTAATGCTTGCCCTACGCGCGCACGGTTTTGATAGCTGTCCGATGGGCGGCTTTGATGAGCCTGCTATGAAGCGCTTATTAAATTTAAGCGACGATCACCATATCATTATGATGATTGGTGCTGGCGAGCGTGCTGATAATGGTGTCTACAACACCCAGTTCCGCTTTGACCAAGAACAGTTTGTGCATTACGTATAAAAACGTAAGCCGTCATTATTTATTATCAGTTATTTTAGCCATCTCCTTTATCATCCCTTTTATCAAGGACTGTTATGACTATCTCTCAAAACCCAACGTTTGATACTTTCAAAGGTTTATTCAACGAAGCTGAATTTGTCTATCGTCATTTGGGCTCAAATGATGCCAAACAAGCTGATTTGCTCAGTGCGATTGGTTATAACGATATGGCAAGCTTTATCAATGATACGGTTCCTGAGCCAGTGCGCTTGCATAAAGAGCTAGATTTGCCAGTGGCAATGAGTGAGCATGCTGCGCTTGCTAAATTGCGTACCATGGCAGACGACATCACGGTTAATAAGAGCTATATCGGTCAGGGCTACTCGCCAGTGCGTATGCCAGCGGTCATTCAACGCAACGTTCTTGAAAATCCAGGCTGGTACACCGCTTATACCCCTTATCAAGCAGAAATTGCCCAAGGTCGCCTAGAAGCCCTGCTTAACTTCCAACAAGTATGTATTGATTTAACGGGTCTTGAGCTTGCTGGTGCCTCATTACTTGACGAAGCAACTGCTGCGGCAGAAGCGATGGCCATGTCAAAGCGTGTAAGCAAAAGCAAATCAACGCAGTTTTTTGTTGATGACCGTATCTACCCGCAAACCTTAGATGTCATCAATACTCGTGCCAAATACTTTGGTTGGGAAGTAATCGTTGGTGATTTCGAATTGGCTAAATCAGGCGATTATTTCGGTGCTATTTTCCAATACGTCGGTCAAGAAGGCGATGTAAAAGACTTAACCGACGTTATCGCGGCGGTGAAGAAAAATAAAACTTATGTGAGTGTCGTGAGTGACATCATGAGCTTGGTGTTATTAAAATCACCAGCCGATATGGGCGCAGACGTGGCATTGGGTAGTACCCAGCGTTTTGGTATTCCAATGGGCTTTGGTGGCCCACATGCCGCCTACTTTGCATTCTCTGATAAAGCCAAACGCTCAGCCCCTGGTCGTATCATTGGCGTCTCAAAAGACTCGCAAGGCAATACTGCATTACGTATGGCACTGCAAACTCGCGAGCAGCATATCCGCCGCGAAAAAGCCAACTCAAACATCTGTACTTCGCAAGTCTTGCTTGCTAACTTAGCTGGTATGTACGCCGTTTATCATGGTCCAAATGGCGTCAAGCGCATTGCGACACGTATTCATGCGTTTGCCACTGCCTTTGCGAACGTTATTAAAGAAGCTAACGATAACAATCTAAACGTGGTACATGATCAATTCTTTGATACCGTCGTGGTTGATTGTGGTTCAGAAAATCTTGCGACGCAGATTTTTGAAAATGCGGACAATGTTGGTTATAACTTATGGCGTTTGGGCGACAGTAAGCTTGGCGTCGCGTTCAGTGAAATCAGTGATGAGCAAGACTTTAACGTTTTAACTCAGCTATTTGTTAGCAAATCACACGATTTACCTGAAACAGCTAGCGTATCACTCGATAGCGCTCACTTGCGTACTGATGACATCTTGAGCCATCCAGTATTTAACTCGCATCATACCGAACATGAAATGCTGCGCTACTTAAAGTCGCTTGAAGATAAAGATTTGGCGATGAACCGTAGTATGATTTCACTTGGTAGCTGTACCATGAAATTGAATGCTACCAGTGAAATGCTACCTATTACATGGCCTGAATTTGCCAATGTGCATCCATTTGCACCGCGTGATCAAGTCACTGGCTATATCGCTATGATTGATAGTTTGCAAGAGCAACTTAAAGCCATCACCGGTTTTGATGAAGTGTCTATGCAGCCAAACTCTGGCGCTTCAGGCGAATATGCTGGTTTATTAGCAATCCGTCGTTACCATGAATCATTGGGCGAAACTGACCGTGATGTTTGCTTGATTCCAATGTCAGCGCACGGTACCAACCCTGCTACTGCCATGATGATGGGTATGCAAGTGGTGGTGGTCAAAACTGATGACAATGGTAACGTTGATATCGACGACTTAACCGCTAAATGTGAAGAGCATAGCACCAATTTAGGTGCCTTGATGATTACTTACCCATCAACGCACGGTGTGTTTGAAGAAGGTATCCGTCATATTTGTGATTTGATTCATAAGCATGGCGGTCAAGTCTATATGGACGGTGCTAACATGAACGCGCAGGTCGGCATGATGCAGCCTGCTGATGTTGGTGCTGACGTACTACACATGAACTTGCACAAGACTTTCTGTATCCCACATGGCGGCGGCGGTCCAGGCATGGGCCCTATTGGCATGAAGTCACATTTGGCACCGTTTATCGCTAGCCATACTATTAGCCCGGTACATAACGCGCAAAATGATTTTTCAGCCGTATCAGCAGCACCTTATGGTTCGGCAAGCATCTTACCTATCTCATGGATGTATATTGCCATGATGGGCCGTGATGGTTTGCTAAAAGCCACTGAGCTGGCGCTGTTAAATGCCAACTATGTTGCCGCGCAGCTTAAAGACCATTACCCTGTGCTTTATACCGGCAAAAACGGCCGCGTCGCTCACGAATGTATCATCGATATTCGCCCGTTAAAAGAAGAAACTGGCATCAGTGAAAGCGATATCGCCAAGCGCTTGATGGATTATGGTTTCCACTCACCAACGATGAGCTTCCCAGTCGCGGGCACTTTGATGATTGAGCCAACTGAGTCTGAGTCGAAAGAAGAGTTAGATCGCTTTATCAGTGCGCTAAAATCCATCAAAGCCGAAGCGCTGAAATCCAAAGCCGGTGACGATGGTTGGACGTTAGAGGACAACCCATTGGTCAACGCACCGCATACTGCGGCGATGATTACCAGCAGCGAATGGTCGCATCCGTACAGCCGTGATACCGCCGCATTCCCACTGCCATACATCCGCGCCAATAAGTTCTGGCCGAGTGTGGCACGTGTTGATGATGCCTATGGTGATAAGAATCTCATGTGTTCTTGCCCAAGTATCGAAAACTACATGTAGTTTTCAAACAACTATAAACAGTTAATATAAAAATAAACCTCCAAGTCAGCAGCTGATTTGGAGGTTTTTATTTTGCATATAGAATGTCAACGTTTTTCGCTGTTGCTTAGGATTAACCACCTAACCAACCTTTATCTAAGCCACATTCTATCCAGTTCACTTTTACCTGATCTGTAATGTTAGCATTAGGATAAGTAAATGCCCCGCCACCAAGATAAAGCTCATCGCCAATCTTATAAGGCTTTCCTTCAAACAATAGAATCTCTTTATCTGCATCCCACGAAAATGAATCATCCGCTAATACCAATAAATATGTATTGTCTTTCGTCGTTAGCTCTTTACTATCCCTAGTCAAAGCAAGACTGTTATTAACAACTGTTAAATATCCAGATACCATAGCGGTAAATCGACCGTTATATTTAGTTGGTGACCAAGTAGCAATTTGCAGAGGTGGCTCAACTACTAACGGTTGGCTCACTATTGGTACGCTTGCGAGAACAGACACAGGCTTTTCTAACTCTTGACTGACGCACCCTGATAGCGATAGAACCGCGGATATTAAGAAAAAAGACCCTAGATAATTTGACAACCTTTACTCCTAAAGAGTTAATATAAAAGAACCTGTCTGTCCGCTTATTTTAATAAACAAGCATCGATAATAAATATTATGATATTACTCATTTGGACACTGTGATGACACAAAAAGATATGCAACAAAAAGCACCTAAACAAAAAAGCCGCGTTATTCTGATTCATGGTCTGCATCAAACGGCTTGGATTATGCGGCCATTGGCCAAACGCTTGCAAGTAGCAGGATTTGACACCCATCAGTATGGCTATCGTAGTATGCGTGATAGCATCAAAACCAATAGCGCCCGCCTAAATGACTGGCTAGAAACTCATCATCGTCCAGACCAACCGATAGATTTGGTCGGTCATAGTTTGGGTGGTTTGATTATTCGTAATTTTGTTAATGAATATCCACAATGGCAAATTGGACGCTGTGTGACACTTGGGACACCGCATTTAGGCAGTGTTTGTGCAGATTATATTTGGCGCTTGACCCCAGCTGTGGTGGGACGCTCATACATCGATGCACTAGATGGCACCGTCGCACCTTTACCGGAGCATCTTACCTTAGGCGTAATTGCCGGTAATCGCCCTTACGGTTTGGGGCAGTTGTTTCTGCAATATCATAATCGCAAACTGCGTCAGGCAGACAACATGCTATCAGTAGAACATCTACTACACGATGGCACAGTATATATAGAAGAAACCAAAATAGAGGCAGCCACCGATCACATTATTTTACCAGTCTCTCATACTGGCATGCTGGTCGATAAAACAGTGGCCGCACAAACCAAATATTTTTTACAACATGGAAAGTTTAACCATAGCGAGCTTAAGCACTTATAAATTCTAATCTTTATTGCTTATCGAACATTGACACCCATACCCTGCTGCAACTCGGTTTTATGCGCTTGAATCACCGGAATCAAGGTTTGCATCACCCAGTCATTGCGCCAGCCTTTTAGCCCCTCTGGTAATTCACTTAGGTCTTTATCAAAAGCAATCACTTCATATAATTGCCCTAGCCATTTTTTACGCATCAAGACACTAGCCGGTACGCCGGTTTTTTCTGCTTGGTCGTCTATTGCTTGTTGCACCGCTTTTGATAGCACTTTATTTTTTGAGCGATACGGCGGTAATAGACAGTCTGGATGCTCAGCAGGATGCAGGTTTTTGGCGTCTTTGATTACTTTCAGTAGCTCGTCGCCATATAAGCGTAGCATGCTACGATGCATAGTTGTCTTATGCGCCAGCTCACGCATAGTGTTTGGTTTTTCAGTGATAATCTCGCGCACTGCTTGTTTTTTTATCACAAAGGTACGCGGCTGATTGGTAGAACGCGCCAGTTCCTCACGCCACGTCGCAACCGCTTGTAGTATAGCCATTTGCTCAGAGGTATAACGATAATCCGCCATCGTTAGATACATCGCCTCGTCTTCAACATGCTGCGCGTCATATAAATCACTAGCATAAAGCTGGCAGTCCGCCCATACATAATCGTATAAACCTTTCTTTTTTAACTCATACTCAAGGCTCAAATAAAGCGCTGGCAAAAATCTTACGTCATCAATCGCATATTGCTCTTGCTCATCTGATAGCGGACGTTGCAACCAATCTGACTGACTATGCTCCTTATCAATGTGCATATCTAGCTGGTCATCAAGCGCCTGCTGATAGCCCATTTGTAATTGACCCGTTAAATAAGATAGGGCAATTTGCGTATCAAAGATATTGGTCAATGGCGGACAACCTGATAGCAGATAAAAAATCCCTAAATCCTCACCGCACGCATGCCAAATAGCAACATCTACTTTCATCAGTGCCTGCCACAGCTCAGCCAATTGCAATTGCGGAGCATCCAATAAATAAACATGATTGCCAGTGTTGAGCTGCACCAATGCCAAACGTGGATAATAAGTATCGCGCTTGATAAATTCAGTATCTAAGGCCACTCGCCCGCAAGTCGCCAAGGCATCGATAACTTCAGCCAAACCATCTTGCTGACGCACCCAAGTGACAGCAGCTTCATCAGCAATGTCCAATAGCGCATCGATATCCGGCTCTGGCGGCAAATCTGCTGGCGCTACCTCATTATTAATTGATAGCTTTGAAGGTTCATCATCAGTAGCAGTAGAATTGTCTGAGTGGTTTGATTGGGTGGCAGCGACTGGAGCTGTTGAAGCATGGTTGGACACGGGCAGATACCTGCATAAATAGGAGAAAATAAAACGCTAAATTGCGTCTTAATAAAAATAAATAAGAAAGCAATTATAACAATTTCATCAAATAAAATGGACAAGACTTGGTTTTTATAGAGAATTTATGGAATTACTATAAAGAATACTATAAGAAAGAACGATTTTGCATGGCTTGGCCAAGGGTCATACTATCAAGATACTCAAGCTCACCGCCCATGGGCACGCCTTGCGCCAAACGCGTCACTTTATTGACATGACGACTGACCGCTTCACTGATAAAGTGGGCGGTAGTCTGCCCTTCGACAGTGGTGCCAGTATCCAGTATTAACTCCTCAACTGGCTCTTGTTTGACACGCCAGACCAGCTGCTCAATATTTAAATCATCGGCACTAATGCCATCAATCGGTGATAAGTGACCACCTAACACAAAGTAGCGTCCACGATAGCCTGCCGTTTGTTCGATAGCCATCACATCTGCGGCGGTTTCCACCACGCATAATAGTCCATCATCACGCCTTGGGTCTTGGCATAATGGACAAACCGCCTCATCACTAAAGCTGTGGCAACGCTGGCATTCGACGATATCACGCATCGCCTCATCAAGCGCTTGGGCAAGCGCCATGCCTTGGGGACGTTTTTTAGTGAGTAGATGCAGCGCCATACGTTGGGCACTTTTTTGCCCCACGCCCGGCAAAATACGCAGCTGTTTGACCAGCTGATCAAATTTGGCTGTCAGCAAAGTAACTTCCTTTATTTAACTTAATTTATAAATCTTAGCTATAAAAATGGGGTCGTATCATGTCGATAACAACCCCGTTTTTGTGCTCAATCCGCAGTTTTTCGCGCTTAAAAGATTAATATTTAACGGCTTTGTTTTTAAAAAATTAGTCTTTAAAATTTTCGGCTTTAAAAACTTAGCGCTTGAAATCTAGCTATTTAGAACATACCTTGCATACCTGGTGGTAAACCCATACCTGAGGTCGCACCAGCCATGGTTTCTTCATATAGCTCATCTGCTTGACGCACCGCATCATTGATCGCAGCAGCGATTAAGTCTTCGATCATATCTGGCTCATCTTCCAATAAACTTGGGTCGATGGTTAAACGCTTAACCACATGACGACCCGTCATAGTTACTTTTACTAGACCACTGCCCGCTTCGGCGTGTACTTCTTTATTGGCCAATTCTTTCTTAGCGTTTTCAACGTTTGCTTCAACTTTCTTTTGCATCGTTTGTGCTTGTTGCATCAATGCTTGAATATTCATAGTTGCCTCTTTTGTTTTTAATCATAAATGATTGGTATTTTACTAAAATAAAATGCTAACAGCGATTATACCGTTATCTTTACAAACTGTCTAAACCACGCGCCAAATCTTTGATGATATCTTCCACATCTTCCAAACCCACTGACAAACGGATAAGGCTATCGTTGACACCTGCTTCTGCGCGCGCCTGAGGCGTCAGGCGAAAGTGGGTGGTGGTCGCTGGATGGGTAATCGTGGTCTTGGCATCACCCAAATTATTGGTAATAGACAGCATTTGCGTTGAGTCAATCACATGCCAAGCAGCAGCTTTTGGATCAGAGTCCTTTAAATCAGAGCTAGCCGACGGCTTAACTTCAAAGCCCATGATAGCACCATAACCACCTTTCATATGATGTTGGCGCGTAGCCAATTCGTGAGCGGGATGATTGCTTAATCCTGAAAAATGTACGGTACTGACATTAGGATGATTGACTAAGAATTCTGCCACTTGATTGGCATTTTGACAATGCGCTTGCATACGTAACTTCAGCGTCTCAAGCCCTTTAGTAAAGACCCACGCGTTAAATGGGCTCATGCTGATACCACCTGAGCGCACCACGGTAAATGCCTCTTGCATCAGCTTATCACTGCCGACCAATGCGCCCCCCAATACCCGACCTTGTCCGTCTAAATATTTGGTCGCAGAATGAATGACCACATCAGCACCCAAATCTAATGGGCGCTGCAATGCAGGCGTGGCAAAGCAATTATCAACGACCAGTAAAATATCATTGGCTTTACACAGCTCGCTCAAATAACCAATATCACAAATCTGTGCCAACGGATTACTGGGGCTTTCGCAATAAATCACCTTGGTATTCGCCTGAACCGCATTTGCCCACGCCTCATTATCGAAGCAATCGACATAGCTAACTTCAACGCCGAACTTTGCCATATAGTTATTAAACAAGCCAATTGATGAGCCAAATAATTGATTGGCAGCAAGCAGGTGGTCGCCTGCTTTTAAGTAGGCTAAGCACATTGTTAAGATTGCGCCCATGCCTGAGGCAGTCGCCACAGCACGCTCGCCATTTTCAAGTGCTGCCAAACGCCGCTCAAAGGTACGCACACTAGGATTGGTATGGCGCGAGTAAACGTTGCCCGACTTTTCGCCATTAAAGTGGGCAGCGGCATCTGCCGCTGACTCATACACATAAGAGCTGGTGGTAAAAATAGCTTCTGAGTGCTCGCCCTCGTCAGTGCGATGTTGCCCTGCTCGTACCGCAATGGTCTGCATGCCATAATTGAGGTCTAAATTGAGCGCGTCACTGCGCCAGTTTGGATCTATTTTATTCAAATTGCTATCATCATGCGTTTGCGACTGACTCATAAGTTTTCCATTGCACGGGTTATTATTAAACATACGGCTTATTTTTGATTATAAATACCATTCATTCGCGTTATCATAGCATGCCAACTTATTCCAAACAGCTGCTTTCAAAGCCATGCTAAATATTATTTTTGCATACTATTTAGTAAGAAGATTCTTAAGCATTTACAACCAAGACTGGTTAAAGCATTTGTAAGGGTGCAATGCAAGCACAAACGATGACCGGAAGATATTTACAGCATGGCTAATAAAGCGCGGCATCTAACAAAAATAACGTATTTATAATAGGCACAGATGACGACAACTGCTAAGCTTAGCGGCGCTTTGAATATTGCTTTGAGCGATATTATCATAGGCTACATTATCAGTGCTATCATCGCTAAAAATAGCCAAAAAATTCAACCCCATTTAACAAGCGCTGCGTTATATTCAGGCTCACGAAGGTAGCTCATTTATGTCGATATTCAGTATAGAACCAAGCAACTTATCGTTGAGTTTAACGCTTGGGCTCACCTTAAGTCTTAGTGGCTGCCAAACTTTGCCAAAACAGCCACATTTGCCTGAAAGCCAAGCATTATCGGCACGCGTTGACGCTTTATACCAACAGAATGATAGCCAACAGGACGCTAATCAACAAGCGGATAGCCAACAAACAGATAATCAGCAAACTGCTACTCTAGAAGGCAGTAGTAATCAAGACAGTGCTAATAAAAATAGTAGCCAAGATAATAACGCAAATATCAATCCTCAAAGCAATAGTACGGATTTGGTGGCAGCGATTAGTGAACAAAACGAGATTCACCCTGATCTATCTGGTTACCACCCGATTGTGACGGGAGCCAATGCCTTTGCGTCACGCAGTATTTTGACCAATATGGCCACCCGTAATATCGATGCGCAATATTATATCTGGCATAATGACCAAGCTGGACAGCTGATGCTAAAGGACTTGTGGGATGCCGCCGAGCGCGGGGTCATCGTGCGCCTGTTACTCGATGATTTTAATAACAGCGCCAAGTTTGATCAACATCTATTACGTTTTGCCAGCCACCCTAATATTGCGGTACGTATTATCAATCCATTGATGTACCGTAAATTTCAAACTTTAAATTTCGTAACTGGTTTACCGCGTATCAATCGCCGCATGCACAATAAAAGCATGATTTTCGATAAGCAAATTACCATTATTGGTGGGCGTAATATTGGCGATGAATACTTAAGTAACGATAAAAACAGCCAATTTGCGGATTTAGATGTTTTACTGATAGGCAAAGTCGTCGCCGATATTGATAACAGCTTTGCCAGCTACTGGTCGGCACCGATCTCATTTGATATTCAAACTTTAGCCACTCTTGATAGAGGTAAAACCACTGACTTTTTAGAGGGCTTAGATAAATTAAGAAGTGATGAGAAAAATGATAGCAGAAGTAGTTTGGAAGTCTATAAAACTGCTATCGAAGATTCGTCTATTGATACTGATTTAATCAATAAACGTGTGCCCTTTCGCTGGACGAACATGCAGTTTTTGAGTGATGATGTCGGAAAACTGACCAAAACTGTGCCAGCGGATACCAATTTGGTGCATCAGCTGCGCACCCTATTGGGTAGCCCAAGCAAGCGTCTGACTATTATCTCATCCTATTTTGTACCCACCAAAGATGGTGTTAATACCTTGGTAGCGCTGGCAGAATCGGGTATTGAAATCAATATTTTGACCAACTCTTTTGATGCTACCGATGTGACCGCCGTGCATTCTGGCTACAGTCAATGGCGTCCTAATCTGCTACGTGCAGGGGTAAAAATCTACGAGCTAAAATCTACGGCCTCTGAAGAAAAACGTGAAAACAAGCTATGGAAAGCGCGCAGCCAGTCGTCAACCAGCTTGCATGCAAAAGCTTTTGCCGTTGATGACTATCAAGTATTCATCGGCTCATACAATGTCGACCCGCGCTCCGCTAATATCAATACTGAGATGGGGGTGATTATCAATGATGATGAGCTCGCAAAACAGTTACATGATGCGCTGAGCGATGACTTGTTGACCCAAGCGTACGAAGTAAAGTTATTAGAAAACGGCAATTTACAGTGGCATACAATAGAAGATGGCAAAAAAGTGGTCTACGATTCAGAGCCGCTTGTTGATATCAGTGACCATGTTTGGCTGACCATCATGTCATGGCTACCGATTGATTGGTTGCTATAAGGGTCAAACACTTTATCGAATAAATTTTATTCGATAGAGCTTATTTAATTACTTTTAAATAGCTTTTCAACAAACAGAGCAAGCTTCAGCGCGCCATTTTAAATAGATGAATTATCGCTCATGTTTTTTTTAGCGCAAAACTTTACGTCTTCAGCAAATTATTATCCAGCTATGCTGGTTTCTTGTTTTTTACTATAGTCGGTTATCTAGATAATAACCGTCTTGATAAACTCTTCTTTATGTGGTGCTTGATTTATTATGCCTTCTCGTTCTCAATATGCACTAATGTCTTCTAAAGATAGAAATGCCGTACTATTTATCTGCTTTAGCAGCGCAGTCGCGTTTTTTGATTTTTTGATTTATTTATATCTTGCCGATATCATTGCAGCCGCTTTTTTCCCCGCTAATACCAGCGCGGCGATGGCGAAAATACAAGGGCTGGGACTGTTTGCCATTGGTTATTTGGCCCGTCCATTTGGCGGCGTTATCTTCGGGCGCTATGGAGATAGCAAAGGTCGTAAACCGATACTATTAATCAGTATCTTGGTGACCGCAGCTAGCTTACTGGCGATGGCTTGTTTGCCCACTTATACACAATTGGGCTTGTTTGCGCCAGCGTTATTTATTATTTTACGCCTGATACAAGGGATGGCATTTGGGCTTTTTGTGCCACTGGCTTGGGTTTTTGTCTCAGAACACGTGCCGCGTCAATATTTATCAATCGCCTGTAGCTATGTGACCGCCAGCTTTTTTGTCGGTGTCCTATTCTCTAACGCCTTTTTTCTTTGGCTGACCAACTCCATGACCACAGAGCAATTGGCTGACTATGGCTGGCGTGTACCATTTTTTGCCGCAGCGATATTCAGCGTTTTACCACTGTTGGCATGGCGCTGGATAGACGAGTCGCCGTTTTTCATTGCTATGAAAGCCTCAAAACCAAGTGATTATATTGCTAAGCCCTTTACCTTACTCTTTAAGCATTGTAAGCATTCTATTTTTATCGGCTTGCTGCTTACCCTTATTATATCGAGTGTCACAACCGTTATTGTCCTGTTATTACCTGATTTAATTGAGTTGCGCTTTACTTTAGACAATGATTTATTTGGATTTTCACACAGTCTAGGCATTGTATTTATGATTTTTGGCTGTGTATTTTATGGACTTATATCTAATCATCAAAACTTCGGTAAAGTGTTGGCAATTGGTTCTATGTTATTGATTGCCCAGATGTTTGCCTTCTTTTATCATCTGCAAGCAAGTGGCGATTATATTCTTATCATGTATGCGCTGTTAGGGTTTTGCTCTGGTATTGTTGGCATGGTACCGGCCATCTTGGTGCAATTATTTCCAACCAATGTGCGACTTACTGGCATGGCGCTTTGTTATAATGTCGCTTACGGTATTGTCGGAGTCTTAGTGCCTTTTGGGCTTGGTTATGCCACTTTATATATCAGTTTTTCGCCTGCCCTTTATATAGCCTTTATTGGCTTTATTGGTATCATCATGGGCATTTATTTTTATAATTTGCCCGAATTCAAAAAAATCGATGAGGTAATTTAGAGAATAGCTGTTTAATGTGACCACTATTCAATTTATTTCTATTTGGCTGTTGCATTGATTTTTTTACTATTTAACCTATATAGATAAAGTGATAAAAAAAAGGCGTCATGGACATACAAACCATGGCGCTTTATCTATTATCACTTTAACTATTCTTAAAAATGCACTGAAAAGTATGCATGCTTAATAACGAGGCTTAATTCTAATGGTTGATATGACCAACAAACGACTCTCAGTTGCGCCCATGATCGATTGGACTACGACAGATTATCGCTACTTTGCACGGCTGTTTAATCCGCACGTTTATCTTTATACCGAGATGATTAGTACCGGTGCGCTGATACATGGTAATCGCGCGCGGCATCTGCGCTTTGATGCGCTTGAACATCCGCTGGTGCTACAACTGGGCGGCGCAGATATTAGTGAGATGACCCAATGCGCTGAGTTTGCGCAGCAGCACGGCTATGATGAGGTCAATATCAACGTTGGTTGTCCCTCTGATCGCGTCCAACATAATAAGATTGGCGCTTGCCTCATGGCAGAGCCGCACACGGTTGCCGATTTGGTCAAACACATGCAGGCGGCGGTCGATATTCCGGTGACGGTCAAGCATCGTATTGGTATCGATGATTTTGATAGTTATGAGTTTATGGTAGATTTTGTTGAAAAAGTCGCGGCAGCAGGCTGTACGCGCTTTATTGTCCATGCTCGTACAGCGTGGCTACAAGGCTTGAGCCCGAAGCAAAATCGCGAAATACCGCCCTTACGTTATGATGATGTTTACCGGCTTAAACAAGACTTCCCGGCGCTTGATATTGAGATTAACGGTGGTATCGAGACAGTTGCTGATATCAAAGCGCATTTGCAGCATATCGATGGGGTGATGATTGGACGGGCGTTTTATCATAACCCGTACTTATTGGCAGAAACCAATATTTTATGGGGTGCGCCGAGTCCTAAGCGCTCAGATATTTTAGCGAAGCTATATCCTTATTTAGAAGAACAAGTCGCTAAAGGTGAAGCGCTACCAACGATGACGCGGCACTATTTAGGATTGTTCCAAGGTTTGATGGGCGCACGCAGGTGGCGACAGGCACTGAGTGGCAAACCGCAATTGAAGATTGACGATATTAAACGAGCCGCTGCCGAAGTCTTAGTATTAAATCCAGAGGCATGAAAATAAGCGACTAATTTTCTCGCATAAAACAATGGCTAACTGGTGAATGGCTAATTTGTGAAAACACTCACTAATTAGCCGTTAGCGTTAGCCGTTTATAGTTAAGCATTTAAGCAACTTGCGCTAAATACTGCCACATAGCTGCTCCATTATTAAGAATATGTAGCAACATCGGCAGCACTAGCGAGCCCGACTTAATACGTGCGTAGCAAAATAGCAATGCCAGCACCACAATGGTGCTGATTTCATAAAGACCATATTGCAAATGAATAACCGCAAATATCACGCTAGTCACTAGGCTAGCGATGACTGCCCCGCGATGCTCTGCATAGGTTGCGTCCGAGAATTGCTCTGCGATAGCCGACCACAATAACCCACGAAATATAAGCTCTTCATAAATTGGCGCGACAATCACCATCGCAAATATCAATAGCCATACTGAGCTCACAGACTGATATAAAGGGTCGACAAAGACCAATGGCGATTTATCGAGCAGGTAAGTTAATGCCTGACTGCCAATCATAAATATCAGCAACAGTCCTAGCATGCCGACACCGACTGTCCATGAAAATGACTTTAACGCCAGATACTGTTTTACATTTCCGCCTCTCACACGAATCAACAAGACGCTGATTGCCACCAATAATACACAACCAATAATGATAGAAAGACTGACCACTGTGCCATCGTTACTACCAAAAAAGAAAATATCGCCCATAGTTGCATTTTTAGTGGCGGGTAATACCAGTTTGCCGGCGATATACACGCCGATTAATTGACTAATAAAAAATGTAACCACCATCCCAATGAGTAGAAGCAACGCACCCAAGCGTGAAAATAGCGCTGCAGGCTTAGGTGCTGTAGTCATAACAGATGAGGTCATAGCAGGTGCAGGGTTCGCGTCTTTTAGCATAAAGTATCACTCAAAAGGGTGTACGAGCTGCCCACATTATATTTATGATGAGCATTAGTATAAAAGATCAGCTTATTTTGGTAACTGCTGTTTGATAAGCTCAAGCACTTGTAGCGCCACAGACTCTGGGTGCTCAAGTGGGAACATATGACCACCTGCATGGGTTTCGTAATCGATATTAAGGCGTGATTTGATTTGCTGCGGAAATCGGCGTTTAAGAAATATACTGTCTTCACCAATGATGAGTGTTACCGGCGGCTTAGGCGCACGGTTTGGGGTCAGCCAATACCATGATGGATTGGTACGAAAAACTTCAACTTCTCTTGCTTTAGGAATGGCCAGCGTTACCTTTCCATCAGCACGCTCATGTAAACCATGCTCGATATAGCCATCAAAGCTACGCTCATCGAAATCTTTAAAAAAGCCTTTATGACGCAGCTTATCATAGGCATCTTCGCGGCTATCCCAAACATCACGGCGATGCTTAGACACGCCCGCTGGCGACAGTTTATCCATCAAACGATTATTCATTAGCGGTAATCTATCTGCGGTTTTAGCCAAATGCCATAGCAGGCTAACTTTGCCATAAATCCAAGGTGGATCCATCAGCACCGCTTGCGCAAAGATTTCTGGCGCACGGTATAACGCCTGCATAGTACACATCGCACCAAGCGAATGACCGACACCCACCACCTGACTAACGCCATGCTGCTCACAAGTACGTTCCACACTATCAATAATCTGCTGCGTCAGGCTCTTCCAATGATCATCTACTGGATAATCGGGCGTATTACCCAACATTGGAATATATTCAATGGTAAAAAATTCAGCAAGCGCTGCAAAAAACGGCGCATAAACAGCACTTGGCATACCATTAGCATGGGCAAAATGAATGACCGGTTTTTGGGTTATTTTAGATTTGGGTAATGACGCAAAGGTCTGTAAATTAATGGCACTCATGACAGGCTCTCAGTAATTTAAATAGTAATTTAAACAGTTATTTGGAATAGTTATTATAATAATCTAAATTTATATACAATTAAGGCTGAGTATAATCCTATACTCAGCCTTAACAATCATACACATTAAATCTAAAATATAAAGGGCTTAGCGCATCTGCGCATTACCCTCTTCTTGTGGTAACACATCAAGCTTGATGCTTGAACTAAGGCCTGCACCTAGCTTAACGGCGAAGCGATCCATAAATAAACTAAATGGATCAGTTGGCGTGTAATTGACCACATTTTTAAGCTTAAGCTGCTTCTCTAAACTTGAGATACTGCCCTTTTTGTCTGCTAAACCAAGCTCAATAGACTGCTCGCCGGTCCAAAACAGCCCTGAAAACAGTTTGTTTTCCTCAGGGTTTTTCAGACGATCACCGCGACCTTGTTTGACCGCATTGATAAAGTGCTTATGAGTATTATTCAACACTTTTTCGACGTGCTGCTCTTCATAAGCAGTAAGCGGACGTGACAAGCTTAAGATATCTTTATACTCGCCTGCGGTAATAGTACGGTCTTCAACACCGAATTTATCCATTAAGCCTTCAATATTATAGCTTGGCATAATCACACCAATCGAACCAACCAAGCTTGATGGATTGACATAAATCTCATCCGCTGCCGAGGCAATATAATAAGCGCCAGAAGCACCCATATCACCAATCACAGCGTAGAGTTTTTTATCAGGATATTCTTTACGTAAATCCATCATCGTCTGCCAGATTTCATCAGATTGTACCGGCGAGCCACCAGGTGAATTAATATCGAGCGCCACCGCTTTGGCATTGCTGTTTTTAAAGGCACGCGTCAAGGCTTCATTGACATCATAAGCATTGGCGGTATCCCCACTACTAATCGTCCCTTGGATTTCAACCACTGCCAAATGCGGCTTGCTGGTATCTACGCCATCAAGACTGGTTGGTGTTTTGGTGCTGCAACCGCGGCCAAGGGTTAAAAATATCAATAAGATATAACCAAAGGTCAATAGCTTAAAGAAAATACTCCAGCGACGGGCGCGTCGCTGCTCAACCACACTGGCTAATAACGTATTTTCAATCAGTCGCCACTCTTGTCCGCTCGGCTGATTTGACTGCTGCAGGGGCGTTGGCTGATTTGCCGAGATGTCAGGACGTTTGTTAGGGTCTGGTGGCCAGTTGGGCATATAACTTCCTAAGTCAGAAACAATGTAAAACGATAAAAGAGAGGGTCTTAAAACTTAATCGAGCAAAAACTTAATACAACCGCAATAAGTATATTTACTTATAGAAGTGCGTTTTGTAGCGCTTTCATAAAAGTCAAACAAGCTACTAAGTATGGTGCCATTTCCCTCATGGTTCAATAGCAGAACTGTGAAATAGCTTGATATTATAAGGGCGACACCTTTAGACGCAAGGCATTTTATAAGAACAACACTATAAAGGTAAAGCTTAAGGTTAATCCTTACTATCAGTATTAAAAGATAAAGCGGCATCTAGCGGCTTATTATCGTAAGTGATTATCTCATGGATTTGTTGCTCACTTATTACATCTGCAGATATATGCGAAGTGCTGTGTCCAAGCCATGTTGTACTATTTATGGCATCATCTAAGGTATTGTTTAATGCGTTGTTTAAAGTGTCATTTTTAGCATTCGATTCAATCGCACATAATAACGACCACATTTGCCAAACGCGCGGATGCGTATCGGCATTCAGAATTAAGCGTGATTGAGGATTTTTAGCTTGAGAAGGTGGCACTTCTACATAGGACTGAAGCGTTTGTATATCAGCAGGTAATGATTTTAGTGGCTCAGCCGCATTATAATTTATCACTTGAATAGGCAGTCGACTATCAATAGCAAGTGTACAATCCCACACGCTGGCATCGTTTATTTTGCTCCAACCTGTTATTGCTTGCAAAGTTAGATTACCATTTGCAAGTTGCCAGACTTTACCTTGCTCACAACCTTGGGCGCTGATGGTTGCATAAGCTTTAGCTTGACTGGTTGTTTGATAAGCGCGCTGAAGCTCAGGCCAGTGTTCACTACGTCCTGCTTGCCAGTATTGAGCCGTTGGAAAACGTTGACTTAATTGCGCCACTGTCATTGGTAGTAATTCAGAACTGCTCGGATTATAGTTATCTGTCTTAGAAGTAGCGGTCTTCAATGTCTTGCTGTTGTTAGTCGAACTTGTCGCTGATGTTGACAATTTAGCAGTCAATGCAGCGCTACTACTTTGCACCACGATACCTTCTAAGCGCTTAATGGATAAGCTGCGTAATTGCTGCTCTAGCGTCGCGGAAAGCTTATCAGCCGTTAGCGTACTTGGCATCGTACGGACACCATTAAGTCTATGATCGGCTAAAAACAACCAACTGACATTTTTCTTATTTACCCTTATAGCGGATGCGCCTTTATTATTATCTTTAGGCACATTTTCACTATCTATCACAGGATATTGCAGCAAAACCGCACTCACATATTGGTCACCCGTCGGCAAAATATAGAGAGTTGGCGTCATAGTTAACGACTGCTGATTGGCATATACCGTCATAACCAGCAGCGTTAATGGCGGTAGCGCGAGCCAACGACTGATAAGCCCGCGAGGCAATAACCACGGCAACATAGCCAATGAAACCATCAGTAAAATAGCCGTATTGACTGGCGTATATAGCCATGCGCCTGAGAATATAGGTAATGCTGTCAGCCACGTGATTATCTCGTGTAAATAAGCAACGATGGCAATCACCAGCGTCCAAATAGCATCTGCTAACGTGGGCAAGATAAGATAGCAAAGCCCCGATAGTAGATTCAGCGGTACAATCACCCAGCCAAATAAACCAATGGCAAATAGGTTGACGATAAGCCCTAACAGTGAAGCCTTGCCAAACAATAACAAGGTAATGGGCAACAGCGCAATGAATAGCCAAAACTGTAATTTGAACAACTTTTTAAATCCAAGCGCCATGCGTTTAAGCATCTGCTTACTTGTATTATCATTATGACTAAAAACCGTTAGCTGGGTGAATTCTGCTTGACTCGACTGTACTAAGCTATCCTCATATTTTAACAATAGCGCCACTGCTATAAAAGACAGCCAATAACCTGCCTGCCACAAGACATAAGGGTCAAGCCATGCCATTAATACCGCCAGCGCCAACAATATACGCATGGTACTAATCGGTAGTAGTGTCAGACGTATCAACCCTATCGCTAATAGCATCCATGCGGTACGTGCAGCCGGTACATCAAACCCCGTAAATAAGGCATAAATAAAAGCTGCGCTAATCATGACCCACCAGCGTACTTGCCAGCGCGGGATATGACGATAAAGCGATGGATAAAAACGATTCAGCAGTAAGACCGCCAATCCCGCTAACACAATCGCTAAAAATAAAACATGCGTCCCTGAGATAGCCAATAAATGAGAAATACCGGCCAGCTGATATAAATCTTTGGTATCGCGATTGATTAAACTGCGGTCACCGGTCAGCAAACTTAAAGTCACTGCTTTTGCTTGCTGCTGTGCGGTGGTTTGCGCTACCCAATCTTGATAAAAGTGTTGGCGCAACTGCCAACGCCCTTGTTCTATAGCGCTACGAAAACGTTGTAGATAAGAATTGTCCGCTGTAGATAATGCCAATGAGTCATCAAAGGGAATAGTCGCAGTACTGGTCGCTAATATATTAGCAACCCCATCGATATGCCGCCCTCGTAACCACCGATAACTATCAAACCCCGTTGGATTATTCATCGCTTGCTCAGAGCCAACAAGAGGTGCTAGCGTCAAGGTCATAAACAACTTGTCACCAGGCTGCAAATGATTTAAGTCTATAGTATGCGATTGCTTAAATGGGTTTTTGGCTTGTTTCGTAGAATATTTTTTGAAAGGTTTTTTAGGCTTTGGCTTTTTTGGATAGGCGTTTAGCAATACACGGTATTCAGTTTTATCAAAGCCCGCAAAATTTTCAGCACTATCTCCACTCAAATCATCTTTATTTTCTCTATTATTGCTTAGGCTATTATCCAGAGATTCTCTATAATTGGCAGCGTATTGTGCCGTCAATTTGTCCAAATCCTGCGCTGTCAATTCAGACAATAACGGTGATATTTGACTGATGGTGGCGACCTGTCGATAGCCACTATCGCTTGTAATATCATAGACACTATCGCTTATTCCTTCGATACTAACTAGCGCTTGTACACGCAAAGGTTGCTTTATGGCACTATTTTGCGCCTCCTGATGGCTCATTAAAGCGAGCAGCCCACTACCTATAATCAGCACCAACGATAATCCTGCCAATAAGAAATAGCGGATACATTTAGACAGTAGTGACAAGTTATAAGATGAGGTTGTTGTAGAATTTAGAGAAGCATTTTGAGCAAGAGGTATTTTGACGTTAAAGGAATGAGGAAATGAAATAAGAAGTTGACTGACGACTAATAAGACAATAGTAAGAATCGTTAATAATAGCGGTAATATCGTAGCAGCGCTGAGCCCTGCTACGCTGAGATGCGCTAATAAGGAGCTTACAGGCAGCGCCATACTATCAGCAGCGGCCAAAACGCCCATCATAACGATGATTATTAAGCTACCAAGTAACCAGTACACCAGCATTCCTTGCTTGATACTCTGTTTGGATGACGACTGACTTTAGTCTTAATAGTAGACAATAGCGTCAGGCGATGGCATTTATTCTACTATTACCCTATACTGAGCAGAAATATTGCGACGATGATTATTCAACATTATCCTCCTGCTTTTCTGATAACATTCTTATCTGTATTTTTTATTAATAATATCACTGCATAACAGCCTAGCAATATATTTGAGCGGGCTGCAGATAACGAGTAAAGGCAATTATGTGCCAAATAAACGTCTAAAAGACCTACTTCCCACTCCTGAAAAAATCTTAGCCAGTCGCACATTAAAATGGTTTGCGCCGCAACTTGCCGACCCGCGTTTATGGCATTTTAATCGCCACAGTTTAAATAAAGCGGTTTATATCGGTGTGCTTAGCGCGTTTTTTCCGCTACCAGGACAGATGTTACTGGCATTAATTGGTGCGCTCATTTTTCGTGCCAATGTACCGATGGCGCTCGGTTTAACATGGATTACCAATCCAGTAACCAGCTTACCGGTCTTTTATGCTGGCTACTATATTGGTGCCAAAATCCTTGATGTACCAATGATTAGCTTGCGACTTATCGGCAGGATGATTGCGGATTTTAGCCTATGGGCATTATCAGACGGTGCCAACCCCTTTATTACTTATAAAGGTACGGTATCAATCGCTGCATTTTGTTTAGGGTTGACGATTTTAGCTATTATCAGCAGCATCGTATGTGGCTTAGCATTTAAAGCCATCTGGCGCTATAAAACCGTCACCAGTTGGCAAAAACGTCAGAAAAAGCCTTCTGATAAATTAACCAAGCGTTAGTAGATTTCTATTATTAATAACTATTCGTTAAAATGCAGTCTTATTATAAAAACAGTTTCATTGAAAAAACACAGAAACCGCTTATTCCTTACGCAACGTTATAGCTCATCTTCTTGCTCTTTATGCTTTTCAATAGCATTGAGAACATTATCAGTAAGATTAGTATCCATCACAAAAATATCAATCACTTTTTCATCTTTCAGCAGCGTATAGCGCTTGCCGGTTGCACTGTCCTGCGCTTTTAAATCGTAATCCGCACCAGCCAAAGTAATCGAGTCAAAAACCGGCGTGAGCAACTCTATTTGTGCCTGTTTATCAATGGTATCGAACAGGGTCGGATCCATATAAGGTTTTAATGGCTCGTTGCCTTCTTCGATACTGCCAAACGCTTCAATTGGGTCGTCATCTTTATCCATCTTATCAATCCTTATTTATGGCTTTATTTATTAGTTAAGGCTGCTAGATGCAGGCCATTTTTTTCGCATTTTTTATAAGCAGCTCTTATAAGAAATCCAACCGTATCATGCTACGGCTAAGTTACGGCAATCATGCAACTTTTAGAAGAAACGGTTAAAAATATTATTAAAAACGAAATATTAAAGATAAAGGTTTAATAATCTTCCCAATGACCATTACGCAAGAGTAGCTGACGATCAGCAAGCGCCGCTAAGCTACGGTCATGCGTCACCATTAATAGTGCTGTTTGCATGGTACTTTGTAGCTCTGATAACAGGCCAAACACGCTTTGGGCATTGTCATAATCCAAGTTACCCGTTGGCTCATCTGCCAAGATAAGCGAAGGCTTGGTCACCAGCGCACGGGCAATCGCCACACGCTGACGCTCACCACCTGATAGCTCACCCGGCCTGTGTGCCAAGCGATGCTCTAGACCAACACTGTTTAAAATATCGATAGCTTGTTGGCGCGCTTCTGTGGTCGACATTTTTGGACGCATCAATAGCGGCATAGCGACGTTTTCAACCGCAGTAAATTCCGCCAATAGATGGTGAAACTGATAAATAAATCCTAAGTGCTTATTGCGCATCGCGCCGCGCTCAGTTTCATTCATCGTATTTAGCAGCTGTCCGTGTAGCCATACCTCACCGCTGGTTGGCGTATCAAGTCCGCCGAGCAAATGCAATAAGGTGCTTTTTCCTGAACCACTGGTACCAACAATCGCAATGCGCTCACCGGCATTGACGGTCAAATCTAAACCTGTCAATACTTGGGTACTCACCGCCCCTTCATCGTAAATCTTATTAATATTGGTCGCTTTTAAAATCGCAGACATAGCGCTTCCTTTATTGTATTTATCATGGCATTAACGCCTGTAGATTACTCGTAACGTAGCGTTTGAGCGGGCTGAATTTTAGCCGCTCGTCGTGCTGGATAAATGGTCGCCAAAAAGCTCAATACAAATGACGCACTGGTAATCAGCACCACATCGGTCAAACGCAGCTGCGATGGCAGATAGTTGACGAAGTAAGCATCAAATAAGTTTAGACCAAAGCTATTATTGATAAAGCCCAAAATATCACTGACAGTCAGGGCAAAGATAATCCCAAGTATCGTGCCTGCAATCGTACCGATAAAACCAATAACCACACCCTGTACCATAAAGACATGGGTAATCAGACGCGGTGAAGCACCAAATGTTTTTAAAATGGCAATATCAGCTTTTTTGTCAGTGACTAGCATCACCAGACTTGAGACAATATTAAAAGCCGCAACTAAAATAATTAAGAATAACAGCAAGCCAACCATGGCTTTTTCCATTTGAATAGCACCAAACAGATTGCCGTGGGTTTGGGTCCAATCGCTAGGATATAATTGCTCAGGGGCGATGGCAGCAGCTCTTTGGGCGGCCATCGGTGCTTTAAAGATATCATGAAGCTTCATACGGATGCCCTGAGCACCCTCTGGCAGACGCAGTAATTTTGCCGCATCACCCATTGGAATAAACGCCATCAGACTATCTACTTCTGGACTGATGGTAAAGATACCCGTCAAGGTAAAGCGTTTAAAGCGTGGTATCACACCTGCTGGTGATGGCGACGCTTCTGGCAGCACCAACGTCACTTTATCGCCTAAGCGCAGCCCCAAAGACTGCACCATCTCTTCGCCAAGCACAATACTGAATTCGCCATTTTGCAGCGTATCAATACTACCTTCCACCATATGCTCGTTGATGATAGAGACATTTTTTTCGTATTCAGGATCAACACCAGTGACCATAATCCCAGCTACCTGACCGTTGGAGGTCAACATACCTTGCAGCTGTATAAAAGGCGCAACAGCGGCGACTTCTGGATCTTCTTTTATCTTGTCTGCCACCTGCTTCCAATCACCGATAATCTCGGTTGAGATCACCGTCGCTTGCGGCACCATACCCAAAATACGAGTCTTTAACTCACGATCAAAACCATTCATGACCGATAGCACCGTAATCAATACCGCTACGCCAAGCGTCAGACCAATCATTGAGATCAGCGATATAAAGGAGATAAAGCCATTACTACGCTCTGCTCGGGTGTACCGTAAGCCGATAAATAACGCTAAAGGACGAAACATATTCAAACTCTTTATCTTATCCACGTGCGACTTTATTTATGTTATAAAATCAGATGCAACAACCGCCTCGTAGCATTACGCTTAACAAAGCAGTTGTCGCAAAAACATATCAATCGAACACAAAAACAGGGGTTATGACCAGCAAAATGCCGCTGTCAAAAGGGAGCTAGTTTGACACAATTTGACTTATATGTGCCAGTCATTAGCGCAAACTGCCGGTATTTTTTAATAAAAACTTAACTTTTAGCATTATTTTTCATGAGGGGCTTGCTATTAGTTGCGTCTATACCTATATATTGTATGCTAAGGACAATTGTCATTAACCCCTCATTGTTGTTTGTTGCCTCTTTACTGACGACATTGCTGGTTATCATAAACCAATCCGCTCATATATTGGATAATGGTCAGCAATCACAGTTTTAGACCCAAACCTCATGGCTGACTTAAGTTTGAGTATATTCATGACCATTAATTATCAATATAAAAACATCCAATCCCCTATCAAAATCACCTTAACTGACGAGCAGTCTGCCGGCCATGCCGATCATTGGCGCATTTTGACCGATGACATGAGTCAAGACGTGCCAGAATGGCTACAAAAGATGATTGAAAAAGCGGCCATGCCAAAAGGTCTCAATAGTAATGTCAGTTCTACAAAAGACAGTTGCTTACTCTTATCTGAAGACCAGCCTTGTCATATCAATCAGGTGCTGGCGATGAAAGATGGCAAGCCTGAATGTTTTATCAATGCTTACCCTTGTGTCGATAGCCCGTATGGATTGACGTGCAAAATCGAACGCATGATTGTCAATGACAATACCCATGATGCGGTCTTGCGCTTACGCACCGCTGATGGCAGTATCATCTATGCATTCGACCAGCTTTATACCGCTAACCGTCATTTATATCAGCAGGATATGGCGTATTATGTGAATTTTAGTGCTTGGGCGCATGAGATTAAGCTGAGCGAACAAGACGAGGTGATTATGGTCGAAGACCAAGAGGCCATTCGCTATCATCGTGCTTTTAACGACATTGTCGCAGCCAATGATGGAAAAATGCCTGATGATTTACAAGAGAAAATCAAAGCATGGCAACCAGAGACCAAAGAGCAAATGGCACCAGTTGAGATTAATTTGGGTCATATGTGTGCCTACCTGTTTGGCGATACTTTAGGGCAAGAAGATGAAGCTTGGTGTCAAGGTCAAGTGCTTGGTAAGCAAGAAACGGTATTTAATGGTCAAGCCATTATCTTATTTGATGTGGTGGTACTGCGCGAGCAAGATGCTGATCCGTTTGTGATTCGTATTGGCGCACCTAAAACCTCAACGACTGCTGCTATTCAAGTGCATGATTATGTACAAGCCAATATTTGGCTACAAGCGGCGATTTATAAAGAAAATCAAAAATCGCAAGCCAGCGTGCAACAATCAAAAGCCAGTTAATTCAGAAATTACTTTACTGTTAAATTCTTTGACGAAAAAGCCCTTAATATGTATTAAGGGCTTTTTTGTGTTCAATGTTATTTATATAAAAATGAAAAGCAGACCATTAAGCCATCGTGGTCATTGATTTAATATTACTATACAGCTCTTTTTGCTCAGCACTTGGGCGCGCCGTTTGTACGGCCATTAATTGTGACATATCGCCTTCAACACGAATCTTACCACCCATAAACGCACCCATGATTTCATTGGTATCAAAATTGGTGATGATTGATTGCAAGATGCTGCGATCAAGCAATAAAGTGGTTGTCGCTGCGTCATTTAGCCCACGATGTAACAAACCATCTGCGAAACTCGCTTCAATATCTTGTTCTGTGTCAGATACCTTTAGGTTAACGATCATATTAGCCAATGCTGGTGGTAAATTTAATTCACCGGCTTCGTTGCCCATTTGTTCAACTTGCTCAAACCACTCATCTGTCAAAAAAACTGCCATATTATTATCCCTAATACTTATTATGGTAGGCTGTTGCTGTGTAGCGCTCTAGCCTAACCGCTATTTAAATGGTTAAAAGTGTCACTAACATTAATGCCAAAAGCACTTTATGACTCATCATGCTAAGTGTCATTATAAGATGCGACTTGATAATAAGTAAAACCTATTTATAGCACTAAGGCTGTAATTGTTACAAAACCTTCGTAACAATTTGTTTTTTCAGCTTGCTAGCAGTATATTTTTTCAACCCTAGAATAGTATGAAGATTGGGTATAAAATAGAGGAACAACGCAGCAATAATAAGTTGTTTGCTAATATTTTTACCAAAGAGTTTGTATTTTGGCGCATAGTTCTGATGATATTTGATTAGGTTTGCGTTACAATACCCTTAAACAGAGTCGGGAGTTTTAACTAAACATTACGTAAACATGTGTTTTTGTCAGCCGCCGCTAGCATACATCAATGGTCTATAAGCTTTTTATCATCCGTTGAATATTAGTATCTATCTTCGTTCATACTACTTTCAGTAGTAATAATTAAGATACATACTCAGCCTCAATAGATGCTTGATGCTCAAGGAAGGCGTATTTTCTTATCAAATCTGACCGTTTATTAACAATCCTACTATCGACTAGCTGTGAGCGCAGTGCGTTTTTATCGCCGTCCTCTACTCATCAGCGACAGCTGATTACTAGCGAAAGCTTAGCTTGATAGTTAATAATGTAAGAATGATAAGAGTAGTCAAAAAACAGCATGTACCGCAATCATTATCTACTTATAGATTTCTATAGGACAGATACCGCGGAGAGTTAGTTAATTCTGTTGATAATTCGGGCTGTAAAGGAATCATCCAATGAGTTTACAAAACACAGCAGTCGCCCCAGTTGACCGTGAATATGAAATCACTGTCGTAAGATTCTTTACGATAATGGCCGTGATATGGGGCATCGTCGGCATGAGTATTGGTGTGTTCATTGCTTCACAGTTAGCATGGCCAGCACTAAACTTTGACATTCCATGGCTGACATTCAGTCGTCTAAGACCGCTACATACCAACGCGGTTATTTTCGCGTTTGGCGGTTGCGCCTTGTTCGCGACGTCATACTATATTGTTCAACGTACGTGTAAAACGAGGCTATTTGCCCCTTATTTAGCTTGGTTTACCTTTTGGGGTTGGCAAGCGGTTATTGTATCAGCAGTTATTACCCTTCCTTTAGGTCTGACGTCGACTAAGGAATATGCTGAGCTTGAGTGGCCAATCGATATCTTGATTGCTTTGGTGTGGATCTCTTATGCCATCGTGTTCTTTGGTACGCTCATCAAACGTAAAACCTCACATATTTATGTGGCTAACTGGTTCTTTGCTGCTTTCATTATTACGATTGCACTACTGCATATCGTAAACAGTATGGCTATCCCTGTTAGTGCGTTTAAATCTTACTCATTATTTGGCGGTGCAACCGATGCGATGGTGCAATGGTGGTACGGGCATAATGCGGTAGGTTTCTACTTGACGGCAGCTTTCCTTGGAATGATGTATTACTTCGTTCCGGTACAGATTGGTCGTCCTATTTATTCTTACCGTTTATCTATCGTTCACTTTTGGGCATTGATTGCTTCATATATGTGGGCTGGTGGTCACCATTTGCATTATTCAGCGCTTCCAGATTGGACGCAGTCACTTGCAATGGTCTTCTCAATCATCCTATTTGCTCCATCTTGGGGTGGTATGATTAACGGTGTACTAACGCTATCAGGTAGTTGGGATAAGCTACGTACCGATCCAATCATTCGCTTTATGATTGTGGCATTGTCGTTCTACGCGATGTCGACGTTTGAAGGTCCGATGATGTCTATTAAGACGGTCAACGCCTTATCTCATAACACGGACTGGACAGTAGGTCACGTACACTCAGGTGCGCTTGGTTGGGTCGGTATGATTACCATTGGTTCGCTATATGTACTGTTACCCCGTATTTATAACAAACCAAAAATGTATTCTATCAGCTTAATCACCACGCATTTCTGGTTAGCAACAGCGGGTACTATCTTCTATATCGTCTCTATGTGGATTTCAGGTATTGGCCAAGGCATGATGTGGCTTGCAACCAATCCAGACGGTACATTGGTATACAGCTTCGTTGATACGGTTGAGTTCTCACATTTCCCATATATTGGTCGTGCTTTTGGTGGCCTATTGTATGTATCGGGTATGTTTGTCATGGCATATAACGTTTATAAAACACTTAAGATGCCAGAAGGTAAGCCTGTCAGTATTGCAGATCCTACTGATCATGAACCTAGTGTTGATAAACCTTCGGCAGCTAACGTATAAGGAGCGATCATGTCTGGTACACCGCATGAAATTATTGAAAAAAATACAGGCTTGTTGGTTATCTTTATCGTTATCGCGATCAGCTTTGCAACACTTGTTGAAATCGTACCGCTGATTTATGATAACAAGGGTCCTGAAGAAGGTGGGGTGAACGCTCCCCTACCTGCTATGGAGCCGTGGACGGCGCTTGAGTTTGAAGGTCGTGATATTTATATCCGTGAAGGTTGCCACGTTTGTCATACGCAAATGATTCGTCCGCTACGTGCTGAAGTTGAACGTTATGGACCATACTCACGCGCCGCTGAATCAACGTGGGATCACCCATTCTTATGGGGCTCAAAACGTACGGGTCCTGACCTTGCACGTGTCGGTGGACGCTATTCTGAAGATTGGCAAAAACAGCATCTGATTGCGCCACGTTCTTTAGTACCTGAGTCAGTAATGCCTGGTTTCCCTTGGCTTGCAACCAACGAAGTTAATGGGTCCAATGTGCAAAGCAAAATGCGTCTATTCCGTGATCGCTTCGGTGTGCCTTACACTGAAGAAGATATCGAAGGAGCGCCAGATGCTGTACTTGGTGCCACTGAGCTTGATGCTTTGGTTGCCTACTTACAGCAATTAGGTACCGCGATGGAAGGACAGCGCTAATGGGTATTGGTGAATTACAAACAATTGCGACCGTTTCTGCCTTTATTGCCTTCGTAGGCGTTGCATGGTGGGCGTATTCGCCAAAAAACAAAAAACGCTTCGAAGAAGATGCACAACTTGCGCTTGATGACGAAGATATCGAATCTTTGTCTGAAGAGCAGCGCAATAAGGATAAACGATGACATTTTTTTGGAGTTCTTGGATCACCATACTAAGTATTATGTGTTGGGCGGGTATCCTCGGTGTTTTGCTAATGGTTTTAAAGTACAAGCCAGAAGTAGAAGAAGACGGTACCACAGGCCACACCTACGATGGTATTCAGGAATACGATAAACCGCTGCCTAAATGGTGGTTAGTGATATTTTTTGGCTCAATCATTTGGGGTGTCGCCTATTGGGTGTTATTCCCTGCTATCTTTCCATCAAAGTGGGAAGGTATTACAACCGTAGAAGTAGATGGTAAAACTGTGCCATGGACTTCTCATAATGAGTTGAACAGCGAACTTGAAAGTAATAACAAAGTATTTACCGATAACTTTGAGCAAAACATTTTGGCCAAAGCCGATGCGAGCGGTGCAACTAAGACCTTAGCAACGCTTTCTGAGATGCAAGCAACGATGCGTCGCAGCGAAACACCGCCTGCCAATCTGCAAACCGAGATTGATGAGAAAATCGCTGAACTTGCGCCATACGTAGAAAAGCTTTCAGAAAACCCGAATGCGTTGAAAGTTGGTAGTCGTCTGTTCTTACAGAACTGTGCGGTCTGTCATGGCTCTAATGCTAAAGGTGCACTAGGCTATCCAAACTTAACGGATAATGATTGGCTATATGGTGGCGAAGCGTCAAACATCTTAACCACACTACATAATGGCCGAGTCGGTGGCATGGCCGCATGGCGTGATCAAATCGGTGAAGATGGTGTGCGTGCAGTGGCTGAATATGTTCTATCAATCTCTGGCAACCAACCAGGTTACGAGCTTGATAAAGCTAAAGTGACTCAAGGTGAGGCCATCTTTAATGAGCCTACTAACTGTGTGCTTTGTCATGGTTCAGATGCGAAAGGTATGACCTCTACTGGCGCGCCAAACTTAACAGATAATATCTGGTTATATGGTGGCGATCGCGAAACTATCCGCGAAACCTTGCGTTATGGTCGTGCAGGCGTAATGCCTGAATGGGAAACCAAACTGGGCAATGAGCGTATTATGCTACTTGCTGCCTATGTTTATTCACTATCAGACAAAACGGCTCAACCTGCTAAAGCGCAACCTGTTTCTGCTACTGCTCCTAAAGCAGCAACAGTAGCAGCCACATCAAAAACTAGCGCCACTAACTAATAATTTTTAGTCAGTCGCTATATCGTAAAAGTAAGTTTATAAAAGGGAGGGCTGTTATTGCAGTCCTCCCTTTTTGATTGTTTATCAGTTTTGCTTCTCATTTTAGGTTCTGATTTCTATTTAGAGCTCCTTCTTATTATTAACTAATGGGATTAATATATTTATAATTTCATTAATTAATAATAAATTTTTAGGATTGATTATTCCTGACTACTGTTACCCACTTATCTATCAATAATTATGATATAAATGTTGCTTTTTAACATTCTCACCCCATTTATAGTAGGGAGAATGCTAAAATAGCAATCTATTAGAAACACTATTGAATCATCCATTTAAGCATATTTAACTCAATTATTTACAATCGCTCATTTGGTAGCTAAGCCCGCAGATTTTGGCTTTTATTATATTTCGCTACTTACTGACATTGATAACATCGCACACTCATATACCTAACGATTAATGGTATTTGTTCATCATGCCAGCAGACTGATTCTTTTTTTAAAGAGGCACGTTTATGTCAGCACAACCATCCAATAAAATCCCTGTCGTTGAGGTCGATCTTAACGCCAATAAAAAACGCATCCACCCTAGATTTGTTACCGGATTTTACCAAAACATCCGTGTTATTAGTATGTATGCATTTTTGGCGTTATTTTTGATTTTACCGTGGTTACGCTATAACGGTCGGCAAGCAATCTGGTTTGATGTGCCGTCACAGCACTACTATATTTTTGGTATGACCTTCTTAACGCAAGATTTTTATTTTATTGCCGCCTTTGCGCTTATTGCTGCCTTTACACTGTTTATGGTCACTGTCTACGCCGGACGAGTATGGTGCGGCTATGCTTGCCCGCAGACTATTTGGACGCATATGTTCCAATATGTCGAAAAACTGGTCATTGGCGATCGTAATAAGCGTATCAAGTTCGATAAAGAGCCGATGAGCGCACAGAAAGCGTTTAAGCGTTTTTTGGTATATTTTATTTGGTTTGTGTTCTCGATGATTACCGCCACGACTTTCGTCAGTTATGTGTCCGGTACAGAGGCGTTGTATCAAAATTGGCAGATGATAGGGTTTATCCCTTTCCCTGATTGGTCAACGTGGATTTGGGTATCAATATTTATTTTTGCTTTCTCTACCTACGTCAATGCAGGCTATATGCGTGAGCAGATGTGTGTTCAAATCTGTCCTTATGGTCGTTTTCAAAGTGTGATGTTTGATAAAGATACGTTAATCGTTTCTTACGATTATGAGCGCGGTGAGCCTCGCGGCGCCCGTAAAAAAGGCACCAACCCTGAGAATTTAGGCGACTGTATCGAATGTCAGATGTGTGTACAGGTCTGCCCGACGGGTATCGATATTCGTGATGGCTTGCAAGTCGCTTGTATCCAGTGTGCCGCCTGTGTCGATGCCTGTAATGACGTCATGGATAAAGTCGGATACCCACGTGGCTTGATTCGTTATACCACCGAGCGTCAATTGGTAGAAAAAGAACCAAGTCGCCTATTCCGCCCCCGCTTTTTTGCCTACTTAACCTTACTGACCGTACTTTGTGGCGGCGTTATTTATGCCTTGAATGATCGTGTACCGCTAGAGATTGACATTCGCCGTGACCGCAACCAGTTGTCTTCATTGAATCAGCAAGGCATGATTGAGAACAGCTATATTGTTAAGCTGACCAATAAGACACAAGACGCTCATACTTATAAAATAAGCCTTGAGCCGCAAGACGGTCTAAGCTTAGAGCTGCGTTTTAACGATGTACCGTTAGAAGCTGGCGAAAGCTTTGATATGCCGGTCAGTATTTATGGTGACCCTGATGTGATTGAATTTGGTCAGACACCGGTTACCTTAATGGTGAAGAGTGAAGATGGTAAATACAATGTCAGCAAACAAAACATCTTTACCACGCAAGGGCAATAAGCCTTTGTGTGCTTGTTGAATATATTTTACAACTCTCATGCGTTAATTATTGATTATTATTTAAAGCTATTTATCATTAATTAATGGGTGAATCATTTGGCAATAAACTGGCCGCATTTAGCTGTCAGCTTATCCGTTGATACGACTTATAGTGATTCTTAACAGGCATCTATAAGCGAATATCTGATTAATAGGTATGTTATGTCTAGTCCAGCACCAAACTTTAAGCATCGAGACAGCCAACCATGGTACAAAAACTATATGGTGGTTATCTTTGTCATTGGCATGCCCGCTTTTGTGGTAATCGCTTGCATCTGGTTTGTTTATTATTCTTATCAAATCCGTGATAGTGTGGTACGAGACGACTGGTATATGGATGGTAAAACCCTTTACCATGACGTTTCGCGCGACAAGCTCACTTATGATTTAGATTTACACGGTAAGATGCAGTTTGCTGATAATGGTGATATTATTTTTTATTTAAACTATCCAGAGCAAAGCTTGCGGTCTGGTAAGTTATTGAACGGCGAGCCGGTAACTTATCCTGATACCTTAGATTTATCTATCTCGCACGCCACTGACATCAAAAAAGATCGTGACGTGGTCTTAAAGCATGAAGAAGGCAACAAATATAGCGCTCAGGTAAATATCGATCCTGTTAAAGCGAAGTACTATTTACAAGTTAGTAACGATGGTAAAGACGATTGGCGCATGCAAGATGTAGCAAAACTACCACGTTCAGAGGTAAGTTTTAATCCATTACAGGTTTTTGCAGAAAGCTAATACTATTTAAATAGCTACCGTTAAGATTAAAAAAACCAGCCCTTAGTTATTATGGGCTGGTTTTTTATAGAGCTAACTTTTATGGATTTAACTTTATCAAATTAACTTAAGATTATCTAAGCAACATAGCTTTAGACGATCAACTCATTAAATAACGGGGTTAATGGTTGGAATTTTCTGCGTCTTAGGGCTATTTTTCGTTATCTCATCCGCTGCTTCTGCCTGCTGATTAGGGTTCTGATTACTGGCGAATTTAGGATTAAATATTTGAGTTTTTGGTGCTACAGGTAAGCCAATTTCAGCCAGACCATCGGTCTGCCCTGCTTGGATATTATCGCCTTCAAATAAGCGCTCATTATCATCACGCTCAAGGCTTAATGTCTCAAAATCAAATAACTCACGATCCGCTAATTGTGACGGTGCCACGTTTTGCATCGCTTTAAAGATAGACGCTAAACGCTGCGGATGGGCATCATCCCATTCGCGTAACATGTCATTGATAATCGCCCGTTGTAGATTGGTCTGGCTACCGCACAGATTACATGGAATAATTGGAAATTCTTTTAAACGCGCGTATTCAATAATGTCTTTTTCTTCAACGTACGCAAGCGGACGAATAAGCAAGTTTTGCTTATCATCGCTCAGCAGTTTTGGTGGCATCGATTTAAGCGCGCCACCGTGGAATAAGTTTAAAAAGAAAGTCGCGAGCATATCATCGCGGTGATGACCAAGGGCAATTTTGGTCGCGCCAATTTGTTTGGCAAAACCGTATAGCGAGCCGCGACGCAGACGTGAACAGGCCGAGCAATAAGTTTTACCTTCTGGCACCACGCTTTTGACGATACTATAAGTGTCTTTTTCTAAAATATAATGGGCTATACCTTGTTCGTTAAGATAAGCTGGCAAAACATCTTCAGGATAACCGGGCTGCTTTTGGTCGAGATTCACGGCGACGATATCAAAGCTAATCGGGGCAATGCGCTTAAGTAGCAATAAAATATCGAGCAACGTATAGCTGTCTTTGCCGCCTGACACACAAACCATGATGACGTCGCCATCTTCAATCATATTAAAATCGCGAATCGCCCATGATACTTGACGACGAAGCTTTTTTTGTAGTTTGCGAAATTGTGCCGTTTCAGTAGGTAGCAGTTGCGTAGATGGCGATTGCTCAGCCGTACTATTATTGTTTGTGGCTTCGTCAGCGATATCGGCATATTCCATGCCATCAGTATCTTCAGCATAGCTATCCCAGCCAGCATCGGTAGAGCTAATATTTGTATAAGCAGTATCGATAGGTGCAGCATCAAACTGAGGGGTGATTTTTGGCGTAAACAAGGTCGCTACGGTCATAAGTTACTCAATATCTTTACAAGGTTAATTTTGCTACAAAGTCGTTAACAATATTTTTTGGCAGGCGCGCTTTAAAAGCAGCGATTATAACAAATTTTGCTAACGGATTGAAAACTAGCACAAAATTAGTAGCACTTTAATCCTACTTTAATAATACCCCCAAGCTTATGTAATGATGCTATGTTTGCTAGAATAAGCATTTTTCATAGACTAATAATAGATCCTAATATGACTCTCGTCACTGCGCAGACCTCCACTACCAATCCAAAAAACGACGCTAACTCAACCGCGCTGCATAAAAGCCAAAATGCCGTGGTGCTACTATCAGGTGGCCTTGATTCCGTGACTTGTTTATATTGGGCAAAGGCACGCTATGCGTCTGTGACAGCAGTTAGTTTTAACTATGGTCAACGTCATAATAGTGAGCTTGTCGCTGCCAAAGCCATCGCTGAAAGCGCAGGAGTCAATCATCGTATTATTGATATCGATATCGCGCAGCTTGGCGGCTCATCACTCACTGATCACAGCATGATTATCCCTGACGGCGATACTGATAAATTCCCGAGTAAAAATCGTGATGAAGTTGATAACGATGCTATCCCAAATACCTATGTGCCTGCACGTAATACTATATTTTTATCTTATGCGTTGGCAGTCGCGGAAGTGACCGACGCCAACCATATCATCATTGGCGTAAGTTCAGTCGATTATTCAGGCTACCCTGATTGTCGCCCAGAATATATCGCAGCTTTCGAACACATTGCAAATCTTGCCACCAGAGCTGGCGTTACCGGTCATCATTTATCGATTCAAACACCGCTGCAGCATTTAATCAAAGCCAAAACTATCGAGCTCGGTTTATCGCTAGGGGTCGATTATGGGCAGACGATTTCTTGTTATCAGGCAGATGCCAATGGTCTTGCTTGCGGTGTCTGTGACAGCTGTTTGCTACGTCGCCAAGGATTTGCTCAAGCTGGGGTTACTGACCCTACTCATTATCAGCCTTAATAGTATTAATAAATACTGTAAAAACAGGCTTATAGCTATCTTAAAGTAAGAGTATAATTGCCTTTAAGCAAAAGCCCATTAAACATTTGCGCAACATTTGCTTGCATTAACACAGCACGCTGCCGTTGTATTTTAAGCGATTTCCTTGCTATGGTATGGGCGACTATATCAGTGACGACTGTTAACTGCTCATGGTTAGGTAAATATAATGAGTCATATATACATAGAAAATTTCCTATATATTTATCTATAGACGTTATAACATGAGTGACAAAATCATTAAAAACACTATTAATTAGATCTATTAATTTAAAAAGTGACAAAATAAAACGACCAAGATTTTTATAAAAAAATCTGAGAAATCGACGCGACCCGTAGAGGATGTTTATGAAGTTTTTGCCCGTATTACCCCTAGCCCTAGCTGCTCTGTTTGCATTGCCACAAGCAAATGCTGCCGATATCAAACAGGCTAATATCAATACCTGTGTCAATGGCGCGGTCAAATATAAAGTCGCTGACAAAAATACGGCGACCAAACTATGCAAATGCACCATCGGTGTCCGCAGCAATATGACCATCGGTCAGATGTGGGAAATCGAAAGCTACGCGCAAGATAAAAAAGACCCATCAAGCTTACCTTATGTGAAAAAAATGCAAAAAGACTTGCAGCAGTGCACGGTTGGCTTGGATTTAAAGCAGCCACAAAAACCCGCATAAGCTACTTAAAAAATACTTGCTACAAAATACAAAAGACTGGTCATTGCCAGTCTTTTACTTATACCTAAGTCATTGTTTTTATTGTTTATATTTCAATAATAATATTTATTGGTAGCCATTTTGGTAGCCATTTTCATAGTTACCTATGCTTACTGGTGGCCATAGGGCGGTGTGATTGTTTAGCTCTTTATTAGTAATGACCGCTGCCATATGCATATTTTTGCGCGCGCGTAATTAAAAGTTTAGTTATTGCTTTCTGCTTTAACTTTTCTTAACTTCTTAACCTGTCCGCTTTAACCAATTATAGACGCTAAGCTATACGCTTTAAGGGTTCGGCTGTGCTGACCGCTTTAACCTATTTTTAAAACGGCTTTTATTTTGCGCGTGGCAATAGGTGGGGTGTCCGTTGGTTCGAGCGTAAATATACCAAACAATACCCCCCTCTAACGTGTCCGAAAACTAACACACTCTATCAGGATTGCGAGCGTCCACCGTTTGAATAACGATTTTAACGGGCATTACCTCGCTGTCCTTATCACTATGACCTTTATCTAGCCCCAGTAGCTTTGCTTTGCTCATCGTAGCAGCAACCATAGCAGACGCCTGTCCATTAGCCTTAGCGGTCAATCTAGCATCGTCTAATTCTGTCATCAGGTCATCAATACTTATTTTCATTCTTTACCCCATAATATTTTTATAGGCTTGGCTTGCTGCCTCAGGTGATACACCTGCAACCAACCTTATCACTGTAGGTCTGTTTGCTATCGGCTCAACGTCTTTAATCACTGGCTTATCAAGTCCTGTCAGCTTTGCCATAGTAGCAGTGGCTTGTATCATGGCTGTGGGCTTGCGTTCCTCTATCGCCATTTGCCTTGCCTGTTCTAACTGGTCAAGTAGGTCATCGAGCGTCAATCTGCTCATGGTTCAATACTCCTCATCTAATCGCTTACTGATTGCCAGTGCTGCCTCAGGTGTTAGCTCAGGAATGCGTCCGTAAAAATGTCCTAGTCCTGATTTTATATTACTGTTTGGCGTTACGTCCCTCATGTTATCCATGCCTAGTAACTTGGCTTGGCTCATTGTGGCTGTGACTATGGCGTTTGGATTGCGGTCATCAATCGCTATCTGCTTTGCTGTCTGTAAGTCTGCTATCAGGTCATTTAAATCAGGTATTCTCATTTGTTAGCCTCAACTGGTGCAACCTAGTTTATCGAGTGTTGATTGCCATATCTTAGCAGTCAGTCTGTCATGCTCATTCACTAGCCTATCAAACGTCTTTGAGTGCATGCCTTTTGGCTTTGAGCCGTTGCCGTATGCAATGCCTGATTGCCACCCTAAACGCTGTCTAATGGTATCAGCACGACTGAATACGCGGTCAATCGGTTGCTGTAACTGACTCCCATAGTTTGCACCAATGCAATGACGGCAAACATACAAGCCAGCGCAATATAAGGTCGATGTTCTTTGATAACACTTAGGGCATAGCCACCAGTAACGATGACCGCCATAGTTGCATGATGTTTTTGTTAGCTGAATAGAGTATTGATAGGGTTTGCTGCGATGGGTGTAGCTTACTTCGATACTTTGAGCATTACCTTGTCTTAGCTGCTCACGATAGCGTGATATAGGTAATTTAGCGTAGTCGTTTAAGCTGTGAGTTGTGGCAAGTGCTGGCATGTTATCTAAATCATTAACTAATTTGTTATATTATAACATTACAAAGGAACTATGTGATTAAGAGCTATTGCATAAAACATAGTTATATCTATCGCATTGATTGCTAATTTGTATACTTTAGTTGGTTTGTATAATACTATCTATAGTACAAATTAATTTAGTCATCTTGACAAAATCACTAAGGTTTCATATATGAATAAATTCTTTATCATTAGTTCTTTATTAGTTTTTGCCTCAGTTCCTGCATTTGCTCAGGAAAGATGTAGTCCACGATATGGTGGTGGTTACAACTGCTATGACTCTAATACCGGTAGTAACACAACACACACCCCACGATATGGTGGCGGTTATAATTCATATAATTCCAGCACTGGTAGTAGCACGACACACACCCCACGATATGGTGGCGGTTATAATTCATATAATTCCAGCACTGGTAGTAGCATAACAACTACTCCTCGATATGGCGGTGGTTCTAACTCATATGATTCTAGCACTGGTACTTCCATAACAACTACTCCTCGATATGGTGGTGGCTCTAACTCATATAATTCCAGCACTGGTAGCATGACAACTATCACTCCACAATATGGTGGTGGTTTTACAATAGATTAATGAAAACCTTTAATTTATTTATATATCCATAAGTCGGGAAAATGGGGAAAGTAGGAAAGTGAGTTACTAAAGCATTGGTGTATATGGCTTATAGTGTTTTCCCTTATAAATATAAAAAGGCAAACAAGGAAAGTTAGCAGCTGGTTAGCTTTTGACTTTCCCCACTTGCCTAGTAGGTTAATATTTAGGAAAGCTGGCTAGTGCATGCATGGCAAGCGTTCTAGTTATCGTTTTCCTATTTTCCTAGCTTTCCCTTATCTAGCCTCTAATAACTCAGGTCTTACTTGTATGGTTCTAGCCCTGCCATTGGTTATGATCTTAATATAGCCCTCGCTTTCTAATACCTCAGCTATCAATTCAAAGTTATGCTTTTGCCGTAAATGCTTAGGGGTAACTTTGCTTTGAGCCGTTGAGTAAGCCAGTTCTTTAATAGATTGCCTATTACAGTATTTCACTAGCCAGCTGATTAGCTTTTGAGCGTCATTGTCACCAGCTTGGGGTTTGTCCGTGTATCGCATGCGTTCGCTTATAGAGTAGTCAGTCAATTTTGATGCTCTATGTATATCATCAGCTGATATAACGCGTCTACCATCAAAGTAAGCGAGTATTGAGGCGATACGGCTAGCATTTTCATGTAAGCGTCTGGCATAGCTTGCGTATTTCTCTAACTTACCACCTTTGCATAACTGGCTTTCTTTATCGGTTTGATAATTGGCTAAAGCCTTTCTAGCCTGCCTATCCTTAAAGGGCATATTAAAGCGGATAATATTGCCCTCATTATCTCTATCTACACTATCAGCAATGGGGTCTAGCAGCGTTCTGCACCTTTGCCAGTAAGCCTGCAATCTTGGGTCTTGCTCGGGTTTAGCGTCTAGCCGTTCATCAGTGTTATAAACTATCTTACCGTTCATATTGTCAGGAAAGGCAAATAAAAAGCGAGGTAACAATCCTTGACCGTTCATAGCCTCATCATTTAACGCTGGTGCGATTACTGGTGGCTGTCCTTGCAAGTCTAGGATAAACCTAACCCCATTCATGCTGTTTTGCTCTATGGTGTCATATCGAGGGGATAGCAGCCTATCAAACGAGCCACTACTCCATATGTCACATATCTGGCTAATGTTACTTTTGGCGGTGTCACTGGTTAAGCTATGACCACTTAAAAATAGGGCTGCCTCAGCCGTTGACCATGCTATATCGGTGGTATTACCGATCAGCATATTGTCTAAAAATCCTTGGATAGTGCCAGACTTAACCAAAAGTATCGTTTGCTTAGGCTTGGGGTTTTCAAGTAACCATAGCTCTAAATCTTTTTTTGGGGTGCTGGCTTTTTGCGCAAGCCATTCATCTAGCAAAGTTCGGTATTCTTTGCGCTTGTCATTTTGATAACTGAATAGCTCTTTATGGGTAAAGTCTACCGTTCTGCTTTTACCGCCTCCGCTTTCTGCCTCAGTGAGTAAAAATAGCGAGGCTGGCATAAACTTATTACCTAACGCATAAGGGGCGTTAATATATTGCTGAATAATAGTACCTAAAGCCCCTAGCATGCATTGACCTGCCATTGCTGGCGGTACTTGTGCATGATAGATAATAGCCGTTAAAGCATCTCTTAGTACTTGCCCATCTTTGCCCCATGCCTCTACTGGATAGGGTGTGGCTTTGGTGTGTTGGTCTGCAATATCGCCTAGCTTTTCCCATGCCTCCGCTAATAAGTCTTTTATGATCGTGTCAGGGTCGCTCAAAACATCATCAAGCGTCTGGTGATTGTCAAATGATAGCAGCAAGTCAAAAGTAGTAATAATAGCTTTGACGTTTACTCCTAGCAGTGGCTTTGTGATCTCATCTTTTTTATCTATGGTAGCAGTAACGATAACTTGCTTAACCTCAGCAAAATGCTTGACCATATTATTAAAATGAAAGGGGTTAATACTCACTAAAATAGTGACGTTTAGCCCTTGGCTGGCTAGCTGCCTGTATAGCTCTATGCCCTCAGCTAGGCTCTTTACTGCATACCATTCACTATCTAGGTTAAGACTGCCAATAACAAAAGCGCATGGCTGGCTTGGGTCGGTTACCTCTATAGGTTTATCACTATTAGGCGTGTAAATACCGATATTGGCTGGCTGGTGCAAGTTATTGCTTAATACCATAGCCACCTTGCCAGCGGTATTAATAAATTCACCTGCTACACTAAAAGTATCATCAAACTGTCTTAGCTTATCGCCTTGACCTAGTGCTATAAGGCTGGTTAATACTTCATCATTTGCTATAATCTTATCTGTAGTTTGCTTTGAAATGCCTAGTAAATTGCTTAGCCCCTTGTCATCAGCTTGGGGCTTTGCTTTGTCTGTATTACTCATGATTACCCCCTCGCTGCTCATAAGTTACCCCTTGCTCTTTGGCTTGCTGGCATGATGGTATAAGTAACAATGAAAATAAAATTGTCATTAGCAGCATGTAAACGATAAAAGCACGGTTAATATACTTGCGTTGCTGAGGCTGTCTGTGTGCTTTGTCACGGGCTTTTAGCTTGTCTTTGTTATCTTTACTCATAGCGCGTCACCTCCATTTCAGGCGTTGATAACACACTGTCCATCTGTTCGCTTGCATCAGTGGCAAATAGTGAGTCCCTAAACAATGCAGCTATGACTGCTTGAATAACGCCTTGAGATACGGGGTCATTTGTCTGCACGGCTTGCAATGCCATAGCGTAATGTTCGGTATCAATTGACAATAAAATTAGCTGCTCGTTGATATGCTCGAGCGTGTCCGCTATCTTCAATAATCTATCGTTTGATTGGCTCATGATTGCACCCCATTAGCTAGATTATCCGTATCAATCCAATAGACGTTCCAGTGCTTGCCGTCTTTATCTACTCGCTTGCGCTGTATGGTTAAGCCTGTATTTTCTAGCTGATTAATGCGAGTGGGTAGCGTGGCTATTCTATAAAGTTCGATAGCTTGCCAGCGTGTGATTGATTGGCCTGTCAAAAGATGATCTTTAATGATTTGGTTTTGAGTGCGTTTTGGCTTATCCATGACTATATCCCCTCATTAGTAGCGTTTAGATAGTCCACAATGTCGCTACCTTTGAAGTAGTAAACGCCATTGATAGATAACGGCTTTGTTATCGTGCCAGCTTTGATCCAGCGTCTAATGGTTTCAGGGTGTTTTTGGAATACATCGGCTATCTGCTTAACCTGATATAGCTCTTTTGGGTTCGCTAATAGGTAAGCTAGGTTTAGCTTATTGAGGGGTGCTGCGTGGGTAGTGTTAGGCATTGCCTTAACTCCTATTCAGTTGATGAAAGTTGTTAAGGCTTATTGTGCGGTGTGGGGTGTTGTTATAAATTAAAGTTAATTAATTAAAGTTAAAGTTAGGATTTTTTCAGAGGTTGCTTGTAAAGAATGTCCGTATATTCTTGAATAGACTCGCTGATTTTAGCTATATTGGCTTTTAATCCATTAGTATCTTCATCAGCTATTTTTAAGTCATCAATTGCAAACTGATAAATAGCTTTGCTGATTTGAGTAGCATTTGGTTTGTTGTCGCCAATGGTATAGGCGCTAGATTTACTGGCAAGTAGTAAAGCTAAAATCGCTATCAGCTTTCTATCTTGTGATCTGCTATTTAGCGGTTCATTATCATGGCTTTCTTTGTCCTGTTTAGCTTCTTTAATATCCTGTGGTAGAAGTTCACCAGTAGCTATACGTTCAATTGCTGCTCTAATTCCTTCATAGTTAAGTGACTCATGTGCTACAGGCTTATATTTATCATTAATAGAGAGCAGTTTTCTTTCTTTTAACATTTCCTCATGCTTAGATAGACTGTCATTAATTAGCCTAAAAGCTCTTACAGGCATATCTAGGCTCATATCAGTTAACTTTGCCGTCACTGAGTCGCATAAATAAACTACATAGTTATATTGATGGGCCTCGTTAAAGTCAAGGTTATCTATATATTCAAGATCCTCTAAATCATTAATATTTAGATAAAAGCTATTATTTACTACTTCATATTCATCGTACTCTAACGTTTCTTTGCCTTCATGATGATATTCGTGGTTGTTTAAGTATTCAATATAAAAGTAATAACCATCTATGCTGATTTGATTAAAAAGATCATCTATATTCTTATCAACTCCATCTACTTGTACGCCTTTATGTATTCGATAATGCTTATCGACTTCATAAGAATTTATATCCTTATCAAAACCATTGTATAGCAGCCATGAAATAACAATTTCAACTGGTTCTTTCAACTTAAACGCTAAATAAAGAATAAAATCATCAATAAATACGTGATCTCTTCCAAAATCTTTTTTTGGCTTATCCATTAATCCCATAATCATGCCTTACTTGTTATTCATACCTTAGTTAAAAATAGGTGCAAGGCATGCCAGCCTAAGGCATGAAATGGCTGGCGTTCGGGTAATTAATCCTAGCCTTGCATGGTCATTGTAGCAGTAGTGTTTTACCCCTGCTTTTGTGCTTTTTGTTTAAAATCTGCATGAATAACATTATCAAACTTACCAGCCTTGATAGCGTCTAGGTAGTTGGCCCATGCTGTCATCATTTCGGCTCTTTGCTCTAAGCCTGTCATGCGATTGTATGCAGTGCCATAAGCGTTAAGCATGCGGTGACCTAGTGCCAATTCGGTTATCAGTTCATCGTAACCTAGCCGCTCCATTAGCATGGTTTTTGCTGCACTCCTAAACCCGTGTGGGCTATGAATGTCCTTATAGCTTTTGCCATTATTCATTAAATCACTATTCAATACTTTATTAATTTCTTGCGTATGATGGTAAGGCTCTTTTATACGCCTTGGATTATGAAATACATAGTCGCTATCACCTGTTAGCGGTTGCATCTGCTCTAATATGGCTATGGCTTGCGGTGCTAATGGTATAACAATATTTTCCACCATGTCGGCCCTAGTCCCTGATTTTTGCGGCTTAAATTCCCATTGTCTTTTTAGCCATTTAATATCCCCCCATTTCATCATGCAAGCGTCACCAACTCGAACAAATGTAAGGGCCAATAGCTGCAATACATGCTTGTTATATAGCTGGCTTGTATCGTCTAGCTGGTCAATGTCTTTTAGCAGTTCGGCAAATTCTTTGGGGTCTGTTAATGATGGGTAGTGTTTAGGCTTGTGAGTTTTAAGAGTGCCTTGCAAGTCGCTGGCTGGGTTGTACTCAATAACTCTATGCTTTTTAGCTAACTGTAGAATACTTTTTAACAAAATTTTGACTTGTAGGCCTTTAACGGGGCTTGTCTTTTGTATGTCAGTTATGAATTTTATAACCATACTGGGTGCTATTTCTGTAACCCTTATATGTCCTAAGTGTTTTTTGATAGGCTTTAATAATATTTCATTGTTATATAGTGTCTTAGGGCTTAAGTTTTTACTGTCCTGTAGTGTCTGCCATTCATTTATAAAGTGATCCAGCGTATTGAGCCTATCTAATAGCTCGTTTTGCTTTTCCATTTCTTTATGCTCTAAGGGGTCTATGTCCTTAGCTAGCAATGTCATGTTATTTCTATACATATCTTTAGCATCAGCAAGGCTTAAGGCTGGGTATTGTCCTAGCGTCATGTAAGGGCGTTTGCTTGTTATTGGGTGGGTATATCTATGTCTAAAATCTACTGCAGCATCTAGGCCGTTCTTATGTGGTCTTATCCGTACTTCTAAGCCTTTATAACCAGCGATGGGGTAACTAACAACCTTGCCAGCTTGGATAGTGTCTTTAATAGACTTTTGAATTTGCGAGTCTAATTTAATCGCTTTCTTGGTCATATCTGCTTGCCCCTTTCATAGTAGCCAATTTGGTAGCCATTTTGCTAATACTGGTAGCCACCTTGGTAGCCATTTTAAATGCTTTATATCGTGGCATAATGTTGCACGTTGTTAGCTATGATATAGCCAAATCCAATGTATATCAAGGTTTTATAGGGGTTATGGCAGTATTTTTATAATCTCTTATTTGTTGAAGTGGTAACTGATAACATTAAAAAAGACTGGTCATTGCCAGTCTTTTTTGTTGCGAATGAATAAGTGAAGTGTAAAACTGGCTAGTTATTGCGATGAATCTGCCTATAATAAGACCACTGAGCATAATATACGCATAAGCGAAACTAATAAGGATTTTATAATGGCCAAGCCGACTACCGAGACTATTGCCCTACCCGATTTTCCAGTCACCATCGTACGCGAGCTTGACGGCAACTTTATTCATGACGATATCAGCCTAAAAGAGCTGGTTACTCATACCGATAAAGGACTGATTCTCTATTTTTATCCCAAAGACAATACTCCAGGCTGTACAACCCAAGCGACAGATCTTACCGCGCGGCTTAATGAATTTGATGAATTGGGCTACGATATCATCGGTGTCTCGCGCGATAGCGTTGAATCTCACGAAAAATTCATCGCCAAGCACAATCTGCATATTCCACTTATTAGTGATAATGACGAGAAATTGTGCCAATACTTCGATGTTATTAAAGAAAAAAACATGTATGGCAAAATCAGCTTAGGTCTTGTACGTTCTGCCTTTGTCTTTGATAAAAATGGCACCCTTACCCATGCGCAGCGCAATCTGAGAGCAGCAGGCTATACTGATCGTTTACTTACGACGCTAGCAACCTAGTTTTATTAATGTTTTTTTGATAATTTTTAAAATCTATCCTCTACGATAAAATCCTCCTTATTTGAGAATAATATGAATAAACAGCCTGATAGCGCTGCTGATAATAGCAACAGTAAAAAAGTGACACGCAATGTATCGGTTGCAGTCATTGGCGCCGGTACTGCCGGCCAAAACGCCTTTCGCCAAGCCAGAAAATTAAAAGACGACGTCCTGATTATTAACGATGGATTTTGGACGACTACCTGTATCGCCGTCGGTTGTATGCCAAGCAAGCTCCTGATTGCCGCCGCTGACCGAGCCCACGATGCCAATCATTCTGGCGAGTTTGGTGTGCATGCCAGCGCGCAAATAGATGGTAAACAAGTCATGGAGCGCGTACGCGCAGAGCGTGATCATTTTGCCAGCTATGTTGAGGAGCAAGTAGAGAGTTGGCCTGCAGAGACAAAAATAGCCGGTCGCGCGTATATCAATAAACAAGGCTTGATTGAGGTCAATGACGAGCTGATCGAAGCGGATAAAATCATTGTTGCCACTGGCAGCTCAACCTTTATCCCAGATGGTTGGGCTGATAAGCTTGGTGATACCTTACTTACCTCCGATAGCGTCTTTGAGCTACCCGATTTACCAAAGTCATTGGCTGTGGTTGGTGCAGGCGCCATCGGCTTAGAGCTTGCGCAAGCCTTTACTCGTTTAGGCGTCGACGTTACTTTATTTAATCGTGTCAAACGCGTGGCGGGTCTAAAAGACGATGACATTAGCAATAAAGCCATTGATTGCTTAGGTCGTGAGTTGACCATACATTTGGGTAGTAACATTACCGACGTTGGCACTCAAGTAGATGCAGATAATAAAGACTCAAATGAAGGCTCAGTTGCCTTTATTGATTATGAAGATAGCGCCGGTCAAACGCAGCAATGGCAAGGTCAGTACGTTTTGGTCGCCACCGGTCGCCGCAATAATATCGATGCACTTGGCATTGAAAACCTAGGCGTTGAGCTTGATGATAAAAATCGCCCAAAACAGCTTGATAAAAAAACCGGTAAAATCGGTGATTTAGAAGTCTATATCGTTGGTGATGCCAATGCCAATCTCCCTTTATTACATGTTGCCAGTGATGAAGGTTTTAGCGCGGGTAGCATGGTTTGTGAAAATAACCAAGATGCTCATATCCGTCCGCCTGCTACGCCATTTTCTATCGTATTTTGCTCACCGCAAATCGTTAATGTCGGCATGTCGCTACCTGAGATCCAAGCAGACTCAGAACTTGAACATGTCATCGGAAGTGTGAGCTTTGACAATCAAGGACGCAGCCGCGTGATGGGTGTCAACTGCGGTTTATTGCATATTTATGGTTGCAAAAAGACAGATAGAATCTTGGGTGCAAGCATGGTTGGCCCAGATGCTGAGTATATCGGGCATATATTGGCCATGGCGATTACCAATGATATGAGTATCAAAGACATGCTTGATACGCCTTTTTATCATCCGACGATATTAGAAGGCTTGCGTACCGCATTACGTGACGTGCAGCGACTGATGAAGATACCTTATCAATCGCATGATACCCAAGAGGGTAATTTTTAAACATCTGTTTGGCTGAGTGCTTTAAGTTAATTTACAAGCAGATTTTTTATTACCCATCTTATTTAGCCCTAAACTTTGCATGGATAAAATAATGGCAATCGCTAGTATTACTGACTTCTTTCAAGAGATTGTTCGCGACCTACATACTAGCCTATACCTTGCTATTGGCGGCACCATAGATGAAGACTCTTTAGATTGGTCAGCTAAATCGGTAGAATTGGTGAGTACGGGTATCAAAATCCTCATACTGCTGGCGGTATTGGGGTTTTTTTATTGGCTTGCGATTTATATTGTCAAAAAAAGCAAAACCAGAATCCGCCTAAATGAACGCCGGTCTAAAATTGTTCGCTCAGTGCTGCGCTATATTTGGATTGTGACCAGCTTGATAGCTATCATGAGCCAGCTAAATTTTGAGCCGGAGACGGTCAAAGCTACTGCCAAAGCCAGCACTTGGGCGGGTATTTATTATGTGCTGTGGACATCATCAGGGCGAATTATTCATAAAGTCCTGCAGCATTATGGTCTGAACGCTTCTATTGAGCAGCTGCTTAAAAATATTTTATCTGTGCTGTTATTGGTCTTAGGACTTGCCAGCGTCATGGCACAATTTGGCTTCGATATCGTTTCATTGGTAGCAGGTTTGGGTATCGCTGGTTTGGCGGTCGGCTTTGCTGCTCAATCTACGCTTGCCAACTTTATAGCTGGCATTACTATCTTGCTTGAGCAATCGTTTCAAGTGGGCGACTGGGTCAATATTAATGATAATGAAGGGCGCGTCGTGGTTATCGCTTTACGGACGACCCATGTCTTAACCCGCGACAATATCACCGTTATTATTCCTAACTCAAACGTTGCATCCTCTGTGGTCACCAATTTAACCTCAAAAAACTTTATACGCTTTGATATTCGTATGCGTATTGCTTTTGAAGATGATATCGAGAAAGCGCGCGAAGTGATTTTGCAGGTATTGGCTGATAGCGAAGTGGTGCTAAAGCGCCCTGAAACGTCAGCGACCATCGACGAAATTGGCGAATATGGTGTATTTTTTATCGTGCGTTTTTGGGTCAAGCCTGCGGCGGTGGCGCGTATGCCGAAAATTAAAGAAGGCTTACGAGAGCATATAAAAAGTGCCTTTGATGCGGCAAACATCTCCACGCCCTACCCGCATATGCGCCTGCTGATGCCAAAAGATGTCGATTATCCTATTGCCACCAAACCCTTTGCCACTACTACCCAGTTGGTTACAGAAGAGGTATCGTTAAAAACAGAAGAAGTATCGTTAAAAAAGGATGATAAATAACGTTTTATTAAAGCGTGTTCCTAATCTAGAGAAGTAAGTTTAAAAGCCTTAAACGACAGAGACTACTTCAAACATAGCTCTCTAGGATATGAGCAAAGCAGCTAACGTAGCTTGTAAGGTCTAAAAAAAGCTCATATATTTTGATAGCTTATATCGCGAATATACCCTTACAGATTTGCTTATGGATTGCTATAACCATTATTATATAAATGCAGCATTTTTAAAACAAAAACACAATAACCTAAATCGGAGTAAATAATGATTACCCATGTACCTGATATGACTTTCAAAACTCGTGTTCGCGATGACTCTATCGGAGGAGACAACCCATTCACATGGTATGACCTAACAACAGATGAGTTATTTGCCAATAAAAAAGTGGTTGTGTTCTCACTACCAGGTGCCTTTACGCCAACATGTTCGACCAGCCATCTACCGCGTTATGAAGCGCTTTACCCTGAGTTTAAGGCGTTAGGCATAGATGAAATCGTTTGCATTTCTGTCAATGATGCATTCGTCATGTACCAATGGGGTCTAAAGCAAAACCGTGAAAACGTTTTCTTGCTCCCTGATGGCAATGGTGAATTCACTCGTAAAATGGGCATGCTGGTTGATAAGAGCAATCTTGGCTTTGGTATGCGCTCATGGCGTTATTCGATGCTTGTCGACAATAAAGCCATCAAAAAAGTGTTTAAGGAAGCTGGTTTTGACGACAACTGCCCAACAGACCCGTTTGAAGTATCAGATGCAGATACCATGTTAGCGTATTTGAAAAGTAATGCTTAATTACACTCCTTAAGTACAATACTTAAGTACATTGGCTCTTGACTGATATTGTCAGGGGTCGATAGAGGCTCGAATACTGTCGAACGGCTTAGTCCTCAAATATAAGGGCTAAGCCGTTTTTTTATGGTTTTTTACAGGAATCTCTATCACTGAGCGGTTTTTTTTCCTCGCTTGACTGCAATTTATCTCATATTTATTACCATTTTTAAAATGAGGACATGCTCTAGATTAAAAACCAATAATGAGCCATTTTTTTAATCTCACCCTAGATAGCCATGCTTTTAATAATGCCTTAAAGGCAAAATTTTAAACCTCATCTTTTAATCAAAGCCACTTAAACCATCCATAGCGTAATTATGGTAAAATTAGCGGTTAAACATCTTATTTTATGATGTACTTTATTTATCAATATTTATCAATTTAGCCCACAGGTATCCGTATGACCGAAACAACCACGCCCAACTCCTTACCAGCCGCTACAGCAGAGTTGTCGTTTGACCTTATTATTACCTGTGCCGATGGGCTTGAGGCACCGCTACAAACTGAGCTGACCAGTTTCGGTATTGCAAGCGAGATCAAGAGTACCGGTCGTTTGGCAGTCACCGGTACATTGCGCGACCTATATACCATTTGCTTATGGTCGCGGGTGGCATCGCGGGTATTGATGCTGATTAAACGCAAAAATATCAATGCCGAATACGATGTGGCAGAGCAGCTTTATGGTTTGGCAAAATCGGTCGATTGGACGCAACAATTTAGCTTAGAGCAAACGTTTGCGATTCGTCTATCGGTTGATAAACGTGTGGCCGTCAGTCAACAATTTGCCATGCTGCGTATCAAAGATGCGATTGCCGATACCTTTAACGAAATCTATGACAGCCGTCCTAACGTCGATAGTAAGAACCCAGATTTTTCCGTGTTTGCCACGGTCAATGACAAGCAAGCTGAGCTGTATTTAGATTTATCAGGCACCAGTTTGCATCGCCGTGGCTACCGCGTGGCCATGACTGAAGCGCCATTAAAAGAGAATTTAGCAGCGGCGTTGCTCTATAGCGCAGGTTGGCATAAGAAAAACGAACAAGGTGATGCGCCTTTCTATAATGCCTTAATTGACCCGATGTGTGGCTCAGGCACCTTTATCATTGAAGCATTGCTGATGCATTGCGATTATGCCGTCGGTATCGATAAAGCCGCCAATCAATTTGGTTTTTACGAGTGGCAACATCATGACGATGTGTTATGGAAACAAATGATTGATGATGCGCAAATGCGTTTTCGTGAAGCATTAGAAATTATTAACGAACAACCAGATACTTTGCCACTGATTTTAGGCTTCGATGCCGACAGCGGTGCGATTTTGGCGACAGAAAAGAACTTAATTGCCGCAGGTTTGCAGGATTTATTACCACTACTTGATCTTGAAACCCGCGCCCTTGACCGACTCAGCAGCATCTTAAAGCCATTGGCTGATGATGGTCGATTGAGCAATCCTTTAATCATCACTAACCCGCCTTATGGTGAGCGTTTGGGTGATGAAGAAATGATTAAACCTTTATACCAAGCGATTGGGCTGATTTTACAAGACAGTTTTGCGGGTAGTGATATCAACCCAATGCTCGGAATCTTGGCGGCCAATGTAGAACAAGTGGACATCTTGCCGATTAAAGAGCCAAAAACCTTACGTTGTCATAATGGTGCTATCACGGTTTATTTCCGCTATGGCACCTTGATTGCTGGGCAAACGGGTAACCTGGTCAGTCGCTTTGAGAAGCGTGAGATTGAAGTGGAAGAAGGACAAGACTTCATCAACCGTTTGCAAAAGAATCTTGCCAAACTGAAAAAGCTGGCTAAAAAAGACACTGTCAGTAATTTACGCGTTTATAATGCGGATTTGCCCGATTTCAAAGTAGCGGTCGATTTATATGGCGATTATGTGCACGTGCAAGAATACGCACCACCAAAAACCATTCCACCTGAAACGGCGAAAAAACGCTTTAATTTGGCGTTAATGGGTATCCGTGAAGTGTTTGGGATTAACCGTGAACAAATCTTTATCAAAACTCGCGCGCGTCAGTCTGGTAATGACCAATATAGCAAGCAAGGCAATACGGAAAAGCGTGGCAAGTTCTATGTCGCTCGTGAAGATGGCGCGTATTTCTATGTCAACTTTACCGATTATCTCGATACGGGTTTGTTTATTGATCACCGTAATATGCGCGCCCGTATCAAAGACAACAGTCGTAATAAATCCGTACTGAACTTATTTGCTTATACCTGTACGGCAAGTGTCCATGCGGCTTTAGCTGGCGCGAAAAAAGTCACCAGCGTTGATTTATCACAGAATTATCTCGATTGGGGCAAGCAGAACTTTGCCTTAAATGGCTTAAATGTCAGTGGCAATAAATATCAATTCGTCGCGGCTGATATTTTTGAGTGGATTAAAGACAATACGGAACAATTTGATATTATCTTTATCGATCCACCAACCTTTTCGAACTCGAAAAAGTTCCAAGGTACCTTTGATGTCCAGCGTGACCACTCTGCCATTATTAATCGTGCAATGAATCGCTTGACCGCTGATGGTATTTTGTATTTCTCCAACAACTTTACCCGTTTTGAGCTCGATGAGCAGTTAACTGAGCGCTATGACGTTGTTGATATCACCCAAAAAACCATTGGTTTTGATTTTGATGTTAAAAAGCCAATTCATCAGAGCTTTGAGATTCGCCATCGTTAAGGCTTATAGTTTAGGTTTATAGATGCTTATAAAGGTTAATCAGCGCATTTAGGCATTGTTTTCTAATGTGAATATCGTATTCGCATTTAAAAACAGTCTTTTATAGTCAGTCTTATCGTATACATAGCCGTACACATAACAATGACCCAATCAGCTTTGATTGGGTCATTTTTTGTTGCTATGATAGAGCGTCACTAAATACTAGCTAGGTAATAGCTAAGCAACTGTGAAGCGTAGATTTACGAGCGCTTTAATCCCACTATTGCGATTGTTTTTATTTATATAATTAACCATCAAACCCTTAATCACTCTAATAACAAGGATAACCCCATGGCTTTATCACTTAATAAAGGCGGTAACTTATCGCTTACCAAAACCGACCCAAATTTAACCAAGCTACTTATCGGTCTTGGTTGGGATGAGCGCGCAACGTCTGGCGCTGAATTTGATTTGGATGCCAGTGTATTTTTACTCAGCACGGCGGGTAAAGTACGCGGTGACCATGACTTTATCTTTTACAACCAGCTTAAATCTGACAATGGCGCGGTTGAACATACCGGCGACAACCGTACTGGTGAAGGCGATGGTGACGATGAAGTCGTTAAAGTAAACCTAACCCAAGTACCTGCTGATGTCGATAAAATCGTCGTCACGGTGACCATTCATGATGCAGCGGCTCGTAGCCAAAACTTTGGTCAAGTCGCCAACGCTTTTATCCGTGTTGTAAACGAAGAAACCGGCACGGAAGTGGTACGTTTTGATTTAGCAGAAGACTACTCTGTTGAGACGGCAATGGTATTTGGCGAAGTCTATCGTCATAATGGTGAGTGGAAATTCCGCGCCGTTGGTCAAGGCTATTCAGGTGGCTTGCAAGCCATGTGTCAGCAGTATGGCGTCGATATCTAAATTGATATTTAGCCCGTGTTAACAGCTTTAACTAGACAATAAACACGTCCAAAACTTAAAGTTATGCTACATCACTATGCGCTGTGATTATGACTGTAAAATGTGGTTGCAAAATAGTCACAATTTTCAGTCGTTAAATGATTGGTAATGCTTTATGTTTCGTTTAAAATTATGCAAAAAAAGCGGTTAGCCATAACCGCTTTTTTTGTGGTTAGTGTCTATAATAGACCGACCTTAGCTTTATGCAACCAGACAGGATGTGTCATGAGACATTTTTATTTAGACTTTATCTTCACAGCCATTGCCCTAGCGGTCGCGGCATGGTGGGGATATTCACATGGCGGTATGGGCGGTATGATAACCACCTTATCTATTACCGCTATTTTGGCCGTCATGGAAATTTCATTATCGTTTGATAATGCGGTGGTCAACGCTTCAGTCCTTAAAGGCTGGGACGAATTTTGGAAAAAGATATTTTTAACCGTTGGTATTTTAGTCGCCGTCTTTGGTATGCGCTTGGTATTTCCTATCGTTATCGTTGCGGTCACTGCTGACTTGGGTATTATGCAAGTGGTCGACCTAGCGCTAAACGATCCTAAAGAATATTCAGCCAGATTATTGGCGCATCATGCTGAAATCTCAGCATTTGGTGGTATCTTCTTATTGCTGGTGTTCTTGAACTTTATCTTTGACGATAAAGAAGTACATTGGTTTGATTGGCTTGAGAGCCGTTTGGCAAAACTGGGTAAAGTCGATGCCATGAGCGTGTTTGTAGCGCTTATCGTGTTGATGATTGCGGTATCATTTGCCAATCCTGAACAGTCAAATGCTGTCTTAGTCGCCGGTATTTGGGGTATTTTGGTATACCTTGGCGTACAAGTGGTTTCGGGTATGCTTGAAGGCGACCTTGAAGCAGATTTAGAAAATGAAGAAAATGGCTCGGGCGCTGCAGCGACCAGCGCAATTATGAAGGGCGGTATTATCGGCTTCTTATACCTAGAAGTTCTTGATGCTTCATTCAGTTTCGATGGTGTGATTGGCGCATTTGCGATTACCAATGACGTTATCGTGATTATGCTTGGTCTTGCAATCGGTGCGATGTTTGTGCGTTCGATGACTATCTTCTTGGTCGATAAAGGCACGCTTGATGAGTTTGTTTACCTTGAACACGGCGCGCATTATGCCATTGGCGCTTTAGCTATCATCATGTTGTTATCGGTGAAATTCCATGTACCAGAGATTATCACTGGTCTGATTGGTATTGCGTTTATTGGTTGGGCGTTTGTCGCTTCACTCAATTATCGTAAGCGCGAAGCGAAGTCGATTACTTAGTCTTAATTTTAGTTTAATTTTTACTACTAACTTCAAATTAAGTAAAAAGAACTTTGATAAAAGATATTAGCAATGACAGGTTATATAAAGCAATTGGTATAACCTGTTTTTGTATCTGTATTTGCATACTCTGAATAATTGAATGTTTTTGAATAATTAGCTAAATCTTCGGCGTTAATTTGAGTTTATATACACATTTGATGCATGAAAAACACCTTACCAATATATACCATCTTCAATACGCTCAACCTAGCTGTTTATTTTTACTTCCCTGCCAGCACTTTCTGCAATTTCGCCAATATCACACCATATAAAGGTAAAAAGATAAGCACGCCCATCACTATCTTAAACAAGTAGTCCATCGCGCCAATCTCAACCCAGTGCGAGGCCATAAAAGGGTCTGGGCTTTTATAAAAAGCGATGGCAAAAAAGCAAAAGCTATCGACCAGATTACCAATAAACGTCGATACTAAGGGTGCAATCCACCAAGTTTTAAGTTGGCGCAATTTATTAAAGATTTGGATATCTAAAAGCTGGCCAACGACATAAGCGCTGAAGCTTGCAAGAACAATGCGAAAGACAAATAAATTGAAATCTAGCAGATGCTCATGACCGACAAACTGTCCATCAGCAAATACGACCGAAAAATAGTACGAAATTGCTAGTGCAGGAAGCATCGCAAAAAAGATAATACGTCTAGCCAACTGCTGACCAAAAATTCGCACAGTCAAATCAGTAATCAGAAAAATAAACGGAAAGGTGACGGCGCCCCATGTGGTAATAAAACCAAATAGCCCGACAGGTATTTGCACTAAGTAATTACTGATAGCGATGATAAAGATATGCAGACTCGCAAGCCAGAATAAAGCACGGCTGTAGCGAATAGATTGAATCGGGGTGGTCAAAAGTGTACTACTGCTCATAGAAGAGTCCTTTTTTTAAGTCAGGGTAGAGGGAACCTGGGCGCGCTATTATAAATCATAATAAGATAAATAGCCAAAATAGGTCTAATATCGCCATAAATCACTTTTTTATAAACAAAAATATAACTGTCAGATAGGCACACAAAATACGCCTTGCTTAGTAAGCAAACGCTTAGTATAGTAAAACGTAATGATAGGCAGGACATGGCGTACAGGTCGATTTATTGACCTTCTGCGCTCAGATACTTTCGCTAAGTCAGTTACTTTCGCTAAAAGAGTAATCACTGCCCTATTTTTAGTTTATTTTATAAAACCAAATCCACTTAACTATTAATCCAAAGGATATTTATATGGCTATTAGCTTAACAAAAGGCGGCAACGTAAACTTATCAAAAGAAGCGCCAGGTCTCACCAATATCACTGTCGGTCTTGGCTGGGATCCACGCGCTACTGACGGTCAAGAGTTTGACTTAGATGCGATTGGCTTTTTGGTCAATGAAGCAGGTAAAGTCCGCAACGACCAAGACTTTATCTTCTTTAATAACTTAAAATCAGACAACGGCGCGGTTGAACACACAGGCGATAACCGTACTGGTGAAGGCGACGGCGATGATGAAAAAATCAAAATCAACTTAGCTAGTATCCCAGCTGACGTCAGCAAAGTGGCTATCTGTGCCATTATTTATGAAGGCCAAGCTCGTAACCAGAACTTTGGTCAAGTTGGCGACGCTTACATCCGTGTGGTAAATGATAATGGCGAAGCTGAAATTGCACGTTATGACCTATCAGAAGACGGTAGCACTGAAACAGCGATGATTTTTGGTGAATTATATCGCCATGCTGGTGACTGGAAGTTCCGTGCAGTTGGTCAAGGCTTTAGCGGCGGTCTAGGTCCATTAGCGTCATCTTTTGGCGTTAATGTTTAAGATTAAAAGCTGAATTTGTAGAATCAAAAAAAGCCATCAAGTGTGTCCAATTATCACATTTGATGGCTTTAAAATTAATTGGCTAGCAAAAGTTTGCTTTTAGATAGAATTCTTTATACAGGTGTTTAAAAACAAAGAAATAACTTTAAAAAAATTAAATCACTATTCTAATATTGATATAAGGATTTGCACCCTATGGCCGCAACGTTTAGCTTAATCGGCACTATTGAACCTTTTTTGCATTGTAACTTAAAAAAAGGCGACTCCATTTATTGTGAAGCCAATGCCATGGTGATGATGGAGTCGAACCTTGAGCTAAAAGGTAAGCTACAGGGCGGACTCATGCAGTCACTGATGCGCCGCTTTGCCAATGATGAATCATTATTTCAACAGCAAATTGAAGCAGTAGATGGCGAAGGTGATTGTCTACTCGCGCCAACGCTCGATGGCGATATGCAAATACTTGATGTCGGCGCGCAGCAATATACGCTTAGTGACGGTGCATTTGTAGCGGCGCAAACAGGTGTCGAAGTCAAAGCTAAAATTCAGCGTAACTTAGGTGGCGCGGTCTTTGGCGATACTGGTGGCTTTATGGTGATGCAAACCCAAGGTAATGGTCAGGTAGTGGTATCGGGCTTTGGCTCACTATTTGAGATTGATGTCGAACCTGGCAAAGATGTCATCATTGATAACGGTCATGTGGTCTGCTGGGACTCGCGCTTGGAATACAAACTATCGGTCGCCACCAGTAAGAAAAAAGGTTTTATGGGCAATATCATCAATTCGGTCACTAGCGGCGAAGGGATGGTTTTAAATTTCTCAGGAACGGGCAAAGTCATTATCTGCTCGCGCAATCGTGATAGCTATCAAGGCTGGCTACAAAGCATTTTAGGTACTAGCTCAGGTGGTCGCGGTGGCAGCAGTGGTTTTTTAGATAATATCTTATAATTTAAGTTTATAGCCGAAATTTATAGCTATAAAACAGCGCAGAGATTGATAACTAAAAACCAGCACTAAAAAATTAATTACTCCACTCACAATTATTATAAGGATTTTCCCATGGCAGTTAGTCTACAAAAGGGTCAAAAAATCTCTCTCAGCAAAGAAGCTGGCGGTGAGCTTACTCAAGTAAAATTGGGTTTAGGTTGGGACGTATTTCAAGGAGCACAAGAGAAAAAAGGCGGCTTCCTAGGCAAGTTATTTGGCGGCGGTAGCGGCGGCGACTCTATCGATTTAGACGCTTCATGTATTATGTTTGATGCCAATAAACAAGCTGTCGATGCGATTTGGTTCAACCAGCTACAATCAAAAGATGGCAGCATCCTCCATACGGGTGATAACCGCACTGGTGATGGCGACGGCGACGACGAAGTCATCAATGTTGATTTATCGAAAGTTCCAGCTAATGTAGTTTCACTGGTCTTTACGGTCAATAGCTTCACTGGTCAGACGTTTGAAACGGTAGAAAACGCCTTTTGCCGTATCGTTAATGCCAATAATAACACTGAAGTGGCGCGCTATAACTTATCGTCGCAAGGTACTCATACGGCAATGATTATGGCAAAAGTGTATCGTCATAATAATGAGTGGAAAATGCACGCGATTGGCGAAACCGCTTCTGGTCGTACTTTTCATGATTTGATGCCGGCTATCACACCGCATGCGTAAATAGTTTAAACAGACTGAATAATGAGGACTGTTAGTAATCTATAAGCAATCAGCCCGTCTATTTATAATAGACGGGCTGATTTTTTGTATTAAATAATACTATTAAAGCGCTTACTTGCTACCACGCTTCCAGCTAAAGCCCCAATTAAAGGCTTTATCCATCTCTTGATGGCCTTTAAAGTACTCATTAATACGTTCAACGTTGATACTGCCATTTTGATTGACCAAACGCGCAATCGCACACATTGGTAAATTACCCGCACCTTCTGTCAAACGGGTTTCAATCGGTGGCTGGTCGGGTACATGAATGGTTACGACGCCATCGGTTTGCGCCCAGTTTGGTGCACCTTCATAAATGAAAGCAAAGATAAACACTTCCTCAATCTGCGACCACTGTTGTCCATTGATATCGAGCCACTCACCGCCGCTGACTTGTCCGGTTCTATCATCGGCACGTAACAATACATAAGGCGCTGATTGTAGATTACCAAAGCGATTGCCCAAGGCCTGAATCAGCGTTTTTTCACCATTTTTCAGATGAATCATCGCCCCAACATCAAGGTCAATACCAGCGGCTTTATGCTGCTTAAACAGGTCGCCTAGCAAGCCTTTTTTAGGGGCTTGTGTGCTGCTATCTGGGCGCTGATTCCAATTAAGATTGACAGAAATTTTACCAAAATCATCGCGTTTTTTTAGATTGATGCTAGATTGGTTTTTGGTTAAGGTGATTTTACTTAGGTTAATTGACGGATTTTGAGAAGCTGTAGGAATTGGCGGCGGAGTCGTTGTTTGAGGCGCACTACCCGCTTTTTGCGTATTGATAGGTCTTTGCGTATTGATAGATTGAGATTGGCTTTGCGCTTGATTTTGTGACTGGCTTTGAGCTGGGGCTTCATCGGCAATTTCAACACCGAAATGTTCAGACAAAGGCTTTAAACCACCTTCAAAACCTTGGGCGATAAAACGGAATTTCCAACTGCCTTGGCGGCGGTAACACTCTGCTAAAATGATGGCTTTTTCATTACGTCCAGCAGCACTTAACTGACAAGTCATCAGCACTTGGCTGCCTTGTAAAACCTGAATATCCACATCGCCGACTTGCGCAAGCGTTTGCGCACTAGAAAACGCAAGGGCTATCTTCTCAATACTCGCAGGCTGCGCTGGTAAGTTAATATCAAAAAATCCATCGCTATCATGACCACGGAAACTGACGCTGCCATCATCGCTACGCGTCTGCCCATAAAATATCATGTCGCCATCGCCACGTACCTTACCGTCAGTGGTCAGGCGATAAGCGGCACAATCGATGGCGCTTTGGCTTAAAATACGAATGCTGATATTATCCGTTGGCAGCGGTGCATTAGCGCCAGCAATCAGTTTTTGAGGTTGACTCATCATTTATCCTTTAGGTTATTTATTATTTGTTTATATAGGTGAGATTGGCTATCGCTATATAGTAGCATGGATAGCGCCTGATTTTTACAGTGCACGGCCGTTCAACAAGGCATTAACAACGCTGCAAAAACATTTTTACAAATCCTTAATGCTATTTTGTCAGCAGCATTTATAACGCTTAGCATTTGTATATAATAGACCCTGCTATAACCCATACTGTTAATCAATACTGTTAACCAACGCCGTATCGCGCCTTGGGTTATTACCTTATTAAATGCCAGTCCCAGTTACTCCCTTCTAAAATTTATGATAACGCTGAGAGAATTATGAAAACCCCTGCTAACGAAAGCCCTCATACAACGTCGACTGCCGTGCCACCTGCCGCTTGGTTAGCTGAAGGTCAGTCAAGCCAGCGTGATATGTTAGCCAGCCTGCAAACCCTAAAAGCCCAATCTGATATGCCATTTAACATCATCGCGTCACACCGCCATAATAGACCTGAGATTTTTGAATTTGCCGATAGCATTTACCGTGAGCCTTCTGCGAGCGCCACAGATAGCGATGAGCAAGCAATGCTCGAACCTTTAGAGCCATTGATGCCGCGTTGGCAGTTTGTCTTAGAGCAAGCTCAGAAAAACAACGTGAAAGTGTTACTGACTGGACGCAATGGCATTGATTACGAAGCCCACCGTGAGGCATTTGAGGCAGCTGGTATTCGTTTATTGACTGGCGCGACGAGTGTGGCGGCGTTAGAAGCGATAGATGATAAATTTGCCTTTATGCAGCAGTGTCATGAGCATGATATTCCCGTGGCAGAAGCGTGGCGCTTTGATAATGTCGCAGAGCTTGAGGCGTTACTTGCTACGCACGGTCATCAGCCTTTATGCGTTAAACCGGTTACGGGTATTTTTGCCCAAGGTTTTTGGCGGCTAGATTTAGCCAAAAACCTTGGTGAACAGTACGATAGCTTTGAGCACTTATACTTTACCGAAGAGAAAAAAATCAATACCACGCAGTTTATCAATGCCTATGCAAACAGTGTTATGGTGCACGAGCGCCCTATTCCTATGTTACTGATGCCTTATTTATCAGGCCAAGAATACTCTATCGATGTCGTTTGCGAATATGGTGAAGTATTGGCTGCCATCACCCGTTATAAAACAGGGAAAATTCAGCATATCGGCTACGAGCAAGCGGTTATGGATGTGGTTATTCCACTGATTAAAGCCTTTGGCTGCGATGGTATCGTCAGCGTACAAACCAAAGCCGATGATGACGGGCAGCACCGTGTGCTTGAAATTAACAGTCGCCCCTCTGGTGGCATTGATTACACCACTCATAGCGGGGTCGATTTAACCCAAGTTGGATTTGGCTACTGGCTGGGCTTAACCGATAAACCAAAACTTGCGGATATTGCACAGCAAATCACTCCCTGCCAAGTACGCTCAATTATGGTTAGCGTAAAGATTGAAGAAGATGCTAGCGAGTAAGTAAAAACAATGAAATAAAAAATCGGCAGTAATAAATCGGCGGCAACCGAATATGTTCAATAAGAGGCAGGCGATGACAGCACAAACCACGTTAGTGTTAGGGGCAAATACGGTTATCGCCCAATCGAATTGTTCGGTCGCTTTTGCGACGACAAATCAGCTAAAGTTTGGCGAGCAGCTTGGGCTATTATGGCTGCCTTTAGATGAGCATCGTAAAGCGGCTTGTAGCCCTGCTTATCTGCATGAACCAAAAGAGTGGGCACAGCTCAATAGCAAGGATAACCCAAACACATGGCAATTGGATTTGCCTGCATTATTTGATAAACAAGGCGTAAGCTTTGTACAACTGATTGCTTATGTTTATCATGAGCCAAGCCTCAACTTACCCGCTGTCGAATTAAGCAAAGTAAATTTAACGCTAAACAATGGCGATATTCGTTATGAATTTATCGCAAGTGAGCGCCATGTTAAAGCAGCAATCATATTAGAAATATATCGGCGCAATGGACAATTTAAATGCCGCGCCCTTGGTGAGAGCTCTACGCAAGGATTGGCAAGTCTAGAGCATCATGTGCAAATTAGCCTCGATATGCGTCCGCCAGATACGCACGCCCTTATCCAAGATGCCCAGCGCGCGCAGCAGCAAGATTATCCTAACAGTGACGCGCGCCCGCCAAGACATGTTCAGTCTGGCGAAACTTGGACAGGGACGGCTTTTGCTATTGACCCTTATCATCTATTGACTTGCTATCATGTCATTGAGTCGGCGGCAATGATTGGAATTCGACAACAAGGTCAGCCTGATCGTGAGGCGCAAGTGGTGCTTAGCGATATCGGTAGTGATTCAGCCATTATTAGAGTAAGCGAGCCGCTGCCAAGTTATTTACCCTTAGCACAGCGTTGTACTGATAATTTGGGTGAAACCATTACGACTTTAGGGTTTCCGTTATCAGGATTGAGTAGTCAACTCCAAGTGACACAAGGCTGTATCTCAGGTTTGACAGGGTTTGGTGATGATATTCGCTATATGCAATTTACCGCGCCCATTCAACCCGGTTCTAGTGGCAGCCCTTTATTACTACCGACTGGCGAAGTTATCGGCATGGTAACGTCCAGCCTCGTCCACGAGCATGCACAAAATATGAACTATGCGGTGAAATTTCAGTTATTATCCGCCCTACTCGCGAGCGCTGGAATGAGTTTAGATAACTTATCTGAGTCCTCTAGCTCAGATGGCATGTCAGGCACGACAGCTGCCGCGTTGACCACACCGCAATTGAGTAAGCAAAGTCGCGGTGCTTTGTGGTTAGTAGGATGTCAGGGTTAAGTAGTCATTGCAAATTAAAAGAATATGAAAGAGTCACTTTAAGAAAGTGTATTAAGGAAAATAAATGCCCGCTAAACTCAAAAGTATAGCCGTACTTATTGATGCCGATAACGCCTCAGCAAAGAATATTGATTATATTCTGCAAGAGATAGAGAATATTGGACATATCACTTGTAAAAAAATCTATGGCGACTGGGGCAATGCACATATTCAGAGCTGGCAAGAAGCATTACTTAAATACGCCATCGACCCTATGCAACATTTCGCTTATGTAAAAGGCAAAAACGCCACTGATATCGGCATGGTTATCGAAGCCATGGACTTGCTATATAGTAACAATTACGATGGTTTTTGCCTGATATCAAGTGATAGCGATTTTACTTCACTGGCCCTACGTATTCGCAAAAACCATGTAAAAGTATTTGGCTTTGGCAAACGTAATACGGTTAGCGCGTTTTCACAGGCTTGTGATAAATTCTTTTATGTAGAGGATTTGCTAAGTGCTCATAAAAAAGCTGAAAGCGTAATCAATCCTCCTATTTATGATAGCCACAAACTAAACCAAAATAGTTCTAAAACAGTATCCGCTTGGGGTGAGAAGCGTCTAAAATGTGATACCAAGCTACTCAATAGCTTACGCGCTTCTATTATTGACCACCCTAAAGCAGAAGATGACCACTGGGTAAACTTTGCTTTGGTAGGCAGTGGAATAAAAAAACATTACCCCTCTTTTGACCCTAAGTATTATGGATACTCTAAACTTGCCGATATTATTAAAAACATTGATTTATTTGAAACAAAGTTTATAAACTCCACACTATATGTACGTGATAAGAATTACTCAAAGATAGGAATACAATCAAATGCAAGCACTATAAATAAAAATATGGACAATACTAAATCTTATCCAGTTTTTATGAATTCTAACATTGAAGTATCTTTACGAAGTCCAAGTTCCTCACATATAGATTACATCGCTTTCAGATTGACCAATGAAAACGTAGTTAGAGGTGACCAAGATATGGTTTTCTATGGTCAGAACGAGAGCCCTGATGCTAGTCTTATACTCAAAGACCTTCAATTAGCACCTTCTTCACGAGCAACTTACTTTAGCTGTAATCTTGCAGAGCAAGATAAAAAAATTACTCAGATAGTTTTCGTTGCCACCGCCCAAGATAGTAACTTAAAGTCTGCCCATCCAATAAAAGTTAGCATTAGAAACTCTAAGAAAATTATATATGAAGGAGAGTTTGGTACAGACTTAAAAAGTGCTCAAACTCGTAAGCTTTTTGTCTTAGTTAAAAAAAGCAATGAATGGCATATGCACCCTCAAAACAGCGTTATAAAAGGCGATTTACGATTTTTGTGCGAAAAATATGGGATAGAAATAAGCGATGACTGATATTAAAAATAATATGACGGCTAATAAAATGTATAAGCATAGCATCACCCTACCACGTGGCACTCTTGATTTAACCTATCAAACCAATTCAGCCACTGCAAAAGATGGAACAGAACAAAGCAATCACTATCAATTAGAAGACTTGCTTGGATTTGCGCAGCGCATTAATCCTAAACGCGCATTTTTGTTTGTCTCAAAAGTCTTAGGTCGCCATATTCCAGTCGCGCCTAGCACCATGCGTGATGCTTTTAGTGATTTGGCAAACTTAGTACCAGATGATTTGCCTGAACCTATTTTGGTCATCGGTATGGCAGAGACGGCGGTTGGGCTATCTGCGGGGGTACATCAAGCGCTACAAACTCGCTATCCACAAGCTTTATTATTAAATTCTACGCGTCATGCGCAACATGATGACAGTCATGACAAAAGCAGCCACTCTTTATTGACCACGTTTAGCGAAGACCATAGTCACGCCAGCCAGCATCTGATTTATCAAAGTGCAGATAACGTCACTCAAGCGCAGCTACTAGCGAGTAAAACCTTGATTATGGTGGATGACGAAGCGTCAACGGGCAATACTTGCGTCAATGTTGTCACGGCCTTACGTAACGCAGGGCTTGATCAATTAGAGCAAGTACATCTGACCACTTTGGTTGATTGGTCCCTAAATCAGGAACGACATCAGCATCAGGATACAGCTGACTCGGATGACGCTGTGCCTGATCAAATCGCCAAACGTCTACCTAATATCAAGTTTCAACGTCATCACTTGTTATCTGGTGCCTGGACATGGACGGATGCGCCCAATCCTGAGCCGATTACGATGCCATCGGTCGATACCACTGAGGCTGGCAGTCATACGCTAGGTGATACTGGCAACTGGGGACGCTTCCCAACCCTAGACAGCACCGATGGCTTTGATAATTACCTTTTGAAATTTCAAACCGCATTCAAGGTGTTTAATAATCAAGCCCAATCTGAGAAAGAGCAGTTGCCCAAGCGGATTTTAGTATTGGGCAGTAATGAGTTTGTCTGGCTGCCGTTTTTATTGGCTGAATGGCTTGAGACGCAAACTCAAAACTCTACCGTTAATTTTAGTGCGTTAACACGTTCACCGATTGCCCTTGGTGGCGCGATTACCACTATGCTCAGTTTTAGCGATAACTATGGGCTTGGTATGACCAACTTTGCTTATAATGTTGAGCCTAACGATTGGGACTTAATTGTTTTGTGCGTTGAAACATCGGCGGATAGTGTTGATGACATGTGGAAAGATTTGGATAATATCTTGGTGGTGAGTCCGACACTTTAAGCTGTTTTATAAAAGCTAGCTTATAAAAGCTGTCCTATTAAAACTATTCTTTAAATCCTACTTTGATTTTCACATTCAACACTTACGCACGCTTTTATGGCAAATACTATGACTACCCCATTTTTTCAAACCAATCTCGATATCACCAAACCCTACGCGCTGATGGATTTGGACGATACACTTTTTCAAACCCAACGTAAAATTGACGCATGGGATTTGCCAACGGCTAAAACTGAAAATCTAGTTTGCGCGACCGTTAATAAACAAGGCGAGCCATTAAGCTTTATGACTCAACGCCAAGCGGTATTTTTTAATTGGCTACTTACTAGTACTGAGCTGATAGTGGTCACCGCACGCGACCGCAGTGAAATTAAACGCGTTAAATTGCCTTTTGACAGTTGGCAAGTCTTAACTCATGGTGCCATTATTCTTGATAAAGACGGTACGTTACAAGCCCAGTGGCAACAGCGTATGCATAGTCAGCTTGCACCACTGCAAGATAAATTGCAGCAGCTAAGCCAATTATTTGCTAATCATAGTAGAAATGACAACAGCCAGCTGGTATTTACACCGCATATTGATAGCTTTAATGATGGCACTGTTAATGAAGAGCTAACCATTTATTTGGCTATTAAGCACGCAGAAAAAGACCATAAAGCGTTAGTAGAGCTAGCTAAAAAGTTGCCAACGTTAATACGTGACTTTGAGCAAGATTTTTATGTGCATGTGAATGCGAATAATCTGGCGATATTGCCGCACGCGGTTCATAAGCACCATGCAGTACAGTTTTTATTAGACCATCATTTAGACAGTCAGCGTCCAAGCTTTGGTTTTGGTGATAGCTTGGCCGATTTACCATTTTTGCAATTGCTTGATTGGTATGGCATGCCCAATCATGGTCAGTTGCACGATAGCTTTAGCTCTCAGTAATTCTAAACACTCAATAACTTTTAATCCTCAATTATTCTCAGCTTTTAATCGCTTTAAAATCTAAATAACTATAATAATAACCACTATTTATAGAAGTAGAAAACATCTTATGACCAATCATATGACGAACCCTAATATTCAAAAACTGGAGACATATGGCTCAGGCAGCTATCTTGCCAGCGATGTGACCGTACTACTCGATATCGTCGATAAAGCGTCAGTTGCCGATGTACCGGTTAGCCAAAAAGAAGCGCTGATTCAAAGCGGTCAGCGTCATTATTCAGACATGTTGACGTTAGAGCAAGCACCAACTGCCATGCATGAGCAATTGTATCAGCAGGCATTAGCGCAAGGTACAACGAGAACCGCGACTGATATTGCGAACTTGGCTTATACACTACATCATACTTTTCAAAACCCTCTAAACGAACGCACTGTTAATAATGAACGTCCATTAATATTAGTCAGCTTAGTACGCGCAGGTTTACCAGTTGGCGTATTGTTGCAGCGCGCATTAGCAGATACTAATAGCAGCTATGCGCTGCCAAGCATGCATTATGGTATCAGTATCATTCGCGATCGCGGACTTGATTCGGTTGCCTTACAGATGATATTGGACACTCATCCAGAGAGTTCTATCATCTTTATCGATGGCTGGACGGGTAAAGGGGCTATTTACCAAGAGTTGGCTCATAGCTTAGACGTTTTTAGTAACCCTAATCATCCAAATTTTGCCAATATTTTTCATCAAGGTGAAAATGTTATTCCCTTATTAACCCTTGCTGATCCGGCTGGCGTTGCTTGGCTAGCAGCTAGTGAGGATGACTGGCTGATTCCTTCAGGTTTATTGAACAGCACCATATCGGGACTGATATCACGCAGTTTATATACTGAGCCACAATCGGGGCTACATCGTAGTGTCTTTTATGATAGCTTGGTTGAGGTAGATCATAGCCTAGCCTTTGTTGATCATATTGATACTGCACGGCGGGCATTGTCTACGCCTCTCCAATACTTGCAAACGTTTAAGCAACCACGTTATCAGACCGCGGATTTAATCGATATGCTGGCAGCAGAGTATGACATTAGCAACCGCAATCGCATTAAGCCGACCATTGCAGAGGCGACACGAGCGATATTACGCCGTGATCCTGAGCACATCTTGCTCGCAACCGCCGATCACCCTGATACGGTGTTATTGCGCCATTTATGTAGCGAGCGTGATATCAATATCACGGTATTAGGTGCTAAAATACTCCCCTATCAAGCGATTACATTGATCAAGCAGCGCGCAACAGATCGTTCATGATTTATTAATGTATTGATGCATTGCGAAAGAAATGTATCCATATTGCACTAGCAGCGCTGTTTTTATCATACGTCCTTATGCTATGACCTTCCCTCTATAAACCATTCATTTATCACTATTTACGATGCCAACTATGTCCGATATACCGCACAACGAGTCCAACCTTTATAATAACGATCAGTCTTACGCCCACCTGATTACTGAGCGTCATGCGATGCTTAAGCCGCATACTCATCACCCGTATCAATTGGGTGCCAGCCTTTACATGCCTGCGACGCGGCAAGATATTTGGCAAGTCATTACGCGCGAAAAATTATCGACGATTAACAGTATTATTATCTGCTTAGAAGATGCGGTCAGCCATAGCGATGTTGAGCTAGCGCTCATACGACTGCAAACGCTGCTACATACGTGGGCGGCGCATGTCGATAGTATCAATGACCCAGCAAAAAAACATGGCATTCAATCAAAAGAGCAAACCGATCAGCCAACCAGACCTTTAGTATTCATACGTCCGCGTCATCCAGCGATGTTAGAGCAGCTGGCAGATTTTGCCCATATTGATTTGGTCGATGGTTTTGTGATGCCAAAAGTCGATATGTATAGCTTGTCTAATTGGCGCATGGCGTCTCAGAATTTAAGTACTGAGCATTTATTAATGCCAACGCTTGAGACGGCAGCGCTATTTAACCCTCATCACAATCAAGAATTGGCAATCGGCTTTAAAGAAGCCTTTAGCCAGCCCGTTTTTGCCTTGCGTATCGGTGGTAACGACTTATTTGCAGCGCTACGTTTGCGCCGTCCTAAAAATAGCATCGTCTATGATACCCCGATTGGTACGCTCGTCTATCAGCTGCTTGGCTGCTTTGTACCGCATGGTTTTTATCTTACCGCTCCAGTATTTGAATACTTAGAGCAGCCAACGCTGTTTATGAAAGAGCTGATGCGTGATGTAAACTTGGGACTGGTCGGCAAAACAGTCATTCACCCAAGTCAGATTGCTTTGGTACAGCAAGCGTATTGTGTGCCGTTAAGTACCTTGGATGAAGCTCAGGCAATCTTGCATAGCGAGGCAAAAGCGGTATTTAAATATAACGATACCATGCTCGAGCCTGCCACACACCGTGCATGGGCAACAGAAATCGTCAATCGCGCCGAGGTCTTTGGCACCCTTGATGATATCAATACTGACTATACGACTAGATTATAAATAAAGACATTAACCTTACTGCTTTAGAGTATGTTTTTAAAACTGCCACTTTAAAGTTAATCTGTTAATCTAAGTTTCAATAAAAAAGCCGTTATCCTATTTAAGATAACGGCTTTTTTTAGTATAAAAGATTCATCACTTTATAAATTATGATGCTTTATTCAAGACTGGTTCCAGTTTAGCTCAAAGTTAGACACAGTTTGCTAAAAAGGTATTAATCACCTTATTTACCTGCTCAGGTTCTTCTACCGTCGCCGTATGCCCAGCGCCTTTGATAACCGCAAGCTTCGAGCCTTTAATTGCAAAATGCATCCGCTCCGCCTTTGCATAAGGCGTTGCCGTATCTTCATCGCCAACGATGATTAGTGTCGGCGTGGTAATCTCCCCTAGCTGATCATAAGTGGCCGAGCGCTCAATCACGCCTGTGGTCGCCTTAACGACCCCGCCTTTACGATTACTTTGTAGCATCGCGAGCCACTCTCTGCGATCAGCCTTACGTGACTTATCAGTCAAAAAGCTATTGCCAAACATAATAGGCATGACTTTTTGGCTGACCCGCTTCATTCCCAACCAACGAATGGCTTTCATCAACTTACGATATTGTGGCACGTTTTTAGGATCTTCAGGGTCTGCTGACGTTTCAAGTAATGTTAGCGATAGCAGTAGCTCTGGACGTTTTAGCGCGATACGCTGAGCGACAAAACCACCCATGGATAACCCTAAAAAATGGCATTTATCAATATCCAGCGCTTCCAGTAATGCTAGCGTGTCTTCGGTCAGTGTCTCCATATCATAGCCAGATTTGGTGATTTCAGACTGACCTTGTCCCCGAAAATCAAATGCAATACAGCGGCAGCCAGATTTAAAATACTCAACTTGCTTGTCGAACATGCGCGTATTCCATAGCAAACCATGGGCGAATACCATGACAGGTTTTTGCTTATCCTCGGGCGCACTGTCTTCATAATAAATATCGACATTATTTACATTTATCATTGGCATAACCACTTCCTTGTTGGTGTCATAAAAAATCAAACCTTTTAAAATCTGCCTTCTATCATAATGCACCAAGCAAATACTTCATAGCGTTATTTTGGTACGGCAGATAGTATATATTCGATAATATAAATATATTAAAATAAGGAAAAATGAAATATTTTTGTCCGTGCCTTAAGCGCCCACAAAACTCGCTTCTATAATCATAACAAGCTGCTATAGTAATCAGCTTGAATGACTTGTTACACCTAACCACCCTATCCATCATAACGTCCATTGTTATCAGCAATGCTTATCTGAAACTTCTCACTAAGGAAACCAAATATGTCACAACCTCTGGTCGAATATCATAGCGAAAACCATATTGCCACCATTACCATGAATGACCCTAAGACGCTAAATGCCTTTAGCACACCATTAAAAGGCGCAATGATGGACGCGCTTGATCAGGCGGATCAAGATGCTGACGTCCGCGTGATTGTATTGCAAGGGTCGAATAATAACTTCTCTAGTGGTGGTCATATCGGCGAGATGTTAGAAAATGGTATGGAACCTGAGGCGTTGGTGGCGAAGCTTGATTTTATGCTCAGAGAAGTAGCAGAAGTAAGCCTAAAACTGCGTAATATTCATAAGCCAATTATTGCTAAATTAGAAGGGGCAGTAGCTGGTGCTGGGATGAACTTGGCATTAACGTGTGATTTCCGTATTGCGGCTGATAATGCCAAATTTGTGCAAGCCTTTGTCAATATCGGTTTGATTCCAGATGCGGGTGGCATTTACTTATTGAATCAATTGATTGGTGCGGCGAAAACGACTGAGCTTGTGATGCTGGGCGATAAACTCACTAGCGCTGATGTCGCGCGTCTAAACTTAGTCAATAGCGTCGTGAGCAAAGATGAGCTTGACGCCAGCGTACTGGCATTGGCAACACGGCTAAGCAACTTACCGGGCAAAGCCTTGGCATCAATGAAGCATATGATTAATGTTCATGCTTTTACAGGCTTAAATGAAGCGCTCGATATGGAAGTGGATCAACAAACCATGATGGCCAAAACCGCTGACTTTGCTGAAGGTATCACCGCCTTTATGGAAAAACGTAAGCCCGTTTATCAAGGTAAATAAAAACCTAATAATGCTATCATCTGTACTACTAAAAAAAGGCTACCTAATGCCAGCCTTTTTTTTGGGTCATTTAATACCATTAATCTCTTTATTCATGAAGAAGCAGATGCGGTTTTATAATGATGCGGCAAGGTAAATATCTTGTCAAAACCCAAAGTAAATACAAAGGTATAAACCAAGAAAAATAGCAATAACGCTGCTTCCATCATAAAGGCTTTGATTAAACCGACATCATACCAAATCATATATAGCGGCAAGCAAATCAATACCAAGCCGCCTTCAAACCCTAAAGCGTGAGCACTACGGATTAACAACGTGCGCTTAGTCACTTGCTTGCGCCGCTCCCACGCTTCAAAAGCCGTATTGTATAAAAAATTCCAGATAACCGCAGCCAATGACACCATCACAGCAACGGGTAACGACTCTGCCGCATCGCCGCCGCTTAGTTTCATTAATACAAAGGTAGAAGCAATGACAGCGATAAGCTCAAAGATGGTCACATAAACGATACGACGTTTGAGTGGGGATAAAATAATCAACCAAAACTCCAAAGCACTTGGCACTTTAGTATAAACAAAAAATTGCCTAGAAAAGTATCGGTTCGTCCCGAGATAGAAAAAGATAAGTCACATACAGAGCCACGGTTTCCGCCTGCCCCTATATTATACAGGAGCCAAGATAAGAAACCAAAGGCGAGAAACCAGTCGACGCTTATCGCAAAACAAGACTAATAAAAGGCTTATTTTGCTGGTGGACCCCATTGATTGGTTTCAAGCTTGGTATCGCTCGCTAAGAATACCAGTAATATAATAGAGCCTATCAATGGCAAAATGGATAGCAAAAACCACCATCCTGAACGGCTGGTATCATGTAATCTGCGAATAGTCACCGCTAAGGCCGGCAAAAACAGAGCAAGTGCTACGACGACATAAAATAGACCCGTTTCTGAGCCAAATATAGTGGCATCTAAAATCATTGCTACGATGATTAAGCCCATTTGCACTAATACGAAATACCAATACTCTTTACGTCGAGCACGACCAGAGAAGTTGATATAATTTCTTAATCCTTTTTTAAACCAATCAATAATGCCATAGTTTGCTTCAAAACTATGATTATTAACCATCCTAGTATTCGGTAAAGGTGGTGGCGTTACTTTATCAAGCATATTTTTATTTTCCATAACTTAAGTGATTTTTAGTCTCTAAAAATAAGAGTTAGTAATTAAAGATGAATGAGCGACTTTGATTATAAGCACTCAATAAAAGTTTGCAAATCATTATTGGTATATTTTAAATTTAAAAAAAACCCCGCATCATAGTGATACAGGGTTTCTATTTAAATAAGAATTGTAAAACTTAAAAATACTTAACTTAAGCTTTAACCAAAATTAGGTTAACTGAGCAACGTTAATTTTATCCGCTTCTTCAGTATAGGTTTCCATACGGTCGAAGTTCATGTATTGATACACCTCTTCGCCCATGCTATCAAGCATACCAGCATACTGCTGATACTCTTCGTTAGTTGGTAGTTTACCAAGTACCGCAGCAACAGAAGCCAATTCAGCTGATGCTAGATAGACGTTAGCACCTTGACCGAGACGGTTCGGGAAGTTACGAGTAGACGTCGAAACGGCCGTAGAGTTCGGCGCGATACGCGCTTGGTTACCCATGCATAATGAACAACCTGGCATCTCAGTACGAGCGCCGGCTTGTGCATAAATGTTGTAATAGCCTTCTTCCATCAACTGACGCGCATCCATTTTAGTTGGTGGCGCAATCCATAGACGAGTTTTCAAGCTACCCGCTGGTAAGTCTTGTAGCAGTTTACCGGCTGCACGGAAATGACCAATATTAGTCATACATGAACCAATGAATACTTCATCAATGGTGTCGCCTGCGACATCTGCCAAAGTTTTAGCATCGTCTGGATCGTTCGGGCAGCAAAGAATCGGCTCTTTGATATCAGACATATTGATGGTCATGTCAATAGCATATTCTGCATCTTCGTCAGCACGCATCAGGCTTGGATTAGCAAGCCACTCTTGCATTTGCTCAATACGGCGACTAATGGTACGTGCATCGCCATAACCTTCTGAAATCATCCACTTAAGCAAGGTGATGTTTGACGTTAGATACTCAGTCACTGACGCTTCAGATAGAGTGATGGTACAACCAGCAGCACTACGCTCAGCAGAGGCATCAGACAATTCAAACGCTTGCTCAGCCGTTAAGTCTTCTAGACCTTCGATTTCAAGAATACGACCGTTAAACTCGTTGATTTTACCTTTCTTATCAACCGTTAACAGACCTTCTTTAATCGCTTGGTAAGGGATTGCATGAACTAGGTCACGTAGCGTGATACCAGGTTGACGCTCGCCAACGAAGCGTACACGAACCGACTCAGGCATATCAAGTGGCATAACACCAGTCGCAGCAGCAAAAGCGACTAGACCAGAACCCGCTGGGAATGATATACCAATTGGGAAACGGGTATGCGAGTCACCACCAGTACCAACGGTATCTGGAAGGAGCATACGGTTCAACCATGAGTGAATAATACCATCGCCTGGACGTAAGCTGACGCCACCACGATTCATGATAAAGTCAGGAAGCGTATGCTGAGTTTCGATATCAACTGGCTTTGGATAAGCAGCCGTATGACAGAATGATTGCATCACCAAGTCTGCTTGGAAACCTAAGCAAGCTAAGTCTTTTAACTCATCACGGGTCATTGGACCTGTGGTATCTTGACTACCGACAGTAGTGATTTTTGGTTCGCAGTACATACCAGGGCGAACACCTGCTAGACCACACGCTTTACCAACCATTTTTTGCGCTAGGGTAAAACCTTTACCAGTATCAGCTGGCTCTTCTGGCTTAGCAAATACGTCTGAATGACCAAGACCCATATATTCACGGGCACGATTGGTCAAACCACGACCAACGATTAATGGAATACGACCACCTGCACGAACTTCGTCAAGCAAAGTTGGCGAGTTTAGCTTAAAGGTTGATAGTACTTCATCAGAGTCATGCTTAGTGATTTTGCCATCATACGGATAGATGTCAAACACATCGCCCATATTTAGGTTATCAACCGCTACTTTCTCGATTGGTAATGCGCCAGAATCTTCCATAGTATTAAAGAAGATAGGTGCGATATTGTTACCGAGTACTAGACCGCCGCCACGTTTGTTTGGCACGTTAGGGATATCATCGCCCATCAACCACAATACTGAGTTAGTCGCAGATTTACGGCTAGAACCGGTACCAACCACGTCGCCAACATAGGCTAATGGATGACCTTTTTCTTTTAGTGCTTCGATCTGTTTCATTGGACCAATTTCACCCTCAACGTCAGCAGTGATACCGTCGCGAGAGTTTTTGTGCATGGCTAATGAATGTAATGGGATATCAGGACGACTCCACGCATCTTGCGCAGGAGACAGATCATCGGTATTGGTTTCGCCAGTGATTTTAAACGTCGTATAAGTCGTCTTTGCTGGTACGGCATCACGGCTCAAGAACCACTCTGCATCTGCCCAAGATTGAACGACTTCTTTAGCGATAGTATTGCCCGCTTCCGCTTTTTCAGTCACGTCATTGAACGCGTCAAATACGAGTAATGTCTTTTTCAACGCATCAGCAGCTTCTTGTGCAACTTCAGCATCATCAAGAGCAGCAACTAGCGGTTGAACGTTATAGCCACCTTGCATGGTACCCAAGATTTGGACGGCTTTTTTCTTACTAACTAGTGAAGATTTCGCTTCACCTTTAACGATAGCGGCTAAAAATGCAGCTTTAACATAAGCGGCTTGGTCAACACCGGCAGGAATACGGTTTTCTAACAAGTCCATTAAGAACGCATCTTCGCCCGCTGGTGGGTTTTTAAGTAGCTCAACCAATTCTGCTACCTGCTTCTCATTTAGTGGAAGTGGTACAGTCCCTAGCTCAGCACGTTCTGCGACATGTTTACGATAAGCTTCTAACACAATAGTCGTCCTCGTCGGTTGGTGACCAGTACATCACGTGAGTCGTCAGGATGACAGCCTACATCGATGTACTGCATTGAATAATTATCCGTGCAATCATATCTCAAATCGCTCAAAATGTTAATGGCTGAGCCGCGAAAAGGCGCAGAATAAGGCCATATTGGACATTTATTATAAAAATAGTGCCATAACCAATATGATTGACGCGGTTAAATAAAAACCGCGTGCCTGCTATACTCTTATCCTATAAGAAATTATCAGATGGATTTCATCAGCAAGTTTTTGTATATATGACTTGATAAAATAGAATTTACCCGTAAATATTAAGGATAATAAGATGGACGATAATGCCAATTATAGAAACGGTCTAAAAGTTCGTACCGAAGTGATGGGCGAGGCGCATGTCAAAAGCTCGCTTGACTCAGCGACGCCATTTACCCAACCTTTGCAAGACTGGATTATCGAACACGCTTGGGGCAGCACGTGGCAAGATGACGCCATACTGCCACGCAAATATCGCTCATTAATTACCATGGCTTTTTTAATTGCACAAAAAAGTCCGGCTGAGCTAAAAGGTCATATCCGTGGGGCAATTAATAATGGTGCCAGCGTCGCTGAAATCCAAGAAGTATTGATGCATAGCCTGCCTTATTGCGGCGCACCTGCCACCCAAGAAGCATTTCGCGCTGCCATAGAAGTGCTAAATGACATGGACATTGATATCAATAAATAAAACTAGGGTAAAAATGAGCTTCGTAGTAGTCTTATTATTTATAAAAACCTTATTTATTCCTAGTAGCTTTCTTAGTTATCTTAACAAGATTGCCTAAAAAACCTTGAGCCATTATCTGCTATAATAGCTTCATTCATAAAACATTCTAATAATTCCATAAACCCTTATGCTATCAAGGGTTAAGAGAACATTTGATTATGACAAACGCCGTACAAACCCACGTCCCCGCTGCCCGTGCAAAACCGAAAAAAGCCATCCAAGGCGAAAAGCTACGTGGCTACGACAAGGTAGCGCGTATTCCAATTAAAGTGATTCCGACCGTCGAGGCGAAGAAAAAGCCAGATTGGATTCGGGTCAAAATGTCGTCACCTGCTGAAGTGGCGCGTATCAAAGCCACGCTGCGTGAGCAAAAGCTTTATACCGTCTGTGAAGAAGCTGCCTGCCCTAACCTGCCGCAGTGCTTTGCCGATGGTACGGCGACCTTTATGATTATGGGTGATATCTGTACCCGTCGCTGCCCGTTCTGCGATGTCGGTCATGGTCGTCCGAATGAATTAGATAAAGACGAACCACGCCATACCGCCGAAACCATTCAAGGTTTGGGGCTTAAATATGCCGTTATCACTTCTGTTGACCGTGATGACTTAAAAGACGGCGGCGCGATGCATTTCGTCGAAGTATTGAATGAATCGCGTGCGCTTAGCCCAAATTGCTTGATTGAAATTTTGGTGCCAGATTTCCGTGGTCGTATGGAGATTGCTTTAGATTTATTGACCGAAACGCCGCCAGATGTGTTTAACCATAACATTGAAACGGTGCCGCGTTTATATAAAGCTTTCCGTCCCGGCTCTGACTATCAGCATTCGCTCGATTTGCTTAAACTGTATAAAGAGCGTCGTCCTGATATCGCCACCAAATGCGGCTTTATGGTTGGACTTGGTGAGACTGAAGAAGAAATCTATGCGCTGCTTGATGATCTAAAAGCGCATAACGTTGATATGATCACGGTTGGACAGTATCTACAACCTAGTAAAGACCATGCACCTGTCGATCGTTATGTACATCCAGATGAGTTCCAGCGTTATATGAACTATGGCAAAAAAATTGGTTTCTTCAGCATCTGGGCAGGACCAATGGTACGCTCAAGCTACTTTGCTGATCGTCAATACTATGGTGAAGACTGCCCAGCACCAATTCGTAGCAAAAAGGCGTTAGAAGCGGAAGGTAAGCTTGGCTGCTAGATTTTAAAACCTTTATTAATATAAAAAAGAGACCTATCATGGTCTCTTTTTTTGTCTTTATTTTTTATCTTTGCCGTTATAGTCTTAAAAATCTGTAAAATAAAACCGCCACTGATATCAATAACGATACTCAAACCAATACTGATAAACAGTAAGGAAAACTTATGAAAAAACTATTTGCTTCAACTATCATGCTTGCTACATTTGCGCTGGCTGGCTGTGCCACCAATGATATCAATACCAATGCTGGCATGGCAATTGGTTCGGCAAACGAGATTGGTATGAATATCTTTAAAGCTGCGATTGATAACCAATGCCGAAGTCAGATCGAAAAACAAAACGCATGGCGCATTGCCAGTGTCGCTATGACGGATGCCCAAGAGGAAGAAGTAAAAGGTAGAGTTTGTGGCTGCGTCAGTGAGCAAGCCCCGCAGCAAGTAACTATCGTCGAGCTCGGTAATGCTGCAATAGATGCCAACTATCGCACACAGCTGGTCACTAGAGTGGTGGCAAAAACCCTACAAAGCTGTTACGGCAGTATCGTTAAATAGGCTGCTTATTAAGCTCGCTATGAAAGATTTTCATGTTTACGAAATAGGCTGGGTTGGCGATTGCTAAACCCAGCCTATTCATATAGATTATTTACTATTACGAATGATAAATGGAATTTATCTTTAACTCATATCAAGGATGACTGATGAAAAGACGTGCATTTATAAAACTGGGTGGCCAGGTAACGGTAGCCGGTACTCTACTCACGCAGCTCAGCGCTTGTTCGTCAGATGACGATGACATCAAACCGCCAAATAGCCTCGATGATTTAGATGACTTGGGTTATCAAGGTGCAGCACCTTTCGTACATGGTATCGCCAGTGGTGACCCGCTGCATGATCGCGTCATACTATGGACACGGATTACCAACGACGGTAGTATCGAGGCTTCCAGTATCCCTGTGGCTTATACAATTGCAACAGACCAAGCGCTTAAAAATATCGTCGCTCAAGGTCGCGCAATAGCGACAGCGCAATCTGACTTCACGGTTAAAGTCGACCCTAAAAACCTGCAACCCAATACCACTTATTATTATGCTTTCGAAGCATTGGGCTATCTTTCTCCTATCGGTCGTACACGCACTATACCGCATCAAGACCTCCCAGCAAACGAAGTCGATCGCGTGCGCTTAGCAGTAGTTTCCTGCTCGAACTATGGTTTTGGTTACTTTAACGGCTATGCCAATATCGCCAAGCAAGCTGATATCTCTGCCGTCATACATTTAGGCGATTATATCTATGAGTACCCAGAAGGCTTTTATCGCGATAACGATTTAAAAGAAGAGCGCCCTTTAGAACCCAAAAATGAAATCATTAGCTTAGACGATTATCGTCGCCGTTATGCTTGCTACCGTACCGATATCGACTTACAAGAATGCCATCGCCAGCATCCGTTTATCGCCGTTTGGGATGATCACGAAATAGCGGATAATTCATGGAAAGGTGGCGCAGGTTTTCATACTGAGAGTAAAGGTAGCTATATAGAACGCAAAATGTCCGCCGTGCGCGCCTATCATGAATGGATGCCTATCCGCGACGACAGCAGTAACGAGCTAGACAGCCAACTACGCATTTATAGACGTTTTGAGTTTGGTAAATTGTTTGATTTAAACATGTTAGACACCCGGATATTTGGTCGCGAAAAGCTTGATGCCAAAGCCAGTAATGAGCCTGAACGCCAATTATTAGGTCTTGAACAAGAAAACTGGCTTTATTTAAAGATGCTGGAGGGCAAGCGCCGTCAAGCAACATGGCAAATACTCGGGCAACAAGTCATTTTAGCGCCATTTAAAGGGTCTTCTGCGACCAATTCTGGGGATATTTGGAATGGTTATGCCAGTGCGCGTACACGTTTATTAGATTTCATCGAAGAAAATAGCATCGATAATACGGTTGTCTTAACCGGCGACTATCATGCATCGTTTGCTTTTGACGTCGCAAAAAATCCTTTTGATACTAGCGGATATAACTCTCTTACAGGTGAAGGCTCATTAGCAGTAGAATTTGTCTGTCCTGCCCTAACTTCTCTAGCCTTTCCAGAAAGCGGCGCAGGAATAGAAGAAAATCCACATCAAAAATTCAATAACCAAACCGATCACGGTTATATGTTATTGGACATTAACGAACAGGCTTTACAATGTGAGTGGTATTATACCGAGACCTTAAAAAAGCGTGATAATAGCGTTAGATTTGCAAAAAGTTTACTTACTCAAACACAGACTAATCACCTGATTGACGGTAGTCAATCTCGCCCGCTTACCAATGTTGCAGCCTTGTCTGCTGCTAATAAATCTATGGCAGTGAAAAAGTCTGCCGCTTTAAATGGTGCTTAAAACCATATTTTACACACTCAATGTGAAAAAAATATAAGCCAATAAAAAAGGGTAAATCATATATGATTTACCCTTTTTTATTGGCTTATATTATTATTAATAGTCTCTATAAAATGCTGATGCACTTATGGCGAGTCAACTTATAATTTACTATTAGGCAATGGACTAATAGGTAAAGAAGCTGTCGAAGGCAATATTTTACTACGATGAAAATACTTGGAAGAGCCGTCAATTATCTTATCTACTTCTTTAACCAAAGCGTGGATAACATCATCATAAACGCCATGATATAACTCGGTCTCAAACGCTGTAAAAGGATGCTTACGCGATGCTGAGCTCACTTCTGTCACGCCTTGCTTAGTATAAAAAATATCGACACGACCGTCACTGTTGAGTACACAGTTTAATAGACCGCCTTCTAATTCCATCTCTACACGCTCAGGCATAAAGATATAATCATCCACATCCATGAGCTTTTTTTCTACCTCTCTCTTAAAAAAAGATTTGATATCAAACATATATACACCCTTTGTCTTAAAATTTTAAAAACCTTTAGCACGCCTATTCTTATGGTCTTGGTCTAGCACTTATTTTTAAGATTAATAGGTCGTGCTTTATTAACCTATTCTATAAGCTGGGCGGCTGATTTTTAAGACAGAATATGTAAAACTGCGTTTGATGTTGGTAAAAATTGCGTGCTCGTTCTATCTATAGGCTATAAAAATGATTGGAAAAATAAAAAAGGAAAGCTGCCATCTAAGCCATTCACTTTTAAATTAATTAAACCATACGATTAAGCTTATTCACACCCAGCCTTTCTCACGAAATAACTGCAACGTATCGATAACCACCATCATCTCTTCGGGTGTACCGAGGGTAATACGATTGAAACCTGGGATAGAAGGAAACTCACGACCGACCGCGATACCATGCTCTTTCATTCTATCTATGTATGTTTTCACATCGCCGTTTACTTTATAAAAAATAAAATTGGTTTGCGAGGGCAAATAACGCAGTCCTAGCTTATCGAGCGCCGTCTCCATCATTTGCCTTGCTTTATTGGTGGTTTGTAAACTGTGCGCTAAAAAAGCTTCATCTTCGAGCGTTGCGATTGCGGCAACCGCACCTGATACGTTAATATTATCCGTAGACATTAAAGACCCAATTTCTGCAATAAGCTGCGGATCTGCAATCGCATAGCCAACGCGTAGACCTGCAAGTCCAAATAGTTTTGAAAAGGTGCGAACGACAATCAGGTTATCAGATAGCCCCTGCTTTACCCACTCAATGCCACTCTCAAAACTTGGGTCCGTGACATAGCCAAAGTAGGCTTCATCCAGTAAGAAGTAATGGTCCTTTGACGCATTTTTTATCCAAGCTTTGAGCGTATCCGTCGCAGTAATAATTGCCGTGGGATTATTAGGATTGCACAAATAAAACAGGCTAATACCATCAAATGCAGCGGCAGCTCTTTGTAGGTTGTCGAAATCTAAGTCATAGTCATCGCGTGTTAGTGGTACTTTGACCACTGTTACGCCAAGAGAGATTGCATACAGCTCTGCACAGCCAAAAGTTGGATCTGGAATGACTAGCTGAAACCTTTTATCTGTCTTTAAGGCTTTATCATCCAGCATTTGTACGATAGCTCTGATACTCTCGATTGAGCCATTACCCAATAAAACCTGATTTTCAGGTACGCCATTTATAGCGGCTACTTTGGTCATCAGTTGAGCGCGCTGCTTATCGGGATAGCGAGCAGCGCCATCTAAAGCTTTGAGGATAGCTTCTTTGGCAGAGTCTGACATGCCTAAGGAGTTTTCATTGAAGTCCAATCTTAGTAATTCATCAGTTTTATTATGAGTACTGGTATTTATATGCATGATAGATAATCCGCCTAAGTCGTCCGTGAGTAATAAAGCGAATGCAGCTGCTTGATATTATCTTAAGGGGCATTTGGTATAATTACAAGTTATCTAACGGCAAATTATTAGTTATCAATCTATACAGATAACGGCATCTTTGGCTTTAAGCATTAAGCATTAAGCATTAAGCATAAAAAAGGTGAGCTGCAAACTATGCAACTCACCCTATCGACGATTAAATTCAGTCCGCATTAAGCTATTAGATTAAGTGTGCTTTTAATTCCAACACTTTATCACGCGTTTTTGCTGCATCTTCAAACTTCAAGTCACGCGACATCTGCTTCATCAATTTCTCAAGACGATTGATTTCTTTAGCAAGCAAATCAGGGCTACGTAAGATACTAATATCGACATCAGGTAGATTACTCTTGATAGGAATCACTTGATTGTCGTTGGCATCCAAATCGTCACCTGTATCGATTTTATCCGTGATACTACGGCGTGCGCCTGTTGGCGTGATGTTATGCTCAAGGTTAAACGCCACTTGTTTTTCACGGCGACGATCCGTTTCATCAATCGCTTTTTGCATACTGTTGGTAATACGGTCGGCATAGAGAATGGCTTTACCATTAATATGACGCGCAGCACGACCAATAGTCTGAATTAAGGCACGTTCCGAACGCAAAAAGCCCTCTTTATCAGCATCAAATATCGCGACCAATGATACTTCGGGCATATCAAGCCCTTCACGTAGCAAGTTAATACCGACCAGCACATCATGTACGCCCGTACGCAGTTCATGAATAATCTGCATACGCTCAAGGGTATCAATATCCGAGTGCAGATAAGCGACTTTGACATCGTATTCTTTGAGATAACTGGTCAAATCTTCTGACATACGCTTGGTCAAAGTCGTGATTAATACACGCTCATCTTTTTCACGGCGCTTGGTAATCTCAGACAGCACATCATCGACTTGCGTTAAGACGGGACGAATCTCAATCTCAGGGTCAATCAGACCCGTTGGACGCACGACTTGCTCAACTACTTGCTCACTATGCTCAAGCTCATATAATGCAGGCGTGGCGCTAACATAAATAGTTTTGGGCTTAATACGTTCCCATTCTTCAAACTTCATCGGGCGATTATTCATCGCACTCGGTAGACGAAAGCCGTAATTGACGAGATTCTCTTTACGCGATCTATCGCCTTTATACATCGCACCAATTTGCGATACTGTCACGTGAGACTCGTCAATAAATAGCAACGCATCTTCTGGAATATAGTCAAATAGCGTCGGCGGTGCTTCGCCTGACGGACGACCAGAGAGATGCTGCGAGTAGTTTTCGATACCATTACAATAGCCAAGCTGCTGAATCATCTCAAGATCATACTGGGTGCGCTCTTTTAGACGCTGCGCCTCAACCAGTTTGTTATTCTCACGAAAATATTCAAGACGCGGCTCAAGCTCAGCACGAATCGTATGGGTTGCCGCTTCTAACTTATTACGTGGCGTCACATAATGCGACTTCGGATAGATAGTAATACGCGGCACCGTACGCACCGTTTTGCCCGTTAAAGGATCAAACCAGGTGATTTTTTCCACTTCATTGTCAAACAGATGGACGCGTACCGCCAGCTGTTCAGACTCAGCAGGATAAATATCCAGTAGCTCACCGCGCAGACGATACGTACCACGCCCAAAGTCGAGTTCATTACGTTCATATTGCATCTCAACCAAGCGCTTAATCGTCGCAGTACGGTCTATTTTGTCACCGACTACAACATGTAGCAGCATTTTTAGGTAACTTTCCGGATCACCCAAGCCATAGATGCACGATACCGACGCGACGATGATCGCATCACGACGCTCTAATAAAGCACGCGTGGCTGACAGACGCATTTGGTCAATATGATCATTAATGGCACTGTCTTTTTCGATAAAGGTATCGCTCGCTGCGACATATGCTTCCGGCTGATAATAGTCGTAATAACTGACGAAATACTCAACCGCGTTATTGGGAAAGAACGATTTAAACTCCCCATATAACTGCGCGGCAAGCGTCTTATTATGCGCCATGATAATGGTAGGACGTTGAGTCTCAGAGATAACCTTTGCCATGGTATACGTCTTACCAGAGCCCGTCACACCCAGTAGTAACTGCTCATCCATGCCAGAATTAATACCGTTGACGAGCTTTTTAATCGCTTGCGGCTGATCGCCTGCTGGCTCAAATTCTGTGACCATCTCAAAAGCACGACTTGATATTTGCGTACCAGACGCATTGACACCACTAATTTCAGCTTCGCCTTGCAGCTGAGTGGCCAATTGGTTTAACTGACGCGACGAGCGCGGTTCAGGCATTCGCATAATGGCTTTCTTCTTTTGAATGTTTATAACAATGTGGGGCCTAAGCTAGGGTTTTTAAAGGTAATTAAGGGTTTTATCTTACCATCTTCTCTTACAATACGAGCACCTAGACATGAGGTCACAGGCCCTATTTCTAATTAATAAATAGTACCTTCGTTATAAAAAACGCACACAGCATCCGCTAAATTTACAAAGCTTTTCATGATTAACAAACTCATTACACGACCACCTAATAAAGCCTAACGCTTGAGGGTTCCAACCTTCATTTAAGCTGCTATTATTCATAACGAATCAACAAGTAGTTCATCAGCAAAATACCAATAACAACAAATGAAGTTTTCATTAAAATAATACACATAACGGAGTAGAACATGAGAGAACGTTACGCAAGTGGAATAGATGACGCAACCGCAAAGAAAATGATTGATCTATTAAACGCTAACTTAGCGAATCTGATTGATTTAAGTATGGACAGCAAGCAGTGCCATTGGAACTTGCAAGGTACTGGCTTTATTGGGGTGCATCAGCTATTAGATGACACTTATGGGCGCTTGACGGAGGCTTATGATACGGTCGCTGAGCGCATTGTTATTCTTGGTGGTAAAGCCAATGGTATCTCTAAGCGTGTCGTTGAGGATTCTATCTTAGAGACTTACCCGACTGATATCACTGACGTTGACCAGCATGTTCGTGAGCTGACCAATCGTTATAAAACCATTGCTGCGTCTTTGCGTGAAGGGATTGATGCTGCTGGTGATGCCGGCGATGAAGATACCGCTGACCTGTTAACGGAAGTCAGCCGTATTGTCGATAAAGATGCTTGGTTTATCGGTGCAAATGCCCCTAAAAAAGATACGTCTAAAAAATAAGTCTATATTAGAAATATCTTAACTTACTTTGCTAAATAGAAAAGGTTACCTAGATGGTGACCTTTTCTATTTACGAGTTTTTATGCATGAAGATTTTAATTTTTAGTTGCAATCACATCTAAAGGAGTTGACTTTGAAGACAAGCGTTGAGATTAGACTTTAAAATAGCAAAGTTAAAAAATACCTTTAATAATCTGCTTCATTTGCGGCAACAGCTCGCCCAGCTGTGCATCAGTTTCACTGGTATCATCAGGCAAGGATTGCTGTAAAAAAGCGGCGGTAATTTGTGGTTGCTTAGCAAGAATACTTTGACCCGTTTCCGTATCATAAAACTTGATTTGGGCGTCAACTTCCGATTGCGTATAGTAAGTCTTAGCCGCACTGATATAAGCTTGCGTCAAAGTTTGCGCGTCTGTTGCATTGCCTATCCCATTGCTCATAATCTTAGCGTATTGACCTAGAACACTTTGAATTTGCTCCTGCAGCTGACGTTGACGCTTATTTAGTGGCTTATCATTTACTTGATGACTGGCGTTTTGAGCCTGTTGTTGTGTTTGCATATTGATGGCATCCATAGCCGCCTGTTGGCCATTAACGATAGATTGTATTTGCTCGTCAATATGCATCACCTGCATAAGCTTAATAATAGAAACATCGGTCGGTGCTTGTTTATTATTATTTTGCTGATTGGCGATATTGTTAATAGCATTATTTACTGGCGTCGCGACTTGTTGGTTTTGATTAGACTGACTGGCTTGCTTAGGCTCACTATGGATAATCAATTCTGCATTGGCATGGACTATAGGAGCTGACATAAGCGTCGCCACAACCAAGCTAAGTAATGGACTGATAATGGTCGTACGTTGGTTTGATTTTTTTATAGTAGCGGCATTAGAACGTTTCATATTAGGCTCTCATTATTATAGTTTTCGGTATTATAATTTTAAGTAGTACGGCTATCAGTTTTCAGTTATGAATGTTCAGTTACTAAATAGACCTTTTAAACAGTATCAGCTATCTGGTGGGCGTAAAATCTCAGCATTAGGAATTGACAGCGTTAGGATGGCTTCTTGAAATAGCGGATTGGCGCGAAACTGATTTTCAATATCTTCAAATTTTTGCGCGATTTGCTGTTCTTTCTGGTTACCAGCGATATCTACTGCAGCGACCATAAATACTTTTTTGGGTCCGACCCATTCCAAATGTAAATAAGAGACGCTATCAATATCCGGATGATTTAATAACTCAGTCAATATGTAGCAATGCATCTTTTCTGAGACTTTATAGCCCACCAAAAAGTCGCGATTGCGGCTGATTAAAAAGATGGCGACCATACCCAACAGTATACCGACAACAATTGACCCAAGCGCATCCCAAAAAGGTTGTCCGGTATAAGCATGCATGCCCATCGCCGCTGCGGCAATGACCAAGCCAATGACCGCTGCTAAATCCTCAAAGAAGACGCCGCGCAAGGTTGGGTTTGAGGTATCAATAACATAACCAAGGGCGCTAAGGTTGATAGCCTCGCCATGTTTTTTACTTTGCAAATAAGCTTGCAACAGGGAAAAGCCTTCAAGTACAAAGGCCACTGCTAAGACAATAAAGCCGATGGTATAGTTGGTGTCAGTTTCGGACGCATTCCATTCAGTAATACCGGTATAAATAGAAACAATGGAGCCCGCCATAAAGACGCCAAAGGCAGCAATCATCGACCACACGTATGATTCTTTACCATAGCCTAATGGATGGCTTTTATCAGCAGGTTTGATCGACTTTTTTTCTGCAACGATTAACAAAGTACCATTACCCGCGTCTGCCCAAGAGTGCGCGGATTCCGCTATCATAGAAGCAGAACCGGTCATAAAGGCCGCAATTGTTTTGGCAATCGCAATAATAAGATTTGCCCCAACCGCAATCAGCACAGTGATCAATGATGAAGATTTATGATCATCTTTTTTGTCATTATCATTGGGTGCAGGGTGAGAAGAAGTATTCGTGACATCAAGACGCGTGCTATTACCACCGCGAGTGCGACTGGCCTGCAGTATTGACTGCTCTGTAGAGTAGGATTCTGATAATCCTGAGGGTTTTGAACTCATATGAGTCTCTGTTTTATATAATGGGTTAAAGCAGCCAAATAAAACAGTCGAGCTATAAATGTTAGCCGCTTTACCTGTTTTTTTATCTGCCTTATTTACCATTAAATTTAACCAAAAACCAAGCGCTGGTCAGTAAGGTTTTCGTGAGACTTTGTTTAAGTATTGATAGCTTTAATAGACGCGATAGTTTGAGAGCGCCCTATTTCGCATTGCTACGCTGAGAAAGCTCGCCAACCATGCCTTTATCCGCCTTGTTTTCAGCGTCTAGATTTCCAGCGCCTAAACTTTCACCAATCATTTGATTAATATCACAACTGGGACGATGCGAGCCTTCCATACGTAGGTTTTTACGCGCTAAGCCTGAATCAAAACGGCATTGTTGCATCTCATTTTTAATTTCAAGCTCAGGCACAGGGGTTGGCTTACCATTATCATCAATTGCTACCATAGTAAAATAGCAGCTATTGGTATGGCGAATCGTACGGGCGCGAACATCTTCGGCTTCCACACGAATCCCCACTTCCATAGACGTTCTGCCGACATAGTTGATACTGGCTGCAAAGGTAACCAACTCGCCGACATAGATAGGCTCACGGAACATTACCTGATCGACCGATAGCGTCACGACGTAACTACCACTATAGCGACTGGCGCAAGCATAAGCGACTTGATCAAGCATCTTGAGCAAATCACCGCCGTGCACATTGCCTATGAAGTTTGCCATATCTGGCGTCATTAACACCGACATATATAACTCATGGTTTAAAGGTGCATTTTTGGCAGTAGAGCTGGTATTGTATTGCGACATAATATTCCTTACCGTTATCAGAAGCCTATCTATTTTGAATGTCCGTTATACAGCAGCCTCTAATAAATCGCAAATAAATGCCCGCTAAAGTACAGTCTTACGGGTATAAATGCCAAATTTTATGTCATGATAATAAATAGCAATTAATCAAAACGTCTTTGATTAACTCGTAAATGCGCTCACTGACTCGGCTCATTAGCTCAACCAATGAAAACGATATGCAAGCCAAGCGACAATCGCGCTAACCGTGCCTGTTAACAGTCCGCCCCAGACAAAGTCTACCAATGCAGTATCTAAGGTATAACCTTTATACAGTGCCAAGCTGGTAAAGTCATAAGTACCGTAAGCCATCAATCCTATCAGACCACCCATTAAAAAAATATGACCGAGCGAAGCCTGTGCTTTGATTTGTGGGTATAAGATAATGATGCACAGCGCCAATAGATAAAACAGATAAAACACGCCCGCTGCAATCATATTGGGCTCATCGGCAAGCAGATGCCCGATACGCTTTTCATAAAAAAGACCAGTCATCGTCTTTAGCCAGACCGCATCGATGCCTAAAAATATAGCCACGGCAGCAAGATAGATATATACATAACCCATAATAATATCCTTTTATACTAGGGACTAAAAATGCAGCCTATTAATGCCATACATCAATATTGTTTGGCTTGACCGCGGTGACTTGTACTACTCCAATCGTCCGCTCCAAAAATCCGCCTTCGCAGTAGCAGAAGTAAAACTCCCATAGGCGAATAAACGCTTCATCATAACCGAGCACTTTAATCTCTTCACGCTGTGCCATAAACGCAGTACGCCAATCGCGCAGTGTGTAAGCATAATCAAAGCCGTAGTCATGCAACTGCTTAATGACCATATCTGTCTGTTCGGTAAATTGCTTAGTCAATTCCTGATTAGACAGCAGACAACCACCGGGGAAAATGTGGGTCTGAATAAAATCGACTGACTTTATATAATCTTGATAATGTTGATCATTAAAAGTAATGGCTTGCAATACCATCAAGCCTATCGGCTTCAGCAGGCTATTGCATTTGGCAAAAAACGTCGGCAAATATTCGTGTCCAACTGCCTCAATCATCTCGATACTGACCAATTTATCGTACTTTCCGGTCAGCTCACGGTAGTCTTGTTTTAATAGCGTGACTTTATCTGATAGCCCAGCCTCTGCAACACGGCGCTGCGCCTCTTCATATTGCGCGTCCGATATAGTTGTGGTCGTTATTTGACAACCGTAATGCTGCGCGGCATAAATGGCAAAACCGCCCCAACCAGTGCCAATCTCTAGCACAGTATCTTCAGGTTTGAGTTGTAGACGCTCACAAATCAAGGCCAGTTTGTGCTGCTGCGCCTCAGCCAATGTCGTATCTACATTTTTATAGACTGCTGATGAATACATCATCGTATCGTCTAAAAAACGCTGGTACATATCATTGCCCAAATCATAGTGCGCTAAGATATTGGATTTCGCGCCAGATTTATCATTGCTACGCAGCTTATGATTGGCCCGCTCAAACGTTTTATTGATACCCGCAAAACGGCTTTCTAACTGATTAAGCACTGCCAAATTACGTGCCGCCAGTCGAATCAAACCCGTCAAATCGTCGGTATCCCATTCGCCATTGATATAGCTGTCCGCTAGCGCAATAGAACCGCCAAATAACAACTGACGATAAACGTTGCTGTCATGAATCATAAGTGTGATGTCTAACGGATGACGACCGATAGCTGAGCTGCTCATGTTGTCAGAAGATGGTTTGCCAAAAATATGCGGCTTAGCATCTTGTCCAACGAAATCTTCAATAATAGTAATACTGCCAAATTGAATATGAGTGAGAGCACGAAATATGGCCTGTTTTGCCACATAATTCACGCTGCTATTGATAGGTTGCAAAATAGCGCTTTCATTAATCGTTCGGCTCATGCGGGCGCTAATTCTTCCTAATTTTGAGGCGGGTGCTCTGTCGGTTGGTCGTGCTGACATTCTATAATCATCCTTGTTTAAATGCATCATGCTGAATATTAGACTTCTAAAGTCATGGAGCTTATTTTTGCAGTTTATTTTTCATACCCGGTTTTTTACCCGCCTTCGATTGTTGCTGTTGGCTATTGGCTAACTTTTCATCATAGTTAATATAAGGCACTTTTTTAATGGCATAGAGTTTGAAAGCATGCCAATAGATACGGGTCAAAGACGTCACATTCATCAATGGGTTTTTGCGCAAACTTTCGCGAATGGTGATTGCTGTCATTGGTGTACCAGACATTTTTATACCTGTTTTTAAAACCTCACCGCGCGAGTCACTGATATTAATAGCAATCCGAACTTGTAAACCGTTTCGCGACTGTTTTTTTGTCTCAGTTTTTACTGTACTTTTTATCGCAACTTGCCAGCAATACTGCTGATCAATGGGATTAAACGGCGACACATGAAAGTCTTTATCATGACAAAATTCTGTATTTGCGCCGTCTAATAGAAACCCATAATAATGGCGTTTGTCCCATGGAGTATTTGACACCTCTGCTAGCAGATGGGTAGGATTTTGCTCGCTATCAAAACCTAGATAGAAATTCACTGGGCTAAAATAAATACCAGCATTGCGGCAAACAAGCATCCCAATCATATCGCCTGTTGGCGCACTACCCGTCTGTTTAGTAAATGCCTGTATTAAACGCTGCTCTAGCGCTTGGTCAGCGCTAAATGCCTTTGCTGTATTTGATTCTGTATTCTTATTTTTACTTAGGCTATTTTCTTCTAAACCTAACCCTGGTAAATAATCATTGGGGTGGAATTGCTGCAAGGCCTTTTTGGTACCAGAGAATAAGAGCAGTTTTTTTAAAATCTTACTTTTGGGAAAAACTGACGTATTAATATTAACTTCTGGGAGTGGTTGCCCTGCCGCTAATGCACTAATATTGACCCCCCAATAACGATAAGGATAAGCAAATTTATGCATACTGGGTAACAAGCGACTGTGCCATGTACTTCCATGAAAAATTTGGTGCGGCAATCTAGTATGAATATCATCTAAGTCTTCATTTGACTTAATATTAGACGGTTGTAACGCAGTATTCATCATGCCCTCCTTGGCTAAGCCTACTAAGTGTTTTGGCTTTACGACGCGTAAAAAATCCCAGTTTTTTCTTACTGTCTACTTTGGCAGATGGCTCTAGAGTTGCAATATATACCACTAATTCTTGATTGGTCGTGGCAGTGATTATCTGACGTTTTTTAAGTTTACGTAACTGTTTGTCTGCCTTTATTGGCAAGTCTTTATATCGGAACGGCGTACGAGCACTCTCGGTATCAGGCAGATGATTTGGGTCAACGGTATCCTTAATATCGACGTCGCATCCTAATGCCTGACAGACGCGTAGCGCACTTCTTACGCCATCTTCATGAAAGCCATTGAACCAATAAGCACCGCAAAAATGGGTATGCAAATCAACACCAGAAATACGTGACCACTCATCTTGTGCAGCAATCATCTGGTTATTAAACACTGGATGGCTATAGTCTATACGCTTGATAACTTGACTTTCGTCCACCTCATGATTGAGCGTCACTAAGTAATTATGCTGTTTGGTCAAGCGCTGCAAAATATTCATATGATAGGTCAATACAGGCTTTATGGTAGTTTTAAGGGGTTCTTTATCATTGTTAATAGAATTTCTATTACCGATTAAATAATTCCAACTTGCCCAAGCGAGCGACCTCTTTGGTAAGACTGAAGTATCGGTATGTAAAACAGCAGTGTTATTGGTAAAGGTAAAATGACCCAATATCTCTTGCTCAATAGGATTGGCATCCTTTAATATTTTAAGCGCCGTATCTGCATGACAAGCGAAGATAACCTCATCAAAAATCAGTGCTTGCACAGCTGTTTTAGCTTCATTATTCATACCACCTTTGTCATTGACATCAGTCTTATCAGCGATAGTCAACGTGACTTTATCATTAAGACGGATGACAGACTGCACCGGAGTATTGACCAAAACGGTACCACCCATTTTTACAAAGCGTGTCACCAGCTTATTGACATACTGTTTGGAGCCACCCTTGATAGTGAACCATTGCGGTCGATTGACCACATCTAGCAGACCATGGTTGTCAAAAAATTGCGCAAAAAATATCAATGGAAAGTCTTGTACGTCATTCAAGCTGCTTGACCAGATAGCAGACACCATCGGCAGTAAATAATTGTCCGTGAACAAGTCACCGTACTTTTTAGTATCTAGATACTCGCCTAGCGTTTGCTTGGTAAAAACACTGATATCCTGCCCTTTTGTACGAGCTGCCTCATAATCTTGGCGCAGCTGGCGCACCTGCTTATTGAACTGCAAAATATCGGTGATAAATGCCCAAAACTTAGGACTAAGAATATTTTTGCGCTGCGATAACAAAGTATTGAGCGTATGACCGTTGTATTCAAAATTGCGCGCGGTATTCTTGACAGAAAAACTCATATCCGTCGATTGAAACGGCACTTGCAAATCATAGAGCAGGCGAAAAAAATTGGGATACGTTCGCTCATTAAAAACAATAAAACCCGTATCTATGGCGCTTTTTTCTACTTTGCTAGATTTCGCCTTTTTGCCCTCTTGTAGCGCCACATCGATGGTATTGACGTGTCCGCCGATATAATCATTGGCTTCAAATACCGTGACATCAAATTGCGCTGCTAGATAATGCGCACAAGTCAGTCCTGATACGCCCGAGCCGATGATAGCGACTCGTTTTTTCTTATGGATAGCGGCATGGCTAGAGTCTAGCAAAACACTGGGAGACTTTTTAGCCGTCTCTTCTATACTGCTACGTCTGCGGCGGATGAACGACATAAAAGATTTCCCTTGTTAGACATTTTACTCTGTTATTTTTTATTGATTTTTTCACTGACGTGTTGCCAAACCACATCAGGTAATGTCCCCAATACCTTTAATGGTAAAGTCAATTTTTTAGGAAATTCAATGACGTCATGACCGCTCTCAATACCAGTACGAATCGCTTGGCTTGCCTGCTCAGGCGTTTGTAAAAACGGCATCGGAAAATCGTTTTGCTTGGTCATTGGCGTCTCAACAAAACCAGGTACGACCAAACTTACTGACACGTCATACGGTGCAAGGCTGATCTGCAAGGTTTTCATTAAATAATGGATTGCTGCTTTTGAGCTACCATAAGCTTCAGCGCGAGCAAAAGGCACATAAGCTGATGCTGAACCCATCCCAACCAAACGCCCGCGTGAAGCGATAAGCTTAGGTAACACACCCTCGATAGCATGAGACAGCGTACCCATATTGACCGACATGACTTTCATAAAAACACTACTATCGAAGTTTGGCATATCTAAATATTCACACATGCCCGCCCCACAAATCGCCACATCTATCTGGCTAACTTTGTCAAACGCTGCTATTACCTTCTCTCGATCCATCAAATCAACATTAAGCGTTTCTGCTCCTAGTGACTTCAATTCAGCTAAGGCGTGCTCATCACGACCAACCGCATAGATATGATGTCCTGCTATTAGATAATCTTTTGCTAGCTGATTACCGATGCCTGAGGTTGCACCAGTAATAAGAATATGCTTTTTTTTAGAAGAATCTGTCATGGTGAATGTCCTTTTTAGTCGTTTTAGTTTTTTTATCATCCGTGTAGTTTTATTTTGAGCGTGCCGTCTTATTTTGATAACGTTTTAACCCTCTCATTTTTATTGTTATTACGCCCAAGCTATTAGCAATGTTTTTATTAACCAAGCCCTACACTTATTTATCAAATCTAAATAATTATAGTATAAGGTGTCAGCTTGATTTGTTGTTACTTCGCAATCATGCCTATAACAGCTGACCTGCAATAACGCTTATCTAATAAATAAATGCATAATCTTTGCTAAATATGAAAAAAAAGCTTGACGTATTTTTTATCTTTGCTAGAATACGCCCCACTTAGCAAGAACTCGTTAGAGACTTTCTAAGCTCGCAGTAAGCAATAAAACTCTTACCGCTTATTCTCCAATAGCTCAGTTGGTAGAGCAACGGACTGTTAATCCGTGTGTCCCTGGTTCGAGCCCAGGTTGGAGAGCCATATTTTAGTAGTAAATTTTTTGAATCTTTTTTGATTCGATTATGGCATTTGCCAAGACCCTCATCACTTTGATGGGGGTTTTTTTATGGCTGTTGTTTTTATTTTATAACCCGACAAGCCCTAAAAAATAGTTTGTCGCCTGCTAACATTCATCATTAGATTATTCATTTTTTTACACAATAAAATCCGTAAATAAAACAAACTTAACCATCAGCACTTCATCAAACTTCAATAGAAGTCGAAACATCATTTAAAGGATATTTGAGGTTCATAGATTATATGCTGACGATAAAATCATAAATAGCATTGACCCCTTAAAGCTTTGTCGTTAAATTGGTGATAGTAGTTATTTATCTAAAAACAATATTAAGGATAGCGCCATGACTATAAGCATCATTAAGCCGACGTTACTGAGTATTGGAATGATGGGCATGATTGGCTGCACTGCGATGCAAACCACCACAGAACGGATAAATACGGAACAGGCAAATACAGAACAAGCAAGTAATTCAGCTACTGTTTATTACAACGGCAATATCATCACGATGGAAGGTGAGCAACCGCAGTTAGTTGAAGCGTTAGTCACTCAAGCAGGCAAGATTGCTTACGCTGGTGATTTGAATACTGCTCAATCAAAATATAAAAATGCGGCGCAAGTTAATTTAAACAGCAAGACGTTATTACCAGGCTTTATTGATCCGCACAGCCACTTTGATATGGTGTCAAATACCATGGGGCAGGTAAACTTAAACCCGCCACCAGTCGGCAAAGTCAATAGTATTGAAAATATGCTGCAAGCCTTAAAAGCTTATAAAACAGATAACAAGATTGCTGATGGGGAGTGGATATACGGTTGGGGCTATGATGAGAGTCAATTAGCTGAGGAACGTCATCCAACCAAAGCAGACATCGATAAAGTATTGCCGAATAATCCTGTTTATTTGCAACATACCAGTGGCCATATGGGTGTGGCAAACAGTAAAGGCTTGTCGGCTATGAAAGTGACTGCGGCTAGCAAAAACCCAGATGGTGGTAATATTGCACGGGTTAAAGGCTCTAACGAACCAAATGGTCTCGTCCAAGAAACTGCTATGTATCCATTCGTTCGTCGTATGCTAGAGGTATTGGAGCCCAATCAAGCCAAATTCTTTGAGAAGACACAAGATTATTATGCCGAAAATGGGCTGACTACCGCGCACAATGGCTCAACGGCTCGTAATACCATTCAGTTTTTCCAAAAACAAGCCGATGCGGGCAAGCTTAAAATAGACTTGGTCGCACTGGCTGGTGTCAGTGATTTAGATGAAAACTTAGCGGACAAAAACTTTGTATGGAAAACCTATCAAAACGGCTTTAAAGTACAAGGTACTAAAATCATTGCCGATGGCTCGCCGCAAGGTAAAACCGCCTACTTTAGTCAGCCTTATTTGACGCCAGTGCCAGACTGCGAAAAAGACTGTCGCGGATTACCAAGTGTTAGCCAAGATGAGCTCAATGAGATGTTTGTAAAGGCTTATCAGCGTGATAACCAACTGTTTATTCATAACAATGGCGATGGCGCGACAGATATGATTATCAAAGCACATGAATATGCGGTTAAGAAGACTGGACAAGCCGCCGATAAAGATCGCCGTACGGTGCCTATCCATGCCCAGTTTGCGCGTCCTGACCAGCTAGAAGCCTTTAAAAAATATAAGATGCTACCGTCATTTTTCACCAATCACACCTACTTTTGGGGTGATGTGCATGTCAATAATCTAGGTAAAAAACGCGCTGATTTTTCAAGCCCGATAGCGACGGCGGATAAGATGGGATTAAAATACACCAACCATTCTGACGATACCGTGACGCCCGTCGATCCGTTATTTACCGTTTGGTCAGCGGTCAATCGCACCTCGCGCTCAGGCAGGATTATCGGTATCGATGAGCGCGCGACCCCTTATCAAGCGCTTAAAGCCATTACGACCAATGCTGCTTATGAGTACTATGAGGAAAATAGTAAGGGTACATTAACGAAAGGTAAGCTGGCTGATTTGGTTATATTAGATGCCAATCCGTTGACGATAAATGCAGATAAGCTTAAAGATATTAATGTTGTAACTACTATTAAAGAAGGTAAAATAATCTATCAGCGCCCAGCAAAATAAAACTATAATGACAGCATACTAAGACTGAATACTTTATAGTTAAATCCCTATAAGTTTGACTATAAATTATTTTATGTCTCTTTTATATCAACATCAGGATTCGTTTATGAGTAACACCGAACAAATTACCTCCTCTGACAACACCCATTATTTGCATCATACTTTTTTTGAGCCAAGTGATAATACGACGCCGATTATTGCTACCCTACTGATTGTGCATGGTATGGCAGAACACAGTGAGCGTTATGCAGAATTTGCGCAGTTTTTAGCAGATAACGGTATTGCGGTCGCCACTTATGATCAGCTTGGTCATGGACAGACGGTTAAATCAGCCAGTGATTTGGGATTCTTTGCTGAAGAACATCCGGTGCAGTCATTATTAAAAGACGTCATTATCATGGCAGACAGCCTAAAGGCACGCCATCCTAACGTGCCGCACTTTGTCATGGGGCATTCGATGGGCTCGTTTATCGTGCGCAACGTCCTCAAACATCATGCGCGTAACTTTAGCGGTGCAATTTTAATGGGCACCGCTGATGCCAATCCATTGACCAAAGTGCTACTACCGATTAATAAAGTACTGGCAAAAGTGGCGCCTAAAAAGCCAAACTCAGTTTTTGCCAATACGATGAATAAAGTGCTAAACAGCAAGCTTGATAATCGTATTTCTTCTTCAAAATTTGCCTGGTTAAACGAAGACCCTACAGCTGTCGAAGCCTACGAAGCCGATCCATTAACTGGCTTTGAATTTACTAATAATGGTTTTCTAACCTTGTTTACCTTGATGGAAGCTGGTCTCAATAAAAACTGGGCGACAACGATTACCAAAGATTTCCCCATATTATTGGTCAGCGGCGAGAATGATCCTATTGGCGATATGGGTAAAGGCATCCGTAAAATTGCCAGCCGTTTAGAAAAACAGAACTTTAGCAATGTTGCGCTACAACTCTACCCGCATATGCGCCATGAGCCAATTCATGAACAAAATAAAGCGTTGGTTTATCAAGATATTTTAGAATGGATAAAAATTAACAGCGCTGATCATTAATATCAGCATTAGCAATAATAATAGCTCTGATAATGCACCTAACCTATTTGCTAAAACCCGCTAAATTATCGGCAATACCCAAAACTTTTTATAACCGACCACACTTATTACCATCGTTTTATTTACCTTTACCAACTTTAGGAATATTTATGTCATTGCAACAAACCATTGAACAAGCCTTTGAAAATCGTAACGAATATAGCCCAGCAACCATGCCAAAAGACGTACGCGATGCCATCAATGAAGTGCTTGAGCAACTAGACAACGGTAGCTTGCGGGTGGCAGAGAAAAAAGATGGCGAATGGGTGGTCAATCAGTGGGCTAAAAAGGCCGTTTTATTATCATTTCGTTTAAACGATAACTATGTCCAAGCTGCGGGCGAACACGTGCAGTTCTATGACAAGGTACCAACGAAGTTTGCCAATTGGACAGAAGCGCAATTTAAAGCAGCCGGCGTACGCGTGGTACCACCAGCGGTTGCTCGTAAAGGTTCATATATCGCAGCTGGTGCCGTATTAATGCCCTCGTATGTCAACATTGGCGCCTACGTCGACCAAGGCGCGATGGTAGATACATGGGCAACAGTTGGTTCATGTGCCCAAATCGGTAAAAATGTGCATCTATCAGGCGGCGTTGGTATCGGCGGTGTGTTAGAGCCGCTGCAAGCCAATCCAACCATCATTGAAGACAATTGCTTTATCGGTGCGCGCTCTGAAATCGTTGAAGGCGTGATTGTAGAAGAAGGCTCAGTGATTTCTATGGGTGTTTTTATCGGTCAATCTACGCGTATTTATGATCGCGAAACGGGTGAGATTCATCGCGGCCGTGTACCAGCAGGCTCAGTCGTTGTACCGGGTAGCTTGCCATCAGAAGACGGTACGCACAGTTTATACGCCGCTATCATCGTGAAAAAAGTCGATGCGCAAACCCGTGCTAAAACATCAGTCAATGAGTTATTACGTTTGGCCTAGCTTTTTAGTTATCACGTTTTAATTATTACATTAATTGTTTTTATCATAAAAGATGCTAGGGCTGACTCGAGCATCTTTTTTAATGCTTTATGGCAGGTTAATAACAGCTTAATATCAAGTTTAATGGCAAGTTTAATGGCAGTTTGATGTAAGAGATTACGTTATAATCTTTGCCTCGTTTGGAGGCTGAAACTCTTAGCGTTAGATAGATTATTAAACCTTTTTTATTTGATAAATGCTTACGGCATTATCAACCTCTACCTGTGTTTGAAATATTATGAGTGAGTTATCTTTACACACATCATTCATTCCTGTCACCAATCCTGAAACAGGGTTACGTTTGACCGAGATTTTTTATTCTCTGCAAGGTGAAGCACTGAGCTCAGGCTTGCCAATGATATTTGTGCGCTTGACCGGCTATCCGCTGCGCTGCGTCTATTGTGATACTGAATACGCTTTTAGTGGCGGTGAGCGTCAATCACTTGAGACCATTATGGCGACTATTGCAAGCTTTCCCTGCAAGCGTATTTGCTTGACCGGTAGTGAGCCATTAGCACAGCCAAACGCCATTGAATTAATGACGCGTTTATTGGATGAGGGTTAGGAGATATCGCTTGAAACTGCAGGGGCATTAACGGTAGAAAATGTACCACCCGCGGTCAGCAAAGTCATGGACCTTAAAACGCCAAGCTCGGGTGAAGTCGATAAGAATCTTTGGTCAAATCTTAGCTACCTTACTCAACATGACCAAATCAAATTTGTCATTATGAACCGCACTGATTATGAGTGGGCGAAAGAAAAACTGCTTGCGCATCAGCTGGATAAATTGGTTGGTACGGTTTGGTTTTCACCGATGTTTAATGTCGCAGAAGAGTTACCTGATAGTGAAGCAATGAGCAGACCTGAAATGCCAGTATTGGCACGTGAGTTAGCTGAATGGATGCTGGTAGATGCTTTACCGGTACGTTTTCAATTACAATTGCATAAGATTATTTGGGCCGATACCAAAGGTAAGTAACTAAATGACTTTTACGCAAGTTATATAAGTCAACAGTTCAGATAAGCAAATATCCAAAACAACAAACTAAATATACTCTAAATAGCTAACAAGCCGACTGCAAGGACGCATGCATGGTCAAACTGATTTTATTGGGCTTATTGGCGGGGGCGTTCTTTAGCTCGACATTTATTTTAAATGAGCTGATGAGTAATGCTGGCGGTCATTGGTTTTGGTCAGCGAGCCTACGCTATGTCTTTATGTGGCTGATTATCACCGCCATTATTATCCTGCAACACGGCTTTGGTCGCATCAGAGAGCTTGCGAGCATTTTTCGTAAGCATTGGCACTTTTGGTGTCTTACCGGCAGTATTGGCTTTGGGGTATTTTATACAGGCATTTGCTATGCGGGCGACCACGTCGCTGGCTGGGTCGTTGCTGCTACCTTTATGTTTACTGTCGTCACTAGCCTATTGGTACTACTGGCTTTTGGGCAACGTTTTGATAAAAAGTTTCTCATTTATGCCTTTTTGGTGTTTATCGGAGTGGTATTGGTCAACGTCAGCGAAGGCTTGCGCGCCTCTGCCCTCGCCGATATTGATAGCGCGCCGATGGCAGAAATGCTGCTTTACGGTGCCCTACCTGCACTCATCGCGGCTTTTAGTTACCCAATCGGCAATCAGCTGGTTTGGCAAGTCTCACACAACTCACGCAAACGCAATTCTCGTAAACACAGCGAGAAGCTGCAACAAGCGCGAGAAGCCGATATTAAACTCAATAATAATAAAAATCATAACGTCGATGCTAACCAAGTACTTGTCGCAGAAGCTTTCGATTTATCTACATTCATATCTAGTACTTCGGATAACAATGTTACTTTAAAAACAACCTCTAGCATCGAAGCTAAACACTCCTCTCCCCTACAAAACCTCATCGCCCGTATTCCTGCTATCGAAACGACACTATTACAAAATGCCTTTAATAAGGTTTGGCTCATGACATTGGGTAGTTTTCCATTTTGGCTAATTTTAGGCGTTTTTATACAACCTGAACCTCCTGCAACCACCCAGTTATTTAATATCTTGCTAGTGGCATTGCTGGCTGGCGTTGCAGCGACGAGCATATTTTTTTATGCGCGTGAACAAGCAGTGACCTCAAGTGAAGTCGCAGGCGTTGACTCGACCCAAGCCAGCGAGGTAATCTTTGCTTTGATTGGCGGTATACTATTGTTGAATAACGCGCTACCTTCAACATTGGGATTGGTCGGTATTGGGCTGATTATGGTAGGCCTAATATTATTTGCAAAAGACGGTTGAGGCTCATATAAATCATGATAAGTAACTTTATTTTCCCCGATATTCTGCTGTATCTATTAGATATGGTGGGCGTTATTGCTTGTGCCATTGCCGGCACCTTACTTGCGCAGCATAAAGGCTTCGATATTGCGGGCTGTATTTTGGTTTCTATGGTCAATGCCATTGGCGGCGGTACATTACGTGATATGGCGCTCGATCGTCATCCGCTATTTTGGATGACTGACCTCAACTATGTCATCGTCATTACCCTCACCTCTCTTATTCTACAAATTTTCTTTCATTTGTATCATAAGATTGATAAAGCGCTTAAGCTGTTTGATGCGATTGGTCTGGCGGCCTTTAGTGTGATTGGTTTTAAGGTGGCTTTGGCACAAGATATGTCGCCAGTTATTGCGGTTATGATGGGGGTTTGGACGGCGATTATTGGTGGCTTATTACGTGATATTATCTGTAATGAGATACCGCTACTGTTGCAGCGCGAGATTTATATCACAGCCAGTATTGCAGGGTCTTTGAGCTATTTGGCGCTTGATTACTGGGGCGTTGACGCTATTACCAATGAATTTATGATGTTATTTATCATCTTTGCCGTGCGTATGCTGGCACTTAAATTCGACTGGCATCTGCCTTCTATCCGTTTGGTTGATTAATTAGTCGTTTAGCCGATTTTCATGATTAGCGAAGAAAACATCAGTATTTTAATATCAGTGCTTTAATGAGAAAAACGCATGCTCACCATCGCTTTAGATTCTGAATTGATTACTACTTTTGACCCGCGCTCGCTGATTTATCTGTTTGATATGATTGGGATTGTCGCTTGTAGTATTTCAGGGACGATATTGGCCAAGCATAAGAACTTTGATGTCTTTGGCTGCTTACTGGTATCGATTGTGACTGCCATCGGCGGTGGTACGGTGCGCGATGTCATTCTGGATCGTCATCCGCTGTTTTGGATGGTGGACATGAGTTATCTGACAGTTATTACTATCTCATCGCTAGTGATGCAGATATTCTTTCATCCCAACTCTAAACGTGTCGATAAGTTCCTAAAACTCTCCGATACCATTGGCCTGTCAGCCTTTACCTTAATCGGCATCAAGGTTGCTGATAGTATGGGCACCAATGTGCCGGTGGCATTACTACTCGGGGTGATTACCATTATTGTCGGCGGTATCATCCGCGATATGATTTGTAATGAGATTCCGCTGGTGTTACAGCAAGAAATTTATATCAGTGCCGCTTTGACAGGAGGTATTCTCTACTTTGCGCTGCACAATCTTGGCGTGACCGCTTGGATTGCTGATATCTCGGCAATGGCGACGATTTTTACCTTACGTATGCTTGCTATCCGTTATGACTGGCAATTTCCGACTATTGAATGGAAATATTAAAGCCATAGAGTTATTAAAGCATGGAAGCATGAAAATCTAGCAACTATTAATAAAATCACTGCCAGTCACATCAAATCGCTAGCTTTCTGCTACCGTCTCTTTTACCAGCGCTAAGTCTTTTACCATCAACTGTAAGCTTTGTTTACCATTCCACTCGTTAATATCTAGCTGAAATAATAAATGTACTTTTTCGGCGCGGTAATCCCAAGCACTGCTATCAAAATTGAATTGGATTGCCTCAATTGGATATTGCACATCAGGATAACGTAGCGACAATTTAAGATGCTTATCCTTTAATACCTTAAAGCTTAATACATCAAACACGCCATCAAATATCGGCGGCGCAAAGCCATGACCCCAAATACTGGCATTGGCTAAATGCTCCGCAAACCATAAGCTAAAGTCACCCGCTTGTAGTGCTCCATCGGTAAATTTCTGCTCGGCAAAGACTTCATCATCCATCTGCGCCATCACTTCGTTAAACGCGCTCACAAAGCCATCAAAGTTGCAACGTTTGATGGTCAAACCTGCTGCCATGGCATGACCACCGAAATGGCTGATTAAATCAGGATATCGTTCGGCAACTTGCTCAATCGCATCACGAATATGTACGCCAGCGATAGAGCGCGCCGAGCCTTTAATAGCATCGTCGTCACCCGTACGCTCTGTGTCTGCTGGCGCAAAGACGATACTGGGCAGATAATGGCTTTCTTTTAGACGGCCAGCGACGATACCGATAACGCCTTGATGCCAATCATCTTGATATAAAATAATGCTGCGATTTTGATTATTAACAGCTGGCTTTTCTGTTTTAGGCTGAATAAGAGTTTCATCGCTCTCGTCAGCATCAGTATTAACATCAATATCAGTAGCAGCTAACGCTTGCACAATACTATCCGCTTGTGCGCGCATCTCACCTTCGACATGGCGGCGGGTTCGATTCAGCTGTTCAAGCTCTTGCGCCAGACGCTGTGCGGTGCTCCAGTCATCGGTTAACAAGCACTCGATACCGATGCGCATATTATCCATACGCCCAGCAGCGTTGATACGCGGACCTAAAACAAAACCAAAATCCTTCGCCTGTAATTGCTTAGGGTCACGACCCGCTTGTTCAAGCAATGCCAATATACCGAGCGAGCAGCGCCCTTGACGAATGGCGTTCAGACCATGATGGACTAAAATGCGATTGTTTTTATCAAGTACGCCTACATCAGCAATCGTCCCAAGTGCCACCAAATCCAAATACTGGCTGACTTGCACGCTAGACTTGCCTGCTTCACGGCGCAGTTTTGCCAAGCGTCCGAGCACATAAAACGCCACGCCAACCCCTACCAATGCCTTACTGCTAAAGTTACAGTCGAGCTGATTGGGGTTGACTACTGCTTCTGCGGGCGGTGTTTCTTTGGTAGTCAGGTGATGGTCAGTAATAATGACAGTGATGCCATCAGCTTGCGCCCGCGCCACCCCTTCGTGACTCGAGATACCATTATCCACCGTCACAATCATGTCGGGCTTATAAGTCTTGATACCTAATTCGACAATCTCTGGCGTCAGCCCATAGCCATATTTGAAACGGTCAGGTACTAAAAAATCAACCACCGCACCCATCTTTGTCAGGGCGCGCATCATAAGCGCCGTACTGGTTGCCCCATCGCAATCAAAATCACCGACAATTAAGATACGCTGACCTTCATCGATAGCAATATCTAATAGACGCACCGCTTCGGTGACGCCATGCAGCATCTCAGCAGGTAGTAAACCAGATAATGCTGTTTCGAGCTCATCAGGCGCAGTGATACCGCGACCGGCATAAAGCCTAGCAAGGGTGAATGATTGAGCGGCAAGCGATTGCAAGGCGGCGGGCAACTCGTCGATGCGAGTGCTGGTATAACGGGGGGTTAAATTTAGCATGTTGGTATTCTACTGGCTTTGAAAGATAGCCACAATGGGAATTTTTAGCACTGTCGTCTAGGTTTAACGATTGCGTCGCTGCGTCTGATGGCGTAATTTATATTCCATGCTTGGCACACAAAGTTTAAAAACGGCTTATTTCTAAACGCCTTCTTGCTAAGCCGTTACTTATTTACAAAAACGGTGCAGAGTGACTGTAATTTTCTGCATTTTGCTACAAAGCAATGATTGTACAAGGCTTATAAATCCATAAAATGGTAAACATCTAAGAACCTATAAGATACTTATCATTTTGCCATTTTTGCTTTTACTATATTCACTATTTTCTGTTTTTTAAACATTTTAAGGACGCTTTATGAAAACCACACCAACTGCTGAAAAACTGCCTAATACCATTGATCCGAATTTAGATCTTGAGCAAGTGAAAAAAGAATGTCTTGCTATGGTCAAAAGACGCGCTAGAGTCTCTGCTGGTGTTGCTATCGTTCCTGTGCCGTTTTTTGATGTGGCAGTCGATGCCAGCATGCTGACTATGTTATTGCCTGAGATCAGTGAGCGCTTCGGGCTTCTAAAAGATCGTCAAGGCGCTGTTGATTTAGAATCACGTGCAGTACATTGGAAAGAGTTAAAAAATCGTACGATTGATTTTGCCGGTTTAATGGCAACTCGTGGTATCGTCAAAAAGACGGTTCAAGGCTTTGGTGGTCGTATCGCAGCCAAGCAAGTGACCAAGTTTATCCCATTAGGTGGTCAACTGGTCGCAGGTACAATGGGCTATATGATTTTCAAAAAAATTGCCACCGACCATATCAATGAATGCTATAACTTGGCAAAAGATATTCAGCAAAAGCAACATGGTAAAAATGTCTAAAAATATAACGAATCAAAAGCTTAACAATTGATTAACAGTTGAATAATAAGCTAAAAATAAACCCAGCTAAGAAGCTCTTAGCTGGGTTTTCTATTGATATTTAATTAAGCAAAATATTACGCCAAGCTTCTAGCGACTTTATTCTAGCTACCTTGCTTCTAACTATCTTGTTTGCCAATCCAGTTTTGCATCTGCTCAATCTCAGACTGCTGAGCATCGATGACAGCTTGCGCCAGCTGTCGCATTTCGGCATCTTTACCATATTTCAGCTGAACCTTCGCCATATCGACCGCGCCAACATGATGCGGCAACATGCCACGTGCAAATGCCATATCAGGATTAGGATCAGCAATACCCGCCATCATCTCATCATGCATGGCGTCCATACCATCGGCATAGGCTTGTTGCATGGCTTTGGTATCCGGTGTGGCTTCAGATGTATCAGGATGACTGGCTAGCCACGCTTGCATTTGCTCAATTTCTGCTTGTTGAGCATCGATGATCTCTTGTGCCAGTTGACGCATCTCTTTATCAGTACCGTATTTCAGCTGAATCTCTGCCATATCAACCGCGCCAATATGATGACCTAGCATCCCTTTTGCAAAGGCAGCATCTGGATCGTTATATTCCATCCCGACCATCATCTCGTCATGCATCTTTACCATAGAGTTATTGTACGCTCGATGCATCGGCGTCATATGTTCAGCATCTGCCATTGCGCCCGCAGACATATCGTGACTGGCGTGCGGACCCGTAGCCTCGGCTGCATCGTTAACATTATCAGTATCATTAACTACCGCTGTGTTTTCTGTAGCAGGCGCTGTCGCAGCCTTTTCATTGGCAGGCTGACAGGCACTGATTAGTAATGTCGCACTGATGCTAGCGGTGAGCACGGCAAGACGTGAATAATGAGTGATTTTCATGGTATATCCTTTATGTAAGTAGAAAATAAAAAATAGTAAATCAGTTAAGATTTACCAATAAAAAAACTATCAAACGAACGGGTTAAATAAATGGATTAAATCCCGTTATTTCAAAATAATTACTTATGAAACCATCTATTTAAGCGCTTCAATAAGCGCCTGCATCTCAGCGATTTCACGCTTTTGCGCCTTGATAATATCATCGGCAAGTTTCTGTACTCTTGGGTCTTCGATATCAGCGCGACTACTGGTCAAAATAGCAATCGAATGGTGTGGTATCATCGCTTGCATCCAGTCAACTTGATCGACGGTTGCTTGAGATCTGACGCCCCAAATACCCACGGCAAACATCAAAACGCTAAGACCATAAATCATAAGATTGAGCTTGGCTTTTTTATACATATTGCCCATAAATACCAGCATAATAACCGCCATGCCAGCGCCCATATACAGCGCCATATATGCTCGAGTCTCGCTAAAATACACGTGCTCCCATTGATAGGTATTGAAGTACATCATGATATACATGACTATCGTCGATGTTAAAATCATCAATGAGAATTTCACATACGGGTTCATTTTTTCTTGTTCTGAATGCTGCATACCCTAGCGTCCTTCTTTACTTAAATTATTTTTCTTATTTAGATAGTACTTAGGCTATTTAAAAGTTAATTTATTATTAAAGGTGTTTAATCAAAGACTTTTCTTCTTTTATTAGTTTCTTCCTTTATTCGTTTCTTATGCTATGAGCTTATAACTGCTGCTCAGCAGACTCAATATCTGCATATACTTGGTTGGTACCATCTTTGTTTATTTGCATAATCTGATAAGGCGCAAACTGCCCTTGATACTCCATCCACGGACTGCCCATTGGCATACCAGGCACGGCAAGCCCGATGGCTTGTGCCGGTGGATTAGCTAAAAACTGAGCAACATATTTAGCGGGTACATGACCTTAAAACACATAACCATCAGTCGTTACCGCAGTATGGCATGAGCGCATTTCAGTCGGCACGCCATAGCGATCTTTGAATAATGACAAATCCTTTGGATGTTGGCTCGTCGCTGTCAGACCATTATTTTGCGCATGTTCTATCCAGTCTTTACAGCAGCCGCAATTGACGTCTTTATAAACGGTCGCTGAGACGTTTTTGAGTAAATCAGAATGCTGGGCTTTAGCATTTATCGTAGCAGATTGGTTGGTGTTTTCTACATTATCTATCGACGTATCTACATCAGCATTTGCCTTAATATCGGCTTGATTACAGGCAAAAAGTGTCGACACTGCTAATATCATCAAGCTGCCGCGTAGAGATTTCTTTACGAGCTGATTAGGTTTTAGCTGACCGGACTTAGATTGACGACCAAATTTAGGGGCAAGGATAACCATAGTAAATGTCTCATTAATGGTAAAAATGGCAGGTATTTTTAGAAATGCATGGCATTGGTAGTTGTAGTAACAGTAATAGCAATAAGGCCTAGCGTTAAAACATGATATAAAAATCATAACAACGTCAGCCTGACAAGCAGATGACGCTAAGATGACAATTTTGTCATCTTGCCAGCTTAGCATGGGAATAGCGCTGCCATTGCTCTATGATTGATGGCAGAAAACCTAGCAATATCGCAACTGTACGAGTATAAAACATCATAAATAATGAGCACGAATAATGAGCATAGATACGCTATGAAAATACTATTGGTCGAAGATGAAATATCGCTTGGCGACTATATTAAAAAAGGCTTAAGTGAAGCGGGTTTTATCGTTGAGCATCATACAACTGGGTTAGACGGTTATCATGCTTTGATGACCGAGGATTTTAATGTGGTCATTATGGATGTGATGTTACCCGATGTGAGTGGCTTTGAGTTGGTGCGCAATTATCGGGCAGCGGGCAAACTGACACCAGTATTATTTCTAACGGCAAAAGATGATTTAAGCGACCGCGTAAAGGGCATAGAAATCGGCGGCGATGATTATCTAACCAAGCCTTTTGCCTTTGCTGAGCTACTGGTCAGAATCAAAAACCTATTGCGCCGCGTCAATCAAACCGATTATGCCAGCACAGTGCTACAGATTACCGATTTAAAAATGGATATTGCTAAACGCACAGTATCGCGTGGTGGGCAGATTATTAAATTAACTGCAAAAGAGTTTGCGCTATTGCAGTTTTTCCTTGAGCGACAGGGTGAGGTGCTGCCGCGCTCTGTGATTGCCTCGCAAGTATGGGATATCAATTTCGATAGCGACACCAATGTGATTGACGTGGCGATACGGCGTTTGCGGATTAAAATCGATGATGATTTCGATATTAAGCTGATTCATACGGTGCGCGGCATGGGTTATCGGCTCGACCATATTGATAATAGCGACATCACAGCGATGAGTCAGTAATATGACACCGATTGCGACAGATGGTCGCTTATCTTTATTGTGGCGCACTATTCTATTATTAAGCCTGTGCGTTATCGTCACCCAGATATTTCTATATATTTGGATACAGCGCTCGGTTAATGACCATTTTGAGCAAATGGATGCAGAGATTTTGACCCATGCGGCGTTTAATTTACGCCAATATATGGACAGCAATCACATCGGCGACACTGGTAACACTGGTAACACTGGTAACACTGGTGACATTGCCAACATTAATAATATTGCTACTACCGATGCTGACTCTAAAAAGGAAAAACTACTTTCTCAGCAGACGCTAGCATTACAGAACGCTAGCATCGACTATGAAGTCAAAACTGTCATTACCGATAATAACGGGCAAGTCCTTATTAGTGTGCCCGCAGGTTTTATCAATCAATCGAGCAATGATGGTGCCGTTAAAAATCTGTGGCAAAAACATCATGAGCAGCCGTTTAATTTAACTATCAACGAGCGCCACTATCGCGCTATTATCATTCAGCACGCCAATCGCTTGGCACTCATCGCCCTACCCATCGATGTTCATCATCAGTATTTGGCGCAATTTAACCGTCAGCTGATTATGATTTTAATCGCCATTACCTTTATTTTAGTATCTATCGCCGCTTTTAGTGTGCATTTGGGCTTTGCGCCGCTGGCGACTATTAGGCAAAAAATGAGCGGCATCAATGCCGAACAGCTCGACGATAGAATTGTGATAGCTGATATGCCCAGTGAGTTGCGCCCGCTTGCTGAGACGTATAATGCGATGATGGATAAGCTGGCGCACAATTTTGCATCGCTTTCACGCTTCTCAGACGATATCGCCCACGAGCTGCGCACACCGCTTGCTACTCTTAGCACCCAAACCCAAGTGATGCTTAGTAAACCGCGAGATAGCCAAGAATATATCGAGCAGCTGCATCATCAGCATGACACCTTAGCGCAGTTATCCAATCTCATTAACAATATGCTGCTACTGGCAAAAACTCAAAAAGGGTTGATTCATTCGCAATTTCATCGCGTGGATAGTGATCTACTGCTAACTAAGATGATTGATTATTATGAATGGATAGCGGAAGACCGTGCTATCTCTTTTGAGAAAACAGGTGAGTTTAAAGCTGTGCTTGGTGATGAAAGCTTATTGCAAAGGCTGTTTGCCAACTTACTTGCTAACGCGGTCTATTATGCCGCCAGTGATAGTATTATTTATATTAGCGCCGCAACTGTAACGGATAACGTTGCAAGTAGTGGGCAGGTTTTATCTTTATCAGGCATGCCTATCTCGTACCTGCAAATTACTTTTACCAATCGTCTAACCGCACCAATGACGCAAGCAGAAGTAGATAAATTATCAGAGCGCTTTTATCGCCATCATAAAACCATATCGATGCATGCAGGTACAGGCCTAGGTTTATCGATTGTGCACGCGATTGTCAACGCCCACAATGGTAAAATAGCCATCACTGTCAAAGATGAACATTACTTTGCGGTCAGTATCAAACTCCTGATTGCTTAATAAAAAAAGTAAAGAGTTTAACCTTAAACCGTATTTTCATTAACAGCTTTTTATTAAACGTTTTTTATTAGAAAATACTTTTATTTAAGCCCTAAAAAAGCCCTGCCATTGCAGAGCTTTTTTATTCTTTAACCTTGTTAATGACTTAGATACTAATCATTTACAGGGTTTTCAGGTTGGTAGTTTGAATGTGATGGTTTTGCAAAGGCAAACTTAACGACCTGCAATGCCACACAAACGGCACCAGTGATCAAGACCACGTCACCAAAGGTACGAATCCAACGTAGTGTCTGTAAGAAATCTTGCTGTAAGAAACCTTCACTACGAGCGTACCATAGACCTTCGGTCATTGATGCGTGCGCTTGGAAAATACCGATCGGTAATAAGCTGGTGACAATCATCAATACCAAGCCTGCATTTAGCGCCCAAAAACCGGTTTTGATAAGGTTTTCACTAAACACATAATCTGGGCGGATATAACGCATGACCAGTAAGACAAAGCCGATTGCTAAGAATCCATAAACTCCGAATAAAGCGGCATGTGAGTGAACGGCTGTGGTATTTAACCCTTGTAAATAGAACAGCGACACAGGTGGGTTAATCATAAAGCCGAACACCCCTGCACCCAACATATTCCAGAAGGCGACCGCAACGAAACACATGATAGGCCATTTAAGTTTATTCATCCATGGCGCTTGACGCTGCATAGACCAATGCTCATAACCTTCGTAACCTAATACGACCAAAGGTACAACTTCCAAGGCACTAAATGAGGCGCCGATTGCCATGACTGGCGTGGTTGTACCTGAGAAATATAAATGGTGGAAGGTACCTGGGACACCGCCGAGCATAAATAGTGCGGCTGAAGCGATGGCAGAACCAGTGGCGATTTTTTTATTGACCAAGCCTAAGTTATAGAAAATGAAAGCCAATGAGACGGTGGCGAATACCTCAAAGAAGCCTTCTACCCATAAATGTACCACCCACCAGCGCCAGTATTCCATGATGGTTAAGTGTGTACGCTCGCCGTAGAACAAGCCGGCACCGTAGAATAAACCCACGCAAACGACTGAGGCAAAGAAGATGGCTAATAAGTTTTTATCGCCTGGCTCTTTAAATGCTGGTAAGCAACCACGGGTCATTAATACCAACCAGAATAATACGCCAACCCATTTTAAAATCTGCCAGAAGCGACCAAGGTCAATGAATTCATAGCCTTGATGACCAAACCAGAAGTTATATTTTGCAGGCATAATGCCAGCAATCGCAAAGTATTGGCTAATAAACGAGCCAACGACCACGATGATTAATGCCACCCAAAGTATATCAACGCCCAATTTTTGGTATTTAGGATCTTTACCACCATTGATAAGCGGCGTTAAGTACAAGCCTGCCATTAAGAAAGCGGTAGCAATCCAAAACAAGGCTGCCTGAACATGCCATGTACGTACTAACGAATATGGGAAGTAATTGGAGACGGCGATACCGTAAAACTCTTGTCCCTCAACGGTATAATGCGCGACGAAACCGCCAATAAATACCTGAAAGACAAACAGCCCCATCACTAAAACACCGTATTTTGCCAACGCTTTTTGCGAAGGTGTTAACGCTATTTTGGTTAATGGGTCAGCATCTGGTGTGATTTCCTTAACGTCTTCTTCTTTACGTAAGAATGACCAACCCCAAATGAGGAAACCAACCCCAGCAATTAAGAACACCACACTGGCGATAGACCACATGATATTTTCTGACGTTGGTACGTTATCAATTAGCGGCTCATGCGGCCAGTTATTGGTATAAGTTGCGTCAGTACCCGGACGGTTGGTAGACGCAATCCAAGTGGTCCAAAAGAAAAAATTGGTCAGTTTTTGTCTGTCTTCAATATCTGCCAAAGTATTGTTTTTCATGGCAAAGTTTTCACGCGACTTTTGCAATGAAGGCTCATTACCGTATAGACCGATATAGTAAGGCGCGACTTCATTGATGGCGGCGATACGCGTATCAGACAACACCACTTGATTTTTATCATTGGTATTGCTACCACGATATTCTTTTTTCAACTGCGCATTGAGCACTGCTTTTTGATCGTCTGTTGCAGTGGCAAAATCATGCCCATATAACTCTTGTGCTCTGATATCTAACCAAGCCACAAGCTCTCTGTGTAACCAATCTGCCGTCCAATCAGGCGCTTGATAAGCCCCATGCCCGAGCACTGAGCCAAGCTGCTGTCCACCGGTACGCTGCCAAGCAGATTGACCGTCTAAAATATCTTCTTCTGTGATTAAAACCTTCCCATTGCTGTCAATATACTGATCAGGGATAGGAGGTGCGGTACGATAAACTTCCACGCCGCCCCAGCCTAAAAAGGTAAAGGTGACCACGAGGACGGCGATTAAGCCCCACCAATACTTCTTATATTCGCCCATATCTTGCTCCTAATGGCTAGATAGATAATTTGAACACTTAAACATACATTTAAAATGAATTTTTATAAGTGTAATAACGTTTCCAAGAATAAAAAACTAATGTTGCCTATTGCGATAAATCTATGAATAATCATGTATGATATTAAGCCTAATATAGATTGAGAATTGAAAGTAAAGGCTCAAATTCAAGATGATGTCATTGCCAAATGGATAGATTTTATTGCTTCATTGGCTAAAATTATTTGATGAGTATTTACATCTAGCATCAAATTGGAAACATCTTAACATTCATTTAATATGAATGTTAAGAGTTATTTCGATTTATTCTCATTTTTATCATAAACTGCACCGTTCACTCTTTATAAAACCGCCAGTTATCTTCTTTATTCATAACCAAATTTAGATAAAAAAACTTAGGCTAACAAAAACTTGTGCTTAATTAATGTGCTTAATGAAGAGGCATAAAAAAACCAGACAACGCTACGTTGTCTGGTTTTTTAAGTCTACTTTATCTACTACAATCTTTTCGAATTTTTGTTAAATAGATTACGCGGAACTTGATTTCTCTAATTACTCGGCAAGCGCTAACAGCTGATAACTGCGCTCAATGACCGGCGCATCGACCATATTACCCTCTATTTTAAAGACTGCTTGCCCACTGCGCTCGTATTCTTCGATTACCCGCTGCGCAAATTCAAGCTCACTATCTGTTGGTTGCAGTGCTTGCTTGACGATGTCTACTTGCTTAGGATGGATACAAAGCATGCCAGACATACCCATCTGTGACCATAACTGCACGCGCTTATGCAGACCTTTACTGTCATTAAAATCCGCATAAACACTATCAATCGGCGCGAGCAGTTGATGGACTTTTGAGGTCAAAATAAGCTGATAGCGAATTTGATTGGCGATGATATCCGCTGACGCGGTACCCACTTGCACCTGTAAATCATTGCATAAATCTAAAAATCCATAGCTAAATGCAAGCAGTCCTGAGGCTTTTGCCATCTCGTTGGCACGGTATAAGCCGATGGCATTCTCTATCACCGCAATCACTGGCAGCCGCGTTTCTTGGTAGACTTTCTCAATATCTGCTGCCTGTTCCGCTTTTGCTAACACGACACCTGCCAGCCTAGGCAACTGTTGACATAGCGCTAAATCTTTAGCAAATTCAGCGCTATCTGCTTTATTAATACGCAGCCAAATCGGGCGATAGCTTTTAGCCTCATGTTGAGCATCATAATAGTCTTTTAATGCCGCGCGAGCTTGGGCTTTGTCTACTTGCGCAACCGCATCTTCTAAATCAACAATCACCGCATCCGCACCACTGGCAAAAGCTTTTTCTACCCGATCTATTCGCGTTGTTGGCACAAATAACCATGTCTTGGTATCAGCAAGTGATTTAATCATCACTCGGACATTTTGCGATTCAGTATGGGTATCGATGCCCATGTTTTTATGCTCAGGCTGATTGATAGAAGCTGACATGCTTGATTCCATAGTTAAATAGTTATCTTATCAATACTTAGCGTTATTGTGCCATGACAAAGGCACTTGTAATAGCACAATAACTTTAACGATTAAGATTCTTCTGGTTTATCAAACAACTTTTCGATAGGTTCACTGTGGATTTTAGAGCTATTAAACAGTGATTTATTACCGCTATCACCTTCTGTCCAAAAGTTGATATTAAATTGAGCATCGTCACTTAACTCTACACGGTGCCAATATTGAGGCGGGCTGACCGCAAACTGTCCGGCGTTAATAACGACTGTTTTTTCCGGCTCAGTGGCCGCTTCGTCTGCAAAACCGTAAAAGGTCACCGTACCTTGCATGACACAAATTTGTCCGTAGACGCCTTCAGCCGTATTGTGATGGGTCAATAAGGCGTTAGGCACTTTATCTTTGGTGAAGAAGTGGGTTGAACGTTTTATTTTCCAATGGCTTGGAATGACGGGATTAGGATTAGTGCTGTTAGAGATATTGTTGGTATTGGCGTTCGTGGTATCAGTATGGATAGCGGAACTCATGATAACTCCTTGGCTAGTTTGATTGATGTAGATTTTTATCTCAATCTACCTTAAAAACTTAATACTCAATTGAGAATAATTATCATTAATATAAAATAGCACCTTTTAAATGGTTTTACTACCCTTGTATGTTTTTGACTATTAATAAAAATGTAACGCCCTAAATGCCTTTGCTGTCTCAATTAACCTTTGTCCTCCCCATTAAGTAGTATGGAAAGTAAACCCTATACTGCTTTCGCTCAATGGTTATGATTCTCCTTTATTGCTATTTTGTATCCATTATCAGCATCAGAATTTATAATGGGGACATTATCATGCATGCAAAAGAATTACTCGAGGTTGAACGCCGTGATATTAGGGCACTGCACTATACGTGGATTGCCTTTTTTCTCACCTTTTATGTCTGGTTTAATATGGCACCGCTTGCAACGTCGATGCTACAGACAGAAAGTTATTTAACCCCTGATCATATCAAATTATTTTTAATTGCTAACGTCGCGCTAACGATTCCGGGGCGCGTCATCGTCGGCATGGCATTGGACCGTTTTGGTCCACGGCGCGTGTTTTCTATACTGATGGTAGTGATGGCGATACCGACGTGGTTTTTCGCGTTTGGTAACTCTGCCTCGCAGCTATTCGTCGCGCGTTTATTTATGTCTATCGTCGGTGCAGGTTTCGTCGTTGGTATTCATATGACGACCTTATGGTTTAAACCAAAAGACATCGGTTTTGCTGAAGGTTTTTATGCCGGTTGGGGCAATTTTGGTTCTGCGGCAGCGGCGATTACTATTCCAACCGTTGCCTTGCAGTTTTTTGGCGGTGATGATGGCTGGCGCTGGGCAATTGCTTTATCTGGCTTATTAATGGCGTTATATGGTGTGGCATATTGGTTTTTAATCACCGATGGACCAGAAGTTGGTACCCATAAAAAATCTCGTAAAGCGGGCGCGTTAGAAGTATCTACGTGGAAGGACTTGTGGTTATATTGCTTGTTTATCATTCCTTTATACGGCGTGTTGTCGTTGCTGGTATATCGCACACAAGCAATGGGCTTTTTGAGTGCAACAGGCGCTATCATTGCTTATAGCACGATTGTATTAATGGTTGTTTATCAAATTTATAAAGCCCTGAGTGTCAATCTACCGATGCTTAAAGCCGGTATTCCAGAAGATGATAAATACCCCTTTAAATCAGTTGCGGCGCTGAATGTCAGCTATTTTGCCAACTTTGGCGCAGAGTTGGCGGTGGTTTCTATGCTACCGATGTTCTTTGCCGCGACTTGGAAACTTGATCCAACCGCTGCGGGCTTGATTGCCTCTACCTTTGCCTTTGTCAATTTATGGGCGCGACCACTCGGTGGTTATATCTCTGATAAAGTCGGTAATCGTCGTTTGGTCATGCTGATTTATATGTTTGGTATCGGCATTGGTTTTGTGCTGATGGGCGTGCTCAATGCCGAGTGGCCGCTATTTATCGCCGTGGTGTTTACCATTCTGTGTTCGGTATTTGTACAAGGGGCAGAAGGCGCGACGTTTGGGATTATTCCTTCGATTAAGCGTCGTCTAACCGGTCAGATATCAGGTATGGCAGGCGCTTATGGTAACGTCGGCGCAGTATTTTACTTGTTCATTTACACCTTTGTAGAGCCCAACCAGTTCTTTTATATCATCGCGGTCGGCGCATTTATTGCGTGGATTGTGTGTTATTTCTGGTTGGAAGAACCTGAAGATGCCTTTGGTGATGAATATAAAATGTCCTCTGTCGATCGGCAGATTGCGGCAGAACAAGGCTAGTTATTCTAAGGCTAGTTATTAATAATATCTTCGATAAAAAACAAAAACCCACTTAGCCAGAGTTAAGTGGGTTTTTGTTTTAGATAAAGGCGATAGATGCTTTTAACTTAACTATCATTATTTAAAAAAACAGCTACTTAAAATAGCTTGCTTAAAAACAGCTACTTAGACAAATGGTTCACCGTCCACACCGCCGCTTCTACTCGTGTGCGCAGACCGGTTTTATTGAGGATATGCTTAACGTGTACTTTTACCGTTGATTCGGCAATATCTAGATTATTGGCAATCATTTTATTACTCAGCCCTTCAGCAATCATCTGAATGACTTGTAGTTCTCTACTGGTCAGATTACTGGCGATATCTTCAATACTGGGTGTGCGCAACGTTTGGGCAAGTATCGAAGCTAAGTTGGGACTAATAACCAACTCGCCACGCAGTATTTTTCTGATATCAATAATAATCAGCTCAGGCTCCATATCTTTTAACAGATAACCGTCGACGCCCAATTTTAACGCCTCTTGTACGTCCTCACCGCTATCTGAAACCGTAAACAATACGGTCTTAGTATTAATATTTCTGGCTTTGATTTCTCGTAAGGTTTCGATACCGGTGAGCACTGGCATTTTATGGTCTAGTATCACCAAATCGACGTCGTTATTTTCCAAAAATACCAATGCCTCTTGACCATTGCTGGCTTCACCAACGACTTTGACATCGTCCTCAAGACTTAATAATTCAGAGATGCCGCGGCGTAACATCGGATGGTCATCGACCAATAATAGGCGCGCGGGCGACGTACTGGTATAAACTTTGGTGCTCATAACATACTCACAAATAAAAAAAATGGTACAAGGATTTTATTATTTAACACGAAACTAACTCAAAGAATCAGGCAAAAAATTAAATGTCATAACAATAAGTTAAGCGCTTAACACTATCGTTCTCTTAACTTATAAATAAGCGTCCTGATTATTTTCTTCATCAAAGAAGTTGGGCTCAAACCTGACGGTGATAATGGTGCCGCGTGGTTTATTATCAGTCACGATGAGCTCGCCGCCGATATTGTGAGCGCGCTCCTTCATAATCATCAAGCCATGGTGCTGGGTTTGATCGACACTGCCTGACATGCCAACGCCATCATCGATGATACGCATGAGGATATGCTTATCACCTTCTTCATACCGCAGATGAATCTCGACATTTTGCGCTTGTGCATGCCGACTGATGTTCGATAGCGCTTCTCTAGCAATCTGAATTAAATCTATCTGTTCATGAGCACTCAAATTGAGCGTCATAATGTCATTGTTTACCTTTATTATAAAACCGCCTTTTAAGGCGAATTCACTAGCGGCTTCATGCAATGCTTCATCAAAATTATCATTATCAATGGTTAAACGAAACGTTACCAATAAGTCTCTTAGCTGCCGATATGCCGAACCCAAACCTACTTTTATTTGTTCGATATTCTGATAGATAGCGGGTGCCTCCGATTCACTCATTTGGTTTTTGAGGTGGCGCTCTAAAACACTGACTTGGATTTTTAAATAAGACAACGACTGCGCCAACGAGTCATGCAATTCTCTGGCAATCGTCGAACGCTCTTCAAATAAAATCAGCTGATGCTCTTGTTGTCTTTGTTTACGTAGTGATAGCGCGGTACTGATTAAATTGGTCAGCGAGACGATGAGCTCGTTATTTTGTGCATCTAATTCAGGACTGCTAAACGGGAAAATACTCCCTGCCTCTGTCATTCTTATGCGCTGTTCAGGCGTTATATCATTACTTGTTTCATTATTATTAATGCCATTATCAGCGATAAAAGAGCGATTCATCACCAGTGCCGACTTTGGTCGTACGCGCAATTCTCCAAACGCTTCTTGTTGATGGACGATGGGATAGGTCTTGGTATGCTCGCCATTTTTAGTAATACAACTATCACAGCTAAGCTTTTTACACAGCTCTTTCATTTGGTCGCCATGCAGCACGATTGAGTTTTTATTGGTGATATATTTATTCTGGATACACAAGGTAAATTCTAAATGCGGCAAGGTTTTACTAAAATCTGCAATCAAAGCATCGAGGCGATATAAGCTCACTTGGCTGGTGGTCAGCGATTTTGAAAAGTCATAAAACAGTGACAGTACTTGGTTGGCTTTGACTAGATGCTGGGTTTTTATCTGCACTTCACTTTCAAGCGAGCGCTGATAGGTTTCAATCGTACTTGCCATGTCATTAAAAGAATTACCCAGCACTTCAAACTCTCGATAGCCCTTGATTGACACCCGAGTCTGGCTCTTACCTCTTTTAAATTCATTATTGGCTGTAATTAGTTGCTTAATGGGCATGAGTACCAATTTTTGCATTCGGCGCATACCGATTAATACCATAATAACGATGAGTATCAATGAAAGTATTTGCAGGTTTTGCTGCCAGGTCTGGCGCTGCTCGTTTCGGTACTGCAGCTCACCGACAAAGTGATTCACATCTTCGATATAGCGCGATGAAACGCTATAAAAACCTTGCTTGTCTTGCGCTAATAACGCCGGCTTTAAATCTTGATACCATTGCTCTTTTATCTCATTAAGCTGCTCATTGATGCGCACATGTCTATTGGCGCTCGTCAGCTGATAAACCTGTAATTCTTCGAGTCGATTTTCCATGTCTCGACTGAGAATATCTATCTTTTCAGGGTTAGTTTTATTAGCGAAGTCTAATTTGTCTTGTTTGGCGCTCTGCTTATTCTCTTTATCGCTTACGTCGTTTTGGCGAATACTTAAACTTGGGCTAAAAGGATGGTCATCTGAAAAATCTGTCGCTATCTGAAAGTTGATACGATAGGTTGCCATGCGTATTGAGCCTGCCGTATTAATGGCTTCCGCATCAGATTTTGCGACCCACGCCAGTGCCCCACTACCTAGCGCCGACATCAAAGATAAGATGGCAATGATGATAATAGCGCCCCAAGCATGAAGGGCCAAAGACTGCCTGCGTTGATTAGAACTCATGAATAGCATTCACCCAGCAAAATTAGTGGAAAAAAGGGTTAAATATGGCCAGTGAAGCGCTCTGTTTAAAAGCTAGCGCACTTAAAGTAAATTAAACGTAATTAGATTCAAAACTGCCGCACTTCAATACTTCAATACTTCAAAAGAGACCACTTTAAAAACAGGCCTTTAAAAACAAACATTTGAAATAACAAAAGCGCTTACTAATCAATAAAAAAGCAAACTTTTAGTAATAACTCTGCCCCTAATATACCCCTTTTAGCCATCAGTATACCACTATGTATGAATACTCTTTATCGCGATAACGAAGTACTGTGAGGTATCATTTTTATAAGATTGATAGTTATCATCATTGGTTGTCATGATTGCTTGACACGATTAACTGTCAAGATTGGCTGTGCTTATCAAGTGTCATGGCTAATGCTCACCAAAAACGCCTTGGCAACCAATATAAATTTTCCGCACCAATCTAACATATACATAAGCAGTCATCATAAATCAATAAAACGACTGCCTATGACAATTTTTATAGCTGCTTAGCGTTATAAAAATATCCATTATAACTAAGCATAGATGATATTAAGTGAGGAATAGTATGGGCAATGATTACAACTCCAAAGGTGGTAAGCTCATCACTGAATGGCGACCAGAAGTAAAAGAGTTTTGGGAGGGTGGCGGTAAAAAAGTTGCCCGTAGAAATTTATGGATATCTATTCCATCCTTACTATTGGCATTTGCGGTATGGATGGTATGGAGCGCGGTCATCGTGCGCTTACCAGAGATTGGTTTTGATTTTGATGGCGGGCAGCTATTTTGGTTAGCGGCGCTGCCCGGTCTATCAGGCGCAACGCTACGGATTTTTTATTCTTTTATGGTACCGATTTTTGGTGGTCGTCGTTGGACCGCGATATCGACTTTATCTCTGTTGATTCCAGCGTTATGGATGGGCTTTGCGGTACAAAATCCTGAAACGCCGTTTATGACATTCGCCATTATTGCGCTGCTTTGCGGCTTTGGCGGCGGTAACTTCGCCTCGTCCATGTCCAATATCTCGTTCTTCTTTCCAAAAGCAGAACAAGGCACTGCACTTGGTTTAAACGCCGGCTTAGGTAACCTTGGCGTCTCGGTCATGCAGTTCGTGGTACCGATGATTATATTGGTGGCAGCCTTTGGGAGCTTAGGCGGCAACCCACAAGTAGCTGCAAGCGGTAAACTGTTTTATTTGCAAAATGCTGGCTTTATCTGGGTACCCTTTATCCTACTATTTTCAGCGCTGGCTTGGTTTGGCATGAACGATATTGCCACCGCCAAGGCTTCTTTTAAAGACCAAGCGGTTATCTTTAAACGCAAACATAACTGGATCATGTGTATCCTTTATATGGCGACGTTTGGCTCGTTCATTGGTTTTTCAGCCGCGTTTCCGATGTTGATTAAGAACTCGTTCCCTGCTATTGATGCGCTTAAATTTGCCTTTTTAGGTCCTCTGGTGGGCGCACTATTTCGTCCACTAGGTGGCTGGATATCTGATAAAACCAGCGGCGCAAAAGTCACTTTTTGGAACTATATTGTGATGGTATTGGCAGTATTTGCGGTGATGTATTTCCTACCTAGCGAAACCCATGAGGGCAGCTTCGTCGGCTACTTTATCTCCTTTATGGTGCTATTTATTACCACAGGTATCGGTAACGGCTCGACCTTTACCATGATTCCGGTTATTTTTAGAACCTTTCATGACCGCCGTGAGCCTGAAAAAGCAGGGACAGAAGAGTTGTTTGTCGAGATACGTAAAGAGTCTGCAGCGGTGGTTGGGTTTACCTCGGCAGTCGCCGCCTATGGCGCGTTCTTTGTACCGAAGATGTTCGGTTCAGGACTGGGCGTCGATGGCACTTTTATAGCATTAATTGTCTTTTATGTTCTATGTATTGTATTAACTTGGTGGTATTACAGCCGTCCTAACGCTGAGATTCCTTGTTAAGCTGATTCACTTATATAAAGCTATTAAGGATATTTCTTTTAATTCAAACGTCTCTCTTTATAGTGCTACTTGCCAGCGTAAGTAGCACTTTTTTTGTTTTAAATACTTGTTAACGACTTTTGAGTTATTAATCATCATTAATAACTTAGATTTAATAGTGTTTTAAATGAGTTCTCAGTTTTAGCAGCTACTACTAAGGTGGTAGGGCTCTGCTCATGTTAGCTGATAGTAACAGCGTGATGGCTTAACTAAAATGACACCATCGAAAAATATTTACGGCTTATGTGCATAGCAAGATAAAGATAGAAGCATTCTGCACTCAGCTCTAGATACACCATAGGCAATAAAACAGAGGATAGCGAAATGAGCCATTTACTCGACCAATTCCGTTTTTTTAAACGTAAACAGGGCGAATTTTCCGATGGGCATGGCGAGACGCGTGATGAAGCTCGTGATTGGGAAAACGTATATCGTAGCCGCTGGCAGTATGACAAAGTTGTGCGCTCAACGCATGGTGTCAACTGTACCGGTTCTTGCTCGTGGAAAATTTACGTGAAAAACGGCTTGGTGACGTGGGAGACGCAGCAAACCGACTATCCTGAAACCCGTCCAGATCTACCAAACCACGAACCGCGTGGCTGCCCACGTGGCGCAAGCTATAGCTGGTATATGTATTCAGCCAACCGTGTTAAATATCCTAAGGTACGTAAGCCGCTTCTAAAATTATGGCGTGAAGCCAAAGCGCAATATCCTGATCCGGTCGATGCATGGGGCAGTATTGTCCAAGACCCTATCAAAGCAGAACAGTACAAATCCAAGCGCGGCTTGGGTGGTTTCATTCGCTCAACGTGGGCGGAAGTCAACGAAATCATCGCTGCCAGTAACGTTTATACCGCCAAAACTTTTGGCCCTGACCGTATCGTTGGCTTCTCTCCGATTCCTGCGATGTCGATGGTCAGTTATGCTGCGGGTAGTCGTTATTTATCGTTGATTGGCGGTGTTTGCTTATCATTCTATGACTGGTATTGTGACCTGCCACCAGCCTCGCCAATGGTTTGGGGCGAGCAAACTGACGTGCCAGAATCAGCCGATTGGTACAACTCTGATTATATTATCGCGTGGGGCTCAAACGTTCCGCAAACGCGTACACCTGATGCGCATTTCTTTACCGAAGTGCGTTATAAAGGTACCAAAACCGTTTCAATCACGCCTGACTACGCTGAAGTCTCTAAACTTACTGACTTATGGTTAAATCCAAAACAAGGTACTGATGCGGCAGTTGCGCAAGCATTCTGTCATGTGATTATCAAAGAGTTTTATCTTAAGCAGCCAAGCGATTACTTCTTAGATTACGCCAAACGCTACACTGATTTACCTGTGCTAGTTATGCTAGAAGGTGAAGAAGGCGCGCGCCATGCGGGTCGCTATCTGCGTGCTTCTGACTTAATCGATAATTTAGGTCAAGAAAACAACCCAGAATGGAAAACCATCGGTCTAAATAGTGATGGTGAACTGGTTTCCCCACTCGGCTCTATCGGTTATCGTTGGGGCGAAAAAGGCAAATGGAATCTTGAGCAAAAGAATGGTACGACAGGCGCAGATATTGACCTAACACTGACGTTAAAAGATAGCAATGAAACCTGCATAGTCGGCTTTGATTACTTTGGTCATGTGTCACACCCACACTTCACCTCTGTACCGGGCGAAGCAATACAGCAAAAAACTGTCCCTTGTAAAACCATTACCCTTGCCGATGGCAGCACCGCTATCGTCGCCACTGTATTTGATCTAACCGTTGCCAATCTTGGCGTGGATAACGGTGTTGGTGGTGAACATGTCACCGATGATTACAATGACGAGACGGTTCCGGGCACGCCTGCTTGGCAAGAAGTCATCACGGGTCTTAGCCGTGAGCGCGTTATCCAAGTCGCACGTGAGTTCGCTGAAAACGCTCATAAAACGCATGGTAAATCGATGATTATCATCGGCGCTGGGATGAATCACTGGTATCACCTCGATATGAACTATCGCGGCGTGATTAACATGCTGATGCTGTGTGGCTGTATCGGTAAATCTGGCGGTGGCTGGGCACATTATGTTGGTCAAGAAAAACTACGCCCACAAACCGGCTGGTTGCCATTGGCATTTGCCCTCGACTGGATGCGTCCACCGCGTCATATGGCGGGTACCAGTTTCTTCTATACGCACAGCTCACAGTGGCGTCATGAAACTATTTCTGCCCATGAAATCCTATCGCCACTCGTCAATAAAAAATTCTTCCCAGAGCATATGCTTGACTACAATATTCAAGCAGAGCGTGCAGGCTGGCTGCCTTCTGCGCCACAATTAAACCGTAACCCATTGACCATCGCGGCCAAAGCCAAAGATAGCGGCAAAGATATAGAAGAATATGTTGTCGACTCTCTCGAAGATGGCAGCTTACGCTTTGCTTGTGAATCTCCTGATAATCCGGCCAACTTCCCGCGCAACATGTTTATCTGGCGCTCAAACTTATTGGGCTCATCAGGTAAAGGTCATGAATATATGCTCAAGTATTTCTTGGGTACCAAAAACGGCCTGCTTAATGAAGAAAACGCCGAGGGTCATCTGCAACCAAAAGAAGTCGATTGGGTAGAAAAAGGTCCTACCGGTAAATTGGACTTAGTTGTCACTCTAGACTTCCGTATGTCGTCGACCTGTCTGTATTCTGACATCGTGCTACCGACTGCTACATGGTACGAAAAAGATGACATGAATACCTCAGACATGCATCCGTTTATCCACCCACTTACTGCAGCGACCGACCCTGCATGGGAATCTAAAACCGATTGGGAAATTTATAAAGGGATTGCCAAGAGCTTCTCTGAAGTTTCAAAAGGTCATTTAGGCGTTGAAACCGATGTCGTCACCTTGCCGATGCAACATGATACCCCGGGTGAATTAGCACAGCCTTTTGGTGGCACTGACTGGAAAACCGCTGGCGAAAAACCAGTACCGGGTAAAAACTGTCCGATGATTATGGTGGTTGAGCGTGATTATCCAAATACTTACAAGAAGTTTACTTCTATGGGTCCTGCTTTAGAAAAATTAGGCAACGGCTCAAAAGGTTTGAACTGGGATATGAAGACCGAAGTCAAACAGCTCGGTGATTTAAATCATAGAGTGACTGATCCCGGTATTTCTGAAGGCAGACCAAGCCTCAATACCGCTATCAATGCTTCTGAAATGATTTTGATGCTCGCACCTGAAACCAATGGTCATGTCGCGGTAAAAGGTTGGGCGGCATTGTCACAGTTCACCGGTCGCGACCATACTCATCTTGCCAAATCTAGCGAACATGAAAAAATCCGCTTTAAAGATATCGTCGCCCAGCCGCGTAAGATTATTTCAAGCCCAACGTGGTCAGGGATTGAGTCGGATCAGGTGAGTTATAACGCCGGCTATACCAACGTTCATGAGCTGATTCCTTGGCGTACCCTGACTGGTCGTCAGCAGTTTTATCAAGACCATCCTTGGATGCAGGCGTTTGGCGAGCAAATGCAGCAGTATCGTCCACCGATTGATACTAAAACCACTGAGCTGCTTAAAGATGCCAAGCCAAACGGTAACAAAGAGATTGTACTGAACTTCTTAACACCGCACCAAAAGTGGGGCATCCACAGTACCTACTCTGAAAACTTATTAATGTTGACCCTAAGCCGCGGTGGACCTTGTGTTTGGATGTCAGAAGTCGATGCGGCAAAAGCAGGTATCGTCGATAACGACTGGATTGAGCTATTTAATGCCAACGGCGCGCTGACCGCTCGTGCCATCGTCAGCCAACGGGTAAAAGAAGGCATGACCATGATGTACCACGCTCAAGAAAAACTGGTCAATATCCCAGGTTCCGAGCAAACCGGTACGCGTGGTGGTATTCATAACTCAATGACCCGTACTATCTTGAAACCGACACATATGATTGGTAGCTATGCCCAGCAATCTTATGGCTTTAACTACTATGGCACCGTGGGTTGTAACCGTGATGAGTTTGTCGTGATTCGTAAGATGTCAAAAATCGACTGGCTCGAAGACAAGCCTGATAACGAATTACCGCGTCCACTACCAACCACCATTGAGGATTAAAGCGTTTTCTTCTATTGCAAATAGGTCGTTTTAAAATCTTCTTTTTAAAACGACCTCAATGAAGAATAGAGAGCTGCTTTTTCTACTAAAATTTGGAGCACATCAATGAAAATTCGTTCGCAAGTCGGCATGGTGCTTAACCTTGATAAATGTATAGGTTGTCACACCTGCTCAGTCACCTGTAAAAACGTCTGGACCAGCCGTGAAGGTATGGAATACGCGTGGTTTAACAACGTTGAATCAAAGCCCGGTATCGGCTACCCGAAAGAATGGGAAAACCAAACCAAATGGAAAGGCGGTTGGATCCGTAATGCCAACGGCACCATCAATCCACGCATCGGTGGTAAATTCAGAGTATTGGCAAATATCTTTGCTAACCCTGATTTACCAGAGATTGATGATTATTACGAACCGTTTGATTTCGATTATCAGCATCTTCATACCGCACCTATCAGCAACCATCAGCCTATCGCCCGCCCGCGTTCAGCCATCACTGGCAAGCGCATGCAAAAGATTGAATGGGGCCCTAACTGGGAAGAGATCTTAGGGACGGAGTTCGAAAAACGCCGCAAAGATAAAAACTTTGACAACATTCAAGCCGACATCTATGGCGAGTACGAAAATACTTTCATGATGTATTTGCCGCGTCTATGCGAGCATTGCTTGAACCCAACGTGCGTCGCAGCTTGTCCTAGTGGCGCTATCTACAAGCGCGAAGAAGACGGTATCGTCCTAATTGATCAAGAAAAATGCCGTGGCTGGCGTATGTGTATCTCAGGCTGCCCTTATAAAAAGATTTATTACAACTGGAAATCCGGAAAGTCAGAAAAATGTATCTTCTGTTATCCACGTATTGAAGCTGGCTTGCCAACTGTTTGTTCAGAAACCTGTGTCGGTCGTATCCGCTATTTAGGTGTCTTGCTATATGACGCTGACAAAATTGCTGAAGCCGCTAGTACACCAAATGAAAAAGACATTTATCCGGCGCAATTGGATTTATTCTTAGATCCTAACGACCCTGCTGTTATTGCTCAAGCATTAAAAGACGGTGTCCCGCAGTCAGTGATTGATTCTGCGCAGCGCTCACCAGTCTATAAGCTTGCAGTTGATTGGAAACTTGCGCTACCTCTACATCCTGAATACCGCACGCTACCAATGGTTTGGTATGTGCCGCCATTATCACCGATTCAAAATGCGGCTGAAGCAGGCAAAGTCGGTATGGATGGTCTGATTCCAGATGTCGACAGCTTACGTATTCCGCTACGTTATTTAGCCAACCTCTTGACCGCTGGTGATGAAGAGCCTGTACGTTTGGCGCTAAAACGTCTGCTTGCGATGCGTAGCTACAAACGTATGCAACTGGTCGAAAAACAAGAAGTTCAAAGCATTTTAGATGATGTTGGCTTAACCAAGCTACAAGTTGAAGAGATGTATCGCTATCTCGCTATCGCCAACTACGAAGACCGCTTTGTGATTCCAACGGCACATCGTGAAGAGGCGTTAAGTGACGCTTTTGCTGAACGTAATGGTTGCGGATTTACCTTTGGCGAGGGCTGTTCAGGACATTCTGACAACAGTATGTTTGGACAACGTAAAGCCAATCGCCGCGATTTCATCGATACTGTCCAAAAGTGGGAGTCATAAGATGCAAACTACTCAAGTTCGTACCAGCAGTTCAGTAAATGACATTATTGAGACGCCGATGATTGGCGCTTCAGACTTAAAAATACTCAAAGTCCTAAGCTTACTTATCGATTATCCAAGCAATGAGTTATTTTTAGGCGATACGCTTGCTGATTGCACAGAGATTGTTGCTAGGTCAACCATTATTAGCCCCGAAGTACGTGCGCAAATCATTGACTTGATTGAAGATTTAATCGATACCGGCTCTCTTGAAGCGCAAGCGCGTTATGACGGACTTTTTGAGCGCGGTCGCTCTTTATCACTATGGTTGTTTGAACACGTGCATGGCGAGTCGCGCGACCGTGGTCAAGCGATGGTCGATTTGATGGGTCAGTACGAAGAAGCTGGCTTTGCCATTAGCGTCAAAGAGCTGCCTGATTATCTACCTTTATATCTAGAATTTTTAGCCTATCAAGCGACCGTTATCAACGATGATATTCAGATTCGTATGGATATCGCCGATGTCAGCCATATCATTGCCTTGCTCGCTGCCAGACTTGAGCATCGCGGCAGTATGTATAAAGGCTGCTTTAATGCGCTATTGCAGATTGCTGGAAAGCCTTTAGACATAGTCGAAGAGTATCAAGAGAAAATCAGCAAAGAAAAGCCCGATGATAGCTTTGAGGCCTTAGATAAAGAGTGGGAAGAAGAAGTCGTGACGTTTTTGGATGCGCAGCAAGAAGAGCGTTGTTCCTCTCAAACCAGCACCCAAAACCTTGCTGCAAAAGCGGGTGTTAGAGCCAATCCAAATGCTGTCGATGCCCCTGTGCACTGGGTAGACTTTAAAACCACCTCAGCGGTTAAACCATAATAAGGAGAAAGGACATGAATATTGCAGATCCTAGTGTACAGTCTTTAGCCAATCTCAGTTGGCTGCAAATTTTCCTTTTTGGCGTTTATCCGTACATAGCATTGACCATCGCTATCATTGGTACTTGGGTACGTTTTGATTTATCTCAGTATTCATGGAAATCTGGTTCGACGCAAATGCTCAGAACCAAAAACATGCGCCTTGCCAGCAACTTATTTCACGTCGGTATTATCGTGGTATTGCTTGGACATTTATTTGGCATGTTGACGCCGCATTTTCTTTATGACCGTTTTATCAGTGCCGGCCATAAGCAAATTTTAGCGGTGGTTGTCGGTGGTATCGCGGGGGTATTTTGTTGGTTTGGTTTGGCAATGCTGATATGGCGGCGCTTTACTGATGACCGCATCTCAAACACTTCATCGTTCTCGGACAAATTGGTACTGGTGCTGTTATTTATTCAGCTTAACTTAGGTCTTATTTCCATCTTTACCTCAGTGAAGCATTTAGATGGCTACACCATGATGAATTTGGCAGGCTGGGCACAAGACATCACTATCTTAAGACCTTGGCAGGCAGCGGCACGTATCGAGCAAACTGACTTGATTTATCAGCTACATATGGCGCTCGGTATCACCCTGATTGCGATATTCCCATTCACACGCCTTATTCATATTATCAGCGCACCAATCTGGTATTTCGGTCGCCGTTACCAGATTGTAAGAGAGAAACGTTCGCAATAGAAATATCCACAATAGTGATACAGCATTGATGTTTAGATAAAGTTACGATACCATAAGATTCATTTTTAATGAATCTTATGGAAACCACTCAATTATTAGACGGTTACAGGCTCAATCCCAGCGCTTTTATAACGTCTAATAATGTTTGTCAGGTTCTTAAAAAGAACTTTAATCCCTAAACTTATCAATGTGAAATATCACTAAAGGATCCACCATGGCGTCACCACAAACATTAGAAATCGTGAAAGCAACCGTACCTGTGCTCGAAGAACATGGGACCGCGATTACTACCGTATTTTATAAAAACATGTTCAACGAACATCCTGAACTGCTCGATATTTTTAACGAAACCAATCAAAAATTAGGCCGTCAGCAAACTGCACTGGCTATGACCGTTTTGGCAGCAGCCAAGCATTTGGAAAACTTAGCGACACTATTGCCGCAAGTTACCCAAATAAGCCATAAGCATCGTGCTTTGCAAATTTTGCCTGAGCACTATCCTATCGTTGGTCATCATTTATTGGGTGCTATCAAAGAAGTACTGGGTGAAGCGGCAAACGATGACATCATCGATGCTTGGACAGAAGCCTATGATGAAATTGCCGATATCTTTATTCAGTTAGAAAAAGGCATGTACGAGCAAGAGATGTGGGAAGGTTTCGCCCCGTTTACAATTACCGAAAAATCAGAAGCTGCGACTGATATTGCCGCATTTACTGTCGTTCCTGCAAACGATGATATTGATTTAAACAAACTTAAACTGTCTGCCGGTCAATACATCACCTTTAAAACTGATCCAACAGACAGCGACCATATTGCCCTACGTCATTATTCTTTATATTCAGCCAATAGCGATAAAGGCATTCAGTTTGCCGTTAGACGTGACAACCGCAATGAATATAATGGTTTAGTGTCAAACTATTTACATGATCACTTAGATGTTGGCGATACGATTTTATTATCTGCCCCTGCCGGTGATTTTGAGCTCAATCAAGATTTGGTACAACAAAACGAAATCCCATTGGTATTGGTCAGTGCAGGTGTCGGTGTCACCCCAATTTTATCGATGTTAGAGGCGCAAGTAACTGCCAACCCGCTACGCCCTATCGTTTGGGTTTATGCCTGTCAGAATAAAGAACATCATGCCTTTGACAGCAAAGTTAATGAGTTGCTTGCCGCTGCCGAAAATGTAGAAAAGCACATCTTCTACTTTGACTCTGGGCAAATCTTAGATGAGGCGTGGCTTGCCAATTTACCGAAGCCTGCCGATATTTATGTCTGTGGCTCTATGATGTTTATGGAAAGTATCATTGATGGCTTAATGACTCTTGACCATGGCGTTGATAGCGTTCATTACGAACCCTTTGGTCCGAAGATGAGCCTAGAGCTGGCTTAGTACTATCAGTCTAACTAAGCATTGAGTAAGATAGAAAATACGCTCAATACTTTGTTAAAGATAGTATAAAGTCACTTAGCAACAGCCATAGAGCCACCTTTAAATGCTTCATTAGCAGTAACATCATTTAAAGGCGGCTCTATTTTTTTATTTCGCTTTAATACTCATGATTTTTAGTACAAATAGTTTTTAGTATAAATAATTTGTAACGCAAGTAGCTTTAGCACAAATATTTTTAATCGTCATACTCATATTAACTGTAGTTTAAGATTGACTGTATTTTAAAATTCCTATTACCAGAACCCTTAGTGGAGCAAAAGCCATGACTGTCAGTACCTACAATCCAGCCGACCACACGACGACTAATAACGTAAATAATCACGTTAGTAGTGACACTCATATTGACCATGCTGCTCATGCCCCTACTGGTGCTGATAACACACACAGCAGTCATAATTGTGGCCATGACCACAGCCATGATCATAGCCATGAGCACAACCATGGTGATGATATCGTGCATCTGATGCCAACCTTGACGGATTTACAAAAACCACATTCTGATCAAGAATTTATCGAAAAAGCGATGGCCGAAGAACGCAGCAACCATAAGAACCTGATTGCTTCTAGCCGTGATGAGCTGCCTTCAGTGACGGTTAATGGCGTGATGATAGATAGAACCAATATCGCCCAAGAGCTACAGTATCATCCAGCCGAAAACAAAGAAGATGCGGTATATTTAGCGACACAAGCGCTGGTTGTGCGTGAATTACTTAGATTGGCAGTTTTAGATGAGCCAAGCCTTGGTGAAGCGGCATGGGAAAACGACGAAGAGCAAGCGATCTCGAGCCTGATAGACAAAAACGTTGAAGCGACGATGCCAGATATGGCAACTTGTGAGCGCTATTATAATCAAAACATCACTGATTTTAAGACCGACCCCATTATGACCGTACGCCATATTTTATTGGCATGCCTGCCTGAAGATGGCGATGAGCGCTTAAAGCTTAAAAAGACCGCTTACGAATTAATTGAACAAATCAAAAACAATACCAATCCTGACGCCGAGTTTATTCAATTAGCACGCCAGCATTCAGCTTGCCCTTCAAAAGAGCAAGGTGGCGAGCTGGGCGTTATTAGCAAAGGGCAAACCGTACAAGAATTCGAAGGTGCGTTATTTAAATTAGACGCAGGACTTGCTCCAAGCCCTATCGAGAGCCGTTACGGTTTTCATATCGTTGATGTGCTCAATAAAGAACCTGGCATACAGATGACTTATGAGCAAGTTAGCCCTGCTATCCACAATAAGCTGAGCCAGCAGGCGTTTCACCAGTCATTATGCGACTACTTATTTACTTTAGCGAACGAAGCTGAAATCGAAGGTATCGACATGACGCTTGAGCAAGAGAATATTTTCCGCGGCTAAGCAATATACTGTCAGTCGCTTACTTCTTATGATATAAAGTAGCTCTTATGTTATAAAGTAGCTGCTACGGTATAAAGATTGCCAGCATATAACCTATTCTTTATACCTATATGCAGTTTCATATTAATAATACAGTTCAATTTTGATAAAATGAGTAAACGTTTATGATTACGGTTGCAGGGCTAATCTTTGAAATACAGCAGCGTATAGAAACTTATAATACCAACGACTATCCGCTCAATAAAAGAGCAGTCGCGTGCTACCACTTATTAGACAGCCGTAATCATATATTGGCAGAAGATATTGTCTCGCCTTTTGCGATACCAAGGCAAAACCTATCGGCGATGGATGGTTATGCGATTGCTAAAGACAGCATACTCTCAGCAAACAGCACGATTGATATCGTCGGTGAATCACAAGCGGGCAGCCCTTACAGTGGTAATATACAATCAGGGCAAGGCGTCCGCATTTTTACTGGTGCGGTCGTTCCTGATAGCTGTGATACGGTCATTATGCAAGAAAACACCAATTTTGCCGCGATAAAAGACAGTATTGATAAATCACAGCCCTATGCCATCACTCTCAGTCAAAACGCTAAGCATGATGATAATATCCGTAAGCAAGGCGAAGAAATTGAAACTGGCGAAGCGGTTTTATTAAAGGGTAAGCGCTTAAATCCTAGTGATATCAGCCTACTGGCTAATTTAGGGCTAGATAAAGTCAATGTCTATCAGCCTTTAATCGTTGGTGTGCTCGCGACGGGCGATGAACTGGTTGCGATTGGTCATGAGCTGAACAGCTTGGCGCAAATCTATAACTCTAATACCCCCACTTTAAAAAGCTTGCTATCTGACTTGCCCGTCACTATTCGAGATTATGGCATCATTGCTGATGATTTAGATAAAACTACCGCTGCCGTAACTCAAGCGATGCAAGAGTGTGACGTACTTATCTCTACTGCGGGCGTATCGGTTGGCGACTATGATTTTTTGACCACTGTCATTGAGCAGCTTGGGCAGATTAACCATTATAAAGTCGCGATGAAACCCGGCAAGCCGTTTGTCTTTGGTGAGCTGACGCAAAATCTTGCTAAGCCAGTACTATATTTTGGCTTACCCGGTAATCCGCTATCGACCGTGGTTGGCAGCTTGCAATTTGTCATTCCAGCCTTGTGGCAAATGGCAGGCGCTGTGCCACAAGAGCGACCCATGCAGCTCAGCCTAATCGCCACTCTTAAAAACGATATAAAAAAATCAGCCGGACGGATGGATTTTCAAAGAGGTATTTTGTCGCAGAATGCAGCGGGCGAGTTTGAAGTTGAAAGCTTTAGCAAGCAACAATCACACCGTATTAAACAGCTTAGCCACGCCAATTGCTTTATTGTTTTGGCACAAGATTCTGGCAATGTAGCTGCTGGCGAAACAGTAACCGTACAGCCCTTCCCTTGGTTGCACTGCTAAATAACAGCTAAATAATTGATTCATTGATAACTGTATAGCTAAAAAGCTGCATGGCTAATCAACGGTATAAAGAGTTACACAGTTAATAACTCTTTATACCGTTAATCATGAGAAACTGATTGTTTACTATCAAATACTATCTACTACTTTGGTAGTAGTTTTTAGCTCACTTACGGTGAATAGTTATTTGCTTGCCAGCTGTCATAATCGTATCTAAATAGAAATTCCCACTCACAACCTGAGGCAACGCCTAAAAGTACACACTATACTTAATATTAATGGTAATCATCTATGAACCATCTTGCCCCCAACGCAGGCAACGTGCAATTGTATTCGCCTGCCGCTGCACCCGCTGTTTTTGATGCTGACTCATCGAAAACTGCTATCACGTCGACGTATTCTCCGGTCACGCTCTCTCAACCATTAACCGATGGTTTCGCACGACGTCTAACCTATTTGCGTCTATCGATTACTGATTTCTGTAATTTTCGCTGTGAATATTGCCTGCCAGATGGCTATCAAGGCAAACCACCACAAAACGAGCTCAGTATCAGCGAAATTGCCACCTTAATCCGCGGCTTTGCCGAAGTTGGCACTAAAAAAGTCAGAATTACTGGCGGTGAACCCTCTATACGCCGTGATGTGGTAGAAATTATTAAAATAATCAAAAACACCGAAGGCATTGAAACCGTTGCCATGACCAGCAATGGTTATAAGCTTGGCAAGCACTTAGCCAATTGGCAAGCCGCTGGGCTTAATCAGATCAATATCAGTATGGATAGCTTTAATGCTGCTACTTTTCATAAGATGACTGGCTTTGACATGTTGCCTCAGCTCTTGGCTGATATGGATACTTTACTTGCAACCACAGATATTAAGCTAAAAATAAACAGTATTTTAATGGCAGAAACGGCCTTTGAAAATCTGATGAATGCCATCGAATACATCAAAGACAGAGCCGTTACCTATCGATTTATTGAATTTATGCAGACCAGTGACAACAGTGACTTATTTTTTGCGCAGCATGCACAGTCCGATATTATTACCAATTACTTATTAAAAAACGGCTGGCAAACCCATATACGTGGCAGCAATGACGGTCCAGCAATAGAATATAGCCATCCAGATTATAAAGGCCGTATCGGTATGATTGCCCCTTACGCTGCTCATTTTTGTGATAGCTGCAATCGCCTGCGGGTCAGTAGCCAAGGCAAGGTGCATTTGTGCTTATTTGACCAAGGTAACTACGATATTCGTCAGTATCTCGAACAAGACGATGTGGCTGGTCTCGTTAATACCCTGCACAGCTTTATGCCAATCAAACCTGAACATCATCATCTTCACGAATCAAACAGCGGCATGATGAATAATTTGTCGATGATTGGTGGTTAATTTATTAATAATAAAAACTTTTATTTTCACAACGAGCGTATTTATTAAGGAACATCCATGAGTAAGCTGCAAGCCCCCTTTACCCCGCTTAATATCGCCATCTTAACGGTTTCTGACAGTCGTACTCTTACAGAAGATACTTCAGGGCAGTATTTGGTCGACCAACTGACCGCAGCAGGGCACCAGCTGGCAGATCGTCAGCTGATTATTGATGATATTTATAAAATCAGAGCCGTGATTAGTGGCTGGATTGCAGACCCAGATGTGCACGCTATTATTACCACTGGCGGTACTGGCTTTTATATTAGAGACAGCATGCCAGAGGCGGTTAGCGTATTATTTGATAAATCGGTCGATGGCTTTGGTGAGATGTTCCGCTTAATCTCAAAAGACGATATCGGCATGTCTACCATCCAATCTCGCGCCGTCGCTGGCATGGCAAATGGCACAGGTATTTTTTGCCTACCTGGTTCTTCAGGTGCTTGCCGCACCGCTTGGGAAGGTATCTTAGAAGAGCAGCTCGATAGCCGCACGCGTCCTTGTAATTTTGTACCGCACTTTATGCGCACCAATCCAGGTCATGATTGATTCATGGTTGAAGTTTCGGATAGCTTAATTGAAGTAGATAGATTGAACCGCTTAGCCGGTATCGTTATCTTGGCAGGCGGCGCATCCAAGCGTATGGGGTCGCCAAAAGCTGAGCTTATATTACCAACAGGCGAACGTTTGCTTGATTATCATGTCAGACAAGCGCTTGAATTAAGTGCCGCAATGATGAGCAATCTACCTATCATGATTGCAGATAATGGACGTGGATTTAGCGTCAATGTAGATTTGACTAAGAAAAAACCGCAGTCGCCAATCATTCATATCGCTGATTATCTGTCTAGCAATACTCTTTATGGTGATGATGACGAGCAGATGGAAACCGGCGGCGCGTTGGTAGCGATTGAAGCAGCATTGCAATCTTTGGCAAGTTCAAACCAATTAACGAAAGATGCAAACTGGCAGCAATCTTGGTTGATGGTCATTAGCTGTGATAGCTTGATTCCTATAAGCGATTTATGGCAAAAACTGAAACCTTATATTACGCAAGCTGCAGACAAATCTATCATTTGCCTGACCGATGACAGTCATTTATATCCATTATTAGCCGTTTATCGTTTGAGTATTGAACCTGAGTTAAAGCAGTATATTGACGCTGGACAGCGGCAAGTAATGAAGTTTATTAAGCCGATTGTGCAGCCTGTCCCTTTTGCAAAAGCATGGCAAAATTTAACCAATTTTAATACGCCTAAAGATTTTGCACGTGCTTGTTTAGCTTTGGGCGACCTATAAAAATTTTGGTTGATAGCAACATGCTTTAAGAAAAATCTGCCATTTAAGAGAAATAAAGAATGAATAGCGACAGTCAAAACAACAGTAACCAACTAACCAAGCAGTCAAGCAAGCAGTCGGGCTTATCACATTTAGATAGCGACGGTGATATCACCATGGTTGATGTGAGTGGCAAAACGCCCACCACCAGAGAAGCACATGCAAGCGGACAGGTCGTTTTTCCTGCAGATATTTATACGCAAATCAAAGCCGCTGACGGTATGACCAAAAAAGGCAGCATCACCCAGACCGCTCATATTGCCGGTATCATGGCCGCCAAACGCACCCACGATTTGATTCCACTTTGTCATCCTCTGCCCCTAGATAAAATCAGCTTAAGCTTTATTTACGATGATACTCACCGTAGCATTACCGTGACCGCTACCGTTAAAGTCACCCATAAAACTGGGGTAGAAATGGAAGCGTTAACCGCCGTTAGTGTTGCCTGTTTGACCATTTATGATATGACTAAGGCAATCTCGCATGACATTGTGATTGATAATATCCATCTCATGAAAAAAACCGGCGGTAAGTCCGACTATCAACATGCCTGAAAATAATTTGAAAACTATAAAGTTAAGCAGTTCATAAATAAGGGAGATTGCTATGAGCACTTTAATAGAAAGCAATACACATTCTAAGTTAGACACCACGATGAATATTAACGTCTTATATTTCGCTAGCTTAGCCGATGAAGCCAATTGTCATGAAGAAAAAATCACTGTGCCACAGTTAACTTCATTGACCGAACTGTATGAGCAGCTGCGCCAAAAGCATCGTTTTAGTCGCCCGCAGTCAGAGCTACGCGTGGCAGTAAATGATTACTTTGCTAAGTGGACAGATGAGATTTATGAGGGCGATAGTGTGGTTTTTATCACCCCAGTTGCTGGTGGTTAATTCAAAATAGCTTTTTATTAAAAGATTCCTTTATCCTTCTTTATCAATCTACTTTTTATAAACGGCGTTACTTTATCGCTATGCTTAAAAGTTAAAAACCTCGTTATACCATATTTTTAAATAATAGGCAGAAGAAATGACAGACAATGTACATGGGCAGTCGATGAGCATCAAGCGTAGCATCGATGAAGCGTATCTCATCGCTGAACGTGATGGTTTTGCACTGTTAGATACTGATATTGATGAAAGCCGCCTTAAAAAAACGCTCGATAATGACAGCTGCGGCGCATTTGTGTGCTTTGAGGGACGGGTACGCAATCATAATAATGCCAGTAGCGTCAATCGTTTGACCTATTATGGTTATGAAGACCTCGCCATCAATCAGGGTCGCGTCATTATCGAAGAGGCCAAAAAGCGCTTTGAGATTACTCATGCCATTGCCATTCATCGTATCGGTGCGTTAGAGATTGGCGATGTAGCTGTTTGGGTTGGCGTTGTCTCCGCCCATCGCTATCCTGCTTTTGACGCTTGCCGCTGGATATTAGATACTATCAAAACAGACATTCCGGTTTGGAAGCAAGAATATTACCAAGATGATTCCTCCAAGTGGCTTAGTAATAACGGTTAAAAATGTAATTCAAATAACTGCTCAAAGCGCTAGCTAACATTTAGCAATAACAGTGAGCAATAACGAGCAATAATAGGAAGGTTCCATAATAATGATTAAAATAATAACCATAACCTCAGCTTGCTTAGCGTTAATGCTAACTGCTTGTAGCAAAGAGCAAACCTCACAGCCTATTCAAGCGGACACCGACAACACTACTAAGCAGAGTCAAACGCTGCGCATCGCTGCTGCTGCCAACTTATCTGATGTATTGCCTGAGATTATTGCGGGTTATAAAATGGATAAAAATTTGCCTGCGCAAGAGATTGAGGTGAGCTATGCTTCTTCAGGTAAGCTATATGCACAAATTACCTCTGGCGCACCTTATGATATATTTTTGTCCGCCAATCAAGAATTCCCTGCCAAACTTGCCAAAGAAAAGTTAGATAACGCCAATTCTGCTGATGAAGCAACCCATCAGCCGTTTACCTATACCCAAGGTCAACTGGCGCTGTATAGCACTACTAAATCTCTAAAAGAGTTAAACCCTACTACTTTAAACGAATTATTAATGAATGGGTCTGATAGCAAAATCACCATTGCCAACCCAGAACTCGCCCCTTATGGCAAGTCGGCACAAGCGTATCTACAGGCGCAAAATATCTTTGACACTCTCACTGAGCAAAATCGTATTATACAAGCTGAAAATATTGGGCAAGCGTTTCAATATGCCCATACTGGCAATGTCGATTATGGCTTTGTTGCCCAATCACAGCTGACGGCGATTAAAGCCACGCCTGAGCAGTTTTATACGTTAGCGCCAGACTCTTATCCAGCTATTTTGCAAGATGGGATAGTACTTAATAATAATACTGCCGCGACAGATTTTTCGAACTATTTGCGCTCACCTGCTGGACAGCAGTATTTTTCTAAAGCCGGCTACCTTGCAGTGAACTGATGTGGCGTTAATTGATTGATTGATTGATTGATTGATAAATTAAATATATTCGTTTATCGATAAACTTGCACATAAACTCAACGAGTAGACGGTTAGGATAAATGAAACGGTTAGCATGGACTAAGCCAGTTGATAAGTAACGCTATGATTGCTCAATCTTTGATAGCAGACATGCTAAGCCCCGTTTGGGTAAGCATCAAGCTTGCGGCTATCACCACCTTATGTTTGCTGCTGTTCGCTACGCCTGTGGCATATTGGCTTGCCAAACCCAGTCGTGGACAAGCGGTATCTCGTCTTAAGGTTTTGCTGATCGGCATCATTGCCATGCCACTGGTTCTGCCGCCTACCGTGATTGGTTTTTATTTATTATTGCTACTGAGCCCCAGCGTCGGTATTGGCAAATGGCTTATCGAGCATAATTTCAGCCCCTTGGTTTTTACCTTTGAAGGACTGGTTATTGGCTCTATTATCTACTCCCTACCCTTCTATATTCAGCCCGTCTACGCGCAGTTTTTACGCATTCCAGCAAGCGTGATGGAGGTCGCAAGCTTACTAGAGCCTAGCCGTCTTAGACGCTTTATAAGGGTTGCTCTACCACAAGCGCGCATTGGTATTATTTTGGGCAGTTTAATCAGCTTTGCCCATACCATTGGCGAGTTTGGCGTGGTGCTTATGATAGGTGGTAGCATTTCAGGTGAAACCAAGGTTGTGTCGATTGCGATATATGAGCAAGTAGAAGCGCTAAATTATGAGGCAGCGCACATGATGTCGGGGATTCTTATCATTATGGGTATTATTATGGTGGCGCTGATTGCCAGTGTTAGCCGGCTTAATCAACGCCCATAGCCATTTAATTAATAACAAGTTAAACTTCTTATTTAAGAAATTAAATTTCTAGATTACTGGGTTTTTTTCGCCAAATCCAGCTCGTTGGCATAAGCAAATAAAGCCGGTGCACCGCCAGTATGCCAAAATAAAACGCTGTCAGTTTTGTTGATTTTCCCTGTACGAATCATATGTATGAGCCCGCCCATCGCACGACCGGTGTAAACAGGATCCACCAATATCCCTTCTGTTTGCGCAGTCATGGCAATAGCCTCATTTTCTAATGCGCCCACCACGCCATAACCTTCGCCAACATAATCAGAGTTAAGAATCAAATCTGAGGCGAAAAACTCGCAATCTGCACCGATTAGTTTTGCCGTTTTATTAGCAAGCGCCAGAGTATATTCATCGAAAGAAACTTTATCGGTTTCACCTTTATCAATATTGATGCCCACGATTTGATAAGGTGAGTTAAAGATTTTGTTGCCAAGCATTAAGCCTGCTTGTGTGCCGCCAGAGCTTGACGCAAACACGATATGCGTAAAGGAGATGCCCATGCTTTGGCGCTGCGATTCTAGCTCTTTAAACGCTTCTACAAAGGCTAACGCACCTTGCTCACTTGAGCCACCGTACGGCACTACATAGACATTCTTACCTTGGTTGGTTAATTGCTCAACGATGCGAGGAATGTCTTCGCCTTTGCGATTGGCGCCTGCCCAGTGAATATGACAACCGAATAGCTTATCTAGCAACAGATTGCCACTTGCCAGCTCCGGCTCTTCGCCGCCCAAGACTAAATGACACTCCAGCCCTAAGCTCGCCGCCGCAGCAGCCGTCTGACGACAATGGTTTGACTGTATCGCGCCTGCGGTGATAATGGTATCAGCGCCTTTGGCAAGCGCGTCACCGAGGATAAATTCAAGCTTGCGAGTTTTGTTGCCACCCAATGCTAGTCCCGTATTGTCATCTCTTTTCATATAAACTTTGGGACCGCCCAAAGCTTTACTCAATCGTTTCAGCTCAATTAATGGGGTTGGAAAAAAACCTAACGGCTCTCTAGGTAGGTGATTATAGTCCATGGTATATTTTTATCCCTATGATATTATTTATCTAAATTGACCTGTTAGCACAGCCCGTAAAAGCATGATAAGCAACAATCGCTTCCATTTTAGCTGAATAATATGATTTTCTGTCTGTTAATTATTACCTTCTAATTGCCCCTTGCTGCAATTTATAAACATTAACGCCGTTTAATTAAAAACGTTAGGTCAGCCGTTATTAGAACTATAAATCTAAGCGACGTAATCTAAGGGCATTCCCAATCACCGACACTGACGATAGGCTCATCGCCGCTGCCGCTATCATCGGACTAAGCAGCAGACCAAACGCTGGATATAGCACTCCTGCGGCAATCGGTACGCCAATCGCGTTATAAACGAAAGCGAAAAATAAGTTTTGTCTGATATTACGCATGGTCGCGTGGCTAAGCTTATAGGCTTTAGCAATACCCATTAAATTCCCTTTTAGCAAGGTAATTCCTGAGCTCTCCATTGCCACATCCGTACCTGTACCCATGGCAATACCGACATTAGCCTGTGCCAGTGCAGGCGCATCGTTGATACCATCGCCTGCCATCGCTACTAATTTACCATTATCTTGCATCTCTTTAACAATGCGGTTTTTGTCCTCTGGTGAGACATCGGCATGGACTTCATCGATGCCTAATTTATTGGCGACAGCTTGTGCGGTTTTTTCGTTATCTCCTGTTAGCATGACGACTTTTAGCTCAGCCTCGCGTAGCAGTTTTATAGCATCAGCAGTACTTGGCTTAATCAGATCAGCAACCGAAACCAAACCCGCCGCTTTACCATCTCAATATCTCTAACTTCTGGATGCATCGGACAAATATAGACTGTACCAGTATAATTTTCTGGTACTTTATCGTATTTACCAGCTTTGATAGGCATTTTCTCGGTAACATGTTTCATAAAATCATTCCTTAAAGACAGCAAGTGCAGATAATCAGTCAGGATTTCAAAGTACTATCAACCATCCTAGACTGCTATTTATCATACTGTCAAATGAGGTTTTTTATAAAAATTCGCTTAATACAAATTTTAATTTTTAGTACAAAAATAGTTAGGTAATGCCGTCATAGTTAATATCAGTATTTGTTAATAATATAATACTTAAGAGTATGAATACTTAAGAGTATGAATACTACATTTAACGCTGAAGTTACTGCCTAACGTTTTATAAAGGCATTTGATAGGAAGCGCTTAATAACAGGCGCTCTTTTTATACATTTAGTTTGGTTTCTCATAAAATCAAACTACTCACTAGGATCAGAACCCGGTGGAAAATCATGACGGAGCTGAGCGACATTCGCATCAGTGACTTTATCGGTAAATTTATTCAGATCACTATGCACATATTGAGTGACCGCTGCTATTTGTTCATCGTTCATCATGCTATGAAAGGAAGGCATACCGCGCAGCCCATTCATGACAACACTAATAATATAATATTTTGATTGCATCTTACTGTTATCGGCAAGCGGCGGATAGTAACCAGCGCCTTGTGCACCCTTACCATCTTGCATATGACAGCCAGCGCAGGAATCGTCATAGAGCTTTTTGCCGTTGGTCGTTATAAATCCCTTTTTACCTTCAGAGCTACCTTCAAATTTTGTAAGCCATTTTTTCAGGCTAGCATCTTCTGCCATTTTTGGCAGCGAGCTGACATCAACGATATTAACTTGCGGCGACCTAAGCTCTTCTTTAGTCATATAGACGGCACCCCACGCACCGTTATTGCGGCTGGCTTGATTATCAAAAACCATTTGCGTGGCTTGTTGCTGACTGGCAAGGGTGGCTGTTGTATGATCGGTTTGGTCTTTTTTGTACTGACTACAGCCAGATAACGCGACTGTGACTCCAATAGTTAATATCATTACCACAGCAAGCAGGTTTGGTTTGATCACGTCCATGATTACCTCTACATTCATTATTATTATCACTACTTAAGCAGTGTTACCCATCAATGCTATTAATCAACGCCACCAATCAATGCCATTAATCAACAACCACTCCGACTAGCCGAGCTTTTTTGCCTTTTGATGTAGTCGCTGAGCGGCATCCATGCCAGATAAAATTGCGCCTTCTTGCCATGCTGGGATATGTGAGCAGTGTTCACCTGCCAGCACGATACGGTGATCAATCGCGCATAGCGTATCGTAGTACTGATCACGGCTCGACTCACTCCAAATACCATAGCAACCGAGCGACCATGGAATACGATGCCAAGCGACCGAGGTTCCAGAGCGGAACTCTTTGGTATATTGCGGATGGATATGTTTGCCATATTGTAGTGCCGCATCGATACGCTCTTTTGGATTGAGCGTATTAAATCTATAAGAAGCTTCTCCAAATCCATAGGCACCGAGCAGCACCCCTGAGCCGGTGGTAAACATATCATGTGAAGGATAAGAGATTTGGGAGATAGGCATGTCGGTATAGGTGATACCGCCATAAATCCACTCATCTTCTTCCCAAAAGCGACGTTTAAACTCCAAACCTACTTTATAAGAGGTATCATAAGGGACTGCTGCCATTGCTTGTTTCATTGGCGCTGAGACGTTAATGTCAATCTGGGTCAATACCGACAACGGAATATTACAAATACACCAGTCAGCGCGCACGGTTTTAGTGGCGCCATCAGGATTGTTACTATTGCTGCTACTATCGACGTAATCAACAGTGACGCCGCTCTCATCTTGATAAATCTTAGTGACTTTAGCGTTGAACGTAATCAGGTCTCGGCATTCACGGGTGAAGGCATCACCGATTTTCCCCATGCCGCCAACCGGCTGAAACATCGCTGGTTGATGGTCATATGTCGTATAGTTGCTATAGATATCTGACCACATGCCTGAATTTAATAGCTTATCCATCGGTATCAGCGTCGAGGGTTTGGCATCGGGCATTAAACCACCACCCGGATAAACGCTATAGCCACGATGCTTGCTGGTTTCGTGGCTTTTAACATAGCGATAATTATTATCAAGGACACCCCAACCTTTTAAGCCTTCTAAAAGTTTCTCTTTGTCCTCTTTACTGACTGTCTTATCGAGGCTACCGGTATTAACCGCTTTAGATAATAGCTCTGAGACATAACCGCGGATATCGCTTTGTACCTCGCCTAAGCGCTGCGGTGCGCCATTAAAATGGCTGGTACGGTGCAAATAGGCGCGGTCATTGGTTTGGATAAAAGGCTGTAGTGCTACACCGAATTTTTTACAATAATGGAATACCGCATAGTGATGAACAGGCAGACGCCATGGTCCACCGTTAAAGTAGTTGCCTTTTTTAAAGTCGCAAGTCACCTCGCCGCCACCAAGCTCGGTATATTTATCACCAGCATTTAGTGTCCAACTGCGACCACCACCGCGATTCTGGAACTCTAGAATAGTCACTTTATAGCCAGCTTTACGGAGCTCATAAGCAGCGGTAAGCCCGCCCAATCCTGCACCAAGTATCACAATACTTGCACCAGCAGGCGCATCCTTTAAATCCATCTCTTGTTTAAAGCTAGATTCAGAAGCAAAGCCTAATGTGGTCATCGCCTGGTACATTGCTGTCGCTCCTGCAGTCTTACCAATCATTGACAATAGTTGCCGACGTGTGGGCGATTGAAAGATCTCATTCATTTTATTATCCTTATTATAGAACCTTATCTATGACATCAGGTGATACTAAGTGATTTATAGCTAATTTAATATCATCTACTTTAAGATGCGTTTGACGTCAGCAGCACTGACATCACTAGTTTGCAGACCACCGAAATTTATCCGCACGTAATTGGTAATACTGGCAATCTGCGCATGACTTAACTCTTTCTCAAAGCCGGGCATTTTGGGTGCTGTGTTTAACGCTCCTTTTGCACCATAAGCAATGACATTAATCAGCGCGTCTGGCTTAACGCGGCGAATACTACTCAGTCCTACAATAGAGGCGTAACGAGCATCGGGCTGCGCGTAGCCATCCACTCCGTGACAGCTGCCACAGGCAGAAAGATATAGCGCTTTTGATGAGTTGCTAGCATTATTATTAGCACCAGCATTAGAATTAATAGTCGCTTTTGCCTTTGCTAAGTAGTCTTTTTGCTCAATTAAATTATAAGTAATAGAGCTGCTGACTGGGTTTGGCAGTCGTGACGTATCTACGGGTATCACGTAATCGTCCGTCTTGAGGATAGGTACGACTTTTAAATAAGCAGCCACTGCACTCAAGTCTTCATCGCTTAGATAGCGGGTACTATGGGCGACCGCTTCAGCCATAGGTCCACCGGCATAAGCACGTTTATCGAGCATGCCGGTACGCAGATAAGTGACGATATCATTCTCGCTCCAACGCCCGATACCACTGTCATTATCTGGGGTGATATTGGGTGCATACCATTTACCAAGCGGCGCACCGGATAAATATTTTTTCTTATCAAGACCTTGCGTAAGGTTGCGCGGGGTATGACAAGTGCCGCAATGTTCTAAGTTATTGACCAAATATTCACCGCGTTGCTGGGTTTGGGTGAGCCCTGCACGGTTTTCGGTAGAAGGTACATTAATCACATTCCAAGCGAGCATTAAAGTGCGGATATTTAACGGAAATGGTAGCTTAGTTATTTTTTCAGGTGCCTCCTCTACTGGAGGTACGGTTTGAAAGTAAGCAAATAACGCGCTAATCTCCGCATCAGCCATACCATGATAAGAAGGATACGGCATCGCAGGATAAAGCTGATGCGTAGGCGCCCGACCTTTTTGCAGAGCTTTTCTAAAGTCGTTTTCGGTATAATTGCCGATACCATAACGTTGAGAAGGTGTGATATTAGTCGAATAAATATTGCCAATCGGTGTTTCAATCGCGACGCCGCCGCTATAGTCCTCGCGATGACAAGCCATACAGTCAGCGGTACGGGCGATATAGGCACCGCGATTGGCTAAATCGCTATTCATAGGACTTATATTGGGTAAGCTAGTAGCAGGACTGATATTAAGCAAGTTCGTCACATGAGGTAAACCAGAGCTATCAGCCATAACAGCGCTAGAAGCCATACTCAGTGCAAGTGCTGATAACATTATAGAAATTGGCTTCATAGTATCCTCGCTAGGCTGGCAAAAACTCATTTTTAATAACGTTGGCTATGACTCTATGACACGCTAAATATTTACTAAACTTAAAAAACTACTGTTTAGCTGCTTCAACTTGAATATTTAACGTCAGATTTTTAGTCATACCGAATAAGACATATTTTTTGATGTTCCACTGAGTACGGTCAATCGTGGCGGTAAAATTGCCGCCACAGACCGTTCTATTAAGTGGAGAGCTAAGGTAACAATTAAATTTGGTCGCCAGTAAGCTAATAGGACGGGTCTGACCGTTTAAAGTTAGCTTGCCATCCACTCGTGTGACCTTTGGGTTGTCTTTGTCAGAGCTGAAATGCCATGTGGTAGATTCAAAACGAGCCAATGGGAATTGATCCATATTAAAAAAATCAGGCCCCATCAGTTTAAGATTAAAAACCTTGTTGCCGGTGTTTAAGGACTTTATGGGAATAATAAGGGAGATGTCGCCGGTCTTTGCACTCGGGTCATACTGGAGTATTCCCGTCACATTATAGAAGCCGCCAGTGGTGGCAGAGGTTTTGAGGTGGTCAATAGCGAAGCGTACGTTGGAATGGTCAGGCTCGATTTTATAGGTAGCAGCATGGCTAATCACCGTACAACCTGCCAGCAATAATAGTGCCCCTAATCGCTTGTAGTAATGTAATACGACTTTGTCAAATACAAGCTGGCTCATGACAACATTCCTTTGTTGTATAATCTTACTTATGACACGCTTCGTAAAATTTTACTAGCCCTATCTTATTAAACTGAATACAAGGGTCGTTCACTACAGCAGATAAACAACTATGTTTTCAATTAAATATTATTGATATTACGTCGAGCCATTAAACGACGTTTCATAAACCAACCAATAATAATAACCACAGCGAGTAATAAGAAACCCTTAGAGTACGGCGCTAGCATAGTCTCAATAATTTCGTAGTTCTCACCAAAATAATAGCCAGCAATGGTTAATAAGCTTGTCCAAATGCTTGAGCCCAAAGCAGTAAATACTAAAAAAGGAAGCATCGGCATTTTACTCATTCCCGCAGGGATGGATATAAATGAGCGAATACCCGGCACCATACGTCCAAAGAAGACCGCTTTGCTGCCATGTTTATCAAACCAAACACTAGAGGAACGTATATCACTAGGCTTAACGAATACGTATTTGCCGTATTTTTCAGTAAATACCATTAGGCGATCTTCATTCAGTAAGCGCCCTAGATAATATAACGGCAGTGCTCCAAGTACCGAGCCAAGCGTACCTGCTAGGATGACTAATATTAAGTTTAAATCACCTCTTGCTACCGCAAAACCAGCGGCAGGCATGATTAGCTCAGAAGGTATGGGGGGAAAAACATTTTCGGCAAACATGGCAAAAATAATACCGAGATAGCCAAATTTTGCCATGATAATTAGTACCCACGCGCTTACCTGACTCATTGAAATACCTTGTTAAGTAACCGATGTAATTTTTGAATCATGTACCATGAGCCAATATATCATGTACTTCTATTTCTACCTCTATTATCATAACTTAGCTTGGCGTTAAGATAGCGTTAAGGTGATGGCTAATATTAGGAATAGTTTGAAGTGATGGCTTGTTTTTAGAGATGTAGTGAACGTTAGACTGCCACGCCAAATAACCCTCCAATCAATGAGGTTGCAACCATCGCTAGCACGCCCCAAATGACTACTCGAGCAGTAGCAGGAATAACAGGTGCGCCACCCAAACGCGCCGATATTACCCCAAGTAGCGCTAAGCCTATTATGGTCAAAGATGATAATGACCAAACCAGTGTTTGTGCTGGCAACAGCAGAATACCAATAATCGGTAATATCGCCCCAGCAATGAAAGATAATCCAGAAGCTACTGAGGCATGAATCGGTTTTGCTTGACTTAAATCTGTTAAGCCAATCTCATCGCGGGCGTGAGCTTCAAGTGCATTGTGCTCAGTCAATGCTACCGCAACTTGATGTGCCAATACGTGATCGAGTCCGCGTGTCTCATAAATTTTTGTCAGCTCAAACAGCTCGCGCTCAGCGTTATGAGTCAGCTCATGTAACTCTTTGTCTAAATCTGCCTTTTCGGTATCTGCTTGAGATGATACTGAAATATACTCGCCAGCAGCCATTGATAAAGCGCCTGCTGTCAACGCTGCCATTCCTGTTAGTAGCAATGTTTGGCTGCTTGTACTTGCTGCAGCGACACCAACCAGTAAACTAGCGGTAGAAATCAAGCCATCATTCGCCCCCAGTACTGCCGCTCTTAACCAATGATTACGATTGCTTAAATGTACTTCATCATGAATAGAATGGTGCATAAATATCTTCAAACCTCAAACGGTGTTGACATGAATTAGAATATGTCAGTGTAGCTTATAACTGCTTACAACTTCACAACTCTTCATGCATAATTATTTGGCTTGTTTTAGCGCCACCAATCGATAGGTCATCAGTACAAAGACTGTCGTTTGACTAGCTGCATAAAATAACAATAAAGGCAGCGCTCGACTGTCTGAGCCCACCATAAATACATGAATGCTGATAAACATGTAAGCCATAAAAGTTAAAAAGTGCAACCAGCGCCATGCTGATTGCCCAATATACTTTTTAATATAGAAGCTAAAGGCGCAGATGAATAATAGCCAAAACCCCAATTGTCCCAGTGCAACCCCTACACGCTCAGTCTGAAAACCAAAAGGCAGTAAAATTTGCCATAGATTAAGATTTAAGAAGTTATCTGCTAATAAGATACCCGCATGGAACGCGGCAAAACCCACTGCTATCAGACTTAAATACTGATGTAAGGCAAATACTCGTGCCATATTAAAATGCTTGCCTAAAAGAGTGCTGAGCAATAAACCAAAAACGACTGCCAGCCAAAATAACGTATAAGCGATAACACCACTTGCCCGTGATAAATACCAGAAATGTTTATTCGTGGCTGTCAGTAGCTGAGAAACTGTTTCTCCCCAAGTTAACAACGCATAGCTGCCGACCCCGATAGCAATACTTAAGATTAAGCCAATCCATAGCACTTTAGTAAGAAGGGTTGTATTGGAAGCAGTATGACTGTTGGTAAGATTATTAATGTTCATAATTATGCTCCCATGCTAGCAATCAAGTTGGGCTGAACTAGTTTTGGATGCATAGCAGATGTCACTAGCACTTTGTTATTCGTATCGATTAACAATGCAGCAATAGCATGTTTATTAAGCCATGCCATCGCCTCTGTCACACCAAGAAGCACGCAGTATTTTGCGTAGACCTCTGCGATTAGTGTATCTGTGGCAAGTACGGTGGCGGTTAGGACATCACTGGTTACCGGACGAGAATAATGAGGGTGGATTAAATGGTGTTGCCAACGACCGTCGTGCCACCAGCGCCGATAATCTTGCCCAGATGTGGCGACAGCACCAGAGCTAAGGGCAAGAATGGCGACATCTTCTTCCTCTTGAATGTGCTTACTATTAGCAAAGTAAGGTTTGGCAATAGCAACTCCCCAAGTAATTGGTTTATCTATTTGGTCTCTTGGAACACCGATTGCCATATCTCCGCCCATATCTACTAAGCAAGGAAGTTGCCAGTCATGAACGTGGCTAATATGCTCAGCCAGTTGCATGGCGCACCAGCCTTTGACGTAACCATTCAAATCAAGCGCCATTCCCGCTGGCAGGTATACTTGATGCTTTCCATTAGCTAACTGGCGCAGCTGAATAAGTCCTATCTGCTGACTGTCGTTACTCGCCCTAGGGGTATCTTGCAGGCTTGCACTGGTATTTAAGGTCATATTTGAGGATGTATTTGAGCTAACCTTCGAGCCAGTCATGGGCGCGGATGGCATAGACATTTTGGGTAAAGTCTCAAATGAATGCTGATAACCTGCTGCCCAAAGTTCTTTCAGTAAAGTCGGGGTTACCAAACCTTGAGTCTTTGAGGTAAAGTGAATCGCGCGTTGTAAAACCTCGAATAATTCTGGGCTCACCTTAATCCATTGGTTGGTTTGGTTATTCAGTTGTATCAGCTCACTGGTATCATCAAAACGACTGAAAATGTGTTCCCATTGCGCTATGCGTTTTTGAATATCACTTGTTAGCAAAGCAATCTGCCGATCTATTACTACCTGTGAATAACGCGGGTTCAGCCTTGTGGTATTCAAGCTGATTTGAATATGACAACCCATGGCGAATAGTTTAATCGTTGCCAGTTCAGATGTGTTTTTATTGGGCATATTGGTTTTCATTTGCCGTTTCCTTTACTACAAACTTAAATTCAGTCACCGTTAACTTCCTCTTCACTTATTGAGAAGAACGTGTACGAGCGACCACTCTTATTGCTTCGGTAGGTGCTACCTCATTGACCTGTCTCAACTGGCCAATATCAACAATTGGCATTGGCTCAACAGCCATCTCGCTATTCTGAGAGACGGTAGTACTCAACACAGCGGTATCTATAGCTGGCGTATCTGTCTCTTGATTGAGTAATACTAGCCATCCCGCCATCGTGCCTGCAATCGAGACAATCATAATGCTGCTTTTAAGAGAGGCAAAAGGATCTGCTTTTTTAACAGTTTTGGTAGCGGCTGTATTAAGGCCTTTAGCCTGATTTGATTTGGTATTAGTCATCATAGCTATCCTTATCAAAGCCATCCTCATGATGTTGCTGATAGCTGGTAGCGATTAAACGCTCACTGTCTTTATAACGTTTGTCGTCGTGTTTTTTACTGCGGTGCTTATCATCTTTATGTTTGTCAGCATGCTTATCATCATCGTGATGCTTATCTTTATCGTCATCATGATCATCGTCTTCATAAAAGCCCTCAGCACGATAGTCACTAGTAACAACTGAGCTGGAAACTGGATTTAGGACTGCACCAAGATTGGCATCAATATACGTAGCGCCACTGTCTAATAGCACTTCATAGGCAGCTGTGCCGTTATAGTTGATAAGCTCTGGGGTAGCCTGCAATATCGCATTAGGCGCGTCTTGTTTGGCAAGCACAGTTGCTTGCGCAGCGCTGAGGGCTGCAAGCGATAACGGCTGGGTAGATTGAGATTGTGTGACGAGGTTTGCCACTGATAGGACGTTATCAGCGTTAGGCGACTGGGTAGATAAGGCGATAACGCCACCAAAGAATACTAGTGAGGTGGCACCGACTGTTAATAATAAGGGTTTTAATAGAGGTAGGCTCATAATATGTACTCCGTATATGTTATTAGGGAATACAAACAGCATACGGGGTGAATATTAACTCAAGCTTAAGACAGCTTATTTTAAATGCTTATAGTTCATTTTTATTTCTTATGGTTACGATAAAGCCCGTTTCTGGCTCGGAGCGGTTGATAAATTCCAATTTGAGACCATGCAGCTCGGCAATTCGATTGGCGATTGATAGCCCGAGACCGCTACCTAATTGGCTTTGACCTGCTGGACGATAAAAGCGTTCGCTTAACCGAGTGAGTTGTTCTGGCTCTACACCTAAGCCATTATCAACCACACTAATGGCATTGCTATCCAGCTGCAGCTCAATCGATGAGCCTTCGGGACAATAGCGAATAGCATTGTCTAACAGGTTGCGGATTAACAGCTTAAATAAAATGGGATTGATAAGAATGGGGAGAATATCAGCAGGATTATCACAGTTCACGGTACGTTTTAATTGAATGTGCTTTTCGCGAGCGAGGCGGTTGACGTCACTAAGTATAATATCTGTCAGCAGTAGCCAATCCGGACTTTCTAATTGTTCAGAGGGCAGCTGCTGTTGTGGTTCTATTTTGGCTAAAATCAGCAGTTGGTCGACTAAATGCGTGGCACGCTCTATACCGTCGCTGATTTTTTGGGCATGATAAAACAGCTGATTATTATCTTCGACGCCAGCTTCTAAGCCAGACAATTGCAATATCTGCTGCTGTAATAAGTCAGCTTGTAATTTTAATGCCGCCAATGGACTTCGTAACTCATGCGAGGCGTCAGCGGTAAAGCGTTGCTCACGGGCTAAGGTATCCGCAACTTTCACAAACAAAGCATTCAATGCTATCACCAAAGGCTGAATCTCTTTTGGTACATCGGCAGTGATAGGACTATCATCTTGTGGTTGACGTTGCTCAAGCTCCGCACTTATCTGTGTTAACGGCATAAAGCCGCGTCGAATCAATAGAATAACCAAAGCCATAAACGCAAATAGACCAATTAGCATTGGTAGTACTTGTACAGACATAGCATCAACAATCATCCCTTGGCGAGATTCAAGGTTTTGGCCGACAGCAATCACCCGACCTTCATGCTTATCATCGTGGTTATCATGCACATAAAATAAACGCCAGCGCTTACTAAAAGGGTTTAGGCGCTGATAGGCAGAATCCTGTTCTTCTAAAAATCCACGTTGGTCTGGCAAAAAAGCAAATGACTGACCATTTTCATCAGCCATTAATAGACGTCCTTTTTTATCCCAAATGGCAAAGCCCATATAGTCGTCTTCAGCTTCGCCGAGATCACCTGATAGCTGCTTACTTTTTAAATTATAGATTTTGGCCGCATGCTTTTTATTATGTTTACTGTCATCTTGTTCATGATTGTCTTTATCATGCGCTTCTTTAGGGGCGATACCGATTAAGTAACGGGCAACTTGGGTAATCTGCGTATCATTCATTTCATTGATTTCGTGCCATAAACGCCACGCAATAAAGCTAGAGGTGAGTACCCAAAGCAGAGGTAAACCAATCAGTAGAGATGTTAATAGCCGTTGCTGGATACTTTTCATAGGCGTACCTATTAGGAGGCAAAGTTAGGATGCAAAGTGTTAGAGGGCAAGGTAGATAAGCCAAACGTAGACGTAAGTCCTGTTAGTGACTGCTAACTATGACTATAAGCTGGATTGAGATAATAGCCGATACCACGTTTGGTTAAGATAAAATTATTGCCCAGTTTTTTACGTAAATGATGGATATGTACTTCGATGGCATTACTTTCGATATCTTGTTGCCAACCATACAGTTTATCTTCTAAACTTGCTCGGCTATGTATCTGCTTAGGATGGGTCAGCATTTGCTCTAATATGGCCACTTCCTTGACGGTCAATTCAACGACTTGACCTTGATAAGAGACTTGCTGAGTGTGAGGGTGATAGGACACTTCGCCATAGCGGATTTCAGGCTGACTGCGTCCCTGACTACGTCGCATTAAGGCTTGCAGACGGGCAATAACTTCATCTAAAGCAAACGGCTTGACCAAATAATCATCAGCGCCAGCATTGAGTCCCGCCACACGATTGGCAATCGCATCGCGCGCTGTGATAATCAATACTGGCGTATCTATCTGTTTGTCTCGCCAGTTTTGTAGCACGGTCATACCATCCCCTTTTGGCAAGGTCAAATCAAGCAGTACCGCATCAAACATGCCCTCTTGCAGCGCCATTTCTCCTTGCTTGGCATCGCTAAACCAATCGACCATCATACCGTGACTTTTTAAGCCGAGGATAATACCTTCAGCAATGCTGCTGTCGTCTTCTATCAATAATATGCGTGCCATGTTTATTCCACCGCTTTATTTATTCCGCCGCTTCGTTTATTTCACATCGGACGGCTTATCTAGCACCTTTTTCTTGCCCGTTATCATTGATTTAATCAGGTTTTGGCGTTGCCAATAGCTCATAGCAATCGCAGCGACGATATGTAAAGGAACGAGTAAATATAAACTGTTGGCTAATAACTCATGTATTTCTTCAAGCACATCTTTATTACCAAGCAGCTGTATGTGACTAAAAATATCTGTTTCCATCAGATAACCGGTGACTCCTAACCCTATAATCACTGCCCATAACGATAGCATCATAATGGCTGCCAATGGGTTATGACCGAGGTGCTGTTCATCAACGCGGCGAACACTTAAAGCCGATAAGTGACGTTTAAGTCGTGTCGGTGTTGGGAAGAAGTTCGTAAAGCGCGCATAGCGTGTTCCAACGAGACCCCAAAGTAAACGTACGACTACCAGCCCCAAGACGGTATAGCCTACATAGACGTGAAGATCGCTGCCGTCCTCGGTAAAGAATAGATTGGCAATAATACCAGCCGCGACTGTCCAGTGGGTAAATCTTACTAGAATATCCCAAACTTTGACCTGCCTAGTTTTAGGATTGCTAGGTAATTTTATGACAGAATCGTCGACCACATCAAGCATGTCTTGTTGGCGCATGGTTGTCACTCCCTTAGTAAATCGTTTATTGATTGACGATATCCTGCTGCTAAAAACAAAAGCTAAGCGAGATATCGTAAGCAGACTAGCGTTAGCATCGTCTGTCTTATCGCTATTACAACAAACAAATCTTAAGATGAGCTTAGGAAATGAAAAAATAGGAATATTTAGGTAGTGGTTAAGCGGTCATAGTATTCAGCGAGAATAATATGGTATTAGTTAGAGATACGGCTTAAGTGAATATGCTGGTTTGATGTGTGACTAGGGTCATCATCTTATAATACGGTTAAAGTGAGAAATTCATTCTTTGTTTATCTTGGTTCTACCAAAAAAAACCATCGCCAATCCACATGCTAGCGTCCATGCCAGCAGCATCGATACCAAGGTATGACTGAAAAAATGGTCGCCAAAGAGCATTTTGTACAGCCCCATCGTCCACCCTACGCCCGTAACTATCATAAAAATTTTATAGCGGTGTTTTTGTAGTGTCGGTAAAAATGCTAACCCATATAAAGAGAATCCTGCGCTGGCATGAGCCGCTGGGAAGCACTTTGCTGGTGTCATGGCTACTATGCTTTGCCAAAGATTAAGATAAGGTAAGTCACCATTGAATAGAGATAAATGATTGGGGCAACTGACATGGGTGAAGCTTTTGAGCGTCGCGATAACCGTGGGCACCATAATTATAGTGATCAATAGATACCCTATCTCTCGGCTAGACAATGCTGCGATTGGTCTAACAAAGTATGGTTGAGCATTCACGTTAGTAGAGTATCGACTTTGCCAATAACGCCAAGTTAAAATGGTTATTAAATAGACGCCGAATGATATTAGTAATAATTTAGGCAAGTCATAAAAAATAAACGCATAAGGCTGCGCGTCTTTTTCAAGTAGCCAATGTCCATTTTTATAGAAAAGCTCACTAATATGAACATCAAATTGGCTGTGTTCAAACGTCAGTGTGGCGATAATCGTTAAGCACAATAATTTGAGCCACATCCAATCAGTTGAATTTTTTGCTAGAGTCATTGAGTCACCTTTTAAAGTACATTAAGCCAAAAATATCTAAGTATTGCTCAATATAAAAGGTGCCATAACGCCATCATCCATAAGATAAACAACAGTGCTAACGCCAAAAATTGCGCTGCAGAACCCACGTCTTTAGCTATTTTGGCAAGTGGATGCTGCTCTGTTGAGGCATGGTCAACACTGGCTTCAATACCCGTGTTGAACAGCTCCACAATAAGGGATAAGAAAGAGGTAATTATCAGCATCATTTTTATGCTGATATCAAAAGGGATAAGTATGATTGCAATAAATAACACAAGGTTGAGCCAGAACACTTGTCTAAAAGCAGCCTCATATTTATAAGCGGCTTTAAAACCATCTATAGAATAACCGGCGGCTTTTATAATACGAGAAAGACCTTTGTTGCCTTTAGCAATACTGGCATAACTATCGGGTGCAAGCAGCTGGTTAGAGGTTTCTTGGCTCGAAGTATCATAATTCATCTTTTCGTCGTCAAGATTGATAGGGTTGTCATTGCTCATATTGAGTGCTCAATAGTCATTATTATCAAGGTATATGGTAAATTTTAAGTAGTATAAGATAGTAGAGATTAAGAAAGCGTTAAGGGAGTATTGACTTATAGAGGTAGCAAACGCAACAAAATAATTACTCTAGAGATATTATGATAGTGTTATCACTGATTACTTAAAATCTAAACACTAAACGAGCAATAGCCGATACCATATCTATCACAGTATCGGCTATTGCCTGCTATTTGGGTTATAAATTAATAATTAACAGTGACAATTTAAGCGTTTGGTTTAATCGTCATCTTCTACATCTACTTGACTGCTTAACACTTTGCCAGTATTGGCATCTATGCTCACATCATATATTTGATTGCCTTTGACAACTTCGATGTCATAAACAGACTGCCCTTTTTCTACCTCAAACTCAGCACTGATGACTTTACCATTCAAACTTTGTGCTGCTTTTTGCATGGCACTGGTCAACGACACTTTTGCTTGCTTCATGGCGTTATACTCAGCCAATTCCTTTTTATCTAGTTTCTCTTGCTTAGTCTTAAGAACTTTACCGGTATTGGCATCAATCTTCACTTCATATGACGTACCGTTAGATACAAATTCGACTTCATATTTACCGGTACCTTTATTTTTGCCATCGTCGTCATAATCAAACTCTGCACTGACCAGATCGCCTTTAGCATTTTGTTTGGCGATATTGATTGCCTGCGTTAGGCTAATTTTACTTTGCATAGCACTGAGCGCTTCACTTGAGCTTGCCACAGCTTTGGTATTGGCAACAGGCGCTGCAATAGCAGTTGCGCCGATACCGGCAACAGTCAGAGCGACAATCATTGATTTGGTTAACATTGATAAGTTTTTCATAAGCTTTATCCTTTGTATTAAGTCGATTTGTGACATTCCGTTCAGTGGTTTTGTCAGCTACCTTTTTGGTATGAATCCATAATACGACCTGAAACTTAAGAGAAGCTTAACGGGAATTTAGAGTTTGATTAGTAAGTAAAAATAATAGAGCTACCTTTACTGGACAAGTGATTGAAACAATTATTTCATACGATTGATGAGCTTATCTTTTAAAATAAACTGATGATAGAGTGCTGCGCCAATGTGCAATAAAGTAAGGCCTATAATCATCGGCCAAATAACACCCGTATGTATATTTTCATAAAAGCGTGCTGTACTACGATTAGGGGTTACAAAAACAGGAATTTCGAACAGTCCAAACATATCGACTGGATGACCGCCATAGACTGACGTTAATAGGCCAGCCACAGGCATTGCAATCAGAATCATATAAAGAGCTAAATGAGTCAACTGCGATATTTTTTTTTGCCAAGGCGGCATGACAACAGCTGCTGGTACTTTAATCAACAAGCGATTGAATGCACGTGCAATCATCCAAAACAACACACTGAGACCAAAGGCTTTGTGTAAATTAATATATAAGTTCTGATCAGTATTTTGGTACACAACTATTAGTATCCAAGTTATCAGCAATAAAATCGCACTTATCCAGTGAAATATTCGGCTGCTAACTGGCCATTTTTGTACTTGTATTAGCTTTTCCATATATCACCTCATATATAAACATATTTTTGTTATTATTAGATTTTTCAGAAACAACTTAATATAGCGATTTTTCATAGATACAGTAGATTTCTAAGAGTATTCAATAGCTGTTTCATGCTCATTCTAAATATATTGCTTGATAGTCAATATAATCAAAGTACATGGCAGGTTATTTAAAATAAAAAGTGCAATCAGTCATATGGCTGTTGTCAGTATCCCAGTGTAGGAGGTCACAGGTTAGCACTTGGGTATGAGTATGAGCTTGGGGTTGTTAAGAAAATGTTAAGGTTAAATACTTTTCATTTATTCTTTAATCCTCATCCTCCATATCGACCTGACTGCTTAAAACCTTGCCAGTATTGGCATCTGTGCTTACATCGTATATCTGATTGTTTTTGACCACTTCGATATCATAGATAATAAATCGATTTCTGACAGACTTTTCGTGGTGTTGTCAGCTACCTTGTGGGTATGAATCTATAATACGAGAGATGACAGAGGAGAAACTTAGCGAGGATTAAGAGTTTGATTAGCCGGGGTTGGTTAAGTATGTTTCGGAGACAAAAAAGGTGAGTGAAAGTACTACGAATAGTAGACTAAGCGAGCCTGATGCTATTTCTGATTTATATAGGATTTGACTATATTTAATTATCGTTTGGGTGGTTTAAAGCCCACTCATAGAGTTTTTTGAGTCCATAGCTTCCGGGGTCAACGAGTTCAAGCATATCTGCACAAGCTTCAGCACACGATACTCGGTATACAGGATTGTAAAAGCCAGGTGTCTTTGGTCTAAATAGAGCGAGATAGTCATATTTAAAGTGTTGGCGCTTTTGAAACCAGCGCAGAACGTAACCCATATCGCACATCACTGGTATCAGAACCCAATGACTGCGTGACATATCAATGCTCTTGCGTCTCAGTCCGCCATCACGGTGGCTTGAGCCAATACAATCGTAGCATCCATTACCAAGATCCTCGACTACCAGCTCGCAGTGACTATAAGGTGAGCCGTCAATCAGACTAATAGCTCGATCTAACAGCGTTCCATGCGTCGCCGTATAAAAAGCCAAATAGGTAGGTTGCATCAAAAACCTCCTTTAAGAATTATAGTTTGCTAGGGAGTTTGCTTATATCTTTAGCTATATTCGTCTGAGTAGCCCACTCATAGAGTTTTTTGATTCCGTAGCTTCCAGGGTCCACTAACTCTAGCATATCTGCACAAGCCTCAGAACAAAATTGAAAATGAGCAGGTTCGTAAAAGCCGGGAATGACGGTTCTAATGATACCAAGATAGTTATATTTGAAGTGTTGGCGTTTGTTGAACCAACGCAGAACATGAGCCATATCGCACATCACCGGTATCAGAACCCAATGATTGTCTGACATATCAATCTTCTTACGTCTCAGTCCACCATCATGATAGCTTGAGCTAATACAATCGTAACACTGATTACCAAGATCCTTAATGACAAGCTCACAGTGACTAAAAGGAGAGCCATCAATCATACTAATAGCTCGATCTAAAAATCCTCCATGTTTGGCAATGTAGAAAGCAAGATAGGTGGTTTGCATTACATAATCGTGTCGCATATTAAGCCTCCAAAAGTCCTTTTTCTTAAACTTGATACTAGGGTGAAATATGGTTGATAACAGCGATTTTCATAGACTTTAGCATAGCATTTGTCGATAGTATTGGTACAAACCCTTGACACAGATTACAAATAAAGGAAAAAGTCTTAAAGAGTAGTGGATGTTAATAATTTGATTAGGAGAACCTGTTTATATTAAAAGGTAAATGATGACGTCTTAACACTTTCTTAATAGCTGGGTGGCTACTATAAGTCGAGAGCGTAGCAAATATAGTGCTATGTCTTAACCATCCTAAAAAAGGAAAGCACTCATGTCTACGTCCCGTCAAATACTTGCATCAGAAAATAGCCTATCTAAACCGTCTAAGCTTGGTCATATGCTTAATAAAGTGCCTGAAATTACGATCGTGTTTTGGCTGATCAAAATGATGTCAACCACAGTCGGTGAAACTGCCGCCGATTTTATGATTTTTAATTTCAAGCTAGGTCTGCCGACGACGTCTCTTATTATGACCGTGCTATTTGTAATCGTATTAGTAGTACAACTAAAAGCTAAAGAATATATACCGTGGAAATACTGGTTAACCGTCGTATTCGTCAGTATTCTTGGTACGCTGATTACCGATAATATGACAGATAACCTTGGCATACCATTAGCGTACTCAACGATAGGATTTAGCATACTCCTTGCAGTAGTCTTTGCGGTTTGGTATGCCCGAGAGAAGACTTTATCTATTCATCACATTGATACTTTTCCTCGTGAATTATTCTATTGGATAGCTATCTTAGCTACTTTCGCGCTAGGTACTGCCGCAGGTGACTGGTTTGCTGAAGGGCTTAATATCGGCTATCAAAACTCTACATTGATATTTGCGGCAGGAATCGCTCTTATTACAGCTGGGTTTTATGTGCTTAAGTTAAACAGCGTTTTATGCTTTTGGTTGGCTTATATTTTGACCCGTCCTTTGGGCGCAGCGCTTGGTGATTGGTTGTCACAACCGATAAAAAATGGAGAGTTGGCTCTAGGCGTGACCAGTAGCAGTATTGTATTTTTATTGATGATTGTGGGCTTGGTAGGCTATGAGACCTATAAAAAAAGATTGTGAAATTGAAGGCTGTATATGAAGTTAATCTCATCTCTGCTAGCAGCCTATGCTATAGATAATAAATTATGATGAAAATAAAAATCAACTGGTAATGGTTCATTGCCCTCATTAACATCGAAAGAAATACAACCCTCATTGGGAAGCTCGTTATATGGGGATCGAGACTGGACCTGGAGCTGGCATGAGGCCTATTAAATGACTAACAGGTACCAAATAACTTATCTGCGATGTATTTGGAAGCTTGGTTAAAAATAGCGCGCAATAGATACTATAATCTGAACCATAATGAATACAGTTTGATTGACACTATGATAAGAATATCAAATACGTTTCTTAGCCACTGGCGCTTATTAGGCAGTCTACTAGGTGGAGCAGTTATTGGCTTAATAGTAGCGGCAATATGGCCACTCTCTTTTAGTACCAGCTTTATTATTGGTTGGGACAGTGCTATTTTGATCTATATCGTCAGTATCATCATGATGATGCGTGCTAATACCATTCATGGTCACCTAAACGAAGATCATGAAGGCAAAGTAATCATCTTGAGCCTCATCAGTACTGCAAGTTTAATCTGTTTATTAGCGATCTTTAGGCAAACTCAGATTGGCAAAGACTATCAAGGTACGGCACGCATTTTAATTATTGCACTTACGGTCGTTACTATTTTTATTACTTGGCTGATGATACAAGTCATTTTTGCTATGCAATACGCTTATTTATATTTCTCTAAACAACGTAGTGAATCAAATCTACCTTTTATGTTTCCTGAGGCAATGGTTGAGGATAAGGGTAGCAGCGCTGAGTCAGCAACCATAGTAAGCGCTAAGTTTGAAGATTTCTTTTATTGTGCAGTTGCCATTGGTACTTCAGGCCAAACTGCTGATATTGCTTTTACTTCAAAGGCAGGTAGAAAGCTTGCTACCCTACACAGCATCATCGCCTTCGTATTTAATTTGGTTATTATCTCTTTATTAATTAATATTATAGCCAGCTATATATAATTGATTTGAGATTGCACAATCCTACTTGTAATAAATACTAAACGTACTACCACCTGTAGCATTGGCTTGATGGATAAGCTCCCAGTCCATATGAGTCATGATACGTTGCACAATGCTAAGACCCAAACCGCTACCTTCTACCTGATCGGCTGTGTTTACCTCATTTAGACGTTCAAATCTCTCATAGAGTAGCGGCATCATGGCTTCAGGAATACCAAGACCAGTATCAGTCACCGTAATTTTTTCAGCATCAATAGTTACGATCACTTCACCATCATCAGTGTATTGAAAGGCATTTTTTATTAAATTACCCAACGCCATTTTTAACAGCTCAGGTCGTACATAAGCCACATACTCTTTATCAGCGACTACTTTACAAGTTACCGGTTTATGGCGGAGCAAATATTGTAAGCGTGATACTTCGCTCATAGCGATGGTGTTGATAGAAGTTGGCGGTGTGTCCAACTGTTCAGGCGCGCGCGATAACAGTAATAAGGCACTGATGATTTCAGAGGTTTCTTTGGCAGTCGTGCTAATACGGTTGGCGAATTCGCCCAAGTAACCGTTGTCTTCAAGCTGTGAGGCTAGTACTTCAGATGCGCCCATGATGATAGTCAATGGGGTACGCAATTCATGACTGACATCGCCGGTAAACAGCTGCTCACGTTTTAGATATTGTTCTAGTTTATGGTTTTTTTCATCGATAGCTCGTGCTAACACCCCAACTTCTGAAGGTAGATGGGTTAATTCGGTTAAATTTTGATGATCGGTTTCTACTGCCTTTTTTAAATCTAGTAAAGGCTTGATGATTTGCTTAGAGGATAAATGCGAGAATAGCGCAGCAATGAGCAAACTTAGGATAACCGCCATTTTCAATGCGTCGGCAAATATACCCTCTAATTCTTCGAAGATGGCCAAAACAGGATAGTGTTCCATCACCATTTCAGACCCTTCTAAGTAGGTCAAAACATACTTTTGCTCATTTTGTTGATAGGCAAAAAAGTGCAGATTAGCCTCAGTGTTGCCCGCTTTACTATTCACGCTCACCCGCATCTCTTGAACCGTTCCATTGGCTAGCGCTTTTAAATGCTCGGGCGCGCTATCATAATGATAAATTTTAATACCGGGATCTGCTGTATAAATAGCCTGCTCGCCATATTTTTCTTGACTGAGTTGCAGCTGTTGCAGTAGACGCCCTTTCACTAAGTCCTGTTCAATTCGCATCTCAGCATACATAAAAATACTGACGAACGTGGTGCAAAGCAGTAAGGCGAATAAAAAATATGAGATTCGAAACTTATTAGCGATTGAGTCTATAGTGAACATGGCGTGTGCTTATTTAGTGTAAGTCAGTAGATGGCGTAAGAAAAAATATAGATACGACTGTTTATAATAGACTCTAATCTGTAAATGGTATTGTGAAATTTTAGACTTTGTCTGGGTCAATAATTTGATAACCAACACCAGCTATGGTTATTATCATAGGCTTAGCGAACGGCTTATCAACTTGTGCACGCACACTGTGCAAATGTGTTCGAAGCGCATCACTACTTGGTATATCCTGTCCCCATACCTTTTCCTCAAGCTCAGTTTTACTAACCACTCTAGGCGAGGCACTCATTAAGGCATGCAAGATTTTAAATCCTGTCGGGGTTAGTTTTAGCAGCTTGTCTTCTCGTTTGATACTGTGTTGCTCAGTATTTAAAGACAGCTTACCAACTTCAATAGTATGTTGAAAATGTTCATCCTGATTACGACGTATTAAGGCTTTAATGCGCGCTTCTAATTCAACCAATGAGAAAGGTTTGACCAAATAATCATCCGCACCACTATCAAACCCTGCCACTTTGTCCAAAACAGTATCACGCGCGGTTAGCATCAATACGGGCGTTTTATCATGCAATTCTTCTCTGAGCGTTTTGCACAGCTTAGTACCGTCCATACCGGGTAGCATGACGTCTAGCAGTATCACGTCGTAACGGTTGCTCGTTGCCAGTGCCAAGCCACTCAGACCATTATGCGCATTATCTAGCTCAAAGCCTTTTGGCTCAAAAAAAGCATAAATATTTGCTACGATATCAGGATTGTCTTCAATAATAAGTATCTTATACATAATGGCTGCTATCTACAAAAAGTGTGAATTGGATAAAAAACAGTTTAATGGGTAGTCTTAAAAAAGGTTGGTTCTGACTGAACTTCTTTAGTCGTAATATTAAAAAATCTGAGCAGGGTTGGCGTAATGAAATCATGTGATACTGGTTGATTGATCATATCAGATAGACTCTTGGTATTAATACCGTTGTTTTTAGGCGACCAAATAATCACTGGCACCTGCTTTTGAGCATTCGGTGCAATATCATACGGTAAACCATGTAAATACACGTTGTTTTCACCCAAACTCTCTCCATGATCACTAATATAGACCATCACCACATCATAGTCCTGCTCGTATGATTTCAGCTTATCGATAGTGGCATTTAAAAAGTAATCGGTATAGCGAATCGCATTGTCATAGCCATTAATAACTGACTGGTCATCGCATTTAGACAGCTCATTGGTCATACAGACGGGCTTGTATTCCTCAAAATCTTTCGGGTAGCGTTTATAATAAGCAGGACCATGATTGCCCATTTGATGTAGTAAAATTAGGGTATCTTGTGGCTGAGCCGCTGCTTTGCCCGCTGTATTCGACTTAACTAAAGTATCAAAACCATCGAGCATACCTATATCGCGACATTCAACATCACAATCGGGGTTTGTATCGGATGTTCTATAGTCCTCAAAAGTGACGCGGTCTGCCACGCCTTTAGAGCTAGAATTGTTGTCCCGCCAAATGACATTAACACCTTGTTTGTTGAGGGTATCCAGTACATTTTCATGATACTCAGCAGTGTCTATGTCGTAGTCTTCTCGGTTGGCATAACTGAACATACAAGGTACTGAATACGCTGTAGAGGTTCCACAGGAAGTAGCATCTTTGAAGCTATAGATATCCGCTTGCTTAGCAAGTAGCGGCATCGTATCGCGCTTATAACCGTTTAAGCCAATATGGTCAGCGCGAACGGTCTCACCGACTACAAATACCATAAGCTTAGGTTTTACCTTGCCAACCGTAGTTGTCCGCTTAGCATCTACAGCATGAGCAGTCATCGTATCAGGGCGACGCAATTCATCGACATAGTCGGTACCGAGTTTTATGACTGAATAAATGGGCGTAATGGGATTGGTATAACTACGCACCATTTTATGTTGACGAAAGAAGCTGGCATACTGGTCACCAAACGGCAATAGGCAAACCGCTATCAACACAATAGACAAAATCAAGGTAATTGCCTTTTGTACGATTGAGCGACCTATAGACAAACGCTTTATTCGCAGCTTACTGATAATAAAAGCAGGTAACACCCCTAATAATAGCAGTCGAATAACAAAGCTTGGCGCCATCAGTCCCATCGCTTCTGCTTGGTCCGTCTGTAAGCTATTAATCAACATACCGCTATCAAATATTGTTCCGTAGCCATCGGTAAAATAACCACATATGGCCGCAATAATGAGCATTATGCTAAGCACAGGTTTTGCTATCGGGCGGTAGCACAATAGCTGAAACAATAACCACATCAGCCCAAACAGTAAGCCAGTAAGAGATATAATAAAGCCAACATTGTCAGCAAACGGATATATAGCGAGTACTTGCTTAAAGAAACCTATATTTGCCGTAGCAACCAGATATAGCGCCACCACTATAATCAAGTAAGCGAGGTTTACCTCACGATTATAGAATCTTCTTTTCTCGCTAGTTGCAGTATTGGCTGTGACAGAATCTATACTATTGGCTTCTGCAATACTGGCATCAGTGACTAAGTGTTTTGACATACACGGACTTCTTAATAGAATGAGGGAAATTTCATTCTTTAATTTAGCAATTACCCTGTTAAGAAGATGTTAAGAAGACTAGATAATAAAATTTATAAAGTATTTAATGTTTTAGGAATTTATAACACATCTACAACCACTGTTTCCAGAAGAGAACTCTTACCCATGACCAACTTTATCCAAGAAAATCAGCCGTTGCTCATATTAGGAAGCTTAATTCTATTAGTGATGGTTGTGTTATGGGTTTTGCAATATGGATTGATTCGTTATGGTAAGAAAATACTGAATCACGCGCTGCGATATTGGACGGCGATTAAACAGTACTGTAGTCAAAGCAAACGACTTATTCGATTAAGAAATAATTATCCAAAGCTGTATCATGTTTTATCGCAAAGGCTTCATATACAGCATTTTTATGGCTTACCTCTGACACTTTTAGTGCTAGTCATGGGTTATATTCTATTTTTGTTTCTCGGCTTGGTTGAAGATGTCGTCACTTCAGATACTATTGTGGCGATGGATCACTTTGTGTCACAGCAGATGAGTATGCTAAGTGAGTCGCCCCTAGTAACGTTTTTCATCCTAATTACCAGCTTCGCCTCTACTGCAACGACATGCTTAGTTGTATTTTTAACTTGTATTTTATGTTGGGTAATTCGCCAGCGTTATATATTGATAGGGTTACTGGTAGCCACTTTAGGAAGTACAATATTTACCTTTCTTAGTAAACTATTATTTCAACGCGATCGACCAGTTCATATTCTGCTGTTCGAGCAGACAGATTCCTTTCCGAGTGGACATGCAACGATTACAGTTGCGCTATATGGATTTCTTGCTTATACGGCCATTCGTTTTAGCCGCAACTTTAGTCAGCAAGTCCGTATAGTGGTAATGACTGTCTTTTTTTCTATACTGGTAGGCTTAAGTAGAATTGTACTCAATGAGCACTATTTGAGTGATGTGCTAGGAGGTTATTTGGTCGGCACATTATGGCTCACGGTAGCGATTAGTGTGACAGAGTGGCTAAGAGCGAGTGATAGAATTGATTGGCAAGCAGAATGGTCAGTTGCTCATCTTCGTCTGGTCTGGCTCAGTGTTGTATGTGTCATCATTGGCTCATTTATCTATGCGCTATTTTATCAATTTCCCCTCTTAGTATAATGAGAGTTGAGTCAGTAGTTGGATGCTTAATACGAAAAAACCAGCGCGAATTTAACGGACAGATAACTTATCTCACCATTTGGTTAATTTAACACCAGATAGCTATAATAGTATTTTAGAGACACAAAAAAACCTCAAGTAAACGAATACTTGAGGCGAAACTTGCTTAAACTCGAAAGTTTAAATTCGTTTTAAATATGGCGCAGCGGACGGGACTCGAACCCGCGACCCCCGGCGTGACAGGCCGGTATTCTAACCAACTGAACTACCGCTGCTTAGGTCATACTTAGTTTATTTAACCACTTAGCCTACTACTTAAGAGTAGCACTATACTAAATAGTGGTGGGTGATGACGGATTCGAACCGCCGACATTCTGCGTGTAAGGCAGACGCTCTACCAACTGAGCTAATCACCCTTCGAACAATTGCTAGGCAATTTATTCAACATTAACAGAGCTCTAAGTTTGTCACTAAGCTCTGCTGCTGTGGGTGTGTATTATATAGATTTACACATGGCTGTCAAACACTATTTGCCCTTTTCTTACGAATTTTTCCTGAATTTATCAATTCTATAGGCAAGCCTCTGTTTTCATTGGCTTTATATTTTATACAAAACCAATGATTTTTGCAGCTTATTCTCTATTTCCCTGCTAGCGCTTGCTCAATATCGGATTTAAGCGCTTCAGGCTTGGTGGTTGGCGCATAACGATCAATCACTTGTCCATCTGAACCAATTAAAAACTTAGTAAAGTTCCATTTGATGCCGTCTGTCAGCATGCTCAGCATACCGCCCTTCTCTTCCTTTAACCACTCAAAAATAGGATGAGCATCTTTACCATTGACATCAACCTTCGCCATCATCGGAAAGCTGACGCCATAATTCTTTTGACAAAATGCGCCAATCTCTTCATTACTGCCAGGGTCTTGAGCGCCAAACTGGTTACAAGGAAAACCGATCACCACCAGTCCTTGATCTTTATATTGTTGATACAACGCCTCTAGACCTTCAAACTGCGGCGTAAAGCCACATTTGCTAGCGGTATTGACGATTAATAACACTTTGCCTTTATAATCGGCAAAGGCTTGCGAGGTGCCGTCCATACGTTCAGCGGTAAAATCATAAATAGTGCTCATCATTCATCCTTAAATTAATTGTTTTATTGTTTTCAGGTTTATAAGAAATTTGCAGGTTTATAAGAAAAAAGGAAGCACCACGTACTTCCCTCTTCTCAGTCTAACTTTAACTAAAATACTGATTTTAGCCAAACTACTGACTATATTGACATTTATTCTTCAGTTTTATCCAAATCAATAGATAAAGAGTTGATGCAGTAGCGCATGCCAGTAGTCTCACGAGGTCCATCAGGAAATACGTGACCCAAATGCGCGCCGCAATTGCTGCACGTTACTTCGGTACGGCGCATGCCCAACGAGTCATCAACATGCTCATCGATGGCACCATTATCGATACCTTGGTCGAAGCTTGGCCAGCCGCAACCTGCGTCAAACTTACTGTCCGACTCAAACAAGCTTGCACCGCAGCCTTTACAGCGATAGATACCTTTATCATTGATATCATTATAGACGCCAGTAAATGGACGCTCTGTGCCCTTCTCACGCATCACATGATACTCATCGGCACTCAAGCGCTCTTTCCAGTCCGCTTCGGTCAACTGGCTGATTTCTTCTTTGCTTAATTGGTTGTCTTGCATCGTATATCCTTATGGAATGTTTGGATGAAATGATTGGTTATCTCATTTGTTTTACGTCATCTAATAGCAAAAATTTATCGTTCGTTTTTATAAAAACGATGACCTTTATCTGCTGCTTATCGGCTGACTATTCAAGGTCATTATTATAAAACTGCTCAATCTACCAGCTGAAAGCCTAAGGTTTTGAGAAACTGAATAAGAGATAGAGAAGTAAAATATAACAAATTATTTTGCCGATTAAATAAGTAAAGTTGTAATTTTATTGGGTTTCTATACCTGCTTACTTAATCATCAAGAAAGATAGATAAAAGACTGATTAGAGTTGTCTTTGCAAGTTATTCTTGCATTTTTCTATAAATTGAAAACTAATTTGTTGATATCCATCCTAATACTTGCATTATAAGGTTATTTGCAATAATATCTTGCATTAGTAATGGTTTATGGCTAATCACTCTATTAGTCGTCTGCTATTACAAACGCATTGATTGGTTAATAAAAGGTATAAATAATGATGGCTGACAGTAAAGGCACGCAAGCCGAACGATTGGTACAATTGCGCCGCGATAAGGGCATGACTGCCGAGCAATTGGCGCAAGCGATGACCGCAGCAGGCGCAAAGGTCAGTCGCGGGGCTATTTCTAACTGGGAGCGCGGAACCAATGGCATCGTATCATCAAAGCTGCCGACCTTATCGCGTATCTTAGGCTGTAGCGAAGGCTATCTGTTGCGTGGTGAGCTGCCAAGTGAAGCTAATATCGAGAGCAACATTGCTAGCAACCCAGATTCAAATCAAAGCATAAATGCTCATAATAAAAATGCAGTATCTAGCAAACAAGTTAACGCCGCTCAACCAATAAAAAATCAAGCAGCGCCACATTCACAAAACAACCCTATGAGTGGTCACTCTATGAACACAATAAAAAAATCCGATAAATTACAAAACGTTTGCTACGATATTCGTGGTCCTCTGCTGCAAACGGCAAATAAAATGGAAGCCGAAGGTAAGCGCATTTTAAAGCTTAATATTGGTAACCCTGCCCCTTTCGGTCTTGAAGCACCGCATGAGATTTTGCGTGATGTGGCGATGAACCTGCCAGAAGCGACTGGTTATTCAGACTCACAAGGTATTTTTGCCGCTCGTAAAGCCGTTTTGCAATATTATCAATCAAAAGGCCTGCTATCTGCTGTTGATGTACGCGACGTGTATTTGGGCAATGGCGTCTCTGAGCTGATTGTTATGACCATGCAAGCGCTCATGAATGATGGTGACGAAGTCCTTGTGCCAATGCCTGATTACCCGCTTTGGACGGCAGCGGCCAACTTAGCAGGCGGTACCGCCGTGCATTATCGCTGTAATGAAGACGACAATTGGCATCCTGATATCGAAGACATCAAGTCTAAAATTACCTCTAAAACCAAAGGCATCGTGGTTATTAACCCCAATAATCCAACCGGTGCGCTGTATAGTGATGAATTGCTGCTGCAGATTATCGAAGTGGCAAAAGAGCACGATTTAATCATCATGGCCGATGAGATTTACGACCGTATTCTCTATGATGATATGGAGCATACGCCGATGAGCACCTTGACTGATGATGTGCTTGTGCTGTCTTACAATGGTTTATCAAAGTCGCACCGTATCGCAGGTTTCCGTGCTGGCTGGATGATGGTTTCTGGTAAAAAACACCATGCATCTGACTTTATCGAAGGCTTAGATATGTTGGCATCTATGCGCCTATGTTCAAACGTCCAAGGGCAATATGCGATTCAGACGGCGATGGGCGGTTATCAAAGCATGAAGGATTTAACCTCTAAAAAAGGCCGTCTTTATAAGCAGCGCGAAATGGCGGTCTCACGCCTCAATGCCATTAAAGGTATTTCTTGCACCATGCCACAAGGGGCGTTTTATTGTTTCCCAAAGATGGATCCTGCGGTCTATCCTATCGAAGATGATATGGCGTTTATGATGGATTTATTGGTCGAAGAAAACGTTTTACTGGTGCAAGGTACTGGTTTTAACTGGGATGCACCCGACCATTTCCGCTTAGTGTTTTTACCCAATCTGCACGATTTAGAAGATGCCATGGATAGATTGGACCGCTTTTTTGCCAAAAAACGTAAGCAGTTTGGTACTGAATAAAAATTCAAAAATCATAAAAAAACGCTTATCGGCATAAGGCTGATAAGCGTTTTTTATTTGAAACGTGCTTATAAATAACTTTAAATAAGACTTATGTAAAAACCTTAATAAGCGTACGTTTTAAAAGATATTGACCAAAATAATATAACTGATTGCAGACATTGCCGCTGCTGCAGGAAGAGTAATTATCCATGCCAAACCGATAGGTTTCATCAGTGCCCAATTGGTATCTCTATTGACAATACCGATGCCAAGTACTGCGCCGACCAAGGTATGCGTACTCGATACTGGCAGACCCATGGTCGAAGCGCCCATCACCACAGCAGCAGCAGCCAATTCCGCTGAGAAGCCAGAAGCCGGATGCATTTTTGCCAAATTGGTACCGACGGTTTGAATGACTTCTTTACCAATAAACCATAAACCAACGATCAACGCTACACCAAAGGTCAGCATCACCGCGGGCGGTACTGCCGCTTCAGTCGCAATGCTATTGGTACGAATAACGTCCATAATCGCCGCAAAAGGACCGACGGCGTTGGCGATATCGTTTGAGCCATGACTAAAGGCGAATGCTGATGCGGTAAAGACTTGCATCCAGCTAAACATAATAAAGGTGGCTTTGGTCAAATCTTCTTTATGCTTACCGCGGATACTCTTGGTATAGATATAGGTCGCAAGCCAAACTAGCGCTGCAATCATGCCCATGATTAAAAAGCCTTGCAGCGTTGTCATGCCATTATTGACATTCTTTAAGCCTTTAAAGATGACCAAAGAGGCCATGACCGCGCCGCCTGCAGCCGCAATGATAGGTACCCATTGCTTCAATGCCTTTAAGGTATCGAGGTTGCTGCGCTCGTTTTCAATTTCATAAAGCTGTTTGTAATAGTCGGTTTCTAAATCTTCAACGTCACAATCATCATCTTTATAAATTTCTTGATCACGTAACATCGCTGAGGTATAAGCCAGTTGTTCTGACTCAGTCAGACCATCCAGATATTCTTTGTGATTTTGCTTTAGCGTTTTTTTATCGCCTTTTAGGGTCGCAATGTGTGCCTCGGTTCTATCATTATATTCAATGATATTTTTCTTAATCTGACCATATAAAAGGTAGGAAAATAAGCCGCCGAGTAGCGGTGATATAACCCAAGAAATAGCAATCGTACCAATCGTACCCCAATTTACCGTCGATAGCGCCATTTCAGTACCACCTAAGGTGATACCCAAAACCACGGAGCTACCAACGACACCGCCGATGATGGCGTGAGTGGTCGAAACCGGCAGACCTTTTTTGGTCGCAAACAATAACCAAAATGCAGCAGCGATAAGCGCTGAAAGCATGACATAAATAAATTGGTTGGGCGATACCGATAGACCATCTAAGTCGACAATACCGCTACGAATGGTATCGGTGACTTCACCGCCTGCTAACACCGCTCCTGATACCTCAAATATCGCTGCGATACCCAAGGCTTGCGGAATGGTCAACGTCCCCGCACCCACTGAGGTACCAAAGGAGTTGGCGACGTCATTACCACCGATATTGAATGCCATAAACACACCAAAAGCCGTCGCTACGATAAATAGCGTCGTCTGCTGATGCATGGTGTAATCCAGACCCCACCATAAAAAGTAAGCGGTCATCGCAATCAGTAAAATGGCAAAAAATAGATTGATTCTTATAGAACCGACTGCTTTGGTTGGTCCTGTAGAACTGCTGCTAATACCCATACGTTAATACGTCCTGCGTAAGCTGATTGAAATTATAGGTGATTGATGACATTGCGGCGCTATTGATGATGTCATTGATGGTATCGTTTTCACCATCTAACATGATGATAGCGTGTACGCAACATGTCTTTGAAATACTGTTTTGAATTTCTTTCTCGAAATACTGTTTTGAATTTACTGATTCGAAAATATGGTTGTAAAAAATTGCTCTATTGCTATCTATATTGTCCCAATAGTTTTGGGCGCTTATTAATATTTGCTTTAGCTTGCCCACACATCAGGTAAAAACCTATCACACAAAATGCCATAAAGCCGCAAGTAGTCTTGCCAAATCGTCCGATTACAGCAGCTTGCGGCTTAGGTTTTATAGTGATAGCGTTGATTATAAAAGATATATTGATAATGATTAGAGCATTTATATGATAAATATAGTATCCGACTGCTCAGCCATTTTGCTAGAAAGCAGAAGTTATTACGCGCCTATTATATTAAATATAGACACAGAATGCATGATGATATTGCGAGATTTGTAACTGTAAATTTATGGCTTAGAAAAGCTAGACATTTAATAGAAAATTGTTGTTAATTTCTATTAAATAACTAAGCAAAAATACCATTAACTATCAAGCGTACCTAACGCTTTCATCACTATTACCAATCACTTATTGGTCACCTATTTAGTATGAGAAAGTGCTGAAGATAACTGCTCAATCGCATGGTCTAATACATCTAAGCGCGCTTGGCGCTTTTCATTGGTGGCAATGACGCACCAAGGGGCATCGTCTGTATGAGTGCGTGCCAGCATATCAGCCGCCGATTGCACATAATCTAACCATTTATCACGATTGCGCCAATCATCATCGGTCAGCTTAAACTGTTTATGCGGCGTCTCTTCACGTGCTTCAAAGCGTTTGAGCTGCTCTTTTTTATCAATAGCGAGCCAATATTTGATGACTATCGTGCCAGCGGCTACCAAATCTGCCTCAAAACGATTGATTTCAGCATAAGCGCGCTGCCATTCTCCATCAGTCGCAAAGCCCTCGATACGTTCGACCAATACACGCCCATACCAAGTACGGTCAAAGATAGCGATACGGCTAATACGATCAGTTTGCTCATTGGGCAGTTTGGTCCAAAAGCGCCATAGGTAAGGGTGCTGCAACTCATACAGCATCGGTGCGCCGATATTATAAATCTGATACTCGCGAGGGTCGAGTGGCGCAACCAGTCTTTTGATAGCCCCGCCTTTGCCAGCGGCATCCATGCCCTCAAAAGCAAATACCACATGACGACCTTTGCGCGCACGCAGCAATTCAGCAAGGCGTGCTTGCTTTTCGGCCAGTGCTTCATGATAGTCAGACTTATCTATCTCGGTATCGTCAATATTTATCAAAGTTTTAGGTATTTTCACAGGCTCAAATTTTGCTACCTTTTTTGCATTCTTACTTTCTGCTTTACTGCTTGCTAGTGCTGTTTGCATCGCCTGCAACACTTTATGACAGAAATGGGTAGCCGCTTGTGATTTATCCTCACCGTTAATAATAATCCAGTCATCCTGTTGGCGTAATAAAGCCGTTGCCACCTCATTAAAAGTGTCGACGACCTTTTTACTTTTCCAATCAATTTGATATAAAAATTCTGGATCAGATTCATCATCGTTAAGCCGCGCCTGTAAGGTTTCGATATCGACATGAAACCAGCATTTGAGCAGCTTGGTTTGATTAGCAGCAAGGTCTTGCTCAAAGGCTTGTAGCTTAGTCAGTTCTTTCTGTAAATAGTCTTGCCATTGGGCAATAGGCAACGCTTTATTTTTCAGCTTCTTATTATTTTTATCCCCACTTTCTTTAGGTTCATCGCCTTTATTATCTAGAGTTGCCATACGCATAACGTTATAGAGCAAATCGGCATACCAGTTGCCAAAATACACCATCACATCGCCATGACGCGGCAGCGCCTTGGTATGCGCTTGCCAAATCGGCTGATGCTCTAAGGGACAATCACCAACCGTTGCCTCAACCTTGAGTAAGCGCGGGTCTACCCATTGCCGCAGTTGGGTGACCGCTGTGCCCTTGCCTGCCTGCTCCATGCCGTTGACCAGCACCAATAGCCCGGTTGGTCTATTGATGGTCGGCGGTGTTTGTTGCCGCGTGGCTCGCAAGGCAAATTGGGCAGTGACTAATGCCAATCGCAATGCATCTTTGTCCATAGAAAAAATATTTAACGGATTGGGTGTTAAACGCTGCTCGACGACTTGCTCACTAAATTGGTCACTTACCGCTTCTTGCGCTTGGTCTTTAGTGGTATTATTTTTTTTGCTCATGTCCATACTCGCTTTATTATTAGATAATGTTTTATAGTTTTTTATGCGGTGTTATACATTTCTCGTTTATGATTTTTATACGCTATTTTCTTTGCATAAAAACTTCATATTTACATAGCTATTTTATAAATGCTTGGTTTTTATAATATTGATTACAACACTGACTACCGCACTTAAAATCACCATGTCAGTTAATCATAGCATTGAGTAAATATAGTAAATAACCCTGCTATGTAACAGTTTGGCATTTGTATTCTGAGGTATTTTCTTTTAAGGTGAACAAAATTTTGCGCGCATGCTTTAATAGCTGCCCACAAGCACAAGAATTTAGTATCATTTCAACCCTTTTATCATCAATTTGATTGCCATTTTTACTTTTTATAGGATTACCTGCCATGTCTGCCTTAGCCAATTTACAACAGCACTTAAACCGTTTTTGGGCGCTGCCACACCATGAAGATGCTGCCTTAAATACCAAATTAAAAGAAGTGCAAGCATGGCAACAAGCGCGTATCAAACGTACCCATAGCGCGCTATTTCAACAACCAAAAAATAAACCGATGGCAGATTATTTTTTAACGCAGCTATATGGTGGTGATGAATTTAAAGTATTGGCAGAGCAATTAGGACGCATCCTTCCTAAAGCTAAAAAATTAGAGCGCCTTGCCAAAGAAGCTTCTTTAGAAGCGGGCAGCATGGGCATTCAAGCGTCTATCTTGGCCATTGAGCTTGATTTACATTTAGCCGAGTGGTTGGTTGCTCAAGATTTAGCGGTTAATGAAGAGAATATGCTCGCCGCTTACCGCGCTGTCGATGAGGCCAATGAGCGCCGTGTGCAGATTAACAATCTAAAAGAGGTCTGCTATCGTACCGATAAAGATTTGAACTCGTTTATGCTCAAAAAAGCCTTTGGTCTCGCGAAAGGCACGGCTTATCGCCATAACTTCCAACCGCTTTACGACTTTATCGATTCAGGCTTTAAAGCGATGAAACCACTAAAAAGTGTCAGCAGCTTTATTGAACCGTTTTGTGAACGTGAGCTTGAGATTATTGACGAAGTTCATGCCGAGGTTCATGACAACGATAATGGCGGTAAGCCAACAACGTTTGGTGTATGATAGGGTCAATAATGCCCATGGCTAACGGCGCTGTGTAGTGATTCAATGATGCTTAAACAGCGCTCAAATACGCCATCATAAAAACCAATAATAGGATAATCGTATGACTGATCATTCAAATAACAATACTGAAACTCATGCTACTTCTCATGCTCATCTGCAAGATAAATTGATCAAAGATAGCATCACTAATAATCAAAGCATCACCGCTCAAGTAAAAGCTTGTCAAAGCCATGTTTCTAATACGACGCTTAATGAAAATGCCGCAGTCGATAACAGCAAAAACAATGACTTTACGCAAGTGCAAGATCTACCAACCGGAACCCCACAAGGTCAACAAACGACTATGCCAAACCATATAGATAACGCTAACAACATCCCAAATAACAGCGCAAGTAATACGTCTGCGCACGCACAAACTGCCAAACAAACACTTTTTAATCAGCGTGATGACATCAATAATCCCCATACGCCTGATACCGACGGTAATGAGCAAACGCATTTTGGTTATCAAACGGTCAATAAAGCTGAAAAACAAGCACGCGTTGCTGATGTCTTTACCTCAGTTGCCAAAAAATATGACATCATGAATGACTTAATGTCATTTGGTATTCATCGCCTATGGAAGCGTTATGCGATTAGCTTATCAGGTGTACGTGCCGGTCAGCATGTGCTTGATATCGCTGGTGGTACGGGTGATTTGGCCAAAGTATTCAGCCGCGAAGTTGGTCGCAACGGTAAAGTCGTGTTATCTGATATCAATGCGGCGATGTTAGAAGTTGGTCGTGAGCGCTTGATTAATGCTGGCTGTAACAACGTCGATTTCGTCTTAGCAAACGCTGAAACATTAGCGCCATTTGACGATAATAGCTTTGATCTGCTAACTATCAGCTTTGGTCTGCGTAATGTCACGGACAAAGATGCTGCTTTAAAATCTATGTATCGTGTGCTAAAGCCAGGCGGTCGTTTATTGATTTTAGAATTCTCAAAACCTGTGTTTGAGCCATTATCAAAAGCTTATGATTTGTATTCGTTTACTGCTTTGCCAATTATGGGCAAGCTGATTGCTAATGATGCAGAAAGCTATCAATACTTGGCGGAATCGATTCGTATGCATCCTGATCAGCAGACGCTGAAGCAAATGATGCAACAAGCAGGCTTTGAAAATTGTGATTATCATAACTTGACAGCTGGTATCGTCGCTGTCCATCGTGGTTTTAAAGCATAATTTTAGAAAAGAATAGTTTTAGAGCTTAGTTTTAAAAGCTACTTATACAAAGCTTATTCATAATGTAAGAACGTTTGCCACTAGGCAGGCGTTTAATCATCGTCATAACAGCCAATATGTAAATATGCGCCACGCTTATGGCGCTCAACCAAACATGCGAGAGCCTTATGCTGACTGTATTACTTTTGGCGGGTGCCGAAAAGCTGATTAATATCGCCATTGCTAGCGATGAGATTACCAAAGCTGGTCTGGCACCACTTGCGGGTAAAGTGCTGCGTTTAAATATGGGCACGCCTGAAGTGAATTTGGACGTGTTATTTACCGAGGAGCGTTTGCGCTTTGAGCCGGTCATGACTGAGAGTGTGTTTGAGCCAAGCGGCAATATGAATGAGCGCCAAAAGGCTAGCCTAGAGCGGTCGCGTCTTGGTCATAGTCATCCAGACTGCATCATTAGCGTTGATAATCCTGCGCAGCTGCTGAACCTGATACGCGGCACAGAGGGTAATTTACCTATCGCTGGTGACTACAAAGTACTGATGCAGCTGAAACAGCTGGTCGCAGGTTTTGACCCTGATGTCGCCGGACAGCTTGAGCCTTTTATTGGTAAGCAGATGGCCAGTCAATTGCATCTGCTCATCTCGCAGCTAAAAGGCAGCTGGCGCCATAACGCCAAACGCGCTTTTAACGATGTCAGCGACTGGGCAAATGATGTAGCGGGTAATGTCACTCCTGACCCGCTGGAAGCCGCCGAAGTCAACGATCTGAAGCAGCAACTATTGAAACTACGTGCTGACATTGAGCGTGAAGAAGCTAAGCTTGCGGCTATTAAAGATGAACAAGCACGTTTAACCAATAATAGATAATAATAAGTAGATGCTACGATTGTTTAAACGCTCTTTATAAACACATACCGTTATAAAGAATACAACATCTAGCCTATTTTCGACTTTTTAGAGTAACTATATCTCATGCTACTATCCCATCGCGCCCGCTTACTTGAACTTTGGCGTATTGCCGCCGCTTATCGCATTGATACCCATCTTTCTGTCGAAGAAGCGCCGCAGCTGCAACCTTTAGCGCGTTTAATTCGTTTGCATCCGGCAGCGTGGGGTAAAAAACATCAGCCCAATGCCATTAAATATGCGCTTGAAGATATGGGTACGCTGTTCTTAAAGCTTGGACAACTGCTTTCGACGCGACGCGATTTAGTACCGCCTGAGATTATCGAGCAATTGGTACAGCTACAAGATAAGGTCAAACCTTTCGACCCCGACGTTGCCATTGCCCAAATTCAAGACCCGAAACATGGTCTTGGTCAATCTATTGCGACTTTGTTTGCGCGTTTTGACGTCAAACCGCTAGCGGCGGCTTCTATTGCCCAAGTACATACGGCCGCCTTGCATGATGGGCGTGAGGTGGTGGTAAAGGTGGTTCGCCCTGATATTCGCACCACTATCGTGGCTGATTTTGAGCTACTGCGTGAGCTTGCCAATTGGGCATCGGCGCGTATCGAAGCGGCGCGCGCTATACATATCGTTGATATTGTCGAAGATTATCGCCAAGTCATGCTCAATGAATTAGATTTGACCTTAGAGGCAGACAATACGACGCAGATGCGCAATAACTTCTTGGGTTCAGCATTGATGTATGTACCTGAAGTCTATGATGCAGCTAAAAACGTCATGGTTATGGAGCGTATCCAAGGCGTTCCTATTTCGCAGGTTGAAGTCTTTGATAAGCTAGGTTATGACCGAGCAGCATTGGCAAAGAAAGGCTTAACGATATTTTTTACCCAAGTTTTTCGCGATAACTTCTTTCATGCCGATATGCATCCGGGTAATGTCTTTGTAGAGACGCCACCGGTTAAAACGCTCACTACAGATATGAGAGCGGTTGACTTGGGTCATGAGCCACGCTATATCGGGCTTGATTGCGCCATCATGGGTACATTATCAAAAGACGACCAGCTTATTGTCGCGCGCATGCTGTTGGCGGTGATGAATAACAACTTTACGGCGATGGTTGATATCGTCAGCCGTGCTGGATGGATACCGCCCAATACCGATAAGCATGCCTTGATGCGCGATATGAAACGCACTGTTGGACCTATGCTACAAAAATCTATTAATGATATCGACTTTGCTGGTGTCTTAATGCAAATTTTAGATATCGCTCGCCGCCACCATATGAGTATTCCGCCGCAGCTGATGCTACTACTTAAAACTCTAGTACACGTGGAAGGACTCGGTCGCGACTTATACCCTGACCTTGATATCTGGTCACTGGCTAAGCCCATTTTAAGTAGCTGGATCAAAGAGCAGCTCGATCCGATGCGTAATTTGCAACACTTACGCCAACAGTTGCCAGAGATTTTATTATCAACCACTGATATCCCTAAGCTGCTAGATCAGGGTTTACAAAGCCTTGCCTCACAAGGTTCGCGCCAAGACAGTCAACTGCGCGAGATCCAACAAATTCGCGCCGACATGCTCAACGACCGCCGCCGAGATTGGCTAGCACTTTCGGGTTTTGCCGTATTTATTGCCATTGCGACACAAGTCGGTTGGTTTGCGCCTATCTTTTATCTGTTAGCTATGATTGTCGTTATTTGGCGGGTTCTAGCCTAGATTTCTGATTTTTAATGGCAATGAATACTCGTTAATAGTTATAAAATTTAAATCTTAATTTAATAAGCTCTCAGTCATTTTAATTGTTGTTAAAGAGCAATCAAAATGACTGAGAGCTTAATTTTTTATCTTATTTGATAGCGTTTACTCAGTTAAAAACACGTTTTATATGGAGAATTCATCTATGTCGACCGTATCAGCTACGTCGCCTGCTCAGCCTAATCATTCCGTAAAACCAAATCATAATGAGGCTATTGCCGCTTTGCATACACGCTTTGGTAAACAACTTAGCCTTAATCAAACCATACGTGAGCAGCATGGTCATACCATGACGTGGCTTGCCAACCAGCCGCCCGACGCGGTATTGACAGTACAGGATAAGCACGAGGTTGCTGCGGCCGTTGAGATTTGCCATCAGTATCAAATGCCAGTAATTGCCTTTGGTATTGGCTCATCCTTAGAAGGTCAGTTAAACGCGCCCTATGGCGGACTATGTATCGATATGCATGCCATGGATGCGATATTACAGGTTAATAATGAAGACCTGACCGTTACCGTACAACCTGGCGTCACACGTGAGCAGCTCAATCATTATTTGCGTGATACCGGACTGTTCTTTCCTATAGATCCCGGTGCCAATGCCAGTATCGGCGGCATGGTTGCGACTCGCGCATCAGGTACCAATGCTGTCCGCTATGGCACCATGAAAGATGTAGTACTCGCGCTTGAAGTGGTGACTGCGAGTGGAGATATTATCCGCACCGGTACGCGTGCCAAAAAGTCTGCCGCTGGTTATGATTTGACGCGATTGATGATAGGCTCAGAAGGCACGCTTGGTATCGTCACCGAAGTTACGCTCAAGTTATTTGGTATTAGCGAATGTATAGGCAGTGGCATCTGCCACTTCCCAACGATTGAGGATGCTTGTCAGGCGGTGATGTTAACCATTCAAATGTGCTTGCCAATTGCTCGTATCGAGCTGCTCGACGCGATGCAAATTAAAGCGTGTAACCTATATGACAAACTCAATTTGACTGAAACGCCTACCTTATTTGTAGAATTCCATGGCACAGAAGGCAGCGTCGCTGAGCAAGCGCAAATCTTTACTGATATCATCGAGGAATTCGGCGGTACGGATTTTGCTTGGGACACCAATGAAGCTGAGCGTAAACGTTTGTGGCAAGCGCGGCATAACGCTTACCATGCCAGCTCTGCCCTACGACCTGAGGCTAGCGCCTTATCGACCGATGCCTGCGTGCCCATTTCACGCTTAGCAGAATGCGTCAGTGAGACGGCAAAAGATATCGAAGCATCTGGTATGATTGGACCTATCGTCGGTCACGTGGGCGATGGTAATTTTCATGTTTTATTATTGGTCGATACCAATAACCCTGAAGAAGTCGCTACCGCTGATGGAATTATTAGCCGTCTTGCCAGCCGCGCGATTGAAATGGACGGCACCTGTACCGGTGAACATGGTATTGGACAAGGCAAGCAAAAATATATGCAGCAAGAGCACGGTAATGCTTTGGTGATAATGCAAGCGATTAAATCAGCACTTGATCCAAAAAATATTTTAAATCCAGGAAAAATATGGCCTGAGACTGTATCTAAATATTAACAATGTTCAGTAATAGAAATATTTATAGCAATAAAAATGCGCCTACCTTTAATTTTTCAATTAAACGTAGACGCATTTTTTATGTTTACTATGTTAATTTTTAACACTATAACATCTGATCAATCGCCATCTGCGTCAATACCCGACCACGTGCCGTACGTAATACATAACCTTGCTGAATAAGGTACGGCTCAATCACATCCTCTAACGTACCGCGATCCTCAGCCATTGCTGCTGCTATCGCTTCAACGCCAGCTGGACCACCATCAAAACGCTCCTGCAATATTTCAATATACCGTCTGTCTAAATGATCAAGACCGCGTCTGTCCACGGCGAGCATATCGAGCGCACTACCTGCTATCACGCCATTGATACTGCCGTCGCCTCTCACTTGCGCATAATCGCGTACGCGGCGTAATAGTCGATTGGCAATCCTTGGTGTCCCACGTGCCCGGCGAGCGATCTCTACCGCGCCATCTTCACTCATCGGTACCCGCATCAAGCGTGCGGCACGGCTAACAATCGTCGTCAGATCAGCGATATTATAAAACTCAAGTCGCTGCACGATACCAAAGCGATCACGTAATGGCGAGGTCAATAGTCCGGCGCGCGTGGTGGCTGCGACCAAGGTAAACGGTGGCAGATCAAGCTTAATAGAACGCGCCGAAGGTCCTTCACCAATCATAATATCGAGCTGAAAATCTTCCATCGCTGGATAAAGGATCTCTTCAATAACCGAACTCAAGCGATGAATTTCATCGATAAATAACACATCACCTTCTTCTAAATTGGTCAACATCGCTGCCAAATCGCCCGGACGCTCAAGTACTGGCCCTGACGTTGAGCGCAGATTGCCACCCATCTCACGAGCAATAATATTGGCAAGGGTTGTCTTACCTAAGCCCGGTGGACCAAAGATAAGTGTATGATCCAACGGCTCGTTACGGCCTCTGGCAGCGCTAATAAAAACTTCCATCTGCTCACGCACCACCGGCTGACCGATGTATTCCGCCAATAGTGCTGGTCGAATATTGGAATCAGGCGCGTCACCTGATCCTTCTAACGGATTAATCAAACGATCTTGCATCATAGGTTTTATCATTTTATTTAAATCATTATTTTCAAAAGACTAGGTAATAAACAGCATAACCAAACGCCACGCATAAGTCATGCAAAACCTTATTAAGCACCTACTAAAACGAAAATAAGCGACATCTAATGTCGCTTATTTTCTTCTCAGTTTATACATAAAAAATAGCGCTATTTAAAACTCTGAAACTGCTGCAGCGTCGCCTTTAATAAGCTTTGTGTATCTGTAAATATTTCGCCGTCAATTTTCGCCGCTTTAATCGCTTGCTGCGCTTCTCTTTCTTTATAGCCCAAGCTAATCAAAGCGCCTTCCACCTCAGCAATGATACTGCCTTCAGCAGAAACGGGCGCAGGCTGAAGCGCAAATTCTAAATGACTGTTATCAACCTCGATATTTTTTAGCTTGTCTTTAAGCTCAATCAATAAACGCTGTGCTGTCTTTTTACCGATACCCGGAATACGCGTTAATGCGGTCTCAGACTCTTGCTCAACATGCATTTTTAGCTCAGCCGCTGACATCGCAGACAGCATAGCCAAAGCCATTTTTGCGCCAACACCATTAATCTTAATCAATTGGCGAAAGACATCGCGCTCTTTGCGATCGATAAAGCCATAAAGTAGCTGCGCATCTTCACGCACATGAAAATGCGTCCAAATACTCGCCTGCTCGTTGAGACGCAACTGACAAAACGACGGTAGCGGCAGCTCAATATCGTAGCCAACACCAGAGGTGGTCATGACACAGGCAGTTGGCGCCATCAAATACTGCACCTGTCCGCTAATCAATCCAATCATCATCCACCACCTTTTATAGAAACTAAATATAAAACATAAATACAAAAACTACTTATGGAACCTGCGATAAAAATAAGCGGCTCTACTATTATTAAATGAGCATGCGTTGTTGGCAACGCTTATTTATAAAAATCGACCATACCTTCGAGGGTAATCGGGCGAATTTTATGCGCTTGACCAGCAGAACCAAAGGCCTCAAAGCGATTGGTACAGATATCTGACATCGCAACCATAGAGGCTTTAAAGTATTTACGCGGATCAAATTCACTAGGATTTTCGGCAAGGAATTTACGGATTGCGCCCGTTGATGCCAAACGTAAATCGGTATCGATATTTACTTTACGTACGCCATGCTTAATCGCTTCAACGATTTGCTCAACGGGCACACCATAAGTCTCACCGATGTTACCACCGTTTTCATTGATGACTTTGAGCCATTCTTGCGGCACTGATGATGAGCCATGCATGACCAGATGAGTATTCGGAATACGGGCATGAATCTCTTTTACGCGCTCAATTGATAAGATATCACCTGTCGGTGGACGCGTGAATTTATAAGCACCATGACTGGTACCGATAGCAATGGCTAGCGCATCAACGTTGGTATCTTTAACAAACTGCTCAGCTTCATCAGCACTGGTCAATAGCTGATCGTGGTCTAATATACCCTCTGCGCCAGAACCATCTTCTTCGCCTGCCATACCGGTCTCAAGACTACCCAAACAACCAATCTCGCCTTCTACAGAGACGCCACACGCGTGTGCCATTTTGACCACTTCGCGAGTCACGCTAGCATTATAGTCATAGCCCATAGGCGTTTTGCCATCTTCACCGAGCGAGCCATCCATCATTACTGATGAGAAGCCAAGCTGAATTGAGCGCTGGCAGATAGCAGGTGACATACCATGATCTTGATGCATCACCACTGGAATATGCGGCCACTCTTCAATCGCAGCAATAATCAGATGACGTAAAAACGCGGATCCTGCATAACTACGTGCACCAGCACTGGCTTGAACGATGACAGGTGAGTCACAGGCGTCGGCTGCCATCATGATGGCACGCATCTGCTCTAAGTTATTGACGTTAAAAGCAGGGACACCATAGCTGTGCTCAGCGGCATGATCCAAAAGTTGACGTAAAGATATTAAGGCCATAAAACGCTCTCTGATTAGATTTTAAAATAAATGCTTGTAAATGATAGAGGGTAGCAATTGCCCTATAATCGCTGTCACGCTATATTAAAGATAGTTGCGACGTCATAGAACGATCGATAAAAATGCAGGATTTTTGCTAGTATTCATCACACGCAGATTATAGCAAATTTTGCCCACGCTTCGTAGCGGTTGCGCGACTATTTATTAGACTGACAGTTTTACTATGGCAAGTTATTCACTCTATTGTTGCTTTTAGATTTGTTAATTGATGAAACGCAAAAAGCCTTGGTCATCACCAAAGCTTTTTTAGTATTTTGAGGGCTTATAAAATAGCTATTAATTAAAGCGCTATTAATGCGAGTTAGTTATTAAAGTAATATAACTCCTTAGCAATTAATTAGTACTGCTGCTCTGCTTCTACTGCGTTTTCACTGGCTTTATCTTCAACAGCAGATGCGCCATCGGCAACCACTCCAGCAGTATTGGCAACGGCTTCATTTGCGCCTACTACAACCGCTTCACCCGTGTTTTCTAGGGCAGTCGTAGCAGCAGCACCGGCTGTTTCAGCATTATCTGCAATGTCAGCACCAGCGTTTTGTGCAGCGACTTCAGCGTCAGCAGCAGCAGCTTCAGTTTTAGCAGCAGCTTCTTCAGTATTGGCCGCAGTGTCTTCAGCAGCAGAATCAGCAGCAGCTGCTGTTTTATCTTGTGTTTCCTGGCTACATGCAGTGATTGCAAAAGTACCAGCAAGTACGCTAGCAAGTAACAAATGGCGTTTTAACATAATAAACCTCTCATAAATAAAGCATGTCAAATACATGATTTGCGCTATTTTATAGAGTGCAAATTAGACATGCAATAACAATTTTCAGTATAGAAACAAATAATTACTACTTAATAATAATCAATGACAATTCCTGCTTATCGTACTTAAAACAATAAGATAAGAATAGTAGTCACAATATTATCGTTACAGCCTACCTTAGATATTGGGGCTAGGTTGTACGGCTAATGTTACTCATCTACTAAGTATCGTTAAGGCGTTACTCACTAATCTGTAGAGCAGCGACGGCAGGCAAAACTTTACCTTCTACAAATTCTAAGAACGCGCCGCCACCCGTTGACATGTAGCTGACCCCATCAGCCACTTGATATTTATCAATCGCTGCTAAAGTATCGCCACCGCCAGCAATCGAGAAGCCTTGGCTGTCTTTGACCGCATTTGCCACGATTTGCGTACCTTGACCAAAAGCATCGACTTCAAAAACACCGACCGGACCATTCCATAAGATGGTTTTTGCGTTGATGATGGCATCAGCCAGTTGTTTAGCACTCTCTGGGGCGATATCTAATATCATGTCATTGTCGCCAATTGCATCGACAGACTTGATAGTTGCTGCAGCTTGTTGTAATGAACCCGTGAAGTCCGCAAAATCAATATCGTTTTTATCAGCGACAACCACATATTCTGGCAATAAAATCTCAGTTTTACCCATGATGTCACGAGCAGTATCAACCAAGTCCGCCTCATATAAAGAAGCACCAACGCTATAACCTTTAGCTGCTAAGAAAGTGTTGGCAATACCACCACCAACGATAATTTGCGAGCATACTTCAGCCAAGCTATGTAGTACTTCTAGCTTAGTCGATACTTTGGAACCACCAACGATTGCCAACATCGGCTGTGCTGGGGTTTCAAGTGCTAAGCTTAATGCATCAAGCTCAGCCGCCAATAAAGGTCCGGCGCAAGCTGTTTTTCGCGCTTGATGCATGGCTTGGGTAACGCCTTCCGTAGATGCTTGCGCACGATGAGCAGTGCCAAAGGCATCCATCACAAATATGTCGCACAAATCAGCGTATTTCTGTGCCAAATCCGCAGCGTTTTTCTTCTCGCCCTTATTAAAGCGCACGTTTTCTAGTAACACGACTTCGCCTGCTTTGATTGCCACACCTGCATTTAGATAGTCAGTATTTAAGCTTACTGGCGCGGCTAATTTATCGCTTAGATAATCCGCGACCGGTGCGAGCGAATACATGGCTTCAGGATTGCCTTCAGTCGGACGACCAAGATGTGAGCACACAATCACTGCCGCGCCTTTTTCTAGCGCCATTTTGATGGTAGGCAAACTGGCTTGCAGGCGAGCGTCACTGCTGACTTTACTGTCTTTGATAGGCACATTTAAGTCTTCACGAATCAATACCACTTTGTCCGTTAAGCTTAGCTCACTCATACGCAAAAAATTCATTACCTGCTCCTATGCATCATCTATGGTTAATCTACCATGTAGCTTTTTAATCATTGCTGAAAAATATTATTTAAACTATCTAATCGGCTGTTTTTAGGCTGTTGTTGCTAATGGTTTTATACAATTAGTCCAACAAGAATTTGAGGCGGTGTATTCTAGCAGTTTTCGAGCAGATGCTCATAACGAAGCTGATATAAATTTTGCTTAATTGCTTATTATCAAAGAAACTTGCGGGCTTTCAATAAAAATCAGTAACATTTCGTGGTGGTACTTAGCAATGAGGCCGTTTATGATGGCATGAGCCTTTATGATAAAAACCAACCTTTGTAGAAAAGTCGCTAGTGATAACAAATGACCTTAACAATAAAAATAACTTATTAGGAGAATACAATGAGTATCGACTTTGAAGCTGCTAAACAAGAACTATTAACCCTAAAAGAAGAATATGAAACCCGTATCAATAAAATCGAAGATCATATTCAAAACCCGCAAGACGATCTCAATGAACATTGGGAAGATCAAGCTATCTCTTATCGTCAAAACGATATGCGCACAAACTTAATGGGCGAAGCCCGTCAAAGCTTAATGTACGTCGAAAATGCGCTAAGCCGTATTGAAAACGGCACTTATGGTGAATGTGAAGTATGCGGCGAGCACATTGAAGCGCAACGCTTGCAGGCTTTACCTTACGCCACACTTTGCATGAAACATGCTGAATAACCCTCAATCGCTACTATTAAAATAGCCTTTTATCTAGCAGGCGCATACCAAGTATCAAGCGCCTGCTGCCATTGCTGACAACGCATAGCGATTTTCTGCACTGGCAAATCCATAATATCACCAACGACTGCCACATAAGCAATTGGTAAGCCTGACAATTCAGTAATGTTCTCTGCGCTCAACCCGCCAATTACACAGATATCAATCCCTTGCTGACAGCCCTCTACAAGCAGCTGACGCGAGATGATATCGGCGTTCGGTTTGGTATTTGAGGCAAAAATCGCCCCCATCGCGGCATAACTTGCACCCTCTTTTTTGGCTTCTTTGACTAAATCCACATCACTATGGCAGGTACGACCAATAGTCTGTTCAGGTTTTAAATGACGTTTGGCATCATTAATATCGCCATCTTGCTGACCTAAATGCACACCAACACCGAGTTTTTCGGCAAGCTCAATGTCATCATTGATGACAACTGGGACATGATGGCTTTTTGCCAAGCGCACTATTTGCTGCGCTTCAGCATAGAGCTCTGCTGCGCCATCAGGTAGCTGTAAAGTTTTTTTACGGCGGATTTGCAATAGCCCTATCAACCCTGTGGCTAATGCCGCTTCTAATTTGGCATATAAAACCGCAAACTTATCGTCATTGGTGAGTAAATATAGTTTGGGAGCTCGAGTAACAGCCAATGCTTGAGTCATATAGTTTTTCCTAATACACACCCTAAATTCGACACAACAAAAAGGCTGTTATATTGCATAACAGCCTTTTTGATAAATACTAAAGCAGTAAGCCTACACCGTACGGCGAGTCGCCAAGCTATTTAGAATGTTCTTAGCATCACCCCAGCGCGTTGCTGAGCTGTTCGCGCCTAAAATCACAATAATCGCAGGACGATTATTAACGCGAGTTTCCATCACCACGCAACGACCGGCTTCATTGATAAAGCCTGTCTTTGAGATACCAATTGGGTAGCTGCCATCACGCACTAGGCTGCTAGTATTATTCGCTTTGTAAGTACGGTTGCCGCTTGAAGCGTTAGAAACGTAAAAGTCATAGCTTTTGGTTGTCGAAAAACGACGAATGACATCGTAGTTACCAGCAGCACGAACCATTTTGACCAGATCATTTGACGAAGCAACGTTACGTTTATCAAGACCCGTTGGATCACCAAAGAACGCAGTACTCATACCCAAGTCTTGGGCTTTACGGTTCATGGCACGTATAAAGGCGCTATAACCGCCTGGATAATTACGCGATAGACTTTTGGCGGCTGGGTTTTCTGATTTCATCAATGCCATTAACAGCATCTCAGCACGGTTTAGACGGTCACCTGACTTTAGGTTTGAGCTGGCACGTTTAGGACCGACGAAATCTTCTGGCTCAAGGGTAAGCTCTTCACGCATGTCAAGACCGGCATCTAACACTACCATTGCCGTCATGACTTTGGTGATACTGGCCATTGGACGAGCAATATCAGCATCCTTTTCGTAGATAGATTCGCCCGTTTCCGCATCGATAACCGCGACACTGCGCGAATCGGTGCTGATTGGAATCATACTGCTGCTACCAAAACTGCCACGATAGCTAGTATTATAATTATTGGTAGTATTGTTAAAGCTATTATTACTACTGCCAAAACTATTGGTATTGGTGATATTAGTGGTACCAAAGCCGCTATCTACTTTCTTTATCGTAGAGCCACTATTACTATTATTGGCTTTGTACATGATACTGCGAGCTTCAGACAGGTTGTCGGCACCGCCCCAGCTCACACGAGCATTAGACTCTGAACCAGAACTACCATTAATCGTAAGTGCGGCTTGTGCGACACTGCCCAAACTCAATGAAATCATAGCAGCGATTAATTGCTGTTTGGTTAATGGTAGTTGCTTCATTATGCCTCCTGCTGTCGCGCTGCCATTAGTTAGTAAATCAATTATATACTAACTAATGGCAACCACGTACGTAGCGTTTGTGGATGTGTTTGTAGATACTCACATAGAGTTTTTGTATTTTTAGTGTATCATGGTTTGCATTTAAGTTTAATCTACTAAATCAATTAGATGTCATTTTTTAGCCACATTCAAATTTTACTACATTTACTTTATATTACAGCAATATTTATTAACATTGGCGCAATATAGCATTACATTTAAGCTTATAAGTGCTTAATTGCAAAGTTAATATTAAAATATGATGCTTAATATAAGTGCCTTTGTTAGCTGATAGTTAGCTGATAGTTAGCTGATAGTTAGCTGATAGTTAGCTGATATATTTATAATAATTAATATAACAGCTCAATAAAATTATCCAAATAACTTAAGATTAGTAATGCACCCTTTATTCTGACCGATAGAAAAGAGTATAACGATGATTCGAGTATTAGTAGTAGATGATCATGATTTGGTGCGGATGGGTATCAGCCGTATGCTGGCAGACAGTGCAGATATCGAAGTGGTCGGCGAAGCTGATAGCGGTGATATGGCGATTAAACTGGCCAAGCAGCTGCGCCCTGATGTGATATTGCTAGACGTTAATATGCCAAATATTGGCGGGCTCGAAGCCACCAAACGCTTGGTTCAGCTAGATATGGGTTTTAAGATATTGGCGGTCAGCAGTATGTCGGCGCAGCCTTATCCTTCCATGCTTATCAAAGCCGGCGTCAATGGTTATATTACCAAAGGTACGCCGCTTGATGAGATGATACGCGCGGTGAAAAAAATCTATCAAGGTGGGCGTTATTTTAGCCAAGACGTCGCCGAGCAATTGGCTGATGTACTCCTATCTGATAATGCTAAATCGCCTTTTGACTTATTAAGTGACCGCGAAAAACAAGTCGCCATGATGGTAGTCAACTGTCAAAGTCCGCAGCAAATCGCTGATCAGTTGTTTGTCAGTGTTAAAACCATCAATACCTACCGCTATCGCATTTATGAAAAAGTCGGGGTTGATAGTGATGTGAAACTGACGCATTTGGCCATTCGCCATGGTCTTATTCAACCGTAAGTCATCAGCACATTAAGCACTTCTGCTTTCATTACGGCCAACTTATAGAGGCTTTAAAGTCAGTAAAAACCTTAACGCTTATCAAACATTAAAGCCTATGAAACCGCTAAAGCAGATGCAAACGGAAAATCTTAATAAATCTAAAAACTCTGCTACTAGCTTTGTAGCCGCTATTACAGATTATTTACAGCGCGATGATACCTTGCCGTTGCCGCAGCTGCGCAGATTAGGTTTAATATATAGTAGCTACCGTTTTGTTGTCAGCCTGTTTTCTATGCTGATGGTCTATATCACAGCTCGTGCTAGCGATGGCACCTCATTACCAAGCTTTTTACAGCAAACTGCGCTCAGCTTTTATGTATTATTAAGTTTAATTCTGCTTGGTTTATTTTATGTGGTGACCAAGCATTTACGGCGACAGCTGGCTTTTGGCTTAGTGGTAGATGTCATTATTTTAAGCTTACTGCTTTATACTGCTGGTGCGCCTGATTTGCAGTTGACCATGCTATATATGGTGGTGGTTGCCGCCAGCTTTATGCTCCTGCATAGCTCGCAAGCGCTCATTATTACCTTACTTGCAATTATCTTTGTTATCTATCAGCAGTTTTTTTATGCTATCGCTAATAGCATGAATTTGACAAATTTAGGCGATGCTCTACTCATGTCTGCCAGCTTTTTGGCAGTGGGTGGTTTAAGTTGGACAATCTCGCAGCGCTTGGTACAGGTTGAGAAAGTAGCCGCCAGCCACGCCAAAGAAGTCGAACGCCTTAACGTGATTAATCAAGAAGTCATTGCACAAATGGCCAATGGGGTCATCGTTATTGATGCTAAACAGGTAGTCTTAGCCAACCTTGCGGCCTATCAACTGCTTAGCATTTCAAATTCTTCTCTACAAGCCGTGACAGAGGCTACTAACACAAACGATAGGTTAAACAGCTCGCCAAGCGATATCGCAAATAATGGCTCAAGCAAAGATGATAAAAACCCCTTATCTGACTTTCAGCAGCAGGTACGCGAACAGCACCTACAGCTATTTGATGCCTGTTTATCCGTAGAAACGGGGCAGTCTCGCACTTTTATCTATGAGTTACCAGCCGTTGCCAATGTTTCCGTCGTTGGCAAGCTGCGTGTCGAAATCATCCCGTTAAAAGATGACAGCAAGCTTATCATATTAGAAGATTTACGCCGTGAACAAGCCAGTGCCCAGCAATTAAAACTGGCGTCTTTAGGACAGCTTACCGCCAGCATTGCCCATGAAATAAGAAATCCTTTAGCCGCAATCTCCCAAGCTAGTCAGTTATTAATAGAAGATATTGAAGAAAGCCAAATAACACATGACGATACAAGTGCAACTGAGGAGATGGCTGGCAACCATGAACTTTATAAAATAATATTCATGCAAACAAAACGCGTCAATCGCATTATTGAAGATGTCCTAAAACTATCGCGCCAACAAACCGCCAACCAGCAAATGATTGTCCTTGCTGATTGGATGCCAGTATTTTTAGCTAACTATTTTCAAGGTCACGATGTTTTTTTACACGTCAAGACGCAGCCGACCATCTCATTTGACACTCACCAGTTAGAGCAAATTCTTATTAATTTAATTAACAACGGCTTACGTCATAGTAGCTATGCTCACCCTCATGCTGTTGTGGAAATCGAGATTTATTGTGCTGACAACGATGTTATAATCGACATATTAGATGATGGTACCGGCGTTAATACGGCGGATTTAAGCCACTTATTTAATCCATTTTTTACTACTGATAAAGCTGGCACAGGTTTGGGATTGTATTTATCGCAAGCATTTTGTGAGGCCAACCACGCACGCCTGCTTTATATTCCGGAACATACAAAAACCTGCTTTCGATTGATTGCCCCTGCCATTCATAATGAAGCGGTTGATAACTGAGATAAAGCGCTTGCTGAATAATTACGCATAACTATGAATGCCATAAGCGCTAATATTGACAATTTATAAAACTCGTTAAAGTTATTTTTTAATACCTTGTATTACTTGAAGACAATGAGATGATGTATGACCACAACCGCACTAGTCGTTGATGACGAAATAGATTTATGCCGCTTGATGCAAATCACCTTGACCAAAATGGGCATCAAAAGTGATGTGGCCTATACTTTGTCACAAGCTAAAGCCTATTGGCAAGAAAACGACTATGACTTTTGTTTAACCGATTTAAAACTACCTGATGGTTCAGGGTTAGAGTTGGTTAAGTATATTAGCGCCAGCTCAACGACGCCCATTGCGGTGATTACGGCACACGGCAGTATGGATTTGGCGATTGAGGCGTTAAAGCTAGGCGCTTTTGATTTCGTTAATAAACCGCTTGAGCTGCCGCGTTTGCGTCAATTGGTTGAAAGCGCCCTCAAGGTTATTCACCAAGATAATGCAGCCAAATTGACATCAGAGCGTTCACCTGAGCAGCAGATGCTCGATAGTCGCTTGATCGGCGACTCTGCCGTCATGCACCCGCTAAAAAATACCATTTTAAAGTTAGCGCGCTCACAAGCGCCGGTTTTTTTATCGGGTGCATCAGGAACAGGCAAAGAAGTGGTTGCGCGCTTGATTCATGATTTGAGCCCGCGCCGAGATGGCAGCTTTGTGCCGGTCAACTGCGGAGCGATTCCGTCTGAGCTGATGGAGTCGGAATTCTTTGGTCATAAGAAAGGTAGCTTTACGGGCGCTGTCGCCGATAAACAAGGGCTTTTTCAACAAGCCAATGGCGGCACGCTATTTTTGGATGAGGTTGCAGACTTGCCATTGGCGATGCAGGTCAAATTACTGCGTGCTATTCAAGAAAAAACCGTACGAGCAATTGGTGATACTAAAGAACTACCGGTCGATATTCGCATCTTGTCGGCAACCCATAAGGACTTGAATCAGCTGGTTCAAGCGGGCAATTTTCGCCAAGATTTGTATTACCGCATCAATGTCATTGAGCTTAAACTACCAACGCTAAACGCGCGGCGTGATGATATTCCTGTATTAGCCAAGCATTTTTTGATACTCATCGCCGATGAATGGCAATTGGATTCGCCGCCTTTACTGACTGAGGCTGCTTGCGCGCGCCTGCAACATCATGACTTTGCCGGTAATGTTCGCGAGTTGCGTAACGTCCTTGAGCGCGCGATAACCTTAGCAGAAACGTCGACTATTGATGCCAGTCATTTAGGTCTACCTGATTTAGATAGTCATGAAGAAATGGTAACCTCTGCCAGTCAAAATATTAGCACTAATAAAGCGACATTCTCGAACGCTTCTTTTTCAAATCAAAATGAAAGCACAGTAGCGGAATCAATAAAAGATAATTCAATAAAAAGCTACGTAGAGACAGACAGCACGCAACAAACAAAAGCCAATATACATCCTTATCGAACCACGACTCAGCATTATCCTTCAATGAATACAAGCCCAGCGAGCAAGCGCTCAGTAGAAAATGCTGCAAAACTTGCTGATGCTGATAGCTCGATGGTTAGTAATTTAGAGGATGCGTTAGGCAATAAAGCTGATGAGCAAGAAAGTGTAATTAAGCCAGTCGATACAGAAAATATGACCACTGGTCAATTACCCGCTCAAGGATTAGAGCATTATCTGCAAGAGCAGGAAAGACGGCTTATTATTACAGCTCTTAAGCAAACAGGTTGGAATAAAACTCAAGCTGCTGAATTATTAGGTACGACTTTCCGTTCGTTACGCTATCGCATGAGCAAGCTAGAGATTGCTGAAGATCAATCTGAAACATAAATATAGAGTAGGTTAAAGCTCAGGCTTAATTTAAACTCTACTGCAATCAAAGTTTATCTTTGGCAGTTGGTTTTTCAATCACATGATCGATGACCGTATTGTTTTGAGTGACTTTCTTTTTGATAGCTTTGTTCTTAATAGCTTCGTTCTTAATAGACTTATCTTGCTTAGCATCGCTTTCTGTTTGTGCCTTACGCACAAAGCGAATACCCGACGGCAGTGCCTGCTGCCTGAGTAAATCAAGCGCCTGTTGCTCCCATGTACTCTGATTACCCAATAAAGTCACATCAGGCGCTACCCCAACTCCATCTATTTTTTTACCTAGCGCGGTCATATAATTGGCAACCGTCAGTTTGACCGCTTGCTCGTCATTGAGCGGTATGACTGACTGTACTGAGCCCTTGCCGTAACTGACTTCGCCCAAGATAGTAGCGCGCTTTTGCGCTTGCAAGCTGCTGGCTAATACCTCGGCAGCGGATGCTGAATATCGATTTTGCAAAACTACCACGGGCAACGCTTCTAATAATGCTGCGCCTTGCGTCGATAGCGTGCGCGAATCACTTTGGCGACCCTTTACTTGTACCACATCGGTATCGGTCATAAACAAACTGGCAACGCTTACAGCCGACGCCAATACGCCACCTGGATTATCACGCATATCTAATAATACTCCAGTGATAGGCGCATCTAATTCAATCAAACTTTGCAGTAATTTCTCGCGGCTATTGTTTTGAAAGGCGGGCAATCTAATAATCGCCATACCATCAACTAGCCGAGTTTCAATAATTTGCGGATGATTGTTATTGCGCTGTAAAGTCGTGCTATGTTTACGGCGACCTGCTTTTGATGTCACTACATCTACTTGCGTGCCAGCAATCCCCGTCAGGAGTTGCTCGATATCATTACTTTCTTCCTCTTCACCAAGCTTAAACTCATCCACTTGATGCAAATAATCCCCAACGGCAATGCCCTTTTTATCAGCAGGTGAACCATCAATCACCTCCGTAATGACCCAATAACCTTCTTTTGGCTGATACTGAACTTTGATACCGATATCACCGACATCGCCTTCGGTAAAAGCACGTAAGTTTTCGTACGCATCTGCATCCAAAAACTCAGCATGGCTATCGAGCTTGGTCAACATACCACTCATGGCATTGTTAAATAATTCTTCATCCTTTACCGCGTCAACATATTCGCGGCGCACCAAATCAACGACGGCAACAAAGGTTTTTAGGGTTTCAGGAGAAATGGCATTTAATGACACCTGAGCAACTTCTGCTGGAATGTCTGTATTTATAACATTGGATTCACCATTTAAAGCACTTTCATCAGCCACGGCATCTATTGAGTCATCGACTTGGTCCGCAGATTCCAACATATCTGCAATATCTGATAAATCGTCCTCGCCATTATTTAAGGGCACATCATCGGCATTTAGACTGATTAGCTTCACACTTGCAGTAGGGTTTTTGCCATTATTGTCGATTCTGCCTTTATTATTGCTAGCCGCCTGCGCAGATATATTGATCACGCTTAAACCCAGTAAGCTTGTAATAAGCACTGGCTTTAATACATGAGAAGTAATAAATTTAAAGCTGAAAGATTGAGAATTGATAAATTGGGAACTTATCGATGATGTCATCACTGGATTTTTCAATTTTCTAACCCTCAATAAAGATAAAGTGCTAGTTGGACGCATAAAAGCAATCACTCCAAAAAATTGGTTCAATTTTTGTTTTTATAACTTTTTAGATTTATAACGTTATTATATGGGTGTTTATGATTATAAGGTTATTAATGAATAATATCTTCTAAAATAACATCAGGCTGCTATCTACAACTAGGATAGTCTTGCAAGTAACTTATGCGAAATGTATCGGGCAAAAGGTATAAGAAACAATGTATCGAAAACAAGATAACAAAAACTATAAAAATAGACGTAAAAAAGGGAAAGATAATCAATATCTTCCCCTTTTTATCATGCTTAGCGGTAATATTACGCTGTAAAAGCATCGACCTTAAGCATTAATACTATATGAGCGTATTATGATGCTGGAACCAATAGATTTTCACCAGTCATCTCAGTTGGTTGCTCAATATTCATCAACGCCAAAATAGTTGGCGCAATATCACTGAGCTTACCGCCGCTACGTACTTCTAGTTTTTTCTCACCGATATAAATCAGTGGCACGTGTTCAGTAGTGTGTTGAGTATGTACCTGCCCGCTTTCATAATCTTGCATCTGCTCACAGTTACCATGGTCAGCGGTGATAAGCATATCACCGCCAGCGGCACGCACTGCTGCCTCAACGCGACCAACGCATACATCCAACGCCTCTACTGCTTTAACCGCCGCATCAAAGATACCTGTATGCCCAACCATATCACCATTGGCATAGTTGACTACTAATACATCATATTTACCTGACTCAATGGCAGCAACCAACTCATCCGTCACTTCAGGGGCACTCATTTCTGGCTTTAGATCATAAGTCGCGACATCGGGAGATGGGATTAAAATCCGTGTCTCACCTTTATACTCTTCTTCACGGCCACCACTAAAGAAAAACGTCACATGCGCATATTTTTCAGTTTCGGCGATACGTAGCTGGGTTTTACCTTTATCCTGCAAATACTCCCCAAGCGTATTGGTCAACGAGGTTGGATAATAAGCAATGCTGGTTTTTGGATTGTTTGCTAGAACGTCAGAGTATTTGGTCAACATTACAAAAGCGGCAAGCTTTGGCTGTTTATGACGAGCAAAACCCGAAAATTCATGATCTGGTAGCACAAAGGCTTGCGCAAGCTCACGGGCACGGTCGGCACGGAAGTTCATAAAAATAAGCGCATCATTATCATCGACGGTATATGGTACTTCATCGCGGCCAATGACAATCGTTGGATTGATAAACTCATCGGTTTCGCGCGCTTTGTAAGCAGCTTGTACCGCACCATCTGCACGCGTCGCTAAGCGATCGGCTTTACCTTCAGTGATAAGCTCATAAGCTTTTTGCACGCGATCCCAGCGATTGTCACGATCCATCGCATAGTAGCGCCCGATAATACTGGCAATTTGGACGCGACCACCTTCGTAATGGGCGTTGAGTTTCCCAATATGCTCCCGTAAGCGATTGATATACTTATCAGCAGACTTTGGCGGCGTATCACGGCCGTCTAAGAAGCAGTGAACAAAAACATTTTTGGCACCGTGCACCAATGCTGAATGACACATCGCTTCGATATGGTCTTGATTAGAATGAACGCCACCATCTGATAGAAGCCCCATAATATGCACGTTACCGCCAAGCTCGTTTGCCGCTTTCACCGCATTTACCAAGGCTTCGTTTTTATAAAACTCGCGATTGGCCACTTCACTTGAGATACGGGTTGAATCTTGATAAAGAACGCGACCCGCGCCCAAATTCATATGCCCAACCTCTGAATTACCAAACTGACCATCCGGCAGACCAACATCTTCTCCTGAAGCAGATATTAACCCATGCGGATATTGCTGATAGATCTTATCCAAATTTGGCATATTAGCGGCAGCAATCGCATTATCCTTGTCATCTTCACGGTGCCCAAAACCATCTAATATCATTAAGACATGCGGCACTTTTTTATTTTGCTCGCTATTGTGTTTATTATTGAGCTGGGCCTGACTATCGTCGATAAATTCTGATTGTGGCTGGTTATGGGTCATGGATTACCGCTCCTCAAGTGAATGAACGCTTATAATGCTATATTAGGGTGTTTAAAGCCCTCTATATTACCACACATCTCCAAATAGCTGAAAAATCGCCCCTTTAAGCCCGTCATTAAGGGCTTTAAGCACCTTTATCTGATAGAAAATGCGCTTAAAACTCAACATCAATAATGCTAATAACTACACCTACGTAGTAATCTGTAAATCGTACTTGCAATCATTCAAACCATTGGTTAAGATAATTATATTCTGAAGTGTTGGCTAGTAGATGTTTATTCCCTGAGCCGATAATGCTTTACCAGGATGTGGTACCTATTGCTTCATTGTGTATGCCTGCACCGCTTGCGGTGTCTCAGGAAACCTGCAGAGGCAGTGACGCATCCGCCCTGAACTTCACGGTTCATGGGTCACCATCTTACGGCGGCACTTCGGTTGTTTCATTCAGTTATTAGCTATTCTGTTTATAAGCCTTAACTTTATAAAAATAGTATTTAACGATCAAAAGCCCCTTTCGTCATTGACGAAAGGGGCTTTTCTTATGTTTGATTATCTACTTACTTATTGATAAATCAATTATTCATCATTGGCAGACTTGGTGATTTTTTTCACATCTTTCGGAATGGTTTTTGCGGTACCATCAACGGTGGTATGCTGTTTAAACACATCGCCGAATGGGTTTTGCTGTTGCTGACCAAATGGGTTCTGGTTATTCATACCACCTGCGCCACCAAACGGGTTTTGACCGCCCATGCCGCCAAATGGATTTTGTCCGCCGCCCATTTGTCCACCCATCTGCTTAGCCATCATTTCCATCATTTTCTGCTGATTATTCATGACATAATTATTGGCAAAGTCTTTGAGCTTTTTCTGCACTGGCGGCAATATCACAAGCAATGCTAATAAATCACTCAATACACCCGGAATGAGCAGCAAAATACCAGCAGCTGCCATGGCGACACTTTTAATCATGGTTGATTCTTGTGGACGCATCGCAGGATTCATCATGCCGCCCGCCTTCATCTGCTGTGCCATTGGATTAAGTGCTGCCATCCCTTTACGCATGAGAGATATACCGATAACTGCGGCGATGATAAACCACATAAACACCCACCAACCGCTCATAAATTGAGCAAGCAAATACCACAGTAGCATCTCGATAATAAACCAAACGATGGCAATACCAACTATCTGACCCATAAAGTGTCGTCCTATAAGATAAAATCTAAAAAATTAAGCGCCATGCAAATTAAAATGGCTAACATATGATGTATATGGGGATTGATTGCTATACTATCAAACTTAAGGCTGATTTTTAAGCCATAAAACAAAATGTAAGCAAGACGGAATACTATGGCAATTATTATCGGGATTGATCCGGGTTCGCGCATGACCGGTTATGGCATTGTTCAACAAACGGGTGACAAACTGACGTATATAGACGCAGGTACTATTCGTACGGATACCAAAGAGATGCCTGAGCGCCTAAAACGTATTTTTAATGGCTTAACGCGTATTACGCAGCATCATTTAAAATATGCCGACGAGCCCATTTATACCGCGATTGAGCAAGTGTTTATGGCAGAAAATCCGGACTCAGCGCTTAAACTTGGGCAAGCACGTGGTGCAGCCATTGCTGCCATGGTCGCCTTGGATTTGGAAGTATCAGAATATACGGCACGCCAAATCAAACAAGCCGTTTGCGGCTATGGTGCAGCGGCAAAAGAGCAAGTGCAAGAAATGGTCTGCCGCATCTTGTCTTTAGATGTCGTGCCACAACAAGACGCCGCTGATGGTCTTGCCTGCGCCATTTGTCACGCGCACTCAAGTCACTCCATGAACAAGATTCTGCTCAATAGCTCAATGCGCGGACGTGGTGGCTCTAAGAAAAAAGGTCGCTGGCGTTTGACAGAAGAAGACTTAGGCAATTTGCGTTAAAGCAATTAGGTAATTTTCGTTAACGCAGTTAGGCAAGCCACCATAAAAAAACACGCGTCCAAACGGCGCGTGTTTTTTGTTTACGACATTTGAGCTATTTAGGCTATCTTTTTCCTATGGTCGATTCGCTTTAAAAAGAAGGCAGTGCTGCTGAGATAAATTTTTCAAAGCCTCTGGAGTGCGAAGCGCACAGCAAGCTAGGAAAATTTATCTCAGCAGAACGTTATATTAAAAGTATCTCTTTTATACTAAGCTGACTATATAATAAAAAACACCTAATTCACCTACTCTACTACAGCACTCTCAATCACCGCATCCAACACATAAGCATACTCTTCGTCTTCTGCGCTTTCGTTATAGTCTAACTGATAACGCTGGAGACGTAATACTTCGTCATGCATGCCATCGTGCTGATAACCATCAATTTCACCGGTAAATGCCGACCATTTCCCTTCACTCACTTTAATACCTTGATCATCATAAGTAATGGGTTTCACTTGTAAACACATCTCTGAGCTATTTTCGGCGCAGGCTATTTTCTTAGCATTTACTGCCCAAAATACCGTTTCACCCTTACTATTATATTTGGCCTGTGAGGTAAGTTTTCCTTCCCAAACTAACGTCGTTGCATCGATAGTGACTTGGGTCAATATCGGTTTAGGACTTTGAGAATTAGCATCTTTAGCATTATTATCTTTAGAATTGTCATCTTTAGCGGTTTGCTCGTTAGGATTTTCTTTTGTAGCACTATTATCTACCACTAACGTTAATTGGCTCTTACCCTGCATCATCTGACTTAAATCATTTTCTGCTTTATCAAGTTCACCACATGACATTTTGGTACTCATACCGTCTTCGATAGTTAACGTATGACCTTGCAACTCATAACCTGCGCTCATGGTATTGCAGCCAACACTATAGCTTAAGGTGTTCTCGCCTTGGTATTGGCTAAAAGATAAGCGCACTTGGTCTTTAATATCTAACAGCCTATTTAATGGCTGGGCGCCTTTATCGGTTGCCAATATCAGTGTCCAGCGATAACGAGAAAGACTGGCTATCATTTGTTCTTCAGCGCTCATCTCATCTGCCTTAGACTCAGCGTTTATAGTAGCATCGATAGTAACCGTATTACCATCCGCTGCGCCCGTAGTCGTATTAACGCTTTCTTGTAGGTCATTTTCATTGGGCACAGAAGCATCTTGACAGGCGCCTAATGCCAGACTCGCTGCTAAAATACTGGGCAATAAAGCAAACTTCGCTAGTCGCTTGGTAAGCGATAGGGTTGTATAAGATGGTTTTTTATAAGATACAGCTTTAAAAGATGAGGCCATAACAATCATACCTTGTGATTAAACTTTTTCCATAATCAATTTTTCACCATACAAATTTTCTATAATACAGACAGCGGTCGTATCTATAAGTGAGCGTATCTATTTTTGTAAAGTGTTCATAATTTGACCACTATAGCGCTGATGATAGGTATAATTGTAACGAAGTGTTTAATTTTATATATCGATAGTAACGCTTCTTGTTAATTTTTCTGATTTAATTACTGGATTAAAAAAGCCCTGAGTAGCTAATAATACTCTTAGCTACTCAGGGCTTTTGCATGCATATAATGCTAAATGTATAAAAAAATTCTATATTCACTCACTTTCATGAGCAGGTTTGGCTTTTGCCATGTTTTTAATGCTAAAACGCTCATTCATCATCTGATAAAAACGCGCCAGATTATCCCCTTGCTCATTCGGGTTAACCTTAAGTATTTTGCCAAAATCTAAACCTAAATACAGCACAATATCAGCGAAACTTAACTGATCACCAACTAAGTAATCATGACCATTTAAGGCGTTTTCGAAATAAGGCAATGCTTTAAGCGCGCGGGCGATAGATGGCGCAACAAACTCTGGCACTTGTTCAACCCGCTGTGCTTTAGAGGGATGACTGTGCTGAAATGCGAGCATAAAATTATACAGCACCTCAAACTCAGCAATACGGCGCATAGAACATACTTGCGCACGCTGTACCACATCATTACCCATTACCGAGCGCTCGCCATAGACACGGTCAAGATACTCGCACACGGCTTGCGAATCATTAAGCACCGTACCATCATCTAATGTTAAAACTGGTACGGTCTGCATCGGATTTATTTTGGTAAATGCCTCGGACATCTGCTCATTAGTAGCAAAGTCAATATCGACCAAATCGAGGTCATCCATATCATCAACATTAATTCCTTTTGATGCCAGTAAGATAAGCGCTTTACGTGGATTGGGCGCGGTACGGGTGACGTATAATTTTTTCATAGCAAACTCCTTGTAAGATGATCCAAAAGCGACTTAACGCAGCTAGGCTTTATTGTGATTATTGTAGGATAGCGCATCTCTAAGGTGCTCAAAGCGCTATACAACCGTTATAGCCTACTCAGTTTATCATAGCAAAACCTTAGCGCTAATAAAAAGCTGAAACATAAAAAAAGCCCCATAACATTAAGTTATAGGGCTTGTATTTATTAATCCATTACAACTATCAGTACGCTTAATTTATTTGTTAGGCGCAGGAGTAGTACGTAAATAAGGCTTAATTTCGGTATGACCTTTAGGATAATTTGCTGCGATATCTTCGTTTTTCACGCTTGGTGGAATGATCACGTCGTCACCATCTTTCCAATCAACAGGGGTTGCAACATTATACTCATCGGACAACTGCATCGCATCGATAACACGAACAATCTCATCAAAGTTACGACCACAGCTGGCTGGATAAGTCAGCGTTAAGCGGACTTTTTTCTTAGGATCAATAATAAACACACTTCTGACCGTCGCTGTATTATCAGCATTTGGGTGAATCATGTCATAAAGATCCGCAATTTTGCGATCAGCGTCAGCGATAATAGGGAAATTAACAGCTGTACCCTGAGTTTCTTCGATGTCACTTACCCACCCTTTATGATCTTCTAAACCATCAACTGATAAGGCGATTGGTTTAACATTGCGCTTTTGGAACTCACCACCTAATGCTGCCGTACGACCAAGCTCAGTGGTACATACTGGCGTATAATCTGCAGGATGTGAGAAAAATACTACCCAACTATCCCCTGCCCAATCATAAAAATTAATATCCCCATCAGTAGTGATTGCATCAAAATTTGGTGCGGTATCACCCAAACGTAAATGTGCCATACTTAATTCCTTATTTATATTAGTGATGAGCGTTAGTATTTATTAATACCTAAAGGTATCTATGCGCTCTATTGTTATAAGCTTACCTAGTTATAAACGTGCTCAGTTAATACTACACAATAACTCAAAGCACGTCAGCAAAAACGCTATCCTATCTTAGCAAACTGGTTATGAATGTCTTGTGAGGGATTGTAATGCGCTTATGCCATTTATTACTAAGTGCATAAGTTTACAGTTAAGAGAGTAACTAAATTACCATTCCTGCGTCCCACAAACAAAACTCGCCAAACTTACCTTTTTTACTGGTACCACCAGCGGCACGTCCCGCATCTGTTAATACAAGCTCACCCTCTTGCTCTTGTACATAACCAGCGGCTAGCAATTTGTCATTTAACTCTTGGGTTTTAAAGCCAAGCTCTTTAGCAAGCTTTGCGGTTGTCAACTTTGAGTAATTAGGCGCCGCCATTTCTGCAGTAGGCTTAATCGCTACATTAATATCAGCATTGGCGTTAATATTGGTATTATTAGAAGTGGCTTTATCGTCAGCCGCACCTTCAGATCCAGTCACCTTTTCAAGCGACATGCGCACTTCATCACTAATACGAATGATACGTTGGGCTTCCTCATAAGTATCGGCATAAAGTTTGGCATCTTCATTACGGTAAATGAGCACACCCATTTCATTATTATTCACCTGACTAAACTCATAAAGATTCAAACTGGTAATAATGCACTCATTTTCATTTAAATAACATTTCGCATGGAGATTTTTACAAAAGCTGGTACGAATAAAAGTCAGATTTTTGAGCCAGTTGATTTCTTCAGGTTGTAAATCATTCTTACCATAAACGATACGAATATCAATTTTTAAGCGATTCCGATCTTCTAACAGCTCTTTAATACGATCATTTAGTTTGAGATAAGGGCTAATAATAATCAGCCTATCAGACGCATTTTTAATCAACTCTTCTAAATGATAGGTTGTACCGCTACTGTTCAAAAACTTTGCCATGATTGCACCCTTAAACCTTACGATTAAAATTTATATTTATTCAAAAAAAAGCCCATCCCTAGCGTACTAGAAATGGGCAAGCTTGCAAACCACTATTGTTCAGCAATAGCTTAAATAAATATTAGCGGTGCTAACCTTTATCAATTAAGCGGGTTTATAGCTATCACGTAGGCTAACAACTTGGTTAAAGACGGGCTTATCACTGCTATGATCTTCACTATCAGAGATAAAGTAACCTTCACGCTCAAACTGGAAACGCGTGCCAGCGTCGGCATTGGCAAGTGATGGCTCAACCACCGCTTGCAGCTCAATCAATGAGTTAGGATTTAGTGCTTGATGCACGTCAGCGACGCTACTTGGGTCTTCAGCACTAAATAACTGCTCATACATACGCACAGTAGCGGGGACGCCTTGGGTGGCTGATACCCAATGAATAACGCCTTTAACCTTGCGACCTTCAGGATTATTACCTAGTGTTGCAGAATCAATCGTCGCTTTTAGCTCAACCACATTACCAGCGTCATCTAAGATATGCTCAGTCACTGCCAATACATAAGTATTACGCAGGCGAATCTCATTCTTTTCTGGTGATAAACGCTTATAACCTGCTGGCGGCTCAATCTCGTAATCGCCTTGGTCGATATACAAAGTCTCAGTGAAAGGAATCTCGCGCTCGCCCATATCGACATTCGGATGGTTTGGCTGGGTTAACCATAGCGTTTGCGACTCATCGTCAAAACGCGCATTAACGCTATCCGCTTTTTCAGTTTCCCAACTGCTGACCGCTTCGGCAAAGTTAGTAATCGTCACTTTTAATGGCTTGAGCACGGCCATACCACGCGCAGTCGTCGTCTCTAATGACTGACGAATACTAAACTCTAATAAGCGAAAATCAACGACGCTGTCTACTTTGGTTACACCCACACGCTCACAGAAGTCGCGTAAGCCTTCTGGCGTATAACCACGGCGACGCATGCCAGCAATCGTTGGCATACGTGGATCATCCCAACCGCTGACGATATTTTCATCGACCAACTGCTTCAGCTTACGCTTACTGGTCATGGTATGGTCGACATTTAGTCGGCTAAACTCGTACTGGTGCGGCGGTACGTCAAAGCCAATCTTATCAACCGCCCAATCATAAAATGGACGATGGTCTTCAAACTCTAGCGTACATAGTGAATGAGTAATACCTTCGAGCGCATCAGAGAGCGGATGGGCAAAATCATACATCGGATAAATGCACCATTTATCACCGGTTTGATGATGGGCTTGATGCATGACGCGGTAGATAACGGGGTCACGCATGTTCATGTTTGGGCTTGCCATATCTATCTTGGCGCGCAAAACCGCTTTACCTTCCGCAAACTTGCCATTTTTCATATCATCAAAAAGTTGCAGATTTTCTTCGACACTGGCATCACGATGTGGTGACGGCGTGCCTGCTTCGTTAAATGAGCCACGGTTTTCTTTAATCTGCTCAGGCGACTGCAAGTCTACATAGGCATCTCCCTGCTCAATCAACTGTACGGCCCATGCATACAACTGGTCGAAGTAGCCTGACGCATGGTGCGCCTCTCCTGCCCACTCAAAGCCTAGCCATTTCACATCATTCTTAATGTTATCGATGTAGTCTTGCTTTTCTGCGGTTGGATTGGTGTCGTCAAAGCGCAAATTACAAACACCGCCAAACTCTTCAGCCACGCCAAAGTTTAGACAGATGGATTTAACATGACCTAAATGCAAGTAGCCGTTTGGCTCAGGTGGAAAGCGTGTCACAATTTGGGGATATTTTTGCGCCTTGACATCGTCACGAATGATATTACGAATAAAATCGTTTTTTTGTTCGTCTTTTTGTGCATTGTTGCTTGAGTGCTCACTCATCGGGCATTGCTCCTAACGCAAATTGTCAGTTCACACAGCGTGACATCACGCAGCATGGAAAATTCAAACCAAACCATTAAAAACAGGTTATCAAAAATTATAATAAAAAGGTAAAGTTGCGTTATTCTATCAGCTTTTGCAAAGGCATTAACAGCCTGATACATGACACGGGATAAAAAAGCCGTTAGACTAGCCATAACTTTTTAACCACCAACTTTTTAATCACCACTTAACAGCGTCATTTTAGGCGCTGCAATCAAAAAGGAACATCACATGGTAGACATGCCACCAGTAGTAGAATTAGACACCAATATGGGTGCGATCGTTATCGAACTTAATGAAAAAAAAGCGCCAAAAACGGTAGAAAACTTTTTAAACTATGTAAAATCTGGTCATTATGACGGTACGATTTTCCATCGCATCATTGACGGCTTTATGATTCAAGGCGGCGGAATGGACGCTGAGATGAATGAAAAAGCGACTAATGCGCCAGTTGAAAACGAAGCTGATAACGGCTTAAAGAATGACAAAGGTACGATTGCAATGGCGCGTACGCAAGATCCGCATTCAGCAACCAGCCAGTTTTTCATTAACGTTAAAGACAACGATTTCCTAAACCATTCTGGCAAAAACATGCAAGGTTGGGGCTATACGGTATTTGGTAAAGTAACAAGCGGTATGGACGTCATCGAAAAAATGCGCGGCGTACCAACGGGTCGTTTCGGCATGCATGCTGATGTGCCAAAAGAGCCAGTCGTTATCAACTCAGCGACTATTATCACTAAATAACTGTCACTAAATAACTGTTTCTCAGTAATCATTATTCAATAGTTATTACTCAGTAGCGATGAGTCTGTAAAAGCTTATGAGTCGTTACTGTTTAAAGTTACGAGGATAAGGATAAATGCAAAGTTTTGACCATCTAATTACCACCCGCCCTCATGAGGTGCGGCAAGTATTGATTAGCGATTTGCATTTATCACCTGAAGAGCCTGCCTTAGTGCAGGCTTTTTTGGCGCTGCTTGATGATTGCCTTGCCTTGCCGTCACTCAAGCGCTTATTTATCTTAGGCGATTGGTTCGAGGTATGGCTAGGTGATGACGTTTACCTATCGTTATCAGAAGATGAGCGCACAACACATTGGCTCACGCCTCTTATTGTAAAATTAAAAAAGCTGCGTATCGAAGGTTGTGAGATTTTGGTTATGCATGGCAACCGTGATTTTTTGTTGGGTCAGCCATTTTGCAACTTATTCGGTGGTGCGCTAATTTATGAGCCGTATATCTTAACTATTGGACAGCAAAATTATCGCTTAGAACACGGCGATGGATTATGCATTGATGATAAGAAATATCAGTTTTTTCGAAAAATCATGCGTAACCGTTTGACTCAGTGGTATTTGCTTAATAAGTCGTTAGAAAAACGCTTAGCCATTGCCGATAATCTTCGCCAAAAAAGTCAGCAGAATAATGCCAATAAAGCCGCTTATATCATGGATGTCAATGAAAATGCGGTGCTGCAAGCAGTAGCTGATAGCGATGCCTTACTACATGGACATACTCATCGTCCAGATATTCATAAAACCATTCACGGCAAAATACGCTACGTACTTGGTGATTGGCGATTGCTAGATAGCGACAAACGCCAGCCAAAAGTCAGTGCGGTGATTGGCGCGGTGATAGAGGAAGCAGACTCAAACCATATCAAGTTTGATTTATTCGAATTCAAAATACAGGTTTAGTGCATCGCTGTTATCAGAAAAACACTTTTATTAAAAAAGGGTCTACTAAATATTTAATAAACCCTTTTCATATTTGGCGTTTAACCTATCTACTCAAACCCACGGCTGATTAATCCTGCGGCATCAATTTAAAAAAGTGCTGACGATAGTGCTTTAGCTCACGGATAGAATCGCGAATATCATCTAACGCTAAATGACTACCGCCTTTTTCAAAGTTTCTGAGAATATCAGGACGCCAGCGGAAGCACAGCTCTTTAATCGACGACACATCAAGGTTGCGATAATGGAAGAAGCGCTCAAGCTCAGGCATTTGGCGCGCCATAAAGCGGCGATCTTGGCAAATGGAATTGCCGCACATTGGCGACTTGCCACTATCGACCCATTTATTGAGAAACTTAATAGTTTCAGCTTCCGCTTCTGCCAATGTCACGGTACTACGGCGCACACGGTCGACCAGTCCCGACTGCCCATGCTGCTTAGTATTCCAGTCATCCATTTTATTTAACACTTGATCTGATACTTTAATGGCAAATACAGGCCCTTCGGCAAGGACGTTTAAATCTTCATCAGTGACGACGGTGGCTATTTCGATAATTTCATCGTTTAAGGTATCAAGTCCAGTCATTTCTAGGTCAATCCATACCAACCCTTTTTTACCTTGGTTTCTGATTTTAATTTTATTGGGATGGTCGTCGGTACTCATAAAATATCCTATGGTCAATAAATTTTGGAACAACTTGCGAGCAATGTTAGCCAATTAAACTAACTACAAATGGTCGTGCTCAAATCATATATTTTGCGCTTGGTTGGCTATAATGTCTAAAACATTACAAAACCACTATCTGCTAGCGGCGCTTTAGGCTGTATGTTAGCAAATTTTCACGCTACACTTAGCAATATTTTTTTAATAGGTCACAACCCATGGCATTAATCCGGCAACGCAAACTGACTAAACAGCAGATTCGTCGCATTGATAAACAGCAGCTTGACAGTCAAGACAGCATCGATGACAGTTTGATGGATGGCGTGGTCATGGCGCATTATGGTAAGCAGCTAGAAGTACAGGTGACTAGCTTGCCGGCAGTAATTCCCGTGCAGCCGGAGATTGCGCCCGATGATCCTGAGCCGTTTTGGCAGGAGCTGGGGTTAGGTGATATCTGGCGCTGTCATGTGCGTACCAATTTACCGATGCTAGCAGCGGGCGATCAAGTGCGCTGGAGTGCTGACCCTAATACTGGCTTTGGACGTATCGAGTCGGTCAAGCCACGTACTTCTCTGGTTTCGCGTCCTGATCGCTATCATAAGCTCAAACCCGTCGCCGCCAACGTCGATATTTTGGCGATTGTGTTTGCGCCGCTTCCTGCCGCTGCACCGACGCTCATTGACCGCTATTTGGTCGTTTGCCATCATGCCGGTGTCAAGCCGCTATTGGTACTTAATAAAGCCGATCTGCTGGCGCAAGAAAACGGCGTCGATACCAATGAGCTACTCGCACAGTATGCAGCGCTTGGTTATGAGAGTGTGCTCACCTCGGTCGCTTGTCCTGAAAATATTGCTGATAGCGATGAGCAAGAAGGACTAGACGAGTTAAAGCGTTACATCGATAAAAAGCTGGTTATTTTTGCTGGGCAATCAGGTGTCGGTAAAAGCAGTCTCATTAATGCTCTCCTACCCGAATCAGCACAGAGCGTAAATATTATCTCTGAAAACTCAAAACTTGGTCAGCATACCACCACAACCAGTCGCTTATTGCCATTTAATCCAGATGACTTAACCCAAGGCGGTATTGTTGATACCCCTGGTATTCGCGAATATGGCATTTGGCATTTAACCCCTGATGACATCATCTCAGGTTTTGTTGAGCTTGTACCACTGGCAGGTGATTGCCAGTTCCGCGATTGTCGCCATACGCATAACAGCAAAGGCTGCGCCTTATGGCAAGCAGTGGCGGATGGTGAAGTACTACAGCGGCGTGTTGAAAACCTGGTAACGCTACGAGAAGAGGCAGATACTAAGCCTTATTAGCAGAATTAGCAGATGTGTCTAAAGGTTATTGATAAAGTAACGGCGAAGTCATCGCCCGTTTACTATAGATGACCTTATCGGTATAATAGCGCCTTGTTCACTATCGTTGGGCTGTATTCTCAGCTTAACCGAACACTTATTTTTTTGGAGGTATGGTTTGGATCGTGCGCTGGAATTTGTGGGCAACCACCCGTTTTTATTTGGTATATTAGCCGTACTTGCCGTGCTGTTTTTTGCTATTGAAAACAAACGTAGTGGCAGAAAAATATCGCCCAACACCTTGGGTATGATGGTTAACTCGCAAAATGCGCAGCTGATCGATATTCGCACCAAAAAGAAATTTGAGACCGGTTATATCCAAGGCAGCCGCAATATACCTTTTACTGAACTTAAAGACCGCATTGAGGAAATTCGTGCGATTGAGCACCCAGTCATTATCATCTGCGATATGGGCATACAGGCAGGTGCGGCAGTACAGATGATTGGTAAAGACAGTGTCTATCGCCTAGAAGGCGGTATCGGCGGTTGGCAAGGCGCTGGTATGCCATTGGTTGGGATAAAAGATGCCAAACCTAAAGGCAAAGCCAAGCCAAGTTTGCATAAGTAAGACAATCGATTAAGCTGTGATTTCAATCATGCTAATAGCTATACAGTCTTAGCAACCTGCAGCGTTAATAAAAAAGACACCTTTTAAAGGTGTCTTTTTTTATGTGCTAATGATGCTACCGTCAGCGCTTTTCAGCCAACACTGCTTGAATTTGAGACAGCCATCCCCACTTTATACTGAGCAGCAGCAAATATAGCTGCTATTTACGTATTGATAACGGATTGTATTAATGACTACCCTATGATTTCTTAATCTCATTATTTATCATATTACTTATAATAAAACGATTCACCCATAAATTTATAATTAAGGATTAACCATGACTGTCTCTGTGCAAGTTTATACCACCCCTATCTGCCCATACTGCTCAAATGCGAAGAAATTATTGCAATCTAAAGGCGTTGATTATGAAGAAATCGGCATGCATGACATTAGCCGTGAAGAGCGCCAAGCATTGATGCAAAAAACCAATAACTATCGTACTGTGCCACAAATTTTCATTGGTGATACCTTTATCGGTGGTTTTGACGAGCTCAACCAAATGAACCAGCAAGGCAAACTTGACGAGCTATTGGCGGGTTAATTTGCTATCTTGTTTTACGGTCTGTTTTTATCTAGGTAAAAATGGACCGCAGCAAAGATAAATCGTCTGGCTAAAAGACAAGCTTGCCAAAAAAAATTGGCTAAGAAACATCGAGATAAAATCTCAAACCTTAATCTCGATTTATATTACAATGATATGTTGTTACAATAACAGTTTGCCCCATTATTTGATTAACTTTTAGAGGAATTACCATGGCTGAAGAACAAGCACAACCACAATTGGCACTAGAACGCATTTATGTAAAAGATATGTCACTTGAAGTCCCAGGCGCGGGCGTATTCACCAAAGAGTGGAACCCTGAGCTTGATATCAATCTATCAAGCAATGCCGAAAAACTAGATGACGACCATTACCAAGTGGTATTAACAGTAAGCGTCAACGCTAAAAACGCTGAAGAAGCGGCATTTATCGCCGAAGTTCATCAAGCGGGTATCTTCTTATTAAAAGATATCCCAGAAGACCAAATTGGTCAGATTCTAGGCGCTTATTGCCCTAACGTGTTGTTCCCGTATGCGCGTGAAGTGATTAGCGACATCGTCACACGTGGTAGCTTCCCGCAGTTATTGCTTGCGCCAGTCAACTTTGACCAAGCGTACGCGCAAAGCCAGCAGCAAGCCCAAGTTGATGCACAAGGTAACGCGTAACACTTAGCAAGATAAAGCATTAGCTTATTTATATCAAAAAGCCGTTTACTTCTCTAAGTAAGCGGTTTTTTTATGGACATTTTCTAGCGTTTATTTTAACCATTAAAAAACCCTGCTGCTTATTAATATAAGCGGCAGGGTTTTGAGTATCACTGTTAATCGACAAGCTCTATCAGCAGCTATAAAAGCCTTAGCCTTTTAGTGCAGATAGGATTTGCTGTTTAACATCATCAATGCCTTGGGTGCCATCGAATTTGTCATATTTAGGCGCATCGCCGCCCTCAGCCGCTTTATCTTGATAGAAACCAACCAAGGTTGACGTCTGCTCATGATAAGTCGCTAGACGGTCACGAATGGTCGACTCTTTGTCGTCTTCACGCTGAATCAGTGGCTCGCCCGTCACATCGTCAATACCTTCTTGCTTAGGTGGATTGTGATCAATATGATAAACGCGACCAGAACCTGCATGCTGACGACGACCTGATAAGCGCTTAACGATTTCGTCATCAGGAACGCTAATTTCAATCACATGGTCAATGGTCACGTTGGCATCTGCAAGCGCTTGGGCTTGTGGAATAGTACGCGGGAAACCATCTAAAATGCAGCCGTTGACACAATCAGGCTTAGCGATGCGTTCTTGCACGAGGTTAATGATCAAATCATCAGAAACCAAACCACCAGCGTTCATCACGTCTTTGGCTTGTTTGCCAAGTTCAGTACCTTCTTTGATTGCGGCACGCAGCATATCGCCCGTTGAGATTTGCGGGATATCATACTCTTTAGAGATGAACTGGGCTTGGGTGCCTTTACCGGCGCCTGGTGGACCTAGCAAAATAATACGCATCATTACACGACTCTCCTTAATAGATAGGATTTTGGGACTAATAAAACTTAGGGATTGGTGGGTTGCAGAGCTTACCTTACCTTGTGGCTTTCAAAAGCTCAAGTATTTTTAGTCTTGATGCGGCAAGTTACGATGACTTATCTGTTCATGGGACAAGGTTGCGCGCCGCTGAAAGCACAACGGCGCGCATTTATTAGTTATTTAGAAGTTGATATAAGCTCATTAAGGAACCTGTTGATTAATAGCCACATTGACCTGATTTTGGTCGGCGCTAATCACCACAGGATTACCCGATAAATCGCCTGACTCCGCATTGGCGGTACCGCTATGGCTGATACGCGCAATGACCGCAAGCTGGACTTTATCGCTTCGAGCAGAAGCTAACGTGCGCTCAGGCATCATAGCATCTAAGTCGCTTAGGCTAATATTTGCTTCACCCTGCTTAATGACACTAATCGGTAGACGCTTGGCGGCAAATGGCGGTCCACCTTTCACATCGCGGATAGCGACAAACAGCACATCATCCGCTTTGACTAATGGTAGCAAACTTGAATTAATAGAAACAGTCACCTCAATGCCTTCAGAAGCTTGCTGCTGCTGAGCCGTGACACTTGCACTCAACTCATCCAGACTTGTCAGCGCTTGGCTATGGTCACCCGGTTTGGCAGCAATACTAGCACGTAAACGCTTAATCCAGCCTTGTGCTTGCTCAAAGTTATTACCACGTGCTTCACCCATTGCCATCAGCATTTGAGCGCCTTCATGTTGCGGATTTTTCGCCAGTACGTCCTGCAAGACGCGGCGACTATTGGCATCGAGCTGACCTTTATTGGCAAAAAAGCTGATTTGCGCGTAAGTGGTGGCAATCTCTTCGTTGTCTGGTGACAAACGATAAGCCCGTGATAAGGCTTCAAGTGCTGAGTCGGTTGCTTCTAATGATAAGAATAGTTCAGACAGACGCATCCAGCGATCAGGGTCATCAGCATGACGATAAACGTTGGTCTGCATAGCACTAATAAGTTGCGTGCCATCTTCAATCGCCCAAGCAGGCGGCTGATCAATTTTACCAGTTAACAAGTCATCTGCGACTTGTGCGACTTTATCTTCAGCCGCCCACAGATTAAATACTGGCGTTCGGTCGCTGATTAAAAAGTACGCTAGCCCCGCTAATACTGGTACCCATACCATGATAATCAGACGGCTTTTGATACCGGGTGCAACCATTGGTGTCACAATACGCTGCGCATCCAATAGCTGGCGCTCAAGCTCGAGCTTTTGATTTTGGTAATGCACTTCATCGATAGTGCCACTGTCTTTATCAGTCTGCAGCTCTGCTAGGCGTTCACGGAATACCGCGATATTGATGTCTAGCAGCTGATTGTCAACCGGCTTATCTCGTAAGCGTGATGCCCGCAGCCATGGCATGATAATAATCACCGCCAGTAACAGCGCAATAAATAAGCTTAGGGCAATAAATAAGCCAAAAGTAGAAAATAGGGTCATTTTTTGTCCTCTGTACTGGTGATGTCATGTTCGCTATTAGCATTGCTAGTACTATCGTTATTGCTACGCGACAATAAACGATCAAGTTCCGCTTTTTCTGTAGCTGATAACGCCGCAGCGCCATCTACAGTGACGCCACTTTGACCACGGGCAACGCGCTGGCTGCGTTTACTTTGCCAAAACCAGCCAATCACCAATACAATCAATAATAATGGCGGAAAAAACCATAGTATCCAAGTCGAAGGACGTACGGGCGGTTTATACGTAATAAAGTCGCCATAACGCTCTTGCATGTAAGCACGGATTTCACTATCACTACGACCTTCTTTAATCATGTCATAGGTTTTTTGCTTTAAATCTTGCGCAATAGGCGCATCAGAACCTGCTAGGTTTTGGTTTTGGCATTTTGGGCAGCGTAGCTCTTCGATAAGACCGCGATACTGCGCTTCTTGCTGAACTGAGTCAAAATCATAAACTTCAATCGCTGCCTGCGCACTAAAACTAATGGCCAAACTGATAACAAAACTCAGTAAACACCCAAGCACTAAGCCTGCAAGCTTTATTGCGATGCTTTTTACCTGTATAACTTTTAAGTAGAAGGCATTCATTTACAAACCTCCTGAACTTGCTTGGGGTCTGGACTGACATTTTTCTTGTCGGCTTCATTAAGCACCATCAAACAAGGTGTGATACGGCTTTGCCAATTGCTCTCGTTAATCTCACCAACAATATGCTGACGAATAATGCCTTCACCATCAACCACAAAGGTTTCAGGCGCTCCCGTCAGGCCCAAATCTAGAGCAAACTGACCGGATAAATCCTGAATAGACATCGAAAATGGATCGCCGCCGCGGTTTAAGTAGCCTAGCGCATCGCCAATGTCATCTTTATAGTTCACCCCAACCAAATTGACACCGCGCTCTTCTAATTGCATTAAAAAGGGATGCTCGATGATACAAGTTGGGCACCAAGAACCCCAAATATTCATCAAAAACGGCTGATCAGGGAGATTGTCATTGGTCATAATACGACTGGTATCTGACAATAACGGTAGCTCAAACGTCGGTACTGGACGCTCAAGCGCGGTGTTGGTAACGATTTCCGTTGGCTGACCCAAACGCAGGTACAGCATGACCATAAAACCAGCAAAAACAATCAGCGGAATTAAAAACCATATTCTAATTTGGCCTTTTTTCATCGTTTTAGGAGCTTTGTTCTTAGCAGCACCTTTGTTTTCAGGTGCTTTTTGGGAAGAATTATCTGATTGACTCATTTTATTTCTCCCCTATTTCAGCTTCAGTGATAAAACCTGCTTTATTCGCCGCCATTTGAGCGGACGTTTTGGTTTTTTTAATACGATAACGGCTATCGAGCATACTTAATAAACCACCTAATGCCATGATAATCGCGCCAAGCCATATCCAGCGAATCAGTGGCTTAACATAAATACGTACCGCCCACTTATTACTGTCTTCAGCGATAGGCTCGCCGAGTGCCACATAGACATCGCGCATAAGGCTGGCATCAATCGCCGCTTCAGTCATTGGCATCATACTAATCACATAAGTACGTTTTTCAGGATACAAGGTCGTCACTTTGCGACCGTTTTTGGTCACCTCGACCTGTGCTTGCACGCCATCAAAGTTACTGCCTCTGACCTCATGAAAATCTTTAACTTCAAAGTCATAGCCTTGTACATGCACGGTATCATTTTCGCCCAGTGCCACATCGCGCTCAATACTCAAAGTACTGGTAAAGGCAACACCGATGACGGCTATTATGACCCCAATATGCGCAGTCTGCTGACCCCAATAGCTCAAACGTAACTGACCTAGACCCTTAAAGAAACTTGGTGCATTTTTGGTTTTGTCTTTAAAATCAACAACCATCCAAAACAACACCCAAAAACTCACGGTTAGCGTCACGCCAATATTAAGCATGTCGGACGGGCTGACAAAATAAGCAATAATCGCCGCCAACACGAGACTACTGACCGCAATGACCATGCCAACGCCCAATAACGGACGACTGTCTTTCTTCCAGCGGATATTAGAACCCATACCCATCGCGATCAACAGCAACCACGTTAATGGCACAAATAGCGCATTAAAATATGGAGGGCCTACAGAAACTTGACCCAAATTAAAGGCGTCAGCGATGATAGGATACAGCGTACCGAGCAGTACCACTAAGGTTGAAATTAGGATAATAACGTTATTAATCACTAAAAATGATTCACGCGATATCAGCTGATATTGACTTTCAACCGTCAAACGCCAACCACGGATGGCAAACATCAGCAGTCCACCACCAACGATAATGCCTAAAATCACTAAGATGACCAGACCGCGCGTTGGGTCGGCAGCAAACGAATGCACCGAAGTAATAACGCCAGAACGTACAAGGAAAGTACCCAATAGACTTAAGGCAAAAGCAAAGATGGCCAGCATAATAGTCCACGCTTTAAATACCCCGCGCTTCTCAGTCACTGCCAACGAATGCAGCAAGGCTAAACCGGCAAGCCAAGGCATTAACGAAGCGTTTTCTACCGGATCCCAGAACCACCAACCGCCCCAACCAAGCTCGTAATACGCCCACCACGAACCCAAAGCAATACCAAGGGTTAAAAACCCCCATGCTGCCAGCGCCCATGGACGCGACCAACGGGTCCAGACTGCATCCAAACGCCCTTCCCATAATGCTGCCATACAAAAGGCAAATGGCACGACCATGCCCACATAGCCCATATATAGCATCGGCGGATGGATAATCAAACCGAAATCTTGTAGTACAGGGTTTAAGTCCGCGCCATCGACCGGCAAGTTTGGTAAAGTGCGGTCAAACGGTGATGAGGTGAAGATTAACATCGCCAACATCATCATTTGTACGCCAGCCAGTATCACCAGTACGCGTGCGCGCATTGACAATGGCAAACCACGGCTAAAGTACGACACCAAGGCACACCAAGTGGCCATGATGGTCATCCAAAGCAGTAGCGAACCTTCATGCCCGCCCCACGTCGCGGACAATTTATAATACCAAGGCAGCAAGGTATTAGAATGCTGAGTGACGTAGACCAAGCTAAAGTCATTAAAATAAAAGCCTGCCATCAAAGCGCCAAACGAGATAGCCATGGCCGCAAACTGCGCCCACGCTAAACTTGGTGCGAGACGCTGCCAAGCAACTTGGTCACGCATAACGCCGATCGTTGGTAATACCACCTGCAAAATCGCCAATACAAAGGCGGTCAGCAAGGCAAAATAACCTAATTCTGTGATTAACATACGGTCTAACCTTGTTTACCTTGGATACTGTCTAGGTTTGCTCGAGCGCTGTTATTTTATGAATAATAAAAGCTACCGAACTGTAGTAGAGAATCCTTAATGCGGTCATAGTTTACGGTTGTAAATTCAGGTTTTGTGGCTATAGCAGCCGCTAAAACCCGCTACTATTATCATGATTTTTATTAATAGTTCTTATTAACGGTTTTTATTAATGATGTTTATTAACAGTGTTTATAAATGTCGTTTATAGCTGTGATTTATTACTATCATTTGCTTACCTCTCAATTAGAAAAGGTATTTTAATTATTATCTTTTACTTACATTTATTACTTGTTTAACGTCTAAAGCACAAAGGCTTAAAGGTATTGTATAAAGCGTGCCCACCTTACTGCATTGCGGGGAAAAACACCAAAACCAGATGTAACCAACCTGCAAAAAAGCCAGTCAAACCGCCAAGTACAATCAGCGTCATCTCATCTTCACGAAACGCAGGACGCAATAGGTTTTGAAACTCATCGGGTGATAGCGCGCGAATACGGTCGCGAAACAATCCAAATATTTTACTGGCTCGGCTTTCATTGAGCTCAGGGTCGCGCAGTGGCACCATGGTCGCGACGATGGATTTGTCGATAATAGTATTTTTCAATTGCCCAAACTCGCGGCGACCTAGCCCTACTCTTAACGTCGTACTAATGACTGGCGATTCTAGCACTTTATACAGGTGTGATTTCATCAGCTCACGCGTTTCCGCAGCGCGGTCACCGTACATCATCTCATTCATGATGTTCTCTAAAGTCACCAAATCCTTGACCACAATTTCAGCAAAAACTTCAGAGACTTCCTCTTGGCGCTTCATAAAGCCGCCTTGGAAACGGTACCGCGCAATATGCGGCAGCTGCGGCTTAATAAACGGGAAGCGACTTTGCAGCGCGAAAAACTTTACATACGGAATATAATGCGGCTCTACGGGATTAAATACCATCCAAATCGCAATCCAGTTGGTGAGGAAACCCCAAATAGCGGCAAAAAATGGTACCGTCCAATGCTGCGGTACCACTAAAAATATAAACATTTGGATAATACCGAATATCAAGCCAATCAAAGCACTGATATGCCAAATGAAATCAATCTCTTTTTGCCCAACTTTTAGAAACATATTGACCATCAAACGACGATCGCTTTCCATCTTATTGACAATCATCTTACGCATATCGACCAAATCTTCGACATGATAGGTCAAATCCGTCACCAAAGACTGCATAATATTTGGCAATTCTTGGTGCGCTTGGGCATAAACGCGGCGCTTTAATGCATAAGGAAGATTGCCCCACAGCGCTGGCGAGTGGTCAAACATAATCTCATCAATCAAGATTTCAAGATTTTCATCGACCGCATTGGTGATAAATACCGCCATCTGATCCGGTTCCATTGCTTTAAAGAACTCATCGAGCGAGCCGAGCTTTGAGAGCGTCTGGTCAACGATAACGCCAGATATCTTGCCAGCTTTGCGCGGCACAATCCCTTGCCAGCCTAATCCTGGCAAGCCAAAGAATGGGAAGTTTGGAATCCGAATACCCCAAAACTTAACCGGATAAAACAGCATTTTGAGTGCCATCCACACGTGTATCCATGTGACAAATGCGGTCACTGGTGGGATGGTCAGCATGGCGAAAAACTCGGGGTGCTCCGCTATCGTCTGCCACAATGAATTTGCATCCATGACTCTAATTATCCTTGAGGTGATGATTGTCGTTGTTAAGCAAATATCCTTAGTCGATTAAGAACGCTCAGTAAAAACGCTCTATCCTCAATAACCACTGAATTAAATAACGCTGTAACTGGCTAAAATAAATCGCCTGATTTTAGCATACTTGCCATTCATTAGCACATATCCAGCCTAGGCAAGTTGTGACTAGCGATGACACGTTTTAGCCACCCTTCTCAATCTTAAAACCTTTATTATCGTCTACCAGCATTAACCATCAAAATATCGATAACTATAGCGTTAACAATCACAATCATACTCCCATCAAATAAACGACGGGATACTGCGCCAGCGCATTTGTTCTGTTATAATTTATGGTTGAGTGGCGCGGATTGTTAACAGCCAAATGCAGACAAATGAATTGACGGCTTATGGATAAAATTTCCCGCTATGTTATTGAAAGACTTTGCCTTATCCTTTATGCTCACCTCGCTTTGAATGAGCGCATCGCGCTATCTATCTTTCACAGACTCTTACTGATTTATTGACCATCGATTTATCAACGACCGCCTCACTGACCGTCCGGGTACTGACTTTATATGAAAAAACCGCTCGCTCCCGATACCGAACAGGTTAATCGTATTTTTACCAGCCGTATTATTATCCTTGGACTGTTGATGTTTTTGGGTTTGATCGCTTTGATCGCGCGTTATGGTTATCTGCAAGTGTATGCCCACGATAAATACACTACCCAAGCCGATAACAATCGTATTAAGCTGATTTCTGCGCCGCCCAGTCGTGGTTATATTTACGACCGTAATGGCGTTATCCTCGCTGACAATCAGCCGGTATTTACCGCTATGCTCAGTCCCGATGAAGTCGAAGACCCAAAACGTACGCTAAATCTGCTTGCGCCTATCTTTGATTTAACAGATGAAAATATCACTGATATTTTGGCACGCTTAAGTAAAACCAAAAATGACCCCGTGACCATTAAGATTGATTTGACTGAGGCACAATTGGCGCAGTTTAGTGAACGTCAGCCTTTTTTTCGTGGCGTCAGTATTCAGAGTAAGCTCACACGCTCTTATCCTTATGATGAGCTGTTTGCACATGTGATTGGTTATGTCGGACGTATTAACGATAAAGAGTCCAAGCAAATCAATAAAGATCGCTATGCGGGTACCGACCTCATCGGTAAGATTGGTATCGAGGATTTTTATGAAGATATTTTGCTCGGACAGCCGGGTTATCAATCGGTAGAAACCGATGCGCACGGCAATATCTTACGTCAACTCGATACCAAAGCGCCTATCGCGGGCAATGACATCACCTTAAGCTTAGATTATGGCTTACAGGTCGTGGCTCAGCAGCAGCTTGATGGTCGCCGCGGGGCAATCGTTGCTATTGACCCAAAAAATGGTGATGTATTGGCGTTCGTCAGTAACCCAAGCTACGACCCCAATCCCTTTATATCCGGTATCTCCTTTAGAGATTATGGTGACCTGCGTGAGGACCTTGATCAGCCGCTTTATAATCGTGCGCTACAAGGGACTTATCCGCCCGGCTCAACCATTAAACCTTTTGAAGGTCTAGGCGGTATTCATTACGGTTTACGTGATTGGGAAACAACCATTTACGACCCCGGTTATTTTAGTCTGCCTGGTGATTCGCACCGTTTTCGTGATTGGAAAAAAGGTGGTCATGGCACGGTTGATTTGAAGAAATCTATCGTGATGTCGGTCGATACTTATTATTATAAACTGGCTTATGAGATGGGCATTCAGCGTTTGCACGATTGGATGGTGCGCTTTGGCTTTGGCGAACAGACTGGTATTGACCTGCCCAATGAAAAACCAGGAATTATGCCATCACCAAAATGGAAAAAAGACACCTATGATAAAGGTTGGCTACCCGGTGAAACCATCTCGGTCAGTATCGGACAAGGTTATTTCTTAGCGACACCCCTGCAGATTGCTAATGCTACTGCCATGACCGCTAACAAAGGCTACCATATCACCCCGCATTTATTAAAAAGTAGCGATGGCGCAGCGGCGGTCGATGTGATTACCAAACCTGATGGTAAAATCGACTATAACGGCAAACCTTCTGATTGGGTGCGCATGCATGATGCCATGGAACAAACCGTTAAGGCGGGTACAGGACGCGGTATTTATACGCCGCGCTATCGCATTGCCGGAAAAACAGGTACAGCACAGGTAAAATCAATTGCACAAGGTAAAAGCTATAATAAATCTGCGCTGGATAAGCGCCACTGGGATCATGCTTGGTTCAATGGTTTTGCACCCGTAGAGAACCCCGAGATTGCCCTAGCAGTATTGGTCGAAAATGGCGGCGGAGGTAGTGTTGTTGCTGCGCCTATCGGTCGTGCGTTGTTTGATTATTGGATGTTACAGCGCGAAAAAAATCCTATTTTGCCACCTACTCCCGATCAATTAAAAGTCATCAAACGCCAAAAAACCTTTGATAAAGCCATGCGTGACGCCGTACGTGATAAAGAACAAGCGCTCGCAGAGCAAAAAGAAGCACAAAGCGCTGAAACAACTACTACCGCTGCTACTTCTGAGTAATGTTAGAGTCAATCAATAAAAAAGTTAATGAAATAATGACTAAGAAAACACTATGAAAAAAACATCCAGTACGCGACAACCTAAAAAAACGCTTAAAGTAAAAACAAAAAACAGTGCTGCTGGTGATGTGCGTATTATCGGTGGGCAGTTTAAGCGCCGTAGCGTCAGTTTTATCGATGCCGAAGGCTTACGTCCGACCCCAGACCGGCTGCGCGAAACTTTATTTAATTGGTTAATTGCTGATATTCATGACGCCCAAGTGCTTGACAGCTGCGCTGGTAGCGGCGTTTTAGGCTTTGAAGCGTTATCGCGCGGCGCCGCTCATACAACCTTTATTGAAATAAACCCTGCACAAGTCAATATGCTGCGCCAAAGCGCCGAGCAATTACGCTTAGACGCCAATGCTTGCCAAATCATTCAAGGCACAGCTGAACAAGTCCTGACCCAAAACCAGACTATTCAGCGTCATTTTGATATTGTCTTTATCGATCCACCTTACACGCAAGATTTGTGGCAGCCTATTTTAATGGCATTGATAAAACAATCCTTAATCAGCGCAGAAACGCTTATTTATTTAGAAGCGGATAAAGATTTAACCCTTCAACTTAATCAATTAGTAGTAAGTCTTAACGAAAGCTCTAAGCCTCAAACAGAGACAACACAAGACATTATAGCTTTTGAATGCTTAAAACAAACTAAAGTTGGACAAGTTGTCGCTGGACTTTATCAGCTTTCACCGTCATAATTGTCAGGTTAACGAAAGCCATTAACAAATTTTACAAATGTTTAAAACCGCTAAAAAACTGGCCAACGCTGCAGTTTAATGTATATAAGGCGAAAATAAACCCCAATGCAGCTTGCAAGCGTAGGCGCTACTGCTTATAATGTGCAGTCTGTTTTTTGAGAGCCCCGTTCCCAGCTAAACTCTCAACGAATTCTAATTTTAAGGTTTTATCATGAAAACACTTAGTGCAAAACCAGCTGAAGTGACCCATGACTGGTATGTCGTAGATGCTGACGGCAAAACCCTTGGTCGCTTAGCTACTCAAATCGCTAGTCGCTTACGTGGCAAGCATAAGACCAACTATACTCCACACGTAGATACTGGTGATTTTATTGTTGTCATCAATGCAGAAAAAATCGCGGTAACGGGTAAAAAAGCGCAAGATAAAAAATACTATCGTCACAGTGGTTACCCAGGCGGTATTAAAGAAACCAACTTCACGAAGCTGATTGCACATAAGCCTGAAGATGTTCTACACAAAGCGGTTAAGGGTATGCTTCCTAAAGGTCCTCTTGGCTATGCAATGATCAAGAAGCTAAAACTTTATGCGGGTACCGATCATCCACATGAAGCTCAGCAACCTAAAGAACTAGACATCTAAGGATACACTTATGGAACGCAATTACGGAACTGGTCGCCGCAAGACCTCTACTGCTCGTGTCTTTTTAGCGAAAGGTACTGGTAGCATTGTTGTTAACGGCAAACCACTTGATGAGTATTTCAGCCGCGAAACGTCGCGCATGGTTGTTCGTCAGCCTTTAGAATTACTTGACTCACCTACTGCTTACGACCTTTACATCACTGTAAAAGGCGGCGGTATTAGTGGTCAAGCTGGCGCAATCCGTCACGGCATCACGCGTGCATTGATTGAGCTTGACGAATCTAACAAACCTGCTCTAAAAGCAGCTGGCTTTGTTACTCGTGATTCACGTCAAGTTGAACGTAAGAAATTGGGTCTACGTAAAGCACGTAAACGTCCACAATTCTCAAAACGTTAATCAAAGCTATCGCTTATATTTTTGCAGCCGTTGTCTTTATCTCAGAGCAACAGCTGCAGCATTAAATATAAGAATAGATTTGCAAAACCTTATAAGCTGGTCACAGCTTATAAGGTTTTTTTATGGCTGTTTTTTAGCTGTAATTTTTAATTATGGCTTTCAATGATATTTTTTATTGATAACTTTTAACAATAGCTTTTTAGAGAAGACCTCTAACAACGATTCTTATTGGTGCCAGTTTTTATGTATAAATCTCCTTGCAAAGCTACGCGCACTCCTCCATCATAATAGTAACTTTTGTCACCTTACCCTCATTATGAAAGCCCCCGAACAATACGACCCTAGTAAGCATGACTCAAAAACGAGCATGCTAGCGCCTGATGCTACAGCGCATGGTAAATCTACTAAATCGCCAGCCATTCCTGCAGGCATGCCGACGATTACGCAAACGCATAAGCAAACGGCACAAGCGGAGAAAAAACCCTTTCAATGGCAGTTTTTATTGCCTCAATATTGGGGTATCTGGCTATTATTAGCTATTTTTCTGCCCATGATATATTTGCCGTTACGTTGGCAATTTTGGCTAGGTCGTAAACTGGGTATTTCAATATATAAAATAGCAGGCTCACGCCGGCGTGATACGTTGATTAATCTAAGACTGGCTTTCCCAGAGAAACCTGAAGCCGAGCGTGAGCTCATGGCAAAGCAAGTTTTTGTCAATCAAGGTATTGGTGTGTTCGAGACCTTATGTGCTTGGTTTCGTCCCAATGTTTTTACACGTACCGTTTCTATCTCGGGCTTACAGCACTTAGTGAATGCCCAAAACCAAGGTCGTCCTGTTATTTTGTTAGGTGCTCACTATACGATGCTTGATTTGGGCGGATTATTTTGTGCGCAATTTTTTGCCGTAGACTGTATGTATCGAACGCAGAATAATCCCTTACTTGACTGGTTTATTTATAATGGTCGCACCAATATATTCGGCACACAGATTTCTAGCCGAGACATGCGTAGTTTGGTCAATTCTATCAAAGCCGGACATGTTGTCTGGTATTCCCCTGACCAAGATTACGGGTTGAAACAAGGCGTCATGGCACCGTTTTTTGGTGTACCGGCAGCCACAATTACCGCTTCTCGTCGTATGGCAAAATTAGGCGACAAGCAGCATCCACCCGCACTCATGGCACTGCATACCTATCGACAAACGCCTGACAACCTGCCGCGCGGCAAACGTCCGCATTATCATTTGACCATTACGCCAGAGTTAGAGAACTATCCAAGTAATGATGAAGTCGCTGATGCAACGCGTGTTAATGAAGTGCTAGAAGGATTGATTCGTATCGATCCCACCCAGTGGATGTGGTTCCATCGCCGCTTTAAAAACGGCCCTGATGGTCGTACTGATATTTATAAGTAGGCATTTATACTCAAACAAAGCGGTAGAGAAATTTGCTATAATTTGCGCCATTGATTTGAGTCGTTGAATTCAATATCACTCTTTTACTTAAGTAAAAATACTAAAAAAACAGCAATCTAATAAATTAAAAATTAAACCAACTACGGATTTTCCATGAGCAATCAAACTGACGCAGCTGTAGACGCCCCTAAGAAAGAAAGCAAACGTATCCTAACCGGCATCAAACCGACAGGCATTCCGCATTTAGGTAATTACGTTGGTGCCATTCGCCCAGCTATTCAGTCTATCCAAGATAGTGATGATGAGGCATTTTTCTTTTTGGCCGATTATCATGGCATTATCGGCTGTTACGACCCTGCTATCATTCATGAGTCGACCAAAATCATTGCCGCAACGTGGATTGCCTGTGGTCTTGACCCTGAACGTGTGACTTTTTATCGTCAGTCCGATGTACAAGAGATTCCAGAACTTGCTTGGATTTTAAATTGCTCATGTGCCAAAGGTCTGATGAACCGCGCGCACGCTTATAAGGCGGCGGTCGATATTAATACCGAAAAAGCAGATGTCGATCCAGATCAAGGTATCAACATGGGTCTATTTGGCTATCCTGTGCTTATGGCGGCCGATATCTTGATGTTTAATGCCACTCATGTACCCGTCGGTCGTGACCAAGTACAGCATATTGAGATGGCCCGTGATATCGCTGGTACGTTTAACCATCGTTATAAACCTCTCTTTACGCTACCATCAGCGGTTGTTGATGAAGATATTCCGCTACTGACAGGACTTGATGGTCGTAAAATGAGTAAAAGCTATAGCAATACCATTCCTCTATTTGGTGAGCCTAATCCACAAGTCAGTCCTGAAAAACAGATGCATAAAGCCATCATGAAGATTGTGACCAACTCACAGTTGCCGGCTGAGCCAAAAGACCCTGATGACTCTGCACTCTTTGAGATTTATAAAGCCTTTGCAACGCCCGCAGAGATTGCCGAGATGCGTGCGCAGTATGCATCAGGTATTGGCTGGGGTGATGCTAAGCAAGCATTGTTTGATAAAATAAATAGCGAGATTGCGCCATTCCGCGCGCGTTACGAAGAGCTGATGGCTAATCCAAAAGAGCTAGAAGAAATCTTACAACTGGGCGCAGAAAAAGCCCGTCGTCATAGCCGTAAGCAGCTTGATAAGACGCGCCGTGCTATTGGTATCCGTCCACTTGCTAAACTTAAATAAGCCTTTGACTGCTTTGACTGGTCGTAATCTGGACGGATGCTAAGCGTGCAGACTGAGCTAAAAAATCAACCAGCGGCTTTACCGAAAGCTGCATTTTGTGTAGCCGCGCATCAACCCTCTGAATTTTCAGATAGCAAGGGCGAACATGATGGCCAACACGACTATTTAGTTGTTAATGACATGTCGCTGCGTATTTATCAGACGCCAGTGCAGCATCTACCAGAAGATTTATATGTGCCGCCGCAAGCGTTTGCCATTTGGTTAGAGCAGTTTGCTGGGCCATTGGATTTTTTATTATATCTGGTCAAAAAAAACAACGTTGATCTGACCCAAATGCCAATATTGCCAATTACGGAGCAGTATTTGGCTTATATCAGTGAGCTGGATACCGAGCATTTTGAATTGGCCGGTGACTATCTGCTGATGGCATCAACCTTGATTGCGATTAAAACCGAGCTGCTACTGCCAAAGCCCGAAACGCCGAGCGATGAGCGTGATCCAAAAGCTGAGCTGATTGAGCGCCTTGAAGAATATGCGCAAATTAAAGTAGCCAGTCAGCGTTTGGACAATCTGGTGCGTCTTGAGCGCGATGTGTTTTTAGCGATGGTCAGTATGCCCAGTCAAGACGTTATGAATGCGGAATTACCCAGTTACTCGCCGAACCTTTTGATTGATAGCTTATTTAAAATGCAGCTGCAGCCTGATTATCAGATGCATACCATCAAAGTTGATGCCGTGCCCCTTTCCGACCGTATTGCCAGTATTAGTAGGCAGCTAAGCACGGATGGCGCGCACTCGTTTTATGATTTACTAGATAAAACTCAAGGTAAGATAGGTGTGGTGGTTAGCTTTGTCGCAGTCTTAGAGCTGATGAAACGGCAGTTGGTTGGTGTTATAAACGCTGATTTAAAAGGTCACGGTACGGCTGCTGACGATGAGTTTGCAAAAAACAGCCACATAGGGCAGTTAACGTTACAGTGGCTGGCTTAATGGTCTTCTTTAATAGAGAATATATGCAATGACAGATACGCAGCAGCGACATTTAGATGAGATAAGCAAGCATATCGAGGTGCTCCTGCACGCCTCTGAAGCGCCCCTTACTGCCAATGTGCTAAAGAAGCAGTTATCGTTAAATACTAACGAGCTTGCGCGAGTGTTGGAGATATTACAACAGCGTCTAGATTCTGGTGTACTGACCTTACATGAGACGGCCAGTGGTTATCGGCTACAAATCGCAGATAGCTATAGTCCGTTAATTCAGCGTGTATTCCCGCAGCGACAAGAACGCCTCAGCCAAGCCCTGCTTGAAACGTTGAGTGTCATTGCCTATAAGCAGCCAGTGACACGCGGTGACATCGAGCACGTGCGCGGTGTGACGCTATCGAGTAATATACTGCGCCAATTATTTGATAAAGGTTGGATTGAAGAGAAAGGTTACAAAGAAACCTTGGGTCGCCCTGCACTGCTATATACCACGCCGCAATTTTTAGATGCGTTTGGATTGACCAATTTAGATGAGCTGCCCGCACTGCCAGATATGGAAGCCATCAAAGCGTTGTCTTAGCATCAAAGCATTCTCTTAGATAGCTTAAAATAAGACCTGCATATTATTCTTGCCATAATAAAAAAGGACAAACCGAATAGGCTTGTCCTTTTTTTGAAACCAGTTTTTAAAGCAAATTTTTAAACCAGTTTTTTTTAAATCAGTACGGTTAGATTCACAGTACTGATTATTGATTAATAATTATTGATTAATAATATCAACGCCCTTTGGTGGCGTAAATTTAAACTGACTGCTACCGATACTTGGGTTCATTTTGATACCACTAAACTTAATCGTCGTGGTTTGTCCTAAACTATCATTCAATACCATCATCACAGGCTTACCACCGCTAAAGCTCATCGATAAGCTCTTAAAACTGGCACTCTCTGACTTTGGATATAATACATAGTAGTTTTTATTGGCGTATGGCTGAGTGATTTTAAAGTTCTTATCAATTTTGCTTGGATCACCTGACAACAATAGCGCTGGGGTATTACCCACTTGGCTATCGACATTTTGCTTGGTCGCTTGCTCCAAATCCTTATCATAAACCCACATCGAGCTGCCATTTGCCACAATCAGCTGCTCTGACGGTGACTTGGTTTCCCAGCGGAAGTTATTTGGACGCTGGACGCTCATCGTACCCGTAAAGGTACCACTATTTGCGCCTTTGGTGGTTTGGCTAAAGTTAGCCGTCATGCTTTTGGTATTACTTAATAGCTTGTTTAAGCGTTTGGCAGCGGTCAGATTATCAGCCGGAGCTGCCGTTGCCGATTGCGTTAAAGCCATCATCGGTGCAGCAACGCCAAGTGAGGTCATCAATACACCCGCTAAAGCACCGCTCATTACTTTTTGTTTTAAGGTTGTTTTGTTTGTTAATAAAGTCATTATAAATCCTCTTTTAAATGCAAAATAGCATAAAGATAAAACGTTTTAATTAAAATTTTTGTTTTCAATAAGTGCTTATCTCACGATAGTCAGTTCAGAATCAATAAACTTAAACTGACGTGATTAAACAATGCAGACAGTGTGCCAGTTTTTTTATTACGCGCCTAGTCATGATTTGCAATCATTACTACCGCTGCCATACACGCTTGTAACCAGTAGCGTTACATAGCATTCACTGTTATTTGTTGTCTGTTTTATATATAAATTAGTGTTATTTAAAAGCAGTTTGCGAGCTATTGCTAATGTCATGACCTACTATTTATAATCATTTGCTTTTGATAGTCTGCTTTTAATAATCTGCTTTTACTAAAGAACCAGCACCATAAAAAAGCCCTTACTACCAAACGGTAATAAGGGCTTTTTTTAGTCATCAAGCTATTTTAATCTTCGATTAAAATAACCCAGATGGGCAATTATGCGCTTTCAACCATAACATAACGACGGTTGAATTTACCTTTGGTCGCAAACTTTACCACACCGTCATTTAGTGCAAATAAAGTATGGTCACGACCCATGCCAACGCCTTCGCCTGCGTGGAATTCTGTACCACGTTGACGAACGATGATGTTACCAGCTGTGATAGCTTGGCCACCAAAGATTTTAACGCCTAGCATTTTTGGGTTTGAATCACGACCGTTACGGCTCGAACCGGCAGCTTTTTTATGTGCCATGAGAAAATCTCCTTGTTAATGTGACTTGTCGCTAATGCGACAACTCTTAAGCATTTAGTGCGCTATTTAGCAATAATTGCTAAGTGAATAATTAGGCATTAATAGCTTTGATTTTTAACAAGGTATACCATTGGCGGTGACCTTGCTCTTTGTGATAATGCTTACGACGGTTGTGTTTGATGATACGGATTTTTTCGCCGCGACCATGTTCAACCACTTCAACTTCTACGCTAGCGCCTTCAACGACAGGCTGACCGATTTTGACAGTTTCACCGTCAACAACCATCAACACGTCTTCAAATTTGATTGTTTCGCCTTTTTCTGCTTTTAGTAGTTCAACTTTAAGCAATTCATCGACGACTACACGGTGCTGTTTACCACCAGTTTTGATTACTGCGTACATTGTATGACTCCGTTTAACCCGTGTGCCGTGGCTGATATCATACCAACGCTTTTACGACGAACACGACAGGGAAAAATTAAAGGCAAGATTTTACGGCTTTTTGCTCATAAAAGCAAGCCGCATCTCTTGTTTTGCTCAGGTGGTAATACCAATAATACTGGCTCAAATGTTTGTATATACTTATATATAAAAACGATGTGATTGATTAACAAGGGTATAAACCACCGCTGTTAAGACCACTATCTTTATTCAAGTATAAGACATCAAACCATCATTGGTTAAAATCCAACAGCGGCTATTATAACTTATATAATCAGTTACTTACAGTTTTTTGTAAATATTGGCTTATTATTACCCAATGCGGGTGAATAAATTCCAATCGATACGATAAACGGCTTAATAAACATCCACTCATTATTGTTTAATTAGACGACCAATATATCAAAATATAGGGCTAAACAGATGGCTGCATATAAAGACAGCCCTGCATTCTGCTATACTTAAATCAACAATTGACCCAGATAGCTATGCTATTATGCGTCAAACGATAGCCTTACTATCAATACTTGCAATAAGCACTTACTATAAATAGATAGACCGCTATTCAAACCCTCTTTTATTTTCATTGGTATGACGACTCATTATGACCAGTAACTCTTTATCTAACGCCGCTGCAGCATCAACCACACCCTTAACTAACTTAGCAAGCACGCCAAGCAATGCTGAACCAAACCATGCTGACACCCTAAGCTATGCCGATATTCAAAGCATCGTTGCTGATGATTTTGACATTATGGACAAGCAAGTTTTTGGCAGTTTGAATTCCAAAGTTCAACTGGTCATGAGCGTATCCCAGCATGTGATTAATGCTGGCGGCAAACGTATGCGCCCGCTCATTACCTTATTATGCGCGCGGATGTTTAATGATGAACCGTCGCAGCAAGCGATGCATTTGGCGGCGATTACTGAGATGCTGCATACCGCAACCTTAGTCCATGATGATGTGATTGACGAATCAGGTCAGCGCCGTGGTAAGCCAACCGCAAACGCTACTTGGGATAATGCCACGGCAGTGCTGGTCGGTGACTATCTGATTGCTCGCGCCTTTAACTTACTGGTTGGGTTTCAGAGCTTACCGTTATTACAAGTGTTCTCAGATGGTACCTGTGATATCGCCGAGGGCGAAGTGTTACAGCTACAGCATCAGCACAATCCTGAAGCCACTGAAGCCGATTATCTAAATATCATCGATGGCAAAACGTCGCGCTTATTTATGATGGCGACCCAAGGCGCGGCTATTTTGCAAAATAAAACTGAGCACCTGCAAGCATTGGCTGATTTTGGTCAGCATTTCGGTAATGCTTTCCAAATCGTTGATGACGTGCTCGATTATAGTGGCGATAGCGAGCTGATGGGCAAAAATCTCGGTGACGATTTGGCGGAAGGTAAACCAACGCTGCCAACCATTAAGGCGCTTGAGCTATTAAAAGACAGCGATACCGCAGGCTATGAGCAGTTACGTATCGCCGTGCAAACCGGTAAAACACCAAATGCTGAGCAGCTTATCGAGCTGGTACGTCATTCAGGCTCGCTTGAATACTGTAAGCAGCGCGCGTTAGAAGAGACCAAACTTGCCCAGCAAGCGCTTAGCAGCTTACCTGATAATCGCTACCGCCAAGGGTTATATCAATTGACGGAACTTGCCAGCGCGCGTTTATTATAAAGGCTATTTATTTATCTTATATATTGGACTTTTTATATATTTTTCATATACCAAGATTTCAATATATCAGATAAAGACCACTTTATTTATTAAAGGTTAAGTTAAGCCTGACTTTATAATAATAAGACATAAAAGATGAGGAGAGCTTGGCTATGATACTAGCAGCCTCCTCATTACTCATACCAAACGCTGACTTAAGCGCATACGTTTTGCCTCCATATTTTAGCGTTCACACTTAAGTATTGCTAATACAGAATTTTTCTGTCTCCTTTGTTTTCTACTGTATTTTTATACAGCTTTCTTGCTACTATCTCTGAATCTCATTTAAAAAAACAAAAATTAACAATATTCTAGTTCAGCATTCATTACGAATTTTACAAGGTATTTTTAACGCTATGCTTGTATTATCAATGGCTGTTAGGCATTTATTGAGCTAGAAGACAATTGTGAGACGCAAAAACGGTTTTTTACACCTTGACTGTAGGGTATACCCTATAGTTTATAATCATTCATTAAATTAAATCTGCTTATCCGATTGTTACGCGTTTAGCGACTGATATATTGGCAACGGTAAATGCATATTACTTTTCATATCTACCACGTTAAGATTTACCCCTAAACTTTTAATACTGTAATTATTTATTATATGATATTTATATTGCCGAGGACATTGATGAAGCACTCTACTCTTGCGCTTGTAATAGCATCTGTACTATCTGGAGCTGTACTGATTGGCTGTGACAAAAACGAGGACGCAGCTGGTGACGCAGCCGCACAGCAGCAAATGCCACCTGCTGTCGTCAACGTTCAGACTGTCACTCTAGATACCGTACCCCAAGTACAGACCTTTGCTGGACGTACCGCGGCTTATCAAACCGCAGACGTTCGCCCACAGGTTAATGGCATTATTGACGAGGTGTTGTTCCGTGAGGGCAGCAACGTCAAAAAAGACCAACCTTTATATCGTATCAATACTGATAACTACGCGACGTCTATCACCAGTGGGCAGGCGGCTATTCAGCAGGCTCAAGCCAACTATCAGACAGCGGTGGCAAATAATGCCAATGCTAAAGCTGAATTGGTCAGCCGCCAAGCATCATTATCACAAGCGCAAAATGATTTACAACGCTTGCAAGGTTTGATCGAAATTGATGCTATCTCAAAGCAGCAATATGACCAAGCTGTCACCCAAGTTCGTACCGCTCAAGCGGCAGTCGAAAGTGCGCGTGCGGCTATCGGACAAACGGAAGCAGGTATTGAGAGTGCTAAAGCGGGCATCCAAACTGCCAAGGCAGGTTTACAAGCCAGCACGCTGGATTTAAACCGTACTATCGTACGTGCGCCGCTCTCAGGTCGTACTGACCGCTCTAGCGTGACTGCCGGTACGTTGGTTAGCGCCGGTCAACCTGATCCTTTAGTGACTATCTCACGTCTAGATCCTATCTATGTCGATATCAGCCAGTCTTCATCTGAATTGCTTAAGTTACGCCAGCAAATCTCTGCCGGTAAAGCACAAGCAGGCATGAACTCGGTTGAATTGGTGTTAGAAGATGGCTCAACTTATCCCGTACGCGGTGAACTTGCTCTATCTGAAGCAAAAGTTGATGAGTCAACCGGTGCGGTGACTTTACGCGCGGTCTTCTCTAATAAAAACAATATCTTATTGCCTGGTATGTATGTCAGCGCTCGCTTAACCCAAAGCGTCATTACCAATGCCGCCTTGGTACCGCAAAGTGCCGTGATGCGTACCCCGAAAAGTGAAACCCAAGTTTATATCGTTGATGAGAACAATAAAATTCAAGTACGTCCTGTCACTATCAATGGTACCTATAAAGGGCAATGGGTGATCACAGACGGCCTACAAGCAGGGGATAAAGTGGTGGTTATTGGCGGTGCAAAAGTGAAGCCTGAGCAAGAGGTGGTCGCCAAACCATTACCAGATGCCAATGCAGCCCCTGCTAAGCCAGGTGCACCTACTGCCCAAACGCCGCAGCAAGCTGCAAAAGCGATGGATAAGCCAGCTAGTAAAGATGCCGCTGCTAAAAAACCTGCAGAATCTACCGCTAACTAATTCCATTCAAAGATAGGAAGACTAGGGATATACTATGTCACGTTTTTTTATTAATCGCCCTATTTTTGCATGGGTGATGGCTATTTTGGTCATGCTCATCGGGGTGATATCGGTCATTAATTTGCCGATTGAGCAGTATCCACGTATTGCACCACCAACGATTTCGGTTAGCGCAAGCTATCCTGGTGCCAACGCTCAAACCGTTGAAGATTCCGTTGTGCAGATTATTGAACAACGTATGAAGGGTCTTGATGGTCTGATGTATATGTCATCGTCAAGCTCGTCAAACGGTGGCGCGTCAGTAACCTTAACCTTTGAAAACGGTACTGATTCTGATACCGCGCAGGTACAGGTACAGAATAAACTTCAAGCCGCCATGAGCTCATTACCTGAGTCGGTGCAGCGTCAAGGCGTCAACGTCAATAAATCCTCTAGCAGCTTTTTAATGGTGCAAGGTTTTATTTCTGAAGACGGCAGCATGGATCGCGCGGATATCGCCGATTATATCAACTCAAACGTCGTTGACCAGTTAAGCCGTGTTGAAGGCGTGGGTGAAGTACAGGTGTTTGGTTCGGCTTATGCGATGCGCATTTGGCTCGACCCTGCCCGTCTACGTAGCTATAACATGGTGCCATCTGATGTGGTCAATGCTGTGCGCTCGCAAAACGCGCAAGTGTCGGCCGGTCAGCTAGGACAAGCGCCTGCTGATACCGACCAACAGGTTATCAACGCTACCGTTACGGTGCAAAGCTATCTACAAACCCCTGAAGAATTTGAAAACATTCTCTTAAAAACCGATACCTCTGGCGCAAAAGTTCGCTTAGGCGATGTTGCAAAAGTTGAAATCGGTAGTGAAAACTATAGTGTTATTTCACTATATAACGGTAATGAAGCGGCCGGTCTAGGTATCTCATTGGCCGGTGGTGCAAACGCACTGGAAACTCGCGAAGCGGTTGGCGCACGTATGGCCGAGCTGGAAGCAAACTTCCCAGCGGGTCTGGTATCAGTCGTCCCTTATGACACCACGCCGTTTGTACGTTTGTCTATCGAGCAAGTGGTCAAGACGCTGATTGAAGCAATTGTCTTAGTATTTATCGTCATGTTCATTTTCTTACAGAACTGGCGTGCGACCATTATTCCGACCCTTGCCGTTCCTGTGGTTCTATTAGGTACCTTTGCGGTACTCTATATTGCAGGCTTTAGTATCAACGTCCTAACCATGTTTGCCATGGTACTGTCCATCGGTCTACTGGTCGATGACGCCATTGTGGTGGTAGAAAACGTCGAGCGTATTTTGGAGGAAGATCCTCATATCTCCATTAAAGACGCTACCCTACAATCGATGCGCGAGATTAGTAAAATCGTTATCGGTATTGCCTTGATTCTATCAGCGGTATTCGTACCGATGGCCTTCTTTGGTGGTTCAACTGGTGTGATTTATCGTCAGTTCTCAATCACCTTGATTACTGCCATGGTCTTATCAGCACTGGTCGCGCTTATCTTTACCCCTGCTCTGTGTGTGACCTTGCTCAAACGTAGCAAAAGCCATGACAAAGCCTCGACAGAAGAGAAAAAAGGCTTCTTTGGTTGGTTTAACCGCTCTTTTTATAAAGTCAGCCGTAGCTATGAAAATTCGGTTGGTAAAAGCTTCCGCTTTAAATGGTTATACTTAATCGGCTATGCTGCCATCATCGGTATTATGGCAGTGGTATTCTTACGTATCCCCGGCTCGTTCTTACCAGAAGAAGACCAAGGTATTATGTTTACCTTAGTTCAGCTTCCTGCTGGTGCGACGCTGGATGAAACGCAAGATGTACTCGATAAAGTCAGTAATTATTATGATACCCAAGAAGGCGATAATATTGCCTCTGTCTTTACCATTGCAGGTTTCAGTTTTGCTGGACAAGGGCAAAATATGGGACTGGCGTTCGTACGTTTATCTGACTGGGCTGATCGTCCTGGTGCAGAAAACACCGCAAAAGCGGTGGCCGATCGTGCCATGGGTTACTTCTTTACCCAGTTAAATGAAGCCCAAGTATTTGCGATTGTACCGCCCGCGATTACCGAACTTGGTAACGCCAGTGGTTTTGATTTAATGATTCAGGACACCGGCAACCTTGGGCATGATGGGCTACTTGAAGCTCGTAACATGCTCCTCGGTATGGCGGCGCAAAATGACAAAGTCGCAGGCGTTCGTCCGAACGGTCAAGAAGATGCACCGCAGTTAAAAATTAATATCAACCAAGAACAAGCTGCTGCTTATGGTTTGTCATTGGGTAATATCAATAGCGTCATCTCTACCGCTTGGGGTTCAAGCTATATCAATGACTTCGTCGACCGCGGTCGTATTAAGCGTGTGTTTGTCCAAGGTGAGCCAAGCAGCCGTACCAATCCTGATGATATCGGTAAATGGTTTGTCCGTAACGATAGCGGTGATATGATTTCATTCGATGCTTTCTCTAGTAGCGAATGGCAATCAGGCTCTCCGCGTCTGACCCGTTATAACAGCTTACCGTCGATGAATATTCAAGGTAGTGCAGCGCCCGGTTTAAGTACGGGTGAAGCAATGAGCTCCATGGAAGCCATAATGGAGAAGATGCCTGAAGGTGTTGGCTATGAGTGGACAGGTATGTCACTTGAAGAGCAAAAGTCAGGTGCCCAAGCGCCGATGCTTTATGCGCTGTCAATCTTAGTGGTATTCTTATGTCTAGCCGCCTTGTATGAAAGCTGGTCTATCCCCTTCTCTGTCCTATTGGTTATCCCACTTGGGGTATTAGGTGCAGTGATATTTACGTGGCTACGCGGCTTTAATAACGACATTTACTTGCAAGTTGGTCTACTGACGGTGGTTGGTCTATCGGCCAAAAACGCCATCTTGATTATTGAGTTTGCAAAGGAACACCAAGAAGAAGGCTATAGTCTAAAAGAGGCGGTCATGACAGCGGCGCGTCAACGTCTGCGTCCGATTATTATGACCTCACTTGCCTTTGGACTCGGTGTTGTGCCATTATTCATCGCCACAGGTCCGGGCTCGGGCAGTCAAAATGCCATCGGTACTAGTGTGGTTGGTGGTGTTGTCACCGCAACTATCTTAGGTATCTTCTTTATTCCGATGTTCTATATTTGGGTACGTAGTATGTTCCCGCATAAATATGAGAACAACAAACCAAACGATAGAGATGATGGCAATGACGGCACATCTGGCCCGCAAAACCCAACGCCTTCTGACCCAATGCCTTCTGAGAGTTATCAGCCTGTAAGCCTTGGAGATAATACACAATGAGTGCTCAAAAAAACATTACCTTAAGCTCAGCAGCGGTAGCAAACATTGCTACCACTGCGCAACCGGCGCTTGCAGTACTGCGCAAAAATGGCGGTCGTCTAATCGGCTTGACCGCTTTAGCGTTAAGCATGGCGGCTTGTAATACCATTCCAAAAGCGGATATGCGCCCTGTCCTTGCTGAGCCGAATATACCTATCGAACAAACTTATGGCGCGTTTGATAAAGAAACCGTGAGTAGCGCTGATCAGCCAAGTATCGCCAGTCAACGCTGGCAGAATTTCTATAGCGACGAGCGCCTAAAGGGTCTGATTGCCCTAGGTTTAGAGAACAACAAAGACTTTGAAAGCGCCCGCTTAGCAATTGAAAAGGCACGCGCCCAATATCAAATCACCGATCTTAATGATCTACCTAGAATTGATGGTAGTGGCAGTTACGCGCGCCAAGCGCAAAACAGAACTGACAAAAACCCTAACAGCTCATATAGCGTCAATCTTGGTCTGGCCAACTATGAGTTAGACTTTTGGGGTAAAATCGCCAGCTTAAAAGACCAAGCGTTACAGAATTTCTTGGCCACTACCGCGGCAAAAGATTCGACCCAAATCAGTCTAATCAGTAATATTGCTCAAAGCTATGCCAACTTAAGCTATAGCTTAGCGCAATTAAAACTGGCAGAAGCCACGGTTGAAAGTCGTGAGAAATCACTATTTATTGCCGATAAACGCTTTGAAGCAGGCATTGATCCTAAGCTGCCATCTTTGCAAGCCAGTGCGTCGTTAGAAAATGCCAAACTTGCTGTCTTACGGGCGCAAAGCAGTATTCTAAAAGCGCGTAATGCCTTGCAGTTTTTGGTCGGTGGACCGATTCCAACCAACCTTATTCCAACGCCTGCGGTCAGTAACATCACAAATCAGCAGATATTTAACGCCGGCTTACCAAGTGAGTTGCTACGCTATCGTCCTGATGTGTTGCAAGCAGAATACAATCTAAAAGCTGCTGGTGCCAATATCGAAGTAGCACGCGCATCTTACTTCCCGTCTATCAGCCTAGCCAGTAGCGTAGGTTTGAGTAGCGGCAGTTTAGATAACCTGTTTAAGAGTGGTTCGGTCGGTTGGTCATTTGGCCCAAGCATTAGCGTGCCTATCTTTGATGCTGGTCGCTTGGATGCCAATTACGATGTGGCGAAAATTGAGCGTGAACAGACACTAGCTGGCTACGAGAAATCTATCCAAACCGCGTTCCGCGAAGTATCAGATGTGTTGGCAACACGCGCAACATTGGGTGATCAGCTCGCTGCGCAATACCGCTTGCAAGATAACTTTGAGCAAACCTATCAGATTGCCGATGCACGCTTTAAAGCAGGTATTGCAAACTATCTAGACGTGCTCGATGCACAGCGCTCGTTGTTCTCAACGCAGCAAGGTATCTTGGACTTAGAGCTACAAAAAATCATTAGCCAAGTCGAGCTTTATCAAGTCTTAGGCGGCGGCGCTAACCTTGACGTGCCAACGGTGATTCCTGTACCGCATAAAAACTTAGTGCAATTGGTCAATCTACCTGCCAATAGCAATAAAGCAAAAGCGGTCGATGCCATCGATGCAGCTAGCTCAGCGCGGGTTGCTTCTGTGCAAGAAGCGCAAGCGATTAAGCGCGCGCAACCAACACAAACAGCGACCTTTAATCCAACCGCAGTCGTCGATGTCAATAATGATGGCAAGACAGATGCTGCGGTAGGCGTGGTCACTGAAAAGACTACTTTTAATGAGACCAGTGTTGAGCAAGTACCGGTCACGCAGATTGTTGAGCCTTAAGCAGTCCTAGATGTTGTGAGATAAAGTTCCTCGCATAAACAGTCGATAATGACAATCAGCCCTACCGACTTGGTAGGGCTTTTTGCTTTCGATAGTGAATATTGGTTATAGTGGCTATTCGTTATAGTAGTGCTGGGTATAGTAGAACATTATATTAACGACACTTTTATCATTTTCGCTGTGCCAATTTTATAAAAACTCATGCTTTAAAACAGCTGATTCCATAAAGCTGATGAATAACAATGCTTAGAATCAAATAAGGAAAAATTATGACTTATACTTTTAACCGCCAATTTCCTGAAACACGCTTACGTCGCTTGCGTTATAACGATAACGTCCGTGCGATGATTCGTGAGGTTGAGTTGCATCCCAAGCACTTTATTGCCCCTGTCTTTGTTATAGAAGGCAAAAATAAGCGTGAAGCAATCGCTAGTATGCCCGGTGTTGAGCGTCTATCGATTGATCTGCTGATCAATTACGCCAAAGAATTATTAGCAGAGGGTGTCACCACGATCGACATCTTCCCTGTTATTGATAATTCATTAAAAACGCCTGATGGCAAATCCGCTTATGATGAAAATGGCCTTAGCGCACGCGCCGTCAAAGCGGTCAAAGATGCCGTGCCAGAAATGGTAGTGATGACTGATGTGGCGCTAGACCCTTATACCTCACACGGTCAAGACGGCCTGCTCGATGATAGCGGCTATGTGGTAAATGATGAAACCGTCGAAGTCTTGGTCAAGCAAGCGCTTGTCCACGCCCGCGCTGGCGCTGATATCATCTCGCCAAGTGACATGATGGATGGCCGCATCAAAGCCATGCGTGACGCCTTTGAAGCCGAAGGCTTTGTCAATACCGCTATCATGGCCTACTCTGCCAAATACGCCTCTGCTTACTACGGTCCGTTCCGTGATGCCGTTGGCAGTGCCGGTAATTTAAAAGGCGGTCATAAAAAGCAATACCAGATGGACTTTGGTAATCGCGCCGAAGCGCTGCATGAAGTTGCTATGGATATCAACGAGGGCGCAGATATGGTGATGATTAAACCCGGTCAGCCGTATTTAGACCTTATACGCGAAGTCAAAAATACCTTTGGCGTACCGACTTTTGCGTATCAAGTGTCTGGTGAATATGCGATGCATATGGCTGCCATTCAAAATGGCTGGCTAACCGATGCAGTAATTTTGGAATCCTTGATAGGTTTCCGCCGTGCGGGCGCTGATGGAATTTTGACTTATTTCGCCCTAGAAGCGGCTCGTCAGTTAAATAATGCTTAATATGCATTAAACGGCTTTGTATATAAAAAAACCGCGCTAGCTAATACATAAGCTGGCGCGGTTTTTTATGAGCATTATTTAAAAAGTTTAATAAAATCTATAAATGCGCACGGTCATGCGGCTCGTTAAAGTCGAGCACGGGGCCGACAGGGATAATACGCGTAGGATTGATATTGGCATGGCTGGTGTAATAGTGCGCCTTAATATGCTCGATACTGACCGTCTCGGCAATACCGGGCACCTGATATAAATCACGCATATAACCCCAAAGGTTGGGATAATCAACAATGCGGCGAATATTACATTTAAAATGCCCAACATATACGGCATCAAAGCGCACCAACGTGGTAAATAAGCGCCAGTCCGCCTCAGTAATCATATCACCTAGTAAGTAACGTTGGTCTACCAGACGCGATTCTAACGTGTCTAGCGCATCAAATAACGTTATTACCGCTTCTTTATAAGCGGCTTCGGTTGTAGCAAACCCTGCTTTATAAACGCCGTTATTCACCGCTGAATAAACAAACTCATTAACCGTATCGATTTCTGCTAGCAACTCTGCTGGCAAAAAATTAACTGCTGTTGCCCCTACTTCGTCAAAGGCTGAGTTAAACATCCGAATAATCTCAGACGATTCATTACTGACGATGGTATTGGTTTTTTTATCCCATAATATCGGCACTGTCACGCGTCCCGTATAATCAGGCTTCGCGGCAATATAAACCTCATATAGATAGTCTGCTTTGACAATCGGATCAGCAATGACGCCTGCGCCCTCTGCAAATGTCCAACCTTTATCGCCCATAAAGGGATGCACTATAGACAGTGAAATCATATCCTCCAAGCCCTTTAACTTACGATAAATGGTGGTGCGATGCGCCCAAGGACATGCAAGCGAGACATATAAATGGTAACGATTGGGCTCAGCTTTAAAGCCACCGATACCTGATGGGCCCGCCCTGCCATCAGCCGTGACCCAGTTTCTAAAACCAGCATCTTCGCGCTCAAAACGTCCTTCGCTCGCCTTGGTGTCATACCATTTATCTTGCCATTGACCGTCGACTAACAATCCCATATCTTGCCCCGCTTTATTTTAGTTATAAATCTATTTGATTAAAAATGACTACTATCAAACGATGCAAATAAAATAATTGCTATCGTCATATTTATTCAACTTTAAAGCTCATAGTAACATTTCTATGTTGCCCAGCCATTAAGCTTTGTTTGTTTCTCAAATAGCATTTATCTTAAAAGGCAAAGTTATGGTGCGGATTAAATTGAGATAGATTTTTTTAGAAAAAGTTGAAAACTTTACTTAGAGAGGCAGGCGAATTATAAAGTTTGAGAGTCTAACTGATACGAAATTTCGATCTCCGCTACAACCCTTATAAAACGGGCATAAAAAAAGCCCCAATCATAAAGATTGGGGCTTTCGAATCTGGTAGGCGTAACTAGATTCGAACTAGCGACCTCTACCATGTCAAGGTAGCGCTCTAACCAACTGAGCTATACGCCTATTTAGGTCATGCATTTTAGCAAGTTTTTAAAACTTTGCAAGCCTTTTCTATCACAATATTGACTTATTATGAGAATACCTAATTTTAAGCTTTATAATGAAGCACTTAAGAAAATACAGCGTTTCTAAATATTTTCCGCTATCTAAGATAGCTCATACCTTGTAGACTTTTAATACAACCGAAAACACAACTTCCTAATACAGGCCATCACATGACTCTACGCATTCATGCCTTATTTCATACAGATTACGAAGACCTCAGCTTTATTAAGCACTGGGCAGTTAATCATCAGCACACCGTTACCTACACCCGCTCTTATAATAAAGACACCTTGCCAGCGCTCGCCAGTTTTGATTGGTTAATCATAATGGGCGGGCCGATGAGCGTCCATGATGAGGACGACCATCCTTGGTTAAAAGAGGAAAAACGTTTGATTAAGCAAAGTATGGATAGCGGAAAAACAGTAATCGGTGTGTGTTTGGGTGCACAGCTTATTGCGCATTGTTTGGGGGCGAGCGTAGAGCCAGCGGGCGTAAAAGAAATCGGCTGGCTACCTATTCAGTTGACCAAAGACGCTCAGACGCATCCTTTATTACAGGACTTACCAAAGCAGCCCTTTACCGTTTTTCATTGGCATGGCGATGGGTTTGAATATCCACAAGGCGCGATTCCGTTAGCGACATCAGCAGCATGGCCCAATCAAGGCTTCCTTTATCAAACGCCGCAGCAAAAAGCGCTCGGTACTTGGGTTATGGCTTGGCAGTGCCATTTTGAAGTGACCGAAGAAAGTATCGTTAAGATGGTGGAAAATGGCAACCATGCTATTCAAAAAGGGCGGGTCGACTATCCTAAAACGGTACAATCAGCAGCTGAAATAATAGCGCTTGGCGATAAATATATCGCCGATAACAACGCGCGCTTAGCAGCCATGCTCAATCGTATGGCAAAGACTGCTAATATTTAAAGCCAAATACCTGAAACACAAAAAAACTTAATTATTCAGATACTTTTTGCGTTTTTCAGCGGCTAACTCGTTTTGCTCAATCTCTAGCGGCGTTAAGCCATCCTTCTTGCCTTTAAGATAACTAAGATACGCGGGGATATGGGTCTTACCCAAGTATTTATCCAAGTAAGGTAGAAACCCCGCATAATTGCCTTTAAATTTGGCATGATGAAAGTCATGGTAAACAGGGCCTTGATATACAGGCAATAAATGCGCAGGATTCCAAGGGATATCGTAGCCAATATGCCCATCGGCGCCTTCGATTTGACGTAGAATCACCCACATCCATACTACATAGATATGCGTCCCTAGAATGATTGGACCTACTAACGTGAGCGTCGCCGTCAATGAATACTCAACCCAGTGCATATAATTGCCATTGATACCGCAGGTATTGCGAATGCGGTGGTGCACACTGTGGATATTTCTTAGCAGCCACTTATTTTCGTGCATATAACGGTGCATACAATAGTATAAAAAGTCATCGAGCAGCACGAAGAAAATCAACTGCGCGATGATAATATACCAAACAGGCATCTCACCATTATGAACGCCTGTCAGCTTTAATAGCGGCCAAGCCAGCATCAATAATGCGGCTAAAATAATATTGTTAATAATGATGCGACCGATAGACGGTAATAGAAACTGTTTCATCTCAAACGGTTTTTGTTGAATCTTATATTTACGCAAGGATACCGGATCGCGCCAAGCCACTATCGTCCATGGAATAGCGACTGCTAGAAAGGCTGCCGTGCTGATTGCAAGCGTTGCCATGGGGAACTGCCAAAACCAAGGGTCGTTATAAAACCCTTGCCAATACGAAAACACATCCATATGTCACCTATTGAACATTACGTTTGCAGGTAAAAATCTTTGAAAGCAAATGAAGAGATTAAGAGCCTTTATAATGTATTAATAATACCAACATAAGTTAATTAATATATTTATATCTTAGCGCTTATCTGCTACTGATGTCGCCATTTTTACTCCGCCATATGTGACTAATACGACACCTAGCGCTATCAATGACGCACCTAAAAACAGCCCTTCTGGCGGACTTTCCCCTTGCAAGAAAATGGCAACAGGTACACCAACGACCGCTCCGACCGAACCTAATAAGCTGAGTAGCACTGGGCCGCCGGTTTTTTGTAGTAAGAATAATAGTAAGAACTGACCAGCAAAAACGAATGCCTGCACCACAATCAACCCTAACGGTAATATCTCTGTCGTCGGCACTGCCAGTGAAAAGTGCGGCATGATACTGACTAAGCCCAGGAGCATTGAGGCCGCTATGAGCATACCAGGTGCAAGCGCGCTTGGCGAAAGATTATTGGGCCAATATAAAGTGCGATAAATATTACCAATCGCCAGTAATACCGGGCCAAAAAGCGCAAGACCAATCCAAAACACACTGGCATCAGGCGTGGAAAATTTACGCGCCGCTAGTACCCCTACTCCAGCAAGTGCAGCGACCACGCCAAGTGCGCGCAGCTTAGTAAAGCGCTCTATTTTTAAGATGATGGCTGCCAGATACGTCAGGAGCGGCGGCAGCGAAATAATCAGCGCGACAAAACCTGCGCCGACATGTGGAATAGCGGAGAAGAAGATTAGATTGGAGCCTGCCACACTGACTAATGCGGCAACCAAATAATAGCTCAGGGTTGCTTTACTTAAAGGCGGCAGCTCATGACTTAGAAATGCATAACCAAGTAAAATAAACGCCGCGCCAGTAATGGACCAAAACAGAAATGCTAGCGGCGTCAGACCTACTTCGCCGGCAAACTTTGCTAGATTGGTAGAAATACCGATCAATCCACCACCAGCGATGAGACATAACGCAGGAATGAGCCACGCTTTTTTACCCTCAGCCATACCCTGCTGCGCTGACTCATTCATAGACTAGCTTAACCTTAAAAAAGCGATTTGATTCATCATAGTCAGCCCCATTATTTTGGCCTAGCTTGCTAATAATTAGATAGATTTCATGTTACCAACATAGATTAGCGTTCGCGCCAATACAACCACAAACGGGTATCGAGCTCAAACTGATGATAATCGGGTTCCATATGACAGCACAGCTGATAAAAAGCCTTGTTATGCTCTTGCTCCTTAAAATGTGCCAACTCATGCACCACAATCATACGCAAAAACTCAGGCGGCGCTTCTTTAAATAGACTTGCCACCGTGATGCTATTATGTGATTTCAGCTTACTACCTTGCACGCGTGATTGATAAGTATGTATGCCAAGTGCATGTTTGAGCACAGCAAGTTTACTATTATAAGTCACTTGCGACAGCGGGCTACTTTTACGCATATACTGATTTTTGATGTCGTTAATATAATGATACAGCGCTTTATCGCTTTGTATTTGATGGCGATTAGGATAATTCTTATCCAAATAATCGCCCAATCTGCCACTACTAATAAGATTCGCCGCTTGGCTTTGAATCTGCTCAGAGTAATGAGCGATATACTTTAATGTGGTCAATATGGTCACCGTTTTTATCTTTGACGTTTTATCTTTTAAATTGTGAGTTATAGATGTTTTTTGCTTTTAAGTCGTGCGCACGCTCTCATATTGTATGATTAATGGTTAATGCGCCACCGAATCAGACAACAAGTTCATCACCACGACACCGCCAACAATCATCGCAATACCAACCACGGCAGCGGTATCAAGCGTTTGCTTAAAGAAGAACAGCCCTACTAATGAGGTTAGCACGATACCGAGCCCGCCCCATAACGCATAAGCAATACCGATGGGTATAGTTTTTATGGTTTGGGTTAATAAATAGAACGAAATTGCATAAAGCACCGTCATAATAAGCGTGGGAATAAAGCGCGTAAACTGTTCTGACTTGACTAAAAAAGTGGTGCCAATCACTTCACAAACAATAGCAATGGCAAGGTAACCGTAAGCAATTGTGGTTGGACTCATATTGAAGGTACCTATATCAGTTAAAACGTGTTGCTCGATAGCAAATAAAGTTAAAAAACAGCCAATTAAAGCCAAAATACTAAAGAAACGCTCGGCTGGCTATTTTATAGGTTTATATGGGCGCTTGAAATAGAGATTTTAAGCTTTACAGTAATGCCATCTTTTTCTTTACATTCAATTAGATAGTCTGGTGAAACAAGATAATAAAGTAAAAACCTATAATCCTTGTTGTAAGATGGTTTTATCTCTCTCTTAGTCGTACTGTATTATGGCCATTGATTGAAACATTCAATAAAGCATCTACTTTAAAAGTAATTATGCTCAACTTCCTATAGATTTTGATTATATTTATAATTAATCACGTAATAAGGTTGACAGCTCACAACTACTTGGCTAAAATGTGCCCCACATAACGCAAACAAGACAAGCAATCGCGCTCACCAAAGCCTTTGTAAAACTTGCGATAGTAACCGTTATAAACAACTTATTCTCCAATAGCTCAGTTGGTAGAGCAACGGACTGTTAATCCGTGTGTCCCTGGTTCGAGCCCAGGTTGGAGAGCCATTTTATAAAAGACCTTCATCATTTATTTGATGGAGGTTTTTTTATGGTCGTAGCTTTTAGCCACTAATCGCATCGGTCTAAGGCCGCACAATATTAATACGGCCATGGTGTTCTTTTAGCGGCTTTTGTTGTATGGTAAGGTTAGCTGTGACTGAGTCAGTTTTTCCCTGAGTGCTTTACTCCTACTCACTAAAAGTAATGGTTTACTATGATACCTGTGCGCATAAAAAATAAGTTCTCTGATCACCCGCAAAAAATCACGCGTCCGATCAGTATTCGCTTGTCTGAAGAGATGATTAGATTATTAGAGTCTACCTCGTCAGAGTTGGGCTTTAAACGTATTCAAGGACTAATTCGTCTTTATATTCGTCAAGGACTGGATCGCGATCATCAGGATTATACCCTAGCTCATGATGAGGTTTTTATTGAAAGTCTGCGTAAGCGCGGTGTCAGCCAACGTATTATTGATGAGGCGATTGTAGTGACTCATAATAATAACACTACTCACCCGTTGTCTGAATTGCAAGATAAATAATAACGCTAGTGGTTGGCTGATCATACATACAGAATAAAAAAGACTAAGTTTGCTTAATAGCGCTTAGTCTTTTTTTATTACTTAATTTGCTATTTAAGATATACCCTCCTCAATGAACCTAATAACATCAAATGACTATTAGCGATAAACAAACATACAAAATTATCATAAGCGCTATATTGGTATAAAAGTTATTAGTATTTATATAGGTTGAGAAGGAGGCATACGATGATTGGTTCATACAAACCTGCAAGCAATGCACGCCATGTAGGCCATGTGAGAAAGGCCATATTATTAGCACTTACTTTGGTGATACTGACTGCTATCAGTAGCTGCTTACAACCGCCAGCGGATCCAACTAAGCAGACCATACCGACCAACTCTGACCAATGGCAGAAAAAGTTGGGTGATACGTTTGAGCGTTTGCCTGAAGATGATAGGCTGCTGCTAAGCCGCTATATGCTGCGTATGAAGCTCAGCGGGGCTTATGAGTCCGGCGCAATGACTAGTATCACCATCAAACAAGCTCTCGTTCAACAGCGTGAATATGAGCGCCTGCATCCAAATAATCCAACCGGCAAAAAAAGCCCTATTGTTACCAGTCAGCAAGTGGGTACGGCCAAAGCGCAAAACTACCCTGTTGCCTTACTGCCAGTTAAGACCAGTGATAGCGATAGCTTAAATCAAGTGAAACTACAATTTATGCTCTCAAACCACGGTAAGGTGGCGATTAAAAGTTTTAAAGGTAAGCTCACTATGAAAGAGAAGAACTTAACCAAAAGTAAAACCTTTAATGTGCCGTTAACTCAGTTCAAACCACCAATCGAACCAGAACAATCTGGCAAAATAATCATTGAAAGCAGTATTGAAGATATCAATGTGATGCGTGCGATTAAAAATAACACAGGGATAAGCATTGAGATTAGCAAAGGTAAGCTAGTGTTAGTGGATGGGCAAGAAATTGAGTTTGATGAGCTGCTAACGAAATAAGCCGATGGTCATAAAACCTGCAAAAACATCGCATAAAAAAAGCCCCAATCAATAGTTGATTGGGGCTTTTTCGAATTTGGCGGAGACGGAGAGATTCGAACTCTCGAAGGGCTATGAACCCTTGTCGGTTTTCAAGACCGGTGCATTCAACCGCTCTGCCACGTCTCCATTGGTGCATCATTATATAGATATCGTTAGATAATGCAAGCGTATAATATAAAAAAATGAAATTAATTTACAGCTGTTTTTAAATCAATAACTTACCGTTTGCTCGAAACTGTTTACTCAAAGCTATTTTATTTACTTGAAGCTAAGTGCAAGCACATATCAAGCAACCTATTGGCATAGCCCCACTCATTATCATACCAAGCGAAAACCTTATATTGCTCGCCTACTTGCATTAGCTGCTGCCCATCGATAATCAGCGATTCAGGCTGATGGATAAAATCACTGGAAACTAGCGGCTCATCGGTATAAGCCATAATATTTATCAAATGACCAAGGCTAGCAGCTTTTAGCTTTTCTCGAATAGCATCAACACTGACATCTGGGGTATCAAAGACAAAAGTAACATCAATCGCTGCCACATCGATGGTTGGTACACGTATTGAATGACCATTTATCTTACCTATCATCGCGGGCAATACCCGTTCTGTCGCAGCGATACTACTAGAAGTGGTCGGAATAATATTATGACCGGACGCACGCGCGCGTCTTGGGTCTCGATGCGCTTGATCGAGTACCGTCTGGTCAGCCGTTACTGCATGAATCTCAGTCATCATCGCCGACTTCACGCCAAATACTTTATCAAGGGTATCAATTAGCGGCACCAATGCCTGCGTGGTGCAGGAGACACTTGATATAATCGGCAGCTCACGCGTGAGCGTATCGGTATTGACACCCATGACGATACAAGCATCAACATCATCGAAAGGTGCAGCACTGATAATGACTTGCTGCGCGCCAGCTTCGATATGCAATTGCGCTTGTTCATAAGAGCGAAAATGTCCGGTACACTCTAGCACCACATCGACGCCTAATTCATGCCACGGTAAGTTTTTTGGGTCAGATTCTGAGAGCATTTTAATGCAGTACGTTAAGTTGTTTTTAGTCAGACACAGCTGAGTGTCTTTGTTAATAGTGGTATCAATAGTCGTATTGCTATCATTTTTATCAGTATCGACTTCACCCATTACAATATCAGCACTGACACCAAGTCGGCTTAAGCGACCGTGCGTACTATCAAATTTTAATAGATGCAGCAGAATATCAGCCGGTGCCAAATCATTAATCGCCACCACATGGATAGCGCGCCCTAACACCTCGAAGCGCTCTAACAAGGCACGCAGTACATTGCGCCCTATACGGCCAAAGCCATTGATAGCCACTCTCAGTGGCTGCGTGTGCTCGCCAGTCGCGTGCAAAAGTGTTGCTGCTTGCGAAATCGCGTTCAATTGATAGGTGGCGCTAGAAAAATCAGGCATAACGTTAGGTATAACATTGGGCATAACAAAGCATCGCTATAAAAAGTATCGCTATAAAGGGATATAAAAAGAGTGGCGCGCTACATTGGACATTATCAACGTGTTGGCAGTATTTATTTAGAGATTTTTCTCACTGACTTGGTGCTATGGTGTAATAAAAATCAATGCCAAACGAATGGTATTATAGTCAATCGTTTGCTTAAGATGGTCAAATATCGGACGCAGCTTAATACTACCATCATCATTAAAGTCATTTGGATTATTGGCGACTTTAATCGCCACATAGGCATTACCCACTGCCGTCATCACCTCGTCTTCTGGGCGCAAATGATCACAGGCAAGGCTTGGGTCTTGAGATTTTAGATCGCCAATATGGCGCATAATAGTCGATTGCGACAGCTGACGCGCTTGCGATATTTCTGCAATAGATAAGCTTTCTTCTAATAAAATTCGGGTTGCGAGCAAGGTGCTGTCCGACTTATCAGAGACTTGATTGCCGAGTTTCTGTTTTTTATCTATTTGCGCTTGCTGGTGCTCGCGGCGTTTTTTCTGCAGGTTGGCATAAGCTTCAATTACTGACTTACTCAAAGTTCCACCTGATTTTAAAATAAACTTTTCATGTGCTTGCGTCATGCTTTCTTCATCGAGCATCGCATAATTGGCATCAGCCTCATCAGACAATGCTAAAAAGCGTTTGTCCGCACCCCGTGCTAGCGGATCAAGTTGCAAACTCATGTCATTCATACCGAGCAGTTGCAGACCTGCCAGCGACTTTAGTCGTGACAATGCCACATAACCTTGGCCAAGCTCAAAGGTACGTGACAAGTCAATCTCCGCTGCATCAAGAGTCATACCTTGCGATTTATGAATGGTAATCGCCCAAGCTAGACAGAGGGGTACTTGCTCATAGCTCGCTAGCACGTCACCGGTCTCATCTTCGATAATCCATTCTTCCGGTTCAGCGATGACTTCACGACCAGAATTTAGCCTAACCACAGGCATTTTTTGCGTGCTTGGTTTTTTAACTTTTGGTTTATCTTTGTCTTTGGTAGTCTTTTTACCTTTGCCTTTTGTACTCTTATCAGCGTCATTTTCAGTGCTTTCACTATCGTCTTCTATCAAATCATTACTATTATCTTTATCATCATTAATTTTTACCGCAGCAAAACCAATCAGCTCGCCCATCGTGCCATTAGAGACGCTAAGCTCGGTATTGTTTTTAATAAACATTACCTTGGCACCAACTTTTAATACCAAATCATCTTGGGTACGGACGGTCTTCTTCAGGGTCTCAACCAGTTTACTATCGCCTGTAGAGGTGGCGATGAAACGCATCATCTCGCCATCTAACGCCGCAAGCTCTTTATCATTGATGCTATTAACGTTGAGATTATGGGTATAAAGACGAGTGCGTTTGATATCAACATTTTGATCAAAGGTCGCCTCTAAAGCTGCAATCGCTTCAAACGTCACTTCTTGACGGCGGATTTGATTGAGAATATCGTCCAAATCAAGTCCGCCATTAGCCGCCTCGCTCACCTGTCTGTGTTGCTCGGATAAATAGCAAATATGGAACTTGGCTTCTAACCACGCTTCCGACATAAAGGCAAATTTCTCGCGGTTGGTCTCGCCCTTACTACCAATCGGTGGTAGCTGAAAAAAATCACCTGCCACAACCACTTGAATACCACCAAAGGCTTTATCATTCTTACGTACATGTTTAAGGACTTGGCTGACCAAATTAATCTGCTTAGCATGCAGCATTGATATCTCATCAATGATGAGTACAGCCGTATCTTTTAAACGGTCTGCCAAAAACTGCTTGCGTGATAAATTGCTTAAGTCGCGATCAGTCAGCTCATCCTTGATACCAATGCCCGACCAGCTATGAATGGTCGTACCATTCATGTGCGTGGCAGCGATACCCGTACTGGCGGTCACAGCCACAGGGACACGGCGCGCGCGCAGATAGTCAATATATTGATTGAGAGTATAAGTCTTACCTGAACCTGCTGAGCCAGTCAAAAACACGTTTTGACCCGTTTTTAAGATATCGAGAGCAGAAGATTGACGCATATATCCAAACCAATTTAGTTAATAGTAATAAGAAAAGGAGCTTAAGTACAAATTATGAGGGAAAAGCTGTCCACAATTATAACAGCTACGCCGGTTTTGCGAACCACTTTAACCACCTCAGATCACATAACCTAAAGTTATACGATACAAAATATATCATTATAAAAAGTCATTATCACTCAGCGCCAAAGCTCAGTACGATAGAGTCACAGCTTGGTCAGGATGGCCAAATATTTATGCTTAAGTCGTTTGCTCTTAAATAGCCATAATACACAACAAGGAATCGTTCATGTTATACGCCTACCCCAATACTGAAAATAGTCCCGTCCAATTTCGCAAAAAATATGACAACTTCATCAATGGTGAGTGGGTCGCGCCAATCGATGGCGAGTACTTCGACAACTCAAGTCCTATCGACGGTAAAATCTTCTGTCAAGTTGCGCGTTCAAAAGAAGCCGATATTGAAGCGGCGCTGGATGCCGCTCACGCCGCCAAAGACGCATGGGGCAAAACCAGTGTCACTGAACGCTCTAAGATGTTGCTCAAACTTGCCGACGGTATCGAAGCCAATTTAGAGGCTATCGCTATCGCCGAGAGCTACGAAAACGGTAAACCGGTACGCGAAACCCTCGCAGCTGATATTCCAATCGCTATCGACCATTTGCGTTACTTCGCTGGCGTTATCCGCGCACAAGAAGGCGGCATCAGCCAAATTGATGAAGATACCGTCGCCTATCATTTTCATGAGCCACTAGGTGTCGTTGGTCAAATCATTCCTTGGAACTTCCCTATTCTGATGGCGATTTGGAAAATTGCCCCTGCGCTTGCAGCGGGTAACTGTGTCGTCCTTAAGCCTGCCGAGCAAACCCCTGCTTCTGTTCTGTACATGCTTGACTTAATAGGCGCGGCGGACATTTTACCAAAAGGCGTACTAAACGTCGTTAACGGTTTTGGTGTTGAAGCCGGTAAGCCAATCGCTTCTAACCCGCGTATCGATAAAGTTTCCTTTACTGGTGAGACCACCACTGGTCGCTTAATTATGCAATACGCCAGTGAAAATATCATTCCGGTAACGCTAGAGCTGGGTGGCAAAAGTCCAAACATTTTCTTTGCCGATATCATGGATGAAGACGATGACTTCTTAGATAAAGCCGTTGAAGGCTTGGTCATGTTTGCGCTCAACCAAGGTGAGGTCTGTACTTGCCCATCACGTGCCCTCGTGCACGAAAGCATCTATGATGAATTTATGAAACGCTGTATCGCCCGCGTTAAAGCCATCAAAATGGGTAACCCGCTCGATACCGATACCATGATTGGCGCTCAGGCCAGCTCAGATCAATTAGAAAAAATCCTCTCTTATCTCGATATTGGTAAAAAAGAAGGGGCAAAAGTCCTTGTCGGCGGTGAAATTGCCAAACATGATGGCGACATGGCAAACGGTTACTATGTACAGCCAACCATCTTTGAAGGCACCAATGATATGCGCGTGTTCCAAGAAGAGATCTTTGGTCCTGTGCTTGCCGTCACCACTTTTAAAGACGATGAAGAAGCCATGGCGCTTGCCAATGATACCTTATACGGTCTAGGTGCTGGTGTCTGGACGCGTAACGGCACTCGCGCTTATCGTTTCGGTCGCGGCATTAAAGCCGGTCGCGTTTGGACGAACTGTTATCACCTTTATCCTGCGCATTCAGCGTTTGGTGGGTATAAGCAGTCTGGTATCGGTCGCGAAAACCATCTGATGATGCTTGATCACTATCAGCAAACCAAAAACATGCTCGTATCGTACAGTCCTAAAGCGATGGGCTTCTTTTAATTCTGTTTTTCAAAGCACTTTATGGCAAAACTGTAAAGTGCGACCTCGATGCTCGCTGAGCATCTTAATGTAAAGAACGATGACAAGGAGTTACAACGTGAGTAATAAAATGAAAGCGGCCGTGCTGCATGAATTCGGACAACCCTTAGAAATTGAAGAAGTAGATATTCCAACCGCAGGTGCTGGTCAAATCGTCGTAAAAATGCAGGCATCAGGTGTCTGTCATACCGATTTGCATGCCATTGAGGGCGATTGGCCAGTCAAACCTTGCCCACCGTTTATCCCAGGCCACGAAGGCGTTGGTCTTATCACTGCCGTTGGTGACAATGTGCACCATGTCAAAGAAGGCGACCGAGTCGGTATCCCTTGGCTCTACTCTGCTTGTGGCCACTGTACCCATTGCTTAGGTGGTTGGGAAACTTTATGCGAAAGCCAACAAAACTCTGGTTATTCCGTAAACGGCAGCTTTGCAGAATATGTACTAGCAGATGCCAACTATGTCGGTATCATTCCTGAAAGCGTTGACTCTATTGAAATTGCACCAGTGTTATGTGCAGGCGTCACGGTTTACAAAGGTCTTAAAATGACCGACACCAAGCCAGGCGATTGGGTTGTCATTTCAGGTATCGGTGGACTGGGACATATGGCTGTTCAGTATGCCATAGCAATGGGATTAAACGTTGCTGCTGTGGATATTGATGAAGAAAAACTGGCATTCGCTAAAAAACTGGGTGCCAAAGTCACTGTCAATGCGAAAAATACTGACCCTGCTGAATATCTACAAAAAGAAATCGGCGGTGCTCACGGTGCGCTCGTGACAGCGGTATCTTCAAAAGCCTTTGATCAAGCGTTGGGCATGTTACGACGCGGTGGTACTTTGGTCTGTAATGGTCTACCAACGGGCGAATTCCCAGTATCCATTTTTGATACTGTTTTAAACGGTATTACCATTCGTGGCTCAATCGTTGGTACGCGTCTCGACTTGCAAGAGTCGCTAGACATGGCAGCAGCAGGCAAAGTAAAAGCCACCGTTGCCGCTGAGCCACTAGAAAATATCAATGATATCTTTGATCGTATGCGTGATGGCAAAATCGAAGGTCGCATTGTCATTGACTATAGTATGTAGCAACAATTATGTTGCCACATGCTTTATAATATTTTGAGATCCGTAACACCGTCTCAATGACTGGCTAGATTAATCATTAGTAAAGGGTCGTATCATTTTCAACCACATATGATAAATGATGTGAGTGAATATGATGCGACCCTTTATATTTTATTTTACTCAGTATGATTATGAAAGGCATCCGTTCGGGTCTAACGATAAGGAAATCATTATGAAAGTCACGGCAACAGAATCCTGCAAAGCATTAATCGAATTACTCAAATCTAAACATGGCGAGCTGATGTTTCATCAATCAGGCGGCTGCTGCGATGGTAGCTCACCGATGTGTTATCCATTGGGCGAGTTCAAAGTGGGCGGCCAAGACGTGCTCATCGGTGAGCTAGCTGGCTGTCCTTTTTATATGGGTAAAGCGCAGCATAAACTCTGGCAACATACCGATTTGACCATCGATGTGGTCGATGGACGTGGGGCCAGTTTTTCGCTTGAGATACCTGAAGGTAAGCGCTTTATTGTGCGCTCAGAAGTATGTGCGCTATAAAATGCGACTTTATTCACAATACGCTATAAGTCTCATATCAGCGCATTTTATGTCTTATCGGACATTGAGTTTTTCATAACACTTTGAGCAATATCACTTTGCCAAATACCACTTGGTCATTTTTATTGCATTATTTGAGCAAAATAATAGATACTGTAAGACGGAAGCGATTTTAGAAGCTCGCTTTAATGAGCGCGTTTTAATAAGCATGGATGCTATAAGGAAGATAACATGGAAGTTGATCCAAAGTTTGATTACGTCATCGTGGGTGGCGGTTCTGCAGGCTGCGTGCTTGCCAGCCGGCTGACAGAAAATCCAGACATCAGTGTCTGCTTATTAGAATATGGCGGCGAAGGCAAAGACCTTGCGGTTCGTGTCCCTGCAGGTTTGATTCTCCTAGTCCCAGGCAAACCGCTAAAATTGAACAATTGGTGCTTTCATACTACCCCGCAAGCGCATCTGAATAACCGGCGTGGCTTCCAACCACGTGGGCAATGCTTGGGTGGTTCATCAGCGATTAATGCCATGATTTATACCCGTGGCAGTGCCTTAGACTATGAGCGCTGGGTTGAGCAAGGCTGCGAAGGTTGGGGTTTTGACGATGTGTTGCCCTACTTTATCAAAGCTGAAAATAATATCCATGGCGCAGATGAGCTGCATGGTGATAGTGGACCTTTGCATGTCAGCGACTTATTAAGCCCGCGTGATATCTCAAAAGCATTTGTAGAAGCTGCCGTTGCCAATGGTTTAGATCAAAATGATGACTTTAATGGCAAAAAACAAGACGGTGCAGGCTTATATCAAGTCACCCATTTTCATGGCGAAAAACAAGGTCAACGCTGCTCTGCGGCGGCCGCTTATTTGCATCCAGTTCAAAGCCGACCAAATCTGACCGTCATTACCCACGCCCAAGCCAACCGAGTCATCTTTGAAGACAAACGAGCCGTTGGCGTCGCTTATGAAAAAGATGGCGTCGAGCATACGGTGATGGCAAACCATGAAGTGATTTTATCAGGTGGCGCTTTTGGCTCACCCAAAGTTCTGATGTTATCGGGTATTGGTCCTGCTGAGCATTTGCAGTCTCATGATATCGATGTCTTAGTCGATGCGCCCGAGGTTGGCGGTAACCTACAAGACCATTTAGACGTCGTCTTTGATTATAAGGTTAATACCACTGATGTCATCGGTATTGGTATGGCAAGCATTTCAACCTTAACCAAAAGCATTCGCCAGTGGAGAAAGGATGGCACGGGCCTCTTGTCTACCAACTATGCTGAAGCGGGCGCGTTTTTTAGTGTCGGTGACGACCCAAAAGAATGGCCAAATACTCAGTTGCATTTTGTCATATCGCGCGTGATTGAGCATGGTCGTGATCTTAGACGCGGCTTTGCCGTCTCTTGTCATAGCTGTTACTTAAGACCCGAAAGTCGCGGGACAGTAAGGCTTGATTCAGCCGACCCATCAGCGGCGGTATTGATTGATCCAAACTATCTCTCGCATCCCAAAGACGTAGAGTATATGGTGGCGGGCGCTGAGCGTACGCGCGCTATTATGCAAGAATCGCCCATCGCAAAATATATCACCGAAGACTACCCTGCTCCTTATATCGAAAAAGACGGTATGCTCGGCTATATCCGCAATAAGTCAGATACCATCTACCATCCTGTCGGTACTTGTCGTATGGGTTCAGATGACAAATCAGTGGTCGACTTAGAATTAAAAGTACGCGGCGTCAGTGGATTACGGGTTATTGATGCGTCCGTAATGCCGACCTTGATTAGCGCTAATACCAATGCGCCAACGATTATGATTGCTGAAAAATTGGCCGACCTTATTAAAGCCAACCACAACCATATTGAGCTAGCCGCGTCATAAAATACGTTAGGATAGGATGGAATGGGATAAGCAGCTTATTATGGCTGCTTTTCTTTAACAAGCTTATCTATTCAAAACTTTATATTCAATAAAATGAGAATAAGCTGATGGTATAAAAATATGGCTCATATTTTTTCGTTGCTATCTTTAGAACTTATTTAGGCAATTTTATATTAACAGTCTATGTTCTGGTTTTTAGAATACTGAAAAAAATCGACAAGCGACGTTAGTTTACTGAATTCAGTAACGACTAATAAATTCGGCAATAAAGATATTAAAACGAAACGTTTTCTATCAAAATTAGTTTATAGATGCCTTGCATTAGCAGTGTTTAACAGAGTATATTTAAACGACTTATTTATATCAGTATTTTTTGCAAACCTGACTGACGGTTTATAGAACCTGACGCATTTTTTATTTGCTTATCAACAATACGATATAAACAATTGCTTTAAAGGGAATTAAAAGGACGTCAAGCATATTTATGGTTCGCAAACGAACTTATAAAGATGCTTGGCAACTAATTATAATTACATAGGATGTAATAATGCAAAAATCACTTTTCAAATTGACCCTGTTGGCGACGGTTATCTTAGGTATCAGCGCCTGTAGCGGCGACAACAAAACCACTGACGGAACTGCTGCCAGCTCAGACGCCAAAGCCGCGAAAACCCTACTTTATTGCTCAGAAGGCAGCCCTGCTGGCTTCGATCCCGCACAGTATACGGCAGGTACTGATTTCGATGCGAGCGCCTATCCTATTTACAACGGCTTGGTAGAATTCAAAAGAGATGGCACTGAGATTCAGCCAGCCTTAGCCGAAAGCTGGGATATTAGCGAAGACGGCAAAACCTATACCTTTAATCTACGTAAAGGTGTCAAATTTGGTAAAACCGATTACTTTACCCCAACCCGCGATTTTAATGCGGACGACGTAGTCTTTACGCTAGAACGTATCACCAATCCTGATTTTGAATTTAATAAAGCCTATCCTGCTGAGTTCCCGTATTCTGTCGGCATGGGATTGCCTGATCTGATATCTACTATCGAAAAAGTCGATGAAAATACCGTAAAAATTACTCTCAGCGAGACCAATGCGCCGTTTTTACAAAACCTAGCGATGGCCTTTGCTTACATCGATTCTGCTGAATATGCAGACAAGTTAATGGCTGCTGGTAATGCTGCTGATATCAACACCAAACCAGTAGGTACCGGACCTTTCGTCTTTACCTCCTACCAAAAAGACGCGCAAATTCGTTATACCAAAAATCCAGATTATTGGAACAAAGACGATATTCATATCGATAATCTTGTATTTGTTATCACTAAAGACTCGGCGGTTCGTGCGCAAAAAGTGCAAGCTGGCGAATGTCATGTGTCCGCTTATCCAAAACCTGCCGAAATTGAGTCTGTTAAAAAATCTGGTAAGGCCACCGTGCTTGACCAACCCGGCTTCAACATCGGTTATGTCGGCTATAACGTTGAAAAGCCAAAGCTTAGCGACCTTAAAGTTCGTCAAGCATTAGATATGGCCATCAACAAAGAAGCTATTATCAACGCCGTTTATCAAAGCGAAGGGCTTAAAGCCACCAATCCTATGCCACCCACGCAATGGGGTTACGATAAATCGATTAAAGATGCCCCTTATGACGTCGAAAAAGCCAAAGCGCTTATGAAAGAAGCAGGAGCTGACAAACTTGCCATCAACCTCTGGTATATGCCAGTTCAGCGCCCCTACAACCCGAATGCCAAGCTCATGGCTGAAATGTTGCAAGCAGATTGGGCGAAGATTGGTGTTAATACCAAGCTGGTCACTTATGAGTGGGGCGAGTATCTAAAACGCGCCGCTAAAGGTGAGCCTGATGTTATCTTAGCAGGTTGGACGGGTGACAATGGCGATCCAGATAACTGGCTTGGTTCGCTATTATCTTGTGATGCGGTCGGTGGCAATAACTACTCACGCTGGTGTAATAAAGACTTTGACAGTTTAGTAACCAACGCCCGTCAGATTACCAATCAAGATGATCGCGTCAATGACTATGTAAAAGCTCAGCAAATATTTAAAGAGCAACTGCCTTGGACCACGATGGCGCATTCGGTGGTAACGGTATTCACCGCACCAAACGTCGTCGATTATAAAATCAGTCCACTTGGCTCAATACGCTTCGATGGTGTAAAGATTGAATAATCTTAACTGATGAAGTCCGGTAAAACATGCACGATTGTTTAATTGCTATTCGGCTGGGTCAGATACTCTGCTCCAGCCGTATTTATATGAATTAAGCGCTTTGTTAAGCATCCTGTCACCGACACTCTCATCATTATCAACATTCTAGTCATCAACTTAGAATTATTAAACCATAACTATTGAACCACAACTATTGAGCAGCCCATGCTACTTTATATTTTGCGTCGTATTGCCATTCTCATTCCTGTCTATCTTGGCTTAACGCTATCGACATTTACCCTGATTCGGCTCGTCCCTGGAGATGCCGTCGAGATTATGATGGGTGAGCGTATGGTCGATCCAGAGCTGCATGCTCGTGCCTTAGAAAGACTTGGTTTAGACAAACCTCTTATTATCCAATATTGGGATTATTTAAGCGGTATATTGACCGGTGATTTTGGCACTTCTTTTCGTACCCGTACCCCCGTATTACCAGACTTCTTTGCCCATTTTGTACCAACCTTAGAGCTAGCTGTGTGCGCCATTGTCATTGCCAGTATCATTGGGGTGAGCTTAGGTATTTTTGCCGCGCTGCGCCGTGGTACATGGATTGATTACACCTTGATGTCAGGAGCGCTGGCTGGCTACTCTATGCCCATTTATTTATTAGGACCTATCCTAACCGGTATATTTGCCCATTATCTAGGCCTATTACCCGTCGCCGGTGTGATATCTGTCGCGCAGTTTTTGGACGTTAAACCTTTATATGGCTCATGGCTATTAGGTTCCTTGACCTCAGGTGAACCGGGCGCATTTTGGGACGTGGTAAAACACTTTATCTTACCGTCTATTGCTTTATCGACCATACCACTCGCGATGATTGCACGTATGACGCGCTCGGCGATGCTAGAGGTATTGGATGAAGACTATGTGCGTACTGCGCGCGCCAAAGGCTTATCGCCGCGCCGCGTGATATTGGTACACGTCATGCGCAACGCCTTGATTACGGTGGTGACTGTAATTGGCTTACAGATGGCAACCTTGCTCGCTGGCGCTATTATCACTGAGACTATCTTTAGTTGGCCAGGTGTTGGTAATTGGCTACTCGACGGCTTCTTTACCCGTGATTATCCTATTGTGCAAAACGGTATCTTATTGGTCGCCACCGCCTTGATTTTGGTTAGTTTATTTATTGATATTTTGTATGGTCTGATCAATCCGCGCATCAGACATACTTCTTAATTTAACATTGATAAATACTCATATTATAAATAGTGGCTATTGTTGTTTGCATGGTTTTGAGTGATTTTTTAGCAAATGCTTAATACTTATTAAGGCTAAAACTCTAAAACTTTAAATATTAGCAAAGCACTAGCCACTGTAGGAAATGCTCATGAAGCCTTCTGTTCTTCCCTCTGATCTTAAGCTGATGGCAGCGACACCGCCGTCATCTTGGCAGCTATTTTTATCCACATTTTGCCGCAATAAAGGCGCGGTACTTGGTTTTATAGTACTGGCCTTGATGGTGATTATCGCCATACTCGCGCCCGCCCTTGCGCCGCATGACCCTTATGAATTATTTACCGGTCAAGAGCAATTGCCGCCCGCGTTTTTAAGTGGCGGCGATACGATGTTTTGGCTTGGGACTGATGATGCCGGTCGAGATACCTTATCTCGGGTGATGTATGGCGCACGTTATTCCCTATTTATCGGTCTAAGTGCGACGACCCTTGCTATGTTGGTTGGCGTCTCGTTAGGACTTAGCGCCGCGTTTTGGCCAAAGGTTTGGGGCAAGGCGGTGATGCTAGTCAATGATATTTTGATGTCCTATCCAAGCTTGCTATTGGCGATTATTATTGCGGCTATCTTAGGGCCGTCTATGACCAACACCATTATTACCATTGCATTGGTTTGTACGCCGCCTTTTATCCGTCTGACACGCGCTACCGCCATGGTAGAGCTACAACGTGAGTACTTTGTTGCTTCGCAAGTCATGGGGGCTGGCGTGCTGCGCTTATTGTTTATCACCATTTTGCCAAATTGTATGGCGCCGCTCATCGTCCAAGCAACAATGATTTTTTCCTCTGCTATTTTAGAAGCAGGTGCGATTGGTTTCTTAGGCTTTGGCGTGCAACCGCCAGATGCCGAATGGGGCGCAATGCTCGGTACAGCGCGGCAATATATTCAAAGTAATGTTTGGCTCGCTATTTGGCCGGGTGTCGCCATCTTCTTAGCTGCCTTGTCGATTAACCTGACGGGTGATGGCTTACGTGATGCGCTAGATCCCAAATTAAAGCAGGTGACCTAAGATGACTGATACCTTAGATAAAACAGCGCTTACCAATACTTCTATGAATGGCTCGTTAATAAAAGAAGCGCCACTGTTGTTAGATATTGAAAATCTTTCGGTCACTTTTGGTCAAGGCGCGCGTGCTTTTCGCGCCGTCGATGATGTGTCCTTGAAAATCACCCAAGGCGAAGTCATCGCCGTCGTCGGTGAATCAGGCTCGGGTAAATCGGTCACTATGATGGCGCTCATGGGACTATTGCCGCCCTCTGCGACAGTTCGTGCCAAGCGGGTGATGTTTGATAATAAAGATATGCTGAGTATGTCAGCCAAAGAAAAGCGCGGCATCATTGGCAAAGACATTTCTATGATTTTTCAAAATGCCATGTCTTGCCTAAATCCAAGCTTCACCATTGAGATGCAGTTGGGTGAAGTACTACGCAAGCATCTTGGACTGCGCGGTGCAGCAGTACAGGCGCGTATCTTAGAGCTGCTAGAATTGGTTGAGATGCCGGATGCTAAAAATCGACTCAAAGTATATCCGCATCAATTATCGGGCGGTATGAGTCAGCGGGTTATGATTGCGATGGCGATTGCATGTGAGCCAAAACTGCTTATCGCCGATGAGCCAACCACGGCGCTTGACGTCACGGTGCAAGCGCAAATTATGGATTTGCTCGGGCGCTTACAACGTGAAAAACAAATGGCAATGGTATTAATTACCCATGACTTGGGTTTGGTCGCGCAAAACTCACGCGATGTCGCCGTTATGTATGCCGGACAAGTGGTCGAAACCAGTACAGTGCCGGAGATTTTTCAACATCCTGCCCACCCTTATACTGAAGCTTTGCTACAAGCCATCCCTGAGCTAGCTATCGGTCAAGATAGACTCAATAGCTTGCCGGGTGTCGTACCCAGCCAATATGATCGCCCAAGCGGTTGCTTATTGTCTCCGCGTTGTCCGTATAAAGAACCGGCTTGTGAAGTACCGCCGCCCATTTTAGATACGCCTAATGGCAAAGTGCGCTGTATTCACTCTGAATTGCCTAATCTACCTACTCGCACCTCTACCCATCACCCTGCTACTTTGGAGTCACAGCATGAGTCATAAAGTGGTCTTAAAAGCAGACAACCTACACAAGCATTACCCCGTCTCACAAGGATTGGGCAAGCCTAAAGCTTATGTTAAAGCGTTAAATGGTATCTCGTTTGAGCTTGAAGCGGGAAAGACGCTTGCAGTCGTTGGTGAGTCAGGCTGCGGTAAATCAACGCTTGCCCGCCAGTTGACGCTTATTGAGCAGCCGACTAACGGCGAGCTGTTTATCAACGATGAAGCAACGACCGGCTACAGCCGAAAAGCGCTCAAAGAATTGCGTACCGAAATTCAGATGGTATTTCAAAACCCTTATGGCAGCCTAAACCCGCGTCATACGATTGGCTATCAATTGACTGAACCTTTAGATATTCATACCAAGCTATCTAAAGAAGAAAAGCGTGACAAAATAAACGATATGATGAGAAATGTCGGTCTACGTCCTGAACATGCTGGCCGTTATCCGCATATGTTTTCGGGTGGTCAGCGCCAACGGATTGCCCTCGCCCGCGCAATGATGTTAAACCCTAAAATTGTCGTCGCTGATGAGCCGACCTCCGCGCTAGATGTGTCGATTCAAGCGCAAGTGTTAAATCTATTTATGGATTTACAGGATGAATATCATACCGCTTACGTTTTTATCTCACATAATTTGTCAGTAGTGCGCCATGTCGCTGATGATGTCATGGTAATGTACCTCGGTCAAGCTGTTGAGCATGGGTCTAAAGAAGCGATTTATAATGCGCCAAAGCATCCTTATACCATTGCTTTATTAGCGGCCGCACCGACTGTCAGTGGTCATAAAAATGATTTAACCCTACATGGTGAGCTTCCCAGTCCGCTTAATCCGCCAAGTGGCTGCGCCCTGCACAAGCGCTGTCCTTATGCCAAATCACAATGTAGTGAAATAGAGCCAAAGTTGCGCGAATGGGACGGTCGATTGGTTGCCTGTTTACGCTTAGAAGAGATTTACGGGTAAAGTCGTTATTTGCTAATCAACATTCACCACCCCGCGACACTTCGGAAATCGACTACAACCAAAAAAGGTCTGGCCTTGGCGAATACTTTTTTTGGCAACGCGTTTAACCATCTCGCTATTGCACTTCGGGCAATTTGGCGCTTGAGCTAAAATAGTTACATAATCTATTGGCTCAATGGGCACCGTTTTATGTGTTTTTAGCTCCGACTCTATAATCTCAAACGGTGTAAGAAAAACATCATTTTTGCTGAACTGCTTGTGGCTAGGCTGTTTATTGCTAGGCGGAATACTGGTAGACGGTGTACTCACTATGTCAGCCTGCGCCACTTCTGTTTGACCAGACCATCGCAGCACTTCTCTGCTTTGAAGAATGGTTTTTTTAGGAGGCTCTTTTACTAATGGCTCAGACGTAGGCTGATTAGCTGGTTTAGTCACTGCTTTAGCATCTGGCTTATCACTAGCTTGCTTGTTTGACGGGCTATGCTTGTCTTTTAAATAGGCTCTGTGCTGCTTATTGGTTTTCCAAGATTTACTAAATCTATTGCTTTCAATCTGCTCAACGATATCCCTGACTTCATCTTCGCTCAATAGCTCATGTTGTTTTTTCTTAACGTAAGATGCCATGTCGCTCGTCAATACATGCTCTGGCAACTCATCGCGAGTTTTAAGCTCACACTCACCAATGAACGCAATCATCGAATGGAAATAACTCAAATCCAGCTCTAACAAATCTGCTAATGTTTTGATATGCAGATAATTCTGCCGCAGTGGATTTTGAAATTTATACTTACGACCCATGATGACCTGCGTCCACTGTCTTTGTTTCTCATTACCGAATATCCAGCCTTTATAGTTTTTGGTTTCGATGACAAAGATGCCATATATAGAGACGATGACATGATCAATTTGGGTACTGCCACCATTTGCCAATGGCAAAGTGATATTATTCAGGCGATGATAAACATCTTTTTCAAGTTTTAACCACATGGCAATGTTAATGACGGTTTCGCCTAAAACACCTTTAAAGCTGGACATTAGCGACATGATTGTTTCTACTATATAGAGAATTACATTATTTATTTTAAGCGATAATCCCTTACTAATGCTTACTTTTATAACAACCCATAACTTTAATAATACATTGAAACAGCACAGTTGTAGTACGCTATCGCATTATTATTTAAGCTATAACGCTCAGTAATACTTTAAAACCACTTTAAAAGTACTTTCAATACTGACGACTTTAATACTACCCTTTGGATCATACGTATGAATACACGCGCCGCTTCTTGGCTTAAAATCACGTTAAGCACCTCTTTATTATTCTCCTTACCAGTAATGGGGCTGGCCGCAAGCACGATGCCACAAAAGTGGAAGCTGGATGTACCAAAAACCAATGTGGATTTTGAGGTCAAATACTTAGGCAAGGCGACCACCGATGGTAAGTTCCGTAAGGTAAATGGCGCCATCAATTATGATGTCAAAAAACCGGCAAGTACGACCATTAATTTTACCGTGCATACCAATAGTATCGATACCGAGCGCGGTTTACGCGATGCCTTTTTGCGCCGAAAAGAGCTACTAAATACTCAGCAATATCCGACGATGACATTTGTCTCAAAAAAAGTCACGATGATTACGCCTAAAGAAGCCAATGTGACCGGTGATTTTACGGTTTTAGGTCAAACCAAACCGTTGACGGTGAGAGTTACTCTATCGGATGTCGAAATTGACCCTGCAACCTCTCAACCGACGTTAAAGTTTCGCGCCACGGGCATGGTAGATCGCTATAGCTACGGGGTGACGGCTTTCCCGAAACTGATTAGTAATATCATTCCGCTTGAAATATCAGGTAAGCTGATTGCTGCTAATTAAGTGACAAAAAAAACTCAACTTAGAAGTTCTAAGTTGGGTAGATAACACAATAGATTTTTAAGACGCTCTTTTACAGAAACGCTCCATTATTTAGAATCATTATGACCTGAAAAATCAATCGAAAACCTATTAAATATTAAAACCATATTTTTTAAAATTTTTAGTACTGCCATATTTGATCTTCTGCTATACCAGCTTTGTCTATTTTATTTCTTCTTTTCTGAATTTTGGTATCTATTTTTTCTTGCTTTTTCATTGCCTTTTGGTTGATATCGTCTATCATTGCTTGAATCTTCTTATCCACTTTGTCTTGTTCTTTTTGACGCTGTTTATCTAACTTTCCTAGCTCTTTTTGACGCACCTTGTCTACTTTATCTTGCTCTTTCTGACGTTGCAGATTCAGCTTACTTAGCTTTTTTTGAACCTTTTTACTTAACGTAGTATCATCTTTCGCTTGTTTTTTAACCGATTTATTCGACATGATAACTCTCCTGAATCATATTATATAAGACATTTAGATACTTGATGGTAAGTCAATCTTCATGTCTAATCAACGTCCCAGTACAAAACAGGTACACGTCCTTAAGCTCGCTTTAAATTAGCAAACCAGATAGAACACTAATAACGGCTCGATATAGAACACCCTATTAAGCTTGATTAAAACCGAGAATTAATTAATATAAACTATTTCGGAATTAAAACTATATCCATCATTAGCTTAGCGCAGAGTTTTTACGTAAATAAGTACATTCATTTTATTGTTTCATGTTTATACTTTGGGGCGCGCGTGTCGCACCTTACGTTACAGCTTAACAATTCATTGTGTATCACGCCTCAACACCAAACTAATCATCAATCCATTTATAATCATTCAAAACCAAAAATTAATCACAAAAAAAAGAGCCGCCAGATTACTCCAGCAGCTCTTTCATAAACTCAAAAACTAAGTCTAAGCTTTGATTAATTACACCAAACTATTTACCGCATCAACCACAGCTTCAGCGGTAATGCCAAACTCTTCATAGAGCTGATCTGCTGGCGCTGACTCGCCATAAGTCGTCATACCGATGACTTTACCATCAAGGCCAACGAACTTATACCAGTAATCTACATGTGCCGCTTCTACAGCGACGCGAGCGCGGATATTGGCTGGCAATACGTCTTCACGGTAGCTAGCATCTTGCTCCATAAAGATTTCTGCACATGGCATAGATATTACACGTACGCCAACACCATTTTCGCTCAACGTTGCATACGCTTCCATGGCTAAACCTACTTCTGAACCCGTTGCAATGATAATGGCTTGTAGCTCGCCTTGCTCTTTCGCTAGGACATAACCACCTTTAGTGATATTAGCGACTTGCTCAATATCACGTGCTTGATGTGGCAAGCTTTGACGGCTGAAAATCAATGCAGATGGATTGTGTTCAGACTTAATCGCTTCTACCCAAGCAGTAGCAGATTCAGTCGCATCACACGGACGCCAAGTACGTAGATTAGGCGTGGTACGTAAACTGGTTAGTTGCTCGACTGGCTGATGCGTTGGACCATCTTCACCCAAACCGATTGAGTCATGCGTATAAACGTGGATAATGCGCTGCTTCATCAATGCGCCCATACGGACAGCGTTGCGCGCGTATTCCATAAACATCAGGAATGTGGCCACGTAAGGGATAAAACCACCATGCAGCGCGATACCATTGGCAATCGCCGTCATACCAAACTCGCGGACGCCGTAATAGATATAGTTGCCATCGGCGTCTTTCTCAATGCCTTTCGCGCCTTTAAATAGCGTAAGATTCGAGCCAGCCAAATCTGCTGAACCGCCTAACAGCTCTGGCAATAATGGCTGCAAAGTATTAATGGCATTTTGACTGGCTTTACGACTGGCAACATCACCGCCCTGCGCTTGGGTTTGTTGGATATACGCTTGTGCTTGGCTATCAAATTCAGCAGGCAATTCGCCATTTAAACGACGTAGTAATTCAGCTGCCAATTCTGGATAAGCCTTTTTATACGCTTCAAAGTCGGCATCCCAGTTCTTTTGTTGTACATCGCCTTTGGCTTTGGCATCCCACGCTTCATAGATTTCGTCATCTAATTCAAATGGTGCATGCTTCCAAGATAGCGCATCGCGGGTTAAGACAATTTCATCATCACCCAATGGCGCACCATGGCTAGCCGCTAAGCCTTGCTTGTTTGGACTACCAGCACCGATCGTGGTTTTACAAATAATTAAGCTTGGCTTAGAGGTTTCTTTGATCGCCTGTTCAGTAGCTTGCGTAATCTGATCAGTATCATGACCGTCAACTTTAATCACCTGCCAGCCATAGGCTTCAAAGCGGGCTTGCGTATCATCAGTAAACCAGCCTTCGACATTCCCATCGATTGAGATGCCATTGTCATCATAAAAGAATACCAGCTTGCCAAGACCTAACGTGCCAGCTAGCGAGCAAACTTCATGGCTGATACCTTCCATCAAGCAGCCATCGCCTAGGAATGCATACGTATGGTGGTCGACGATGTTATGACCATCACGGTTAAACTGCGCGGCAAGCGTCTTCTCTGCAATAGCAAAACCAACGGCATTAGCAATACCTTGACCTAATGGACCAGTCGTTGTCTCAATACCTGGGGTATAGCCAAGCTCAGGATGGCCTGGCGTTTTTGAATGCAACTGACGAAAGCCTTTTAGATCATCAACGCTGACATCGTAACCTGTTAAATGCAGCAATGAATAAATAAGCATTGAGCCATGACCGTTTGATAACACAAAGCGGTCACGGTTATGCCATTGTGGATCGGCTGGGTTGTGCTTTAAAAACTTACGCCACAAAACTTCAGCAATATCAGCCATGCCCATCGGCGCGCCCGGATGTCCAGAGTTGGCTTTTTGAACCGCATCAAACGACAACACACGGATGGCATTGGCTAATTTACGTTCGCTAATTGGAGCTGGCATAGAGTGTCCTAATATTCAAATGAGAAGTATGGATGACAAGCAAAAAATCGACTGAACAGTACAATAAGAGCGCGATAAACGCTCTTAAGAATTAGGGATTTAATTAAACGACCATATTAAATGACAATCTTAACATATTTGCCATAAGCCAAACTAAAAATGCGCTGACAGGAGCGTTTGTATTTAGCAATCACTCCTATCAGTTTTGTTAAACGACAAACAATGTTAGATTGCTAATCACAAACTGCGAGTCAACATAGAAACTCGCCGCTTATTGTTGAAAATTATGATAGATAACTGACTTATTAAGCGCTAATGGTTTCAATACCACCCATAAATGGACGCAACACTTCTGGAATCGTGATACTGCCGTCAGCGTTTTGATGATTTTCCATCACCGCAAGTAAGGTACGACCAACGGCCAAACCTGAACCATTTAACGTATGCGCCAAACTGGTCTGCTTACCATCTTTAACGCGCGTACCCATACGGCGTGCTTGGAAATCGCCACAGTTTGAGCAGCTAGAGATTTCACGATAGGTCTCTTGGCTTGGTAACCAGACTTCGATATCGTAAGTCTTTTGCGCCGCAAAGCCCATATCACCCGTACATAATTTGACCACGCGGTACGGCAGATTAAGCTGCTGTAAGATGTATTCTGCTTGTCCAGTCATCGCCTCAAGCAAGTCATCTGATTGCTCAGCGGTAGCAATATTGACCATCTCAACTTTTTCAAATTGATGCTGACGGATCAGACCACGGGTATCACGCCCATGTGAGCCCGCTTCACTACGGAAGCATGGGGTATGGGCGGTGAATTTTAATGGCAACTCTTTGATATCCAAACGCTCACCACGTACCAAGTTGGTCATCGGTACTTCCGCGGTTGGAATCAGATAAAAATCTGTACCTTCATTATTGGTATGATTGGTCAATTTAAACAAATCATCTTCAAATTTCGGTAATTGACCCGTACCTTTTAAACTCTCAGAGTTCACAATATAAGGAACATAGGTTTCAGTGTAGCCGTATTTGATGGTATGGGTATTGAGCATAAACTGAATCAAAGCGCGATGCATTTGCGCAAGCTGACCTTTTAATACATTAAAACGGCTACCGGTCAACTTAGCTGCCGCTTCAAAGTCAAGCATACCGAGCGTTTCGCCGATATGAGTATGATCTTGTATCTCAAAGTCAAACGCGCGCGGCGTACCCCATTTGCGCACTTCGACATTATCGTCTTCTGACGTACCAAATGGCACATCTGCTGCTGGGATATTTGGGATTTGCATTGCCGCTTGGCTAATACGCTCTTGCAAGGTACGCAGCTCATCTTCGGCTGTTTTCATCTCACCGCTGACACTTTGCATTTCTGCTAATAATTCACTGGCATCTTCGCCGGATTTTTTGAGCGCACCCACTTGTTTAGCACCCGCATTACGGCGCGATTGCAGCTCTTCAGTTTTGACTTGCAAGGATTTACGTTCGTTTTCAATATTTTGCCAAAACGCCATATCAAGCTTATAACCACGCGTGGCCAGCTGCTGTTGTAAATCCGTTAAATCACCGCGTAAGAGTTTTGGGTCAATCATAATAGTTGCCTGTAGCGCTAAAAGTGAGTGAAAAATAAAAAGGGAAAATAGTAGCCAAGTTATACTGAAAAAATACGAAATGGCGCGCAAAGCCTTATAATATCGTTATAAAGCTGCGCAATGATGCTATGTCAATCATAAAAATAAATAATAGTCACTATCATACCAAGACCCAGCAGATTTGACCATATTTTGGCTATATTTCAGCTAAATCTCGCCTGTTTTTTACGGCAGCTTTGCTAAGTAAAGACGCCGTAATATAAGCCGCATAATTCTCTTATTAACCAAGCCATCTGATTAACTATCCCATAAATAACGATGCTATCTGAGAAATAACCCTGCTATCCGTCAACAGACCCGCTTATATGTTTCATTTAAGAGCAGTTTTCGGTAAGATAAGCGCATATCTTTATTCTACTGCCAGCCAAGCACGGCATCGCAGCTTCGCTTTGGCGCTTTTCATCCCACGCTTTTAATCTAAGTATCTGAGAAACCTTTATGGCCCTGTACCCCTACACGCTACAACCTGTCGCCTTAAACTTAACTGAGGCTGAATTTCACCAAGCACAGTATGAGCTATTTGCCAGTGCCAGCCCCTCTTTTGGCCTGTCGAGCATTAAAATAAAAGAGTGGATTATTATGGCAGTAGCTGTCATTTTAGCCCTTGCTGGTCTGGTTTTTTTGACCGGTTATTCGACCATTATTTTCTGGCTCATGCTAGCGTCTGTGGTCATTTATCTGTTGGTTCGTACCCTTGGCTTTAAATGGTATGTCAAAAGAGAGTTTGAAAAACAAGTCGCTGACCAAGAAATGCCCGATGAAATGCGCCAGATGAAATTGGGGGTGCAAAAGCACGGTCTAGTGATGGCAATGCCGGTCAATCAGCCTGATATGTTTAATAGCAATCAGATGCGCGGCATGCAAATGCGTCCCGGTAGCACTCAGCAAGCGGTTATTCCATGGACTGCGATTAAAAGCTGGGATGAAACCGATGACTATATCTTTATGATGTTTGAGATGAAAGGTCAGCAAGGCAGCCAAATCGTTCCGAAACGCTTACAAGCGCAGAAATTTCCAATCGATACGGTACGTCAGCATTTACTAGAAGTGATTCCTGCTAAAGGCTTAAATCCTGAAAACTTGCAACCACCTGCAAAAGTATAAATCGGCTGCTAGGTTGTTAGCATGACTTATTAGCCTTGTACGATAGCTTGAATTGTATAATATAGACTGAATAGCCAAAACTAAATAATAAAGACGCCGTGGTTTAGGTAAATCAATTAGAGAATTCGATTAATTAAATTTAACTTATCATGGTTTCTTTGCTATTATAATAAGCATGAACAGATAAAGTGTAGAAGCAATAAAAAGCATAGAAGATATATAACGAGCATAGCAATGCAGGAGACGACTTGCTACACTCTTAGGCTTCTACATTTATGTCAGGCTGTTAAAGTTTACATTTATAAAAATAATCAGCCTATTAAATGAACACTCAAACTATAAGGATAATATTATGAGTAATACTAATAATGCGACCAACCAAATCGGTCTAGAAAAAGCAGATATGAGCGAAGTGATTGCGAAGCTAAACAATTTATTATCAAGCTATCATATGTTTTACATCAACGTACGTGGCTATCACTGGAACGTAAAAGGTGAGCATTTCTTCACTTTGCACCCACAGTTCGAAGAGCTGTATACCAATTTGCAAGTTGAAATTGATGAAATCGCTGAACGTATTTTAACCTTGGGTGGCACGCCGCTTCATGCTTATAGCGACTTTAGCCAACATACTAGCATTCAAGAAGATAAAAACGTAAAAGACGGTAATGCTTGTGTGAAAGGCGTGGTGACTGGCCTACAAGCGCTGATTGAAGAGCAACGTGAAGTGTCAGCGTTAGCACAGAAAGCTGAAGACCAAGGTACGGCTGACTTAGTTGATGAGTACGTACAACAGCAAGAAAAGCTGATTTGGATGTATAACGCTTTTTTGGCTAAATAACTGCTGAAGAATCGGTTATCACTAAATTACCGTTTATAAAAACGTCATTAGTGAATGAATAAGTAAGAAAAAAGCACCTAATAGGTGCTTTTTTTGCGCTGGGTTTGCCAATTAATTACTTTTTACTTCTGAATCCACTGACGCATTTTCTCGCGCTCAGCTGGGGTTGCTTGGAGCCAAATTTGCATAAACTGATCTAAAGTATTGGTAGATGCAGCAGCGCTTGTGGTTTGCGAAATCGTGGTCACTGCGCCTGTATTTACAGTGCTGGCAGTAGGTTGACCTAAAGCAGCTATCGCACGTTGGTTTTGTAGCTCGGCATCATCAGCGCCACCAAATACGCCGCCCAATGTTTTACCCAAACCTGACAACAAACCACCTTGATTACCCCCTAGACTCTGCTGGCTTGCCACGATAGTGTTATTCTGCTGCACTGCCAGTGTTGGACGCTTAGCATATTCTCTTGCCGCTTCATATTTTTCTGGCTGATTTGGCATGGTGAGACGGTAGGTTTGATTGTCTTTCAATTCTGCCGTCACACTCACATTACCCGAGCGCAAATAATCGTGTTCATCACGGCGCAAGTTATATAAACGATCATATTTAGCGGTAATCGCATGCTGACCCGGCTCTAGAGTAAAAGACTTCTTCAATGGCTGAAACGCGCTTTGCTGGATTTCTTGGCCATTAATCGCAGTCACTTTGATATGGTCATCAACCAGCAAGGTCACTGCAGCATGCGATAACATCGATACTGAGCCAGCAGTCATTAGTAACGAGCCAACAGTCAGTTTTTTTAGCAAAGAAGCGTTTGGTTTCATAAGTTATTCCAGAGATAGTAAGGTGGCGGTATAAAGGGCGTGTTTATGATTGTTAAAAACTAAAGATTAAAAATCGAGCGGCATAGTATGTTGGTCTTGATTGGCGACCTCATTATCTACTTGCGTTTCTTGGGCGATATCGGCAAGCTCGGCGGCAAGCGTTTGTTCATCGATGGTGCGCAGCGCATCACTGATGACCGCTTTGGATATATTACTACGCCCAAGATTGGAGAACATAGGCTGGATATAGTTCAGTACGTCCATCATAGCGCCGATACGATGCGGGCCTTCAGTAAGCAAATAATCAATAATGCGCTCATCGAACTGCCAACCACGCCGGCGTAAGATAGATTGCAACAATGCCTGACGGTCTGCCAAGTCGTGACCTGTCGGCACTTTAAAGCTTGGCGATTGCGCCAAACGGGTAAGCAAGTCTGTTAGCTGAAATGGTAATTCGGTCGCCGGTTTGTTAGAAGCAAAAATCAGCTGACGCTGCCCTTCTCGGCTACGATTAATCAGGTGAAACAATGCTTCTTGCCATTGACTGCTTTGCTCAAGCACCTCTAAATCATCAATCGCAAGCAGGGAAAAATTCTCTAGAGAGGATAGAACATTGACATCGGTATGAATCAGCTCATTCAATGACAGACAAATTGCCGATTTGTCCATCTCAATAAACGACTCACAAATGGCGGATAATAAGTGCGACTTGCCCGTCTCTGGGCTGCCAAATAGGTACAGCTGACCAATCAGGCCGACATGGAGCTGCCGCACTGCATCGATAATAGATATCCAACCCGGACCGGCAAAGTCGCTGAGACTCGCATCATGCTTAATGTCCAGATTGAGACTTAGCTGTGCTTCTGCCATGAATCATCAACTCGGTTTGCGTAGCGCAATCACTAAAAAGGCTAAACGACTAATATTCTGTAAACTGGCTTTGCTAACTTTTACACTTAGCAAAGCCAACCTAGTAACGGCAAATACCGTTGATACTGCGCCTATATATAACATATTTGCAAAATGACTGACAAGTCTTTTACCCATTAAGCCCAATCAATCCCTATTTATCCATTTTACAATAAATTATAAATGATTGATGAGGTGCTAAAATTCACACTTAACTAGCAAAAAAAAGCGCTACAAGGTCACTTTATTATAAATTTATTTTTCTTCAAATAAAGCCAACTGTTTACGACCTTTATAAAAGTCAGTAGATTGGTAATAAGCATACAGATGACGGAATAAAACATTAAGCACAGCGGACACCGGTAACGCGATAAGCATACCAACAAAACCCAGTAAACTTGCCCCTGCCAATACCGCAAAGATAACCCATAACGGTGACAGACCAATCTTGTCACCTAACAATAGTGGCTGCAAAACATAACCTTCTGCCGCTTGCCCTACTAAAAATGCCCCAACAATCAACGCTAGATAAGTCCAGTCTAAGCCAAACTGGAACAGACAGGCAATAATCGCGGAAATAAAACCGATACCAAAACCCAAGTACGGAACAAAGCTAGCAACCCCAGCGACCATACCAATAATCAAGCCAAGCTCAAGTCCGATAAGCTGCAACTGTATCGCATAAATCGCGCCCAGTAGTACCATGACCAACAGCTGGCCCTTAATAAATGCCATCAGCGCCTGATCACATTCTTTGGCAATCTGAACGACTTTTTCATTATAAGCCGCCGGAATAGCGAGCCGCCACGTCTGTAAACGCTTGTCCCAATTAAACAAGAAATAAAAGGTTAAAATCGGCACCAAGACAATCAAGCCAGCATTATTGATAAAATTCATACTAGAAGCCAGTATTTGACTCATCATAGTACTGGCGTCAGCAAACTTGTAATTGGTCTGCATATAATCAACCAAGGTTTCAGAAAAACCTTTAGCTTCTAGTTCTGGCAGACGAATGCGGCTATTATTGGCAAACCACTCACGCACAACTTGGTTATACCAATTTAATACTTTGGGCAGATATTCCCACGCCGCTTGCAGTTGGTGCCATAAGGTTGGTATTAACCACCAAAGCAGCAGCACCATACCAAGCGTAATGGTCGAATAAACAATAATAATCGCCATCCAACGCTTGATATATTTTGATAAACGCTTGACCAGCGGATTGAATAAATAAGCCAGTACAAAGGCAACGATAAACGGTACGATAACCGGCATCATCAAATACAATAAAAACACGGTCACAACAATCGCAACGACGATGAATAAGCGCCGGAAAAAGGGATCTATTGGTTGGTTTATCATTAAGGGTAACCCTACGATTAAGTCAATGTAAAATGCTGGCTTATGATGGTTTTTAATCAAGTTATGTCGTTAGCAACTTTATATTTATGATGTTATTTAGCAGTGTCATTGTCGTAGGTTTTGCCAACGACTTTGGCGTTCTATTATCGCAGAGTCCAACAAAAAAGCAGTCATTTTTTGTTTCTTAATTTTTTATTGAGCCTGATACAGTCTTTATTAGCAATCTTCTTCAAATATCAGCCAAATATTGCTAAGTTGCTTTGCGGGCAAGGGTCATTTTTGGGTATAATGCGCGCACTATCTGCGAAATTAACACGACCGATCCGCTTTTCTACTGACAGACCTTCATTCCCTATAAAATTTGTGAGATGACCATGAGTAACAAGCCTTCTTTAAGCTACAAAGATGCTGGCGTTGATATTGATGCTGGCGATGCGTTGGTACAGCGTATTAAATCAGTGGCAAAAGCCACCTCTCGTCCTGAGGTTGTGGGCGGACTTGGCGGTTTTGGGGCGCTTTGTCGTATTCCGACTGGTTACACCTCACCGTTATTGGTTTCGGGTACTGATGGTGTCGGCACCAAGCTTAAACTGGCATTACAATTAAACCGTCATGACACTATCGGTATCGACTTGGTTGCTATGTGCGTAAACGATTTATTGGTTTGCGGTGCTGAGCCATTATTCTTCTTAGATTATTATGCGACAGGCAAGCTTGATGTCGATGTTGCTGCTACTGTTGTCACTGGCATTGGTGAAGGCTGTAAATTATCAAATTGCGCACTTATCGGTGGCGAAACGGCTGAGATGCCTGGCATGTATCAAGATGATGATTATGACCTAGCGGGATTCTGCGTCGGCGTAGTCGAAGAAGCGGAAGTTATCACTGGTGAAAACGTGGCAGAAGGCGATGTATTAATCGCCCTTGCCTCAAGTGGCGCGCATTCAAACGGTTATTCATTGGTACGTAAAGTCATCGAAGTCAGCGGCGTTGATATTACTATTAGCAATGAGCAATTAGACGGCCAGCCTATTCAAGACGCACTAATGGCACCTACTCGCATTTATGTTAAAGCGATTAGAGCATTGCAAGACACTCTTGGTAGCTCATCTTTACATGCCATGTCACATATCACCGGCGGCGGTTTAACGGATAATTTACCACGTGTACTACCGGAGAATCTAGCCGCTAGCATTGATACCAACAGCTGGAAGTTCTCAGAGCTGTTCACTTGGCTACAAACCCAAGGTAATATCGAGCAAAGCGAGATGTACCGTACCTTTAACTGCGGTGTTGGTTTTGTCATCGTTGTCCCTAAAGATAAAGCAGATGCTGCTATTCAAACCTTGACCGATGCTGGTGAAAAGGCATGGAAGTTAGGCGAGATGGTTAGCCGTGAAGCGGACGCCGTGGTGTACCATTAATGTTAGACAGTCAGACAAAAGTTAATAATAAGTCGTTACGCATTGCCGTTCTGGTATCTGGTAGTGGTAGCAACCTGCAAGTATTGATTAATGCCATGCAAGCTGGGGCATTACCGATTGAAATAGTAGGTGTCATCAGTAACCGTGAAGACGCTTATGCCATCACACGTGCCAATGACGCATCTATTCCAGTCGCTGTGCTGTCACACGTTGCGAGCGGCAAACGCATGGGCATCAAAACCTTTGAAACCCATGCCAGCGCGCAGCTAAGCGCTTGGCAGCCTGATTTGATTGTCTTAGCGGGCTTTATGCGCGTATTAAGTGGCGCATTTATCGAGAATGCCCCTGCGCCGATGATTAATCTGCATCCTGCTCTGCTGCCTGCTTATAAGGGTCTCGATACCCATCAGCGTGCCATACAAACTGGTGAACGCAACCATGGCTGTAGTATCCATGTGGTCACCGCCGAGCTTGATGCCGGTGCTGTTTTGACCCAAGCCCTGCTTGAAGTCAATCAAAAAGACACTGCTGATAGCCTACAAGCACGCGTACAACAGGGTGAACATCAACTGCTACCATGGACGATATTACTGATTGCTAAAGGTATCATTGATCTGAATAATCCGCATAATAATGCTGAATCATCTTATTTACCCGCTTTACCTTTAAAGCTATGGATAAATAATTAGGCACTGAAGCCTTAAATATAGAGCTATATTTTATAGAAAAGCAGAACCGGTTATGGTTCTGCTTTTTTTATGTGCTTAAATGATCGGTAATTTATAGCAAAAAAAATGCCCCATTACTGAATAACAAGGCATTTAAAAAAACAAGGCTAAAACATTTTAATAATTAAATAGGTTTTTTACCAACCACGTGCACAGCTTTGATATTGACAAACTCTTTGATACCAAAGCCACCATGCTCACGACCATAACCTGAGTCTTTAACACCACCAAATGGCAATCCTGGATTGACTAAGTTATAGCCATTGATGTAAACCATACCGGTGTCAAAATGCTGCTGGGCTAAATTAATTGCCTTCTCTTCGTCCTTTGAAAAGATAGCACCGCCCAGTCCATAACGGCTGTCATTAGCAATTCTGAAAGCATCGTCTTGGTCTTTGGCACGAATAAGTGCCGCAACCGGACCAAATAACTCATCTTTATAAGCAGGTTGATCTGGTTTGATATTTTCCAAAATCGTTGGTGGATAAAAGGCACCCGGCTTATCAGGTACTTCACCACCTAAAGTAATGGTCGCACCTTTGCTGACACTTTCTTGCACTTGCTTATGCAACTCATCACGCTGCTTGCTGCTTGACATCGGACCTACGTCAGTCGATTCTTCCATTGGATCGCCGACCTTGTAGCTGTTGAATTTCTCAATAACCAGATCACGGAATTTATCGTAAACACTATCGACGACCACAAAACGTTTAGCTGCGATACAAGTTTCACCGTTATTGTATAAACGTGCATGCGCACAAGTAGTAGCCGCTAAATCCAAGTCCGCATCTTCTAATACGATAAAGGCATCGTTCGAACCAAGCTCCATAACGGTCTTTTTCAGCACTTTAGCCGCTTGCTGCGCTACCACTCGGCCGGCGACATCACTACCGGTTAAGGTAACACCGCGTACTTTTTCGTGCTCAATGACTTGCTCTGACTGATCATGATTAATGATGAGCGTACGGAACAAATCGTTTGGTAAATCAGACTCATGCATGATTTTTTCAATCAACAACCCTGAACCTGTTACGTTTGAGGCGTGCTTAAGCAGGATACTATTACCAGCCATTAAATTAGCAATGGTGTAGCGGAATACTTGATAAGCGGGAAAGTTCCATGGCTGGATACCATAGATAATGCCGATAGGATTGTAGCTAATCAAACCTTTTTTAATACCTTCAATATCGCGCTCATCATTCGCTAGAGCGGCAATTCCTTCAGCAGCGGTGAAATCACAAATTGCTTTACATAGATCTACTTCGCCTAAGCTCGCCTCTAACGTCTTACCGCGCTCTTCGGTCATCAGCTTCGCGAGCTCTTCTTTATACTTCATTAGCGTATCGCCAATCGAGTTGATTACTTTGGCACGCTCATCGGCACTGACCAAACGCCATTCTGAAAAGGCTTTGTGCGAGGCATCGATGATTTTATTGACTTCATCGCTACTCATATAAGTATAGTCTTTAATGTCTTTACCCGTCGCTGGGTTCACAGTAGTAATATCTGCCATGATAGTTATCCTTATTTATTTGATTATTATTTAATGAATACTTAATCAGCGAGGCACAATTGTTAAAAAACAATCTATCATCAAATAAGTCGATATTATCGAATCACTTAACAATGCCCGCTATAATTGTCTTTTTTCTTAACGTCTATTTAGCATAACAAAATGTATTGGCTATAGGTTTACAAGTTATAAAGAAGTGTGCGTATGATGTTAATAATGTGACAGTCTTATAAAAACTATCTGGAACCTTATAATCTTAAATGACCTTATAAGCTTGAATGATAGGTAAAGCTTAAAAGCTAAATCACCAAGAAAGTAGACAAATAAAAAAAACCAGCACATGAGACATGGGCTGGCTTTTTTGCGTTATTAAATGCTAATTTTATTGTTAGCGCATTAGAATAAGTGATTAATAATTGGTATCTCTTGCGGTGGATTCTCTTCATCATCGACGATTTGGCGAGCAACGTGCATGATAAGCTGACGCAACCAGCGATGGGCTGGATGATGCTGCAATAAAGGCGACCATGCCATGGTCAGCTCAAACTCTGGGATAAAGAATGGCGGTTCTTCCATGATGATACTGTCGTTATTTGCCTGCATTTTTGCCACCCGAGTGGGCAAGGTTGCAACCAAATCCTTATTTGCCGCGAGCATAGCGGGCATTTGATAATGGCGGGTAAAAACACTGATTTGGCGTTTTTGCCCTAAGCGTTGCAGCGCCTGATCGATAGAGCCAAGTCCGCCAGATTTTTCTGGATTAACCCCAAAGCCCACACCCATACCAGTTTTAGACACCCAAACATGTTGAGCTTTTAGATAGTTTTTGAGATTAAAGCGATGAGCATAAGGACTTTCAGAAGACAGTAGGCAGCTAAAGGTATCACGCCATACCAATACTTGATGGAAGCTTTGTGGAATCTCGTTAAAGCGGTTGATTGCCAAATCTACCCGCCCCTGCTCCATATCTCTGTATGAAACGTCAGATGGCGTCAAGAAATCCAAAATAACATTGGGCGCTTCAGAACGCAGTGCTTTAACCAGTTTTGGCACCAAAGTCGCCTCAGCGTAGTCTGAAGTCATAATACGGAAAACGCGGGAGGTGCTATAAGGGCGAAACTCGGTACGCGGCTCAAGCACTTGGGTCAAATCTGCCAGTATCTCACGAATGCGTGGTTGCAGCTCAAGCGCACGCTCAGTTGGCGTCATACCTTCTGATGAACGTACCAATAATGGGTCATTAAACAGTTTGCGTAAACGTCGCAAAATATTACTCATCGCAGGCTGGGTAATGCCAAGCTGCTCAGCAGCACGTGTCACATTTTTTTCGCGAAGCAGCACATCTAAATGTACCAATAAATTCAAATCAACCCGCTGCAAATTCATATATTTTTCTCTTTGCCTTAGAATAAATACCACAATAAGCTTGAGCAAACTTGGTATTTTTCGCACTGTTATTTTAACTAAACCTACTATAACAGCATAATATAAGTATATTTTTTACTGAATTCTTCTAGAATACCTCTATTATAACCTAGTTTAACCATCATAAGCCATTGTTTTATATACACTATAACCAAATAAAATACCCAAGATAATAATCATAAATTAGATAAATCTTGGTAAGGCAGTTATAGTGATTGCCGTAGACCAAATACAGCCAAGACTGTAAAAACAAGCTTTTAGCATTAAATATAATGAGTCTAAACGCTTAATAATAAAAGTATTTTGAAAATAAGTCGGGATAGCAGATACGATTGAGTGGACAATAAACCATCATAAACTATCTTCTCATCGCCTATTTTATAGATAGACAGCATTGATTATTGTAACACCTCTTATCATTAAATATGCCACCGCTGACCCATAAATACTCAACGCTTTCATAGATACTTTCTAAGCATAGAACATTTTTAATAAATACTACTATCAGCTAGCTACGGTTACTTAATTATAATCATTTAATAGTTAGCACATATTTTTACCCACTAGCTTTTACCTGAATAATTTTTAACTGGCAAGTTCAGTAATCCCCTTGTATTAATAGGCAGGTTTGTTTAGGGTAAGTAAGATTATATGATTAAGCGGCAACCTAGTTTGAGCGATATTAAATTGACTAGATCATGCAAACTGTCATATTTGATGTCATACAAGCTTGATATAGTGACAATAAGAACTAGGTTTAGGTTTTAGTAAAATACAAAGTTCGTAAGATAACAAGTTAGTTGCCCCATCTTTAATTATTTTAACAATTAAATTTTCGTTTTTTACACCCCACCAAGGAGACTATAGATGTCAACTGCATATAAATCAGCGATCGATTTAGTACGTGAATTAAAGCAAAAGCACGGTAACTGGCAGAACATTAGCGAGACTGATGCGGCACGTATGATGTCACAAAACCGTTTTAAAACCGGTTTGGATATCGCCAAATATACTGCAAAAATCATGCGTCAAGATATGGAAGACTATGACAATGATACGTCTCAGTACACGCAGTCTTTAGGTGCATGGCATGGTTTTGTTGCCCAACAAACCATGTACGCTAAGAAAAAATACTTTGGTACAACGTCTAAAACTTACATCTACCTATCAGGTTGGATGGTTGCAGCTCTACGTTCTGAGTTTGGTCCTCTTCCTGACCAATCTATGCATGAAAAAACGTCTGTACCTAAGCTAATCGAAGAAATCTACACTTTCTTACGTCAAGCTGATGCTAAAGTACTAAACGATTACTTCCGTGAGCTAAACGCTGCAGAAGAAGCCGGTCAAGACACTTCAGCTATCGTAGAAAAAATCGAAAACTTTGATTCGCATGTTGTGCCAATCATTGCTGACATCGATGCCGGTTTCGGTAACGAAGAAGCGACTTACTTGCTAACTAAGCAAATGATCGAAGCGGGTGCTTGTGCTATTCAGGTTGAAAACCAAGTATCTGACGCTAAACAATGTGGTCACCAAGCGGGTAAAGTAACGGTTCCGCATGAAGACTTCATCTCTAAACTAAATGCTATTCGTTATGCATTCCTAGAGCTAGGTGTTGAAGACGGTATTATCGTTGCTCGTACTGACTCTGAAGGCGCATCACTAACGCAAAAAATCCCAGTATCAAATGAGCCAGGCGATCTTGCTTCTAAATACATCGACTTCATCGAAATGGAAGAAGTGACTTTAGAAAACGCGAAAGAAAACGACAGCTTACTTAAGCACAACGGCAAACTAGTACGTCCAGTTCGCTTGCCAAACGGTCTATACCAGTTCCGTGAAGAAACGAACATCGACCGCGTTGTCCTTGACTGTGTCACTGCTCTAGAAAACGGCGCTGATCTACTATGGATCGAAACACCAACGCCAGACGTAGAACACATCAAAATGATGGTTGATCGTATTAAAGAGCAACAGCCTAAAGCCAAGCTTGTATACAACAACAGCCCATCATTTAACTGGACGCTTAACTTCCGTAAGCAAATCATCGCTCAGTGGGAAGAAGAAGGCAAAGACTTGTCTGCCTACAATAAAGATGACTTGATGAGTGCTGATTACGATGGTACTGAACTTGATACCGCAGCTGACGAAGCGGCTAGAAACTTCCAACGTGATGCATCACGTGAAGCAGGTGTATTCCATCACTTAATCACGCTACCTACTTATCACACTACTGCTCTTAGCGTTCATGAACTTGCTAAAGGTTACTTCGGTGAAGATGGTATGCTTGCTTATGCAGCTGGCGTACAACGTAAAGAAATCCGTGAAGGCATCGCTTGTGTTAAACACCAAGCAATGGCAGGTTCTGACCTTGGCGATGATCACAAAGAAATCTTCTCTGGTGAAAACGCCCTTAAAGCTGGCGGCGGCAAAAACACGATGAACCAGTTCTAATTACCGACCACCTATAAGTACATTTTATAAGTAAAAGTTTTAAGAAAAGCCGTCCTATATTGTAGGGCGGCTTTTTTATGTGCTATACGTAAATCTATCTACTGCAATAACAGTGCTACTTAAGCAATCGTTTAATTAACTGCCATTCATTTAATCAATGCTCCTACAACTTGAGCCAACCAAAACAAAAGTTTTACTTGTTATTCACCGGTAGCTTTCATACGATGGTAATCAATTATATTTACTAAAATAATCGGGAGCCATCATGCAAGAGATAGAGCTAAAGTTTTTGGTACCAGAATCACGATTAAAAGGCTTGCTACGCCAAGCACAAATTAAATCATCTGAGTTGACGCAACTGGCTGCCCATTATTATGATACTCCTGATCAGAAGCTTGCACAGGCGGGTATTGGCTTACGTATTCGTAAGGAAGGTGATGCGTGGGTACAGACCATCAAAGCAGGCGGCGACGGTATAGCGGCACGTTTAGAACACAATGCGCTACTGGATAATGAACAGGTACAGGCAATGCTCGATACTAATACGCTCATGCCAGATTTAAGTATTTATAAAAATACCTCTGTCGCCCCTGCTCTCGCAGAATTTAAACTAAAAAAACTGGCCAAAAAACTTGTACGGCTATATGTGACCGATGTAGAGCGCACCACCCGATTGCTGGTAGATGATAGTGACGATGAATCGAATAACCATATTGAGATGGCATACGATTATGGAGAAATTATCCACGGTAATGATGATAGCCAGCGCGACGCTATTCAAGAGATTGAGTTTGAGCTAATATCAGGCGATATAGACTTTTTATTTGCCACTGCCAAAACTTGGTGTAAACGCTATAAACTTTGCCTATCTACGGTGACCAAAGCTGAGCGCGGTGGTCTGCTAATCACTGAGCAAAATCATAGCCCAGCGGTTAGCGCTGACCTCAACCAAATGACTGTCAACAAAAACAGCAGCATGCCTGCATTTATACGGGCAGTAGTGCATAACTGTCTGTTGCAAATACTACCAAATAGCAGTGCTATCGTCGCTGGCAGCGACGACGATGACCATATCCTGCAACTGTATATCGGCACTGCCCGCTTGCAAGCTGCTCTACAAGTATTTTCCAGCTATTCTGACGAGATCAATCCAGACTGGTTACCAATATTAAAACAAACAGCGGCGTTACTGAGTGAGTACCGAGAGCTTACCTATCTCGCCTTACACATAGAGCCTGACTTACAACAGCAAGGCGCGCCTATCGTCAATTGGACAACAGACATTGATGCGCTAAAGATGACCCCAAAGGATGCCGTCAGCGCCAATGGTTTTCAGCTTACCTTACTTGAGCTGATTGCTTTTACCATGAGTGACCCAAGCCTTGAACCGCAAGCTGATAAACCCGTCATTGATAAGCTGGCAAAAACGCTATCTAAACAGTATGCGAAGCTTGGCAAAACAGCGCAAATGTTACAGAGTAAAAAGGGTGCTGACTTTGATAGCATCATGATAGAAAATAATGATTTAAAAAATGACGATTTGAAAAATACTGATATAAATGACCATAATTCAGAGCAAGCAATGGATGAGCTGCATCAACATTTAACAGCTTTACTTTATATCAGTGAATTTGCTGCGCCATTATTAGATAAGAAAAAGTTAAAAAAGAAAACCAAACGCTGGCTAAAACGTGTGGTCAAAGCGCAAACGGCCTTGAATCAATATCGCAATCATCTAACATATCAACAGCGCTATCAGTTGAAATCAGAGACTGATATCAATGCCTTATATGGCGATGGCTGGTTTGTGGCAATGCTTGCGATAGACTATAAGCATACCGAAAAATACTTGGCTAAGGTGACAGACAGCTCAATATTTTAGTAAAAATATTCATATCAGAATGATAAAATTCTTTCATAGAAAAGACAGCTCACTTTATATGGGCTGTCTTTTTTTAAGGTACTTTTTTTAAAGAGCTTTTTTCGCTTGGATGAATAAACTAAGCCATGTTGAAAACTTAACGACTCGACTCAGTCAATCATACATCAAAAATTAGCACGCATTTGCTACGCCCAGTTCTTGTATGAGCTTAGCTCTTTTATAAGCCTAATACTTTCATACGCTCATTGACTGGCTGATAAGTTTTCTTGCCAGCAGGCTCAACAATATTACCAAACGGCATTTGCGCCACCAATTCCCAGCTATCTGGGATAGAAAAAGCCTTAGCCACATCTTCATCAACAAGCGGATTATAGTGCTGTAGGTTGGCGCCAACGTTCAAGGTACGTAGTTCTGTCCACATCGCATATTGATGCATGGCCGAGGTTTGCTGTGCCCAAACTGGGAATCTATCTGCATATAACGCAAACTGCTCTTGCAGTGACTCAGTCACGTTTTTATCTTCATAAAACAGCACAGTGCCTGCAGAAGCACGGAAGCCGTCTAGCTTTTGCTTACTGCCAGAAAAATCGCCATCACCAACGGCTACACGCAGCTTTTCTTCAGCGATATCCCACAGCTTCTGATGCTCGGCACCAAACAATACGACCAAGCGCGAAGATTGTGAATTAAAAGAAGAAGGAGTATGTAATAAAACCCTCTCTGCCATATTTACAATCGCTTGTGGCGCTATTGGTAGCTCATTGCCCAATGCATATATTGAACGGCGCTCATCAAAGGCTTGTTGTAAAGTTACTAGGCTTTCTTTAGACATCATCATTATCCTTGTAATTATAATAGAATGTAGATTAAACGAGCCATGCTTGGCATGACACGTTAATTATGAACAAGGAAGCTATTATATCAATATACTAAATAACATCTAGGGTCTATAAAGTTTATTTTATCAATCACGCTATGAAGTAATTCTGTTTTACTTAAGCCTTTTAGAAAAAAATTTCATCCGCAATCGTTACTGGATAGTAGTTAATTAGCGGTAATCGTCACCGATGTGCCCTCTTGCACGTGCTCAAATAGCTCAACAATATCTTCATTGCGCATACGTATACAGCCATGCGAGAGGGGCACGCCCATCGGCTCAGTGTCTGGCGTACCATGAATATAAATATAACGCTGATAGGTATCACAGCCACCTTGGCTATTACTGCCTTTATTACAACCTTCTTCGAGACCACTTAGCCAAAGAATGCGGCTCAATATCCAATCGCGCTCAGGGTGTCGCTTACCAAGCTCTGCATCATATACCTCGCCAGTGGGTGTGCGTCCTACAAACACCGCATTCATGGGTTCACCTGCGCCGATTTTTTCGGCGATAAAATGTTTGCCAAGTGGCGTGCAGCCGCTATCTTGCTGACTGCCTATCCCGTTTTTAGCCGTAGAAACCGTATATTGAGTCACTTCTTTATTGTGTTGGTAGAGCGTGAGCGTTTGCTGAGCAATATTAACAACCAATTGCACATTAGAACTTTCGTTAAATTCTTCGGTAAATTTTTCATTATTTGTCATAAATAGATTCCGGCGGTCATTCATCTAATGGATGTCATTGTTGACCGCGTGATGAGTAAGTTGATTGAATTTTTCTATTATTAAGGGATTGTATCAAGGCCTTTGGCACCGTAATATAGGGACACATTTTTTGATGCTAGCAGATTATGACGACTATTTCACCGACACGTGTGTCGATGTATGATTTTCTCTATCAAGATACTAAGCCGATGGTGTCATTATTGGCAGATGCGGCCAAGCTTTCATTACCACAAGCGCGACTGGCGATGGATGCAAGTTTGCAGGCCATTGTCAGTGCCTTGCTTGCTTATCAGCAGCACAATGATGGGCAAGCCGTGAACAAAAAGCTGTTTGGTCGCGGCGCTGTCAAAGAGCTACGCCAATATAACTCAATGAATTTTTCCACCATTAATGCGACGTTATATCATCGTCATGAAGCCGCGGATGCGATATTTCATGATAATGCCCGTGTGGTTAAAGCCAGTGATTACATTGCTGAGCAGATTGACGCGACGACGCAGCAAGTGCAGATACTCCTCACCTCTTTATGCGTGATTGTCTTACGTGAGCTGGCCATTTTAGCCGAATATAGCCAACTTGATAACGACGAGATAGATAAATGGTTTTCTCTACAGCCACAGTTTTTATCAGCTACTCGCTTTGCCATCAATGAGCCAGCGTCTGTCTCTGTTAAATTGAATGAGGTTAATGAAGATAACGGTCTGATTGCAGCAGAGGTCAATTCAGACTTGGCAGTAAAAACAAAAGCAGCAGCCGAATCCGAAAACAGTCCTAACACAGAACGTTCGTTATTGAGTATAGAGCAACTCGCTGATAACCCGCCAGCTTTCAATCCTTACTGGCATGAGTTGACAACATTCAAGCCTGAAAATCAACAGCCTGTGCAAGACATGCAGCTAGCGACCGGTAATTATTTAAAAGTCATCGGGCGCTCCTCTACGAATGCCCAACAAGGTAAACATAACGACTTGCTCACGTTTGCAGAAATGAGCGCCATCAGCTTGCCGCACCGACGCTGGCTGCTGCAACTGGCTAAAATTTCAGAAATATACTTGCAGCGTAACCGCCTACGCATTACCTCCGAACCTGCCAGCGCACCAAAACCCCCTTTGGTCAGCTTAGGTCTAATCGGTAGCAATAACGACAATACGCCGACTACCACCAGTGAAAAACCCATTGAATACGACGCACCTATACCTCTCTGGAAAAATCCCATTATCCTGATTATTATTGTTATCGGGGTTCTCGGTGGGCTAGCCGCTCTCAAATATCAAAGCCAGAAATCTGACGGTATGTTACTGGCGACAGAAGAGGTTGTAGAACAAGACCTGATAAAAGAGCGTCAACAGCAAGATGTGGCCATTGTTATGATGGACGATGATGAAGCTGATGCTAAAGACGCAAAAGCAGCTCAATAATAAGTGACAGCACTTAGTACATAATCTCTTAAACATCAAGAAATAGTCGAATAAATCTTCAAAAAATCCATAACAAAAGGCGCTATCTTAATAGCGCCTTTTCTATTTATATATTTTTATTTATGCTTTATCTAGCCCAGTTTAGCAAAACCTGCTTACTTTGATAAATCACGACCACGGCTGGCTTCAATCGCCAAACGTAGACCATTTAAGCGAATGAAGCCTTCTGCGTCTTTTTGATCATAGGCGCCAGCATCGTCTTCAAAAGTCGCAATTTTTTCATCAAACAATGAATCATCTGACTTACGACCGACGACGCTTACAGAACCTTTGTATAATTTTAAGCGTACCGTACCATTGACATATTCTTGTGATTTGTCAATCAATGCTTGCAACATCATACGCTCAGGGCTAAACCAATAGCCGTTATAGATAATTTTAGCGTAACGGGGCATCAGCTCATCTTTTAAATGCGCCGCTTCACGGTCAAGCGTTAATGATTCGATACCGCGGTGTGCTTTCAACATAATAGTACCAGCTGGGGTCTCGTAGCAGCCGCGTGACTTCATACCAACATAACGGTTTTCAACGATATCTAAACGACCAATACCATGCTTGCCACCAATTTCATTCAATTTAATCATAATCTCGAAAGGCTTTAGCTTTTCACCATCAATAGCAACGATGTCGCCTTTTTCATACTCTAGTTCTAGATATTGCGCTTTATCAGGTGCTTCTTCAGGGCTGACTGACCAGCGCCACATATCGTCTTCTGCTTCGGCGTATGGATCTTCTAAGATGCCGCCTTCATAAGAAATATGCAGTAAGTTGGCGTCCATTGAATACGGAGATTTTTTCTTATTGCCGGCATAGTCGATGGCAATATTATGTTCTTTAGCATAGTCCATCAAGCTTTCACGGCTTGATAAATCCCACTCACGCCAAGGTGCAATGGTGACCACGTCAGGAGATAAGGCAACGGCACCAAGCTCAAAACGTACTTGGTCATTACCTTTACCGGTTGCGCCATGACTGATGGCATCAGCGTTATGTTCTTTAGCAATTTCAACCAGACGTTTAGCAATTAGTGGACGCGCGATAGACGTGCCTAGTAAATATTCGCCTTCATAGATGGCATTGGCACGGAACATTGGGAATACATAATCACGGGCAAATTCTTCACGTAAGTCTTCGATATGGATATGTTTGATGCCCATCGCTTCAGCTTTGGCACGCGCCGGCTCAACTTCTTCACCTTGACCGATGTCAGCGGTGAAAGTAATCACTTCTGCATCATAGGTTTCTTGTAGCCATCTGGCGATAATTGAGGTGTCAAGACCACCCGAATATGCCAAGACGATTTTATTAATAGTTTTTGGATCAAGCTGAGCCATGAAGAACTCCTAATATAAGAATTTATTATCGAATACATTTAATGGGACGTAAAATGCGAATGATGGGATGAAATCAATAAAAGACAGATTGCCTACTCAGTGTACATCATATTTACTAGCGGCAAAAGTGGCACGGCTATCAGCCACTAGGTTTTCCTTTATATTTGAGGTTAATTCTAGAAATAGGCTTATTTAAAATATCAGACAACCTAATCAACCATCATTTCTAACCACATTCTAAAAACTCTAGCAAAAGTTAATCGGGCAAAAAATCGCTTATCATTTATGTACAGATATTTCGCCGCATATTTAGTCAAGTAGGCAAATCTGTTATGATAGCAGCACAGCAAGACTGCCCCTTCACTCCCGTATATGACAATATAGAGCGCGATGACACCATGACCGATTCGATTAGAGAATTAACCATCCTGCAGCCAGATGATTGGCATATTCATTTGCGCGATGATAAAGCGTTAGCAACCACCGTTGCTCATGCCGCCCAAAGCTTTAACCGCGTTATCTGTATGCCAAACCTTGTGCCACCAGTTAAAAATATCGATGATGCTCATGCTTACCGTGCGCGTATCATACAGCAGCTAGAAGCAAGTGATTTAAGTGCTGCGCGTAAAGCGGCTTTTGACCCACGCATGACTCTGTATCTCACCGATAACACAACAGCCAATGATATCGAAATGGCGGCAAAATCAGGTATCGTCCAAGCGGCCAAGCTTTACCCTGCGGGTGCAACGACCAACTCTGCTGATGGCGTCACCGATATCAATGCCCGTGTCGATATCTTTGAAGCCTTAGAAAAATATAATCTGCCCTTATTACTCCATGGTGAAGTGACTCACGACCATGTCGATATTTTCGACCGTGAAAAGCGCTTTTTAGATGAAGTGTTGGCGCAAATCATCGTCAAATTTCCGACTATGAAGATTGTACTAGAGCATATCACCACCAGTGATGCCGCTGACTTTGTCTTAGAACAAGGCAACCAAGTCGCTGCTACGATTACGCCGCAGCATTTGATGTTTAACCGCAATCATTTATTGGTCGGTGGGATTAAGCCGCATTTTTATTGCTTGCCTATTTTAAAGCGTGAAAGTCATCAAAAAGTATTGTTAGATGTTGCCACCAGTGGCAATCCGAAATTCTTTTTAGGCACGGATTCTGCACCTCATGCAACGGATGCGAAAGAATCTGCTTGTGGCTGTGCCGGTTGTTATAGCGCTGCCAATGCGCTACCGCTATACGCCACCGCTTTTGATAGTGTCGGTAAAATAGACAAATTAGAAGGGTTTGCCAGCCGCTTTGGCGCTCAATTTTATGGCTTACCGGTACACGAGAGCACCATTACTTTGATAAATACGCCGATGCAAGTACCAACCGACTATCCTTACTTTGATGGCTCGTCGTTAACGCCATTGATGGCTGGTGAGATGTTGCCTTGGTCTATCAAAGACTAATAGAGACGACGTAAAGTCATCTACGCTTCTATTGTATCCTATGATAAGCAATGCTCTTATGCTAAAAAAGCCATACGCTTAGCAAAGGCAATACTCCTATCATAGGATATTTATTTTTTAGCGATTTTTAACTTAATTTTTACCTCAATTCAATGCCACAGCACGACTGATAAAAGCGATTTAACTTGATATGACCATTCAAAACGATACCGCCCTACCTGAAGACAACACAAACAATCCTAGCAAAGTCCCAAATACGACCGATAGCAACACAGACGTACAAGCACCGATGACCTTAAAAGAACGTTTTCGTAAGTTCCTGCCTGTGGTCGTCGATGTCGAAACAGCGGGCTTTAATGCGCAAACTGACGCCTTACTAGAGATTGCCTGTATTCCTGTGCTATTAAATGAGCAGGGCGTGTTTTATCCGGGTGAGGCACTGAACGCTCATATCGAACCTTTTGAAGGGGCGAATCTCGAGCCAAGCGCGCTTGCCTTTACCGGCATTGATCCAAATAATCCATTACGTAAAGCCATTGCCGAAGATGAAAAAACGGCGCTACGTCGTATTTTTAAAGGCTTAAAAGAAGTACGCCGCGCTGAAGACTGCCGCCAATGTGTTTTGATTGGACACAATGCGCATTTTGACTTAGCATTTTTAAATGCGGCAGTACTGCGCACCAATAGCAAAAGCCACAATCCGTTTCATAACTTTTCAGTCTTTGATACCGTAACACTGTCGGCCTTGGCATTTGGGCAAACGGTACTAGCACGGGCTTGTAAGGCCGCTGGACTCGATTTTGATGGCAATGATGCGCATTCAGCGCTCTATGATACCCAAAAGACCGCTGAGCTGTTTTGTCATATCCTGAACAGCTACCCTATGCTGGCTAATGCGATGCATAGCGAATCTGAGTCTACCGAAGTAGCTATTGAAAATAATCAATAAATTCTTTATTACAGATTATGTATTGTTCATCATGAATAATAGTGGTACTTGTAAGGTTTACTAACTTTAACCGTTCGATTTAAAAGTATAATTTAACCTTTTATAAACGCGCTATAAAAATAATGGGTTAAATCTATAGATGGTTTGAGTTGCTTACTGTGCTTTAAGCACCTTTTATAGGCGCTTAAAGCTTAATAAAAGGGACTTTATTATGGAACCACAGTTTAAGTTATGGGCAACCATAATCGGCTATATGCTGCTGGCATTAACTATTAGTACTTGTACGTCGTTATGGATTCGGTATCATTTAAAGCGTAATGACCTACATCCACGTCGCGCCCTCAAAAAAAGATATTTAATTTTGAAAAGACGTAGAAAAAGGCTTGACAGTAGACACGGACGCTATTAGAATACGCACCACTTCAACATAAATGGTGAAAGCAGTTGAAGCGTTGTTACTAGTCCCCATCGTCTAGAGGCCTAGGACACCGCCCTTTCACGGCGGTAACGGGGGTTCGAATCCCCCTGGGGACGCCACTATTTGGCGTCACTTATTAGCAAGTTTGCTATAAAGCATCGATAAGACTAATAAGCGTACCATCAAAAAGCCCATTCACATTTTTGTGAGCGGGCTTTTTTTATGCCTGTTTATTTTTTAGAATTTTATATAAAAGCTCTTACGCATCAAAATAAAGTATTCTAGAGTGGTTTTATGACAGCAAAAAGCCAGCAATTTATGCTGGCCTTTTAAATATATACGGGCTAACTATTTAAAATAGCTTACCAAATTTTATCTGCTAGCATCAACCAGAGTAGCGCCAATACAATCAAGCCGCCTAGCACAGTCTGTATCAGGAAAAAAGCTTGGTGCTGTCCGACTACTTTGCCCAAGGTTACCCCTAGGGTATTATATTTTATAGGTTGGGTATCAAGCTCACCGCTTCTTTCTTGGTCTTCATAATAACCTTGCAGAATATCTAAAAACTGCTGCCATTCATTGGTGTCCCACATATTGGGCTTAAACGGCATAAAAGTTTTAAGCTTAGGCTCATTCATCATCCAACGCTCAAGAGTAATTGAACGTAGTGACCAGCCAGCAAAACGGCGCTCAGCGATGGCTGAAAAATCCAATATTTTTAAATCTTTATGTCGATCATCTACCAATAAGCGGTTTTTTAGATTGGTTAATGCTTGTTCCGAGCCTTCCACACATTGCAAAAAGTAGCCATTGCCGTAGCAAAGGATACCCGTAATATTATCGGCTTTATTATGCTTAATGGCGACTTCTGCGATGTCGTTAAGCGTACTCGCACTTGCAAGACCAGTCGATGTAATGTGGCTCAGATATACAAACTGGCAGAGATCTGGCGTTACTGGATTTGTCGAATCATTCACTGTTGACAATCAGCTTCTCCCTATTATCAGGTAAATGTAGCTAAGACAACCATACTAACTTTAGAAAAAATAGAGCAACAAGGCATTCAAAGGTAACAAATTGGCTTGTTATATTATTGATTTATAAATGTTTATATTAATTGTATTAAGTTGGTTACATCATAGGCTAATTTCGTCATCAAAGCAATATATGTTTATCTTAAGCCTCTATACTAAGCTATGCTTTAGAATTATTTATATGCAGAATATGACATGAATATGTCTTCCTAGAATAAGCCCTTTAAAAGTTTTAGAGACATAAAGAAAAAAAGGCGCATTAAGCTATAAGCCCTCAATTTCAATATCAAGGACAAAAAGGTTTATAAAAAATAGTTAGAAAGGAAAACAATAATAAAAATGATGAGTACTGTAAAATGCCTAGGAGAGTTAGGATTGGGCGCTAAGAATCGCTGTGAGCAAAATAGCGTCATCAGGATAAGTCAGTTTGATATTTTGGCGGCTGCCAGACACTAAGCGAATCGGCATTTCTAAATACTCAAACGCACTTGCCTCATCGGTAATTTCTAGCTGGTTCTCAGCAACATAGGTTAATACTCGCTGCAACTGATCGAGGCGAAATACTTGCGGGGTTTGTGCCTGCCACATATTACTGCGGTCAATAGTACGTCTAGCATAAGAATATGAGCTACTGTTAACAGTAGAGTTAATTATAGCAGGCTCGTTTACAGGGTTAGATTGAGTGGTAGAGTGTGCATAAGACTGTTTAAGAGTATCCGCCACTGGTGTGGCAAGAATAGCGCCATAAGGCTCTAGCATCGCCGCTTCAATCACTTTATCAATATCTTGTTGAGGCACCGCTGGACGCGCCGCATCATGAATGAGTACCAAGTCCGAATCCTCAGCCCCTGACTGACGAATGGCTTCTACCCCGGCTTGTACCGATTGCCAACGCTCAGCGCCGCCAATAGCATATTCTATAGGTAGTGCAAATTTAAGCGCTTGTGCTGTATTATCATCCGCTGCTATAACGAGTAAGCACTTGTTAATATACGCGCTACAAGCAAGCCGCGCGACGCTATGCTGTAACAAGGTCTGTCCTTGTAGCAGGGTATATTGCTTGGCAATAGAGGCACCAAAACGACTACCACGACCCGCAGCGACAATCATGGCATGTATATTAGGGGTGGTATTCATAGGGTGGTTTTGACTAGTACTCATGGGCGGATTCCATGATGATATGACTGGATTGAATAGAAAGGAATCTTAAAAAGAATAGTAATTTAAATATAAGCAAAACAAACTATAGATGACCGTTTATCTTGAAGTAGTTAAAATCAATAACGGCTATGCGTCGTAGGCGCCGTTGATACTTGTACAAAGGTCTCATTTGGCTTAATCAAGCCTAAGTCTAAACGCGCGTGTTCTTCTACCGCTTCAAGACCGGTCTTTAGGTCATGAACGTCAGTGCGTAGCAAGTTGTTTGCTGCCACTTGATTGTCATTTAAACGTTGCTGCTCATCAATCTGTGTCAGCAATTTATTATGCTCAAACTGACCATTTTCACCCAGCCAATACTGGTATTGTAGTCCTAACAACACCGCAACGGCTAACGCAAGTAGGATAAATTGGCTAAAGTATTTCATAAATTGTTAACGCCAAATGATGAAAGGACAATGAATTAAAGTGAAAACTGGCTAAGCTTAATAACGTTGTTAAGCGATATACCCTCATATTTATGAAAATATATCGCTTAGCTTTAAGCTCAACTTCTTAGCTTTTTAACCACGTAGACCGATGAACTCTTCACGGCCACGGTAGCTTGCACGAACTTGTTGTTCGATACGCAATAGCTGATTGTATTTCGCGACACGGTCTGAGCGGCATAGTGAGCCAGTTTTGATTTGGCCTGCTGCTGTACCTACTGCCAAGTCAGCAATGGTGCTGTCTTCAGTTTCACCTGAACGATGTGAGATAATCGTTGCATAGCCATTTTTCTTCGCCAGATAAATCGCATCTAGGGTTTCTGATAAAGTGCCAATCTGGTTAAACTTAATCAAAATCGCATTGGCAATATGCTTATCGATACCTTCTTGCAAAATAGCAGGGTTGGTCACAAATAAATCGTCGCCGACCAACTGGACTTTATCACCAATCTGCTCAGTCAAATACTTCCAGCCATCCCAATCTGACTCATCAAGACCGTCTTCGATAGAGATAATAGGATATTGACGCGTTAAGCCAACGAGATAGTCAGAGAAACCTTGGCTATCAAAGGACTTATTACCCTCGCCTGCTAAGATATATTGACCATCTTTATAAAACTCACTAGCGGCACAATCTAGGGCAAGATGGATGTCTTCGCCTGCTTTATAGCCGACTTGCTCAATCGCTTGCATGATAACGGTGATAGCTTCTTCGTTGCTACGCAGGTTTGGTGCAAAACCACCTTCATCACCGACGGCTGTATTCAATCCTTGCGATTTTAGGACAGATTTTAAGCTGTGGAAAATCTCTGTACCCGCACGCAGCGCTTCTGAGAAGCTGGTAAAACCAACGGGCTCAATCATAAACTCTTGGATATCAACCGTATTATCCGCATGCTCACCACCATTGATGATATTCATCATCGGTACAGGCATCGTCAATGACGTCTGATTGCGTAAGTTTGCGATATATTGATGTAGTGGCAGACTTTGTGACTTGGCAGCAGCTTTTGCCGTTGCAAGAGACACAGCCAATATCGCATTAGCACCAAGGTTGTCTTTGTTTTCTGTACCATCGAGCGCAATCATAGCGTCATCAATGGCTTGCTGCTCAGTGACATCTTTATCCATTAGCGCACTGCGAATCTGGCTATTGACGTTGGCAACGGCTTTTTTGACGCCTTTACCCATGTAGCGATTTTTGTCGCCATCACGCAGCTCAAGCGCTTCACGTGAGCCTGTTGACGCGCCACTTGGGGCAGCAGCACGTCCAACCGTGCCGTCAGCTAAGATCACATCAGCTTCAATCGTTGGGTTACCGCGCGAGTCTAAAATTTCACGAGCGCGAATGTCTTTAATTGCGGCGACGTTGGTGGTTTCTTCAGCGTACATAATGTCTGTTAATTCCTTTGGTCATGCCAAGTTTGTGGGATAAATAACGGCAACTAGAATACAAAAAAGATAATGCAAAATATCGTATAGCGCTTATAGCAAAACCAGCCTTACCTATTCATATAATTGGCTAGTTTCATGCATTGTTAAAGGTTTATCTAATACTTTAAGGGTCAGCTATAGTGCTTGGCATCATAGCATAAATTTTGCCAAACTTCCCTTATCTTACACCAACTTGCGCCCATAAAATTCAATATAGACAGCAATATCAGCCATTAAAGATGCGTTTTAACCCCTATTAACAGTGACGATATGACAGGTGATTTAGCATTTATACTTTTGTTAAACGCTTACTATCAGTATGAGAATTAGATACAGTATTATTTAGCTCAACCTTGGTTTTAAATCGTGTCAAACGTAACGCATTCATCAATACTGAGATAGAGCTGAGCGCCATTGCAGCAGCGGCAATCATAGGGTTTAAAAAACCAAAAGCGGCAAGCGGAATACCAAGGCAATTATAAATAAAAGCAAAGAATAGATTCTGCTTGATATTACGCACTGTTGCATTCGCAATTTTTTGCGCCGCATCGATATGCATCAGCGACTCACCCATCAAGCGCGCAGAGGCACTATGCTGGGCGACATCCGTACCTTCAAACATGGCAAAACTGGCATCAGCGGTTGCCATTGCTGGCGCATCGTTGACGCCGTCACCTGCCATCGCCACTTTGTGACCAGCTGTTTGCAACAGGGCAATTTGGCTCGCCTTATCACGTGGGCTCATTTTACCGTACGCTTGTTCGATACCTAGCTGACCTGCCACATGATCAACGACCGACTGCTTATCACCACTCATCAAGATGACATTGATACCCGCATCCTGTAGTGCGGTAATGGCTTGCGGCGTGTCATCTTTTAAATCGTCAGCTAAGGCAAACGCGCCCAAAGCTTCATCGTTGATACTAATGGCTACGGTACTGGCAATTTGCCATACTTTTGGCATCAGTTTTGGCAGCATTAAATGAGCAAACTCCGCAGTACCAACCTTTACCACACCTAAGCCTTCGATATTTGCTTGTATGCCCGCACCTTTGATGACACTGATATCAGTCACAGTCATCAACGGCAAGTTTCGTTCAGTAGCCGCGTTAATCAATGCCGTCGCTAAAGGATGGCTAGCATGCGCTTCAACGCTTGCGGCTATTTGTAAGACATCATCAACCGCAAGTGACTTATCCACCATGACCTGATCGACGATAGTAGGCTTACCAATGGTTAAAGTACCCGTTTTATCGAGTACCACTGTATCAATATTGCCTGCCGCCTCTAAGCTTTGCGCATCTTTAAACCAAACGCCATGACGCGCGGCGACGCCCATACCAGCCATGATAGCAGCTGGCGTTGCTAAACCAAGGGCACAAGGGCAAGCAATGACCAATACCGACACCGCATGCATCAAGGCGGTATCGACCATACCCGTGAGCCACCACGTCAGCCCAAATGTGACCAAGGCAATTGTCACCACTACTGGGACAAAAATAGCCGTCACTCTATCAGCAAGGCGCGCTAAATTAGCTTTTGAGCCTTGCGCATCGCTGAGCGCTTGTACCATATCACCGAGCTTGGTATCGCTACCTTTAGCACTGACACGATATAGCAAGCTGCCATTTTCAACGAGAGCGCCTGCTAGCAGTCCCTCACCTACTTCTTTTTTAAGTGGTACGGACTCGCCGGTTAAATGACTTTCCACACACCAGCCACTACCATCGATAACGACACCATCGGTGGCGACACGGCTGCCTTGTTTAGCACGCAGGATATCGCCTACTTGCACATCCTGTAGCGCGACATTATGAAAATCGCCATTTGGCTGTTGCTGCTCGACTTCATCAGGCGTTAAGGACAATAATAAATCGATACTGTTTAAGCTGTGCTTTTTGGTGCGCTCTTCAAGATATTTACCCGTACGCACAAAAGCAATAACCATCACGCCGGCTTCAAAGTAAACGGCTGGTCCGTGTCCGCCTGCATGCCCGCTTTGCAATAAGCTGCTTAACGTGCCATCGCCATGGGTCAACCATAGATAGGTCGAATATGCCCAAATGGTTACCGTACCAATGACCACCAATACGTCCATATTGGCAAGACCACCTTTGATAGATGCCCAAGCGCTTTTATAAAAAGGTAACGCCAATCCAAATTGTACAATCGTCGCTAAGATAAATTGAATCCAAACCGGTGGCATCCACGCCATACCTTGTCCGACAAGCATGCCAGCCATACCCACTAAAAACGGCAGCAAACACACCCACAATCCAATCAAACGCCACGGATATTCAGTTGCCGTATCTTCATCCGACTTAGCAAACAAACTATCGGCTGCCTGCAAATTGGCCACGAAACCGGTTTTATTTACCCATTCTGTGACTTGTTCAGGCGTGGTTTGCGTCGGATCATAATCGACATTGGCGGTCTCGCCAGCGAAGTTGACATTTACCTCATACACCGCTGGCTTCTTATTAAGGACTTTCTCGATTCGAGACGCACAAGCCTGACACGTCATCCCCTCAATCGCCAGTTGCAGATGGGCACGCTCGGGCGTCAGCGGCGTATTTGACTGAATATCAGTTTCAACTTCATAGGATTGCTCGGTGTCGGTACGGGTAGCATCATTCATAAATAAAACTCGTTATTACATTATTACGTTATTGCGCGTTATAGCGTTTATAAATTCGTTTGAGCTAACAGAAGAGCTCAATGGATAGCAAATCTAAATCAAACAATCCAGTCATAAAAAAACATACAATTAGTCTACGTTTTAGACTGTTTAATACTTCTACGATTTTATTTCTACAAAACTTAAATGGTCATGATTAGCAGCAATTCAACATTCATTCATCTGCTAGCAAGCGGGCTTGTTAATAAATACAAGCTAGGAAGATAAAGTATATTCTCATACCGCTAGCGATATTTTAGCCATTAAAAAAACCAGCCATGATAGCCGGTTTTGGTATAAATACGAATAATATTAAGCGTTGGGAACAGTGGCATCAAAGCCTGCATCGTCGATAGCCGTTGCAATAGCTTCGGCGCTGGTCTTGCTGTCATCAAAGGTGACGGTCGCTTGGTTATCTGCCAGCTCGATACTGATATCATCTAAACCATCAATATCAGCGGTGGCATTATGGACGCTTGCCACACAGCCACCACAAGTCATGCCGTCAATTTTAATAATACGTGTTTGGTTTGCCATGAGAGGCTCCTTATTTTTGTAACTGAGTTTTTATTAATGAGTATTTTTATCACTTAAATAAACTGCTTTTATCGCTGTTTTTTAAGACACCATAAAAACAGCACTTAACTAGCATAAGCCGAATGAAGCCTAACAACAAGTTTGATTGCTTGTATATTTATGAAAGCCCCTTATTAAAGTGCGTTTTATTTAAGTATTTTTAATAAAGGTTTCGTCATAAAAACCATCACTCACAATCCAATGCCTCATTTGCTAATCATGGTAACGTGGGTTTTGCGGGGCATCGATAGGAAACGGCTGAGTAACGTAATCGACCATACTGATGGCCGCAACAAAAGCATGGATGGTTGTTTGCGTATCATCATAACGGATAAATGCAATACCATTCTCAGGTTCTAGCTCAATTTCAGTAACACCAGTAATGTTTTTTAACGCCGTCATCACGCTCTCAAGCCCTTCGGTATCATCGATATTTTCAATACTTACTTGTGCAACTTTAATCGCCATGGTCTTATCCTCTTATCATTTATAGCATTAATGCGTATCTAATACCTCAAAGCCTTTGACCAACTCATCGATCTGCTTTAGCTGACGCAAGAACGGCTCTAACTGACTGGTTCTTAATGCACACGGGCCATCACACTTGGCAGCTTCTGGGTTTGGGTGCGCCTCTAAAAATAACCCTGCCAATCCGGTTGCCATCCCTGCGCGGGCAAGCGTAGTAATTTGCTCACGGCGGCCGCCAGCACTATCACTACGTGCACCCGGCTGCTGCAAACTGTGCGTTACATCAAAAAACACAGGAATATTCATCTGCTTCATGGTATCAAAGCCCAGCATATCGACGACCAGATTATTATAACCAAAGGCGCTACCACGCTCACAAAGAATCAGCTTATCGTTGCCACCTTCAAGGCATTTATTAACAATATGACGCATCTCATGTGGCGCTAAAAACTGCGCCTTTTTAATATTAATAATCGCGTCTGTTTTAGCCATTGCATGGACCAAATCTGTTTGACGTGATAAAAACGCAGGAAGCTGAATAATATCAGCAACTTCAGCAACGGGTGCGGCTTGATAGGGCTCATGCACATCAGTAATAATCGGTACTTGAAACTTTTCTTTAATCTGACCTAGCCAGTCGATACCCTGCTCTAGCCCAGGACCTCGATACGAATGCAAGCTTGAACGGTTGGCTTTATCAAAGCTGGCTTTAAAGACATAACCGATACCCAAACGCTTGCATATCTCCACATACTGCTCAGCAATTTCAAACGCCAACTCTTTGGACTCTAAGACATTCATACCACCGAATAGTACAAACGGCTGGTCATTACCAATATTAATCGTCTTGCCATTTGGCGTATTAAGCTTGATATGTGATTGCGCCGTTAATAAATTTTCCATGAAGTGGTGACCCTCGTTATTGTTATTTACTGTCGTTATCAACAGTTATTATTAATATGACTTTTTTATATTGTAACCGATAGCCGCATTAAAAAAAGTATCCAAGCGTAATTAGACATTACCATGAACCACAACTCACCAATAATAAAAACTGCATGTATAAAAACCACCATCAAAAAAAGGCTAAATAAAAAACAAAAAAAGACCAATCCGAAGATCAGTCTTTTTCATCACTATCAAGCTGTCGTAAGATACAGATTATTTGTTATCGCTATAGGTTCTTGCTGCTTTTACAAAGCTGTTAAATAGTGGGTGACCACCGCGTGGCGAGCTGGTAAATTCAGGATGGAACTGTACCGCGATAAACCAAGGATGGTTAGGAATCTCAACTGACTCAACCAAATGCTGCTTGGCAGAATAACCGGATATATTCATACCTGCTTGCTCTAATGGCTCGATATAGCGATTGTTCATCTCATAACGATGGCGATGACGCTCAGTGATATTGGTTGCGCCATAAATTTGGGCAAGTTTACTACCAGCAACCAGTTCTGCTTGCTGAGCGCCTAAACGCATAGTGCCACCAAGGTCTGAATCATCGCTACGTATCTGCAATTCGCCACGCTCATCTAACCATTCGGTAATCAGACCGATGATAGGTTCAGCCGCTGTACGCTGGAACTCAGAAGAATTGGCATCGATGTGTAGGACATTACGCGCATATTCAATCACTGCTAACTGCATACCAAGGCAGATACCAAGATAAGGTACGTTATTTTCACGTGCATAGGTAATGGCTTTCATTTTGCCATTGGTACCGCGCTCACCAAAACCGCCCGGTACTAAAATAGCATCGGCATCGTTAAGACGGGCAAACAAAGCATCATCAGTTTCTAACAGCTCTGCATCGATATAGTCGATTTTGACGTCTGCTTTATGGGTGATGCCAGCGTGTAGCAAAGCTTCGTTAATAGACTTATAGGCATCCGGTAATTCAACATATTTACCAACCATCGCTACCGTTACCGTCGCTTCAGGATTCAGCTGCGCTTCGACCACTTTATCCCAATCGCTTAAATCTGCTTCCGGCAAATCAAGACCAAAACGCTCACAGATTAAGTCATCAAGATCTTGCTCATGCAGGGTACGCGGTATTTGATAGATACTTTGCGCATCTTCACACATGATAACCGCACGCTCTTCGACGTTGGTAAATAGCGCAATCTTGCGGCGATTGTCTTGTGAGATATGATGATCAGAGCGGCAGATTAAAATATCAGGCTGCAACCCAATAGAACGCAGCTCTTTTACCGAATGTTGAGTAGGCTTAGTTTTGGTTTCACCCGCACTAGCGATATAAGGCACCAATGTTAAATGCATCAGCATGGCGCGATTGCGTCCAAGCTCTACTTGCATTTGGCGTACGGCTTCCATAAAGGGAAGTGACTCGATATCACCAACCGTACCGCCAATCTCGATAATGGCAATGTCATAGCCTTCGCCACTGGCAAGAATTTTACTTTTAATTTCGTCAGTGATATGCGGAATCACCTGCACCGTACCGCCCAAATATTCACCGCGACGCTCTTTATTTAAAACGTTTTGATAGATACGACCACTGGTGAAGTTGTTGCTCTTGCTCATCTTTGAATGGCGTAAAAAACGCTCATAGTAGCCCAAATCTAAATCGGTCTCAGCACCATCTTCGGTCACGAACACTTCACCGTGCTGGAACGGGCTCATCGTACCTGGATCGACGTTGATATACGGATCCATTTTGGTCATGGTCACGTTTACGCCACGCGCCTCTAAGACGGCTGCAAGGGAAGCTGCGGTAATACCTTTTCCTAGTGAGGACACTACCCCACCGGTCACAAATATAAACTTGGTCATAGTACTCTGTCGGTAATTGGTAAAGAAGGATTCTACTAAAAATACGCCACAAAATATAGGGCAAAAGCGCAAACTCTTTAAAACACTCAGTTTTTAACGCTTAATTGTCATAAGGGCGTCGTCGTAAATACATAGCTATTATACCCCACTGCAGCTTTAAAAAGGTCACAACAAAAAACTCACCCCGAAGGATGAGTTTTTTTAGAGTCAGTTTCTAGTTCATACTAGAATAAGTATTCTAGACCAGTACCAATGACGAATACATCAGCGTCGCCTCTTACAGTACTACCAGCAGTAACTAAATCATAAGCTGGAACCTTATCAGCTTTATTCATGCCTGCATAGGCATGAGCAATGATATTGTCTTTGTAGAAGTATTTGCCACCAACAACGATTTGATTTGAATCAGCGTTATCTAAACCGTCTAAATTATCAGTTTTGTTATACTGTGCGTAAACAGATGCTGGACGAGCGAAGTTAGTTAAGCCCATCTCACCACTAATTACCAAACCTTTTTCTTTAGCATTACCGTAGTCGTAATCACCTACTTGGTATAGCGCACCTAACGTTACTGGAGCTGCCATGTATTTGCCTAGATCTACAGTAGCAGTACCACGAATGATATCACCTTCAATATTTTGATCTTTGTCATACGCTAAGCCAGCAGTGAAGCCTGTACCTTGGTCAAATAACATTGCAACGCCAAAGCCAGAGTTATCATTGCCGTTAGCATCATCAGAGCTATACATAGCTGACAATTGTAATGGTAGACCGTCATACTTAGGTGCAGTCCAGATGATTGAGCTTGGGATACGGTTACTATCAGCCATGTTTAACGCTGAAACAACTGCATTCTCGTTTTTAGTCTGACCTAAGTTATCAAAATAACCTTGGTTTACAACAACGTTATCAATACGAGCTAGGGTTGATTGGTTTTTACCAACACGGAACTCACCAAATTGTTTGTTGTTTACGCCAAGATATGTATCACGGTTAGTGAAACCATTGCTATCACCATCAATCTTTGTGCCATACTCTAAGCGATAGATAACGTCAGTGTTAGCTGTCATGGCTTCAGAGCCTTTAAGACCGATACGTGAAGCATGAGAGTTGATTTCTACTGTGTCTTCATCATACATGTTGCCACCAGGGCCATCAAACTCAGCATTAACATAATCCATAGCTAAAAAAGCTTTACCGTAAACAGTCGGTGCGGCGTTTGCTGCAGATACAGATAGGGCAGCGATTGCTGTAGCTAAAAGTAGTTTTTTCATGGGGGTATCTCCACTTTACAATTTTAGTAATGAGCGAGCTATTATTAGCCGGTGCCCAAAATGGTATCGTCACAAATCCTCAAAGATATAATGTGTAACTGGCTACCGAGATTAGTCAGAAACAAGTGTGGCGAAGTTCTATTACCGTAAGATGAAAAGAACCATGACTTACATAACTGGGATCAAAATCGTAACTGCCATGTAAATGCTGGTCTTTATCGCTCTGTTGCGTAACATCCGTTACCAAACTCATACTTCGAGTACAAGCATAACAACTTTGACATAATTTGCAACATATTTTTAAGCCTTAAATAATAAAAAATCTTAAAAGCCATGCTCGCTATGAGGTTTAACCTGTGTTTAAATAATGGCAAAAAAAATACCCCTATTCGCCATAGGCAAATAAGGGTAGCACTGATAAATATCAGTAATAATACTATAAACTGTCTTTGACAGGCTCATTAAGACCTAAGCAATAAAGAGCTACTTATGCATTGATAAGTAGCTCTAAAGCAAAGTCTGCTAATAACCAACAACGCTAGCCCTATTATTTAATCAAAAATATAGCTAGATCGATTTAAGAATGAGCTTTTAAATCAAGGCGTGCTTGATGCAATAATGGCTCGGTGTAACCACTTGGCTGCTCACGACCTTTAAAGACCAAATCACAGGCGGCTTTGAAGGCATAAGAGTGCTCAAGGTTGTTAGCCATTGTCTGATAGCCATTATCGTCAGCATTTTGCTCATCGACGACCTTTGCCATGCGCTTCATGGTTTCCATGACTTGCTCTTCACTCACCACGCCATGATGCAACCAGTTAGCGATATGCTGGCTTGAGATACGCAGTGTCGCGCGGTCTTCCATTAGACCCACATCATTAATATCAGGTACTTTAGAGCAACCAACGCCTTGGTTTACCCAGCGTACGACATAACCTAAGATGCCTTGAGCATTATTATCAAGCTCTTGCTGCTTCTCTTCTTCCGTCCAGTTGGTGTTTTTTGCCAATGGAATGGTCAAGATGTCATCTAAGCTGGCACGCTCGCGTGATTTTAGCTTGTCTTGGACCTCAGCGACATTCACTTGATGATAATGCATGCTGTGTAAGGTGGCGCCCGTTGGTGATGGTACCCACGCTGTGCTAGCCCCCGCTTGTGGATGCGCGGCTTTGGTTTCAATCATCTCTTTCATCTCATCAGGCTTCGCCCACATGCCTTTACCAATCTGAGCGTGACCTTGTAGACCCGTCTCTAAACCGATATCGACGTTCCACTGCTCATAAGCTGGCTGCCATGCTTCTGACTTCATATCGCCTTTACGTACGAAAGGTCCGGCGTTCATGCTGGTATGCATCTCATCACCGGTACGATCTAAGAAGCCGGTATTAATAAAGATAACGCGCTCTTTGGCTTGGCGAATCGCTTCTTTTAGGTTGACCGTCATACGGCGCTCTTCGTCCATGATACCGATTTTAAGGGTATTACGTTCTAAGCCCAATAAGTCTTCTGAGGCATTAAACAAGTCGTTCGCCATTTTGACTTCTTCAGGACCATGCATTTTTGGTTTAACGATATACATCGAACCTTTACGCGAGTTTGATAGCTGGTTATTACCTTTTAAATCGTTTAAAGATAGTAGCGGTGTAATCAAACCATCCATTAAGCCTTCAAAGATCTCTTCTTGACCATTACCCAAATCGACTAAGATCGCAGGGTTTTGCATCAAATGCCCAACGTTACGAATTAATAGTAACGAACGACCTGGTAAGGTAAGTGTACCGCCATCTGGTGTGGTGTATTCACGGTCTGGGTTTTGTTTACGCGTACGGGTTTTGCCGCCTTTTTCGAAAGTTTCTTGCAAATCGCCATTCATCAAACCAAACCAGTTGCGATAGACTTCCACTTTTTCTTCAGCATCGACCGCAGCGATTGAATCTTCACAATCTTGAATCGCTGTAATGGCTGATTCTAATAGCACGTCTTTAATATTGGCTGGATCGTCTTTACCGACTGGATGGCTGCCATCGATTTGAATTTCAGCGTGTAAGTTATTATTCTTTAATAAGATACCGGTTGGGCTTGCTGCATCACCGACAAAACCTGCAAACTGAGTAGCATTTTTTAGCTCAGTGCTGGTATCACCTTGTAGCACTTCAAGCTTGCCATCGACAACTTTAAAGCCGGTTGCATCGTTGTATGAACCTGAGGCTAGGGCAAAGTTTTCATCTAAGAATTTTTTGGCATAGGCGACGACAGCAGCGCCGCGAGTTGGGTTGTAGCCACCTTTTGCTTCTTGACCATTTTCATCGCTGATCACGTCTGTGCCATACAAGGCATCATATAAGCTGCCCCAACGAGCGTTTGTCGCGTTCAATGCATAGCGCGCGTTACGTACGGGTACGACTAACTGCGGTCCTGCGATATGGGCAATCTCGTCATCGACGTTTTGGGTGCTGACTTTGAAATCTTCGCCTTCTGGTAACAGATAGCCAATTTCTTGTAAAAACGCTTTATAGGTAGGATAGTCAATGTCGCCGTCTTTGGCAGGATTGTCTAGATGCCATTGATCAATCTGGGCTTGGATTTTGTCACGGGTCGCAAGCAGCGCTTTATTACGCGGCGTAAACTCCTTAATGACCTTTTCAAAACCTGACCAATAACTGTCTGAATCCACACCGACTTTCGGCAGCACTTCGTTTTCAATAAAATCGAACATCTGCTTATCGATGGCAAGAATGCCCTTCTGAATACGATTGGCGTTAGAAGACTGGCTCATATTGTTATCCTTATCTGTTCGTGAAGTGTTTTAATCCCGGGTTACTACTATGGCAATTAAAATCTAAGTTGCTACTATTTAGACCAGCTTTAAGCAAATACTAAGGTGATAAACCTTACTTTTTGCGATAGCATGGATAGTTGATATAATGCTGAGTATCAACTACTCATTAGCAATCAATAGTAAGACAGAATGTCCCAAAAGCAAAATCTCATCCTACTATCAAATAATGAAATAAACAAGGAAACATCATTCAGCAAGTAAATACTTAGGCTGTAGATAAATGATACCCTATAAGACGTATGGCTTTAGATGCTATAAACGCCTTGTTTAAGCACAATGATGGAAACGATGGATAAACTGTAAGTAATCATTACCATAGTAATTTATGCTTAACGGTTATCTATTAAGCTAAGGCGTTTAAAAGTACCAAACACGTCAAATGATCCATCATGCCAAATGCTATTAAAGATATTTGCCGTTATATAGTCAGTCCAATATAAAAAAGGCACGTTAAAAATAGCCTGCTGCTGGGATAAATTTTTCTTGCTTGCTGTGCGCTTCGCACTTTTCGATGCTTCGTAAAATTTATCCCAACAGCCATGTATTCTTTTCAAGTTGAATCGACTATAGCAGACTTATTTATTTTCAGACCTTTTTATCATTATCCAATAAACGCTGTCTTACAACTACTCAATAAAGCCCAATAAAACTATGACTATCAATACACAAAACCTTGCAACTTTAACCCAAGAAAATGGCGCTCAAGAAGAAAACAATCAAGAAGACAGTGTCGATATTGCGCAATTACGAACGCCTATAAAGGTCGATTTATCCCCTATTTATGAATTTTTAGGTGCGCGAACCACACAAGCGTGGGTAAATGCCGCCATTGCTGACTTGCCATTAATCATTCAAGATCATGCCAATTGTGAAAAAAAAGCGGCTGGTACAGCAATGAACTTATTATTTCGCTATGAGTTTTCTTATGATTTACAACGTAAATTGGCGCAGTTGATACGCGAGGAGATGCTGCATTATGAGCAGGTGCTCGGCATCATGAATGAGCGCGGGCAAGAGTGGAGATATCTAAGTGCCGGACGTTATGCTAAAGGTATGCTGAAACATAAACGTACCTACGAGCCAGCAGCGATGATAGATGTATTGATTATCGGGGCGTTTATTGAAGCGCGTTCTTGTGAGCGTTTTGCTGCATTGGCTGAAGTCATCAACGATGAGCGTTTGGCGAAATATTATCGCTACTTACTTAAATCAGAAAGCCGTCATTTTGAAGATTATCTGGCATTGGCGCAGTCATTGTCAGAGGATAATATCGACGAGCGCGTGGCGTTTTTTAAAGCGGTAGAAGCGGAGCTGATATCGAGCCCAGATACTGAGCTGCGTTTTCATAGCGGTGAACCGGCTTAGTTTTTATTAATTTTATTTGAGCTCTTAATAGCTATAAATAATCATTAAAAAAAGGTGCTGCAATCAGCGATACTCTTATCAACTGATGGAAGCACCTTTTTATTTTTGACTTAATACCTAAAATCTAACTATTAAGAATCTTTTTCATCAGGATTTAAGACACGGGTTTGGGCATTATCAACATTTGCATAGCGGTTTAAGTCATTGATACCTGCGCTTTTAGGAGTACTACCCACAATCGTATGCTCATTGATGCCTTCGTCAAAAGCATTGCCATCTTGGTCACGTCGATCTGGCTGACGCGCAGGGTTGTCATTGTCATTGACGTGCTCTGAATTTATCACGCCTTCTTTAAAGGTATCGGTACCTTTATTCTCAGTAATGCTATTTTCTATTTCAGTGTGAACATCAGATGTGTGAGTATTAAGTGTATTAACATCAGAGTCATCAATCCGCGTTTTGGTTAACGCTGGATCTTTGGTTTGCATCTTCTCATTTTGCATTATGGTGTCCTTGTCATTTTTAATTGTTGTGATTATCGTTATTATTATTTTTACTGAATTTCTAAAATCAATTACTTAAATAGTTTGTTAAAAACCTACCAAATGCTATTCATTGCCTTTTTGGGATAAATCATAAGCATTTAAGTCTGCTACATTCTTACCGCCATCTGGTAAATTCTCTTCCTTACGAGGATCGGAATATATCTCGTCCGTTTCCTGTGATTTCTGCTGTGGTCCATCGATATCGGGCTCGTGTTTACGACCTTCGTAACTGTCTGGTGCATTGTCTGGATGTAAGGCTGCTGGATCACGGACAGGTACCGCTTCTTCATTGTTTGGTCGAGTATTGTCTGGCATAGCGCGTCCCTCGCATTTATGGTTTAGAATATTATTTAAGTGTTAAATTATTAGGTAATCCATGCTCATTTACTTATTACTAAAGTAATATTACTTATCAGTACGTAAGTCATCGTCGATAAAAGAAGTCTGTTCTTCTTCACTCAATTTCTCCGGCACATTGACTTGCTTATTATCTGCTAGGTTTTTTTCGATTTGCTGACTGTCTGCTTGCTCAGCTGCTTTTTTAATATCTGAGGTATCGTTATTAGTACTACTCATGATTAGTGTCCTGTTTTTTATAATTGATGAAAAACTCTTTGTAAATTGTGAGCCTTGCATCAATTATAAGGAGAATTTTCCACTGCTCACCAGTGTACTGCGGTATCAATGTGTGAATAAATGTGAGGTTACCAGACATTTTGTAACGCATGTTTCGTTTTTATACTGCTTATTATTATTCCTAATAAATACGATTAACACGAAAAAGCCAAGCGTAGGTTATATCCACGCTTGGCTTTTAGTCAAAATAATTCGTTTGAGAATGTTAAAGGTTAATGCTATTTAGTTTAATCAAAGATACAACTAATTAACCAAAGCTAGCAAAGCCGTAGTTAAAACGATTCTTCTAAACTGGGTCACCAACGCCGTTAATCACTTTTAATAAATGCTCCTGCGCGATATGCGGCAGCTCGCCTGCGGCAGGTTCAGTCTGCCGCCAGACACCATTACCGTCAAGCGTCCACGCTTGTACATTGTCTTTAAGATAATTCAATAAACCATCTTCATAAATCTGCTTAAAGAGCTTTTTATCTTCAATAGGAAATGCCACCTCGACGCGATGGAATAAGTTGCGATCCATCCAGTCAGCACTGCCGCAATATAGCCGCTCGTTCCCATCGTTATAGAAATAGTAAATGCGCGTATGCTCCAAAAAGCGCCCGATGACAGAACGCACGGTGATATTTTCAGACAGCCCTTTGACTTGCGGACGCAGACAGCACATGGAGCGCAAAATTAGCTCAATCTTAACTCCTGCTTGCGACGCATCATACAATTTATCAATCAGACGGCGCTCGGTCAGTGCATTGACCTTAACCATGATATGAGCGCGCTTGCCTGCTTTTGCATGGGCAATTTCATCATCGATAAAGCTCATCAGTTTTTCGTGCAAAGTAAACGGTGCATGCAGGAGCTTTTTCAGATTGGCCGGTTTGCCCATTCCCGTCAGTTCTTGAAAGATTTTATGCACGTCTTCTGAGATATCAGGGTCAGCACTGAATAAGCCGTAATCGGTATAAACTTTGGCATTGGCAGCGTGATAGTTCCCTGTGCCTAAATGCACATAACGGCGAATCTTATCGTCTTCACGGCGCACGATGAGCATCAGCTTGGCGTGGGTCTTGTAGCCCACAATGCCGTAAACCACGACTGCGCCTGCTTCTTGTAGATAGTTGGCAACCGCGATATTAGACGCTTCATCAAAGCGGGCGCGTAATTCAATAACCGCTGTCACCTCTTTACCATGACGCGCTGCTGCCGCTAGGGCTTTGACGATTTCTGAATTGGTACCCGAACGATATAAGGTTTGTTTAATGGCCAATACTTTTGGGTCGCTTGCCGCCTGCCATAATAAATTAATAATCGGTGAAAACGCATGAAACGGATGATGAACCAAGACATCACCTTTACGCATCGCAGCAAACATACTGGTTGCTTTATCGAGCTTATCGACTTCACGGCGAAAAGGCTTAGGTACGACATGGGTAAACGGCTGATAACGCAGCGCTGGAATATTAAAATCAAACAATAGGCGCGTTAGGTTCACCGGTCCATTGACGCGGTATAATTGATTGTCATGCAGCTCAAACTCATTAAGCAAATAATCACTAATGGGCGTCGGACAGTCAGTGGTGACCTCTAAACGCACCTTATCACCAAAGCGGCGGTTTTCAAGCTCGCCTTCTAAGGCCTTGGCAATGTCATCGACATCGTCTGCTAGGTCTAAATCTGCGTTGCGTGTCAATCTAAACTGATGACAGCCGGTGACATTCATGCCAGGGAATAGCTCACCAATATGTTCATGAATCACGGCTGACAGCATCACATGGTGCTCTTTACCACCCGTCAGCTCATCAGGCAGACGAATCACGCGCGGCAAGCTGCGCGGTGCTGGCACAATCGCTAGATTGATATCGCGGCCAAAGGCATCTTTGCCTTCTAAGGTAGCAATAAAGTTTAAGCTTTTATTCACCAAGCGCGGAAATGGATGCGCAGGGTCAATGCTAATGGGAGTTAAGACTGGGGATACTTGCTCAGTAAAATAGCGCTTCATCCATGCCGATTGCTCGCTATTTAGCTCATCACGTTTTAGATAACGAATATCTTCTTTAGCAAGTGCTGGCAGGATATCTTCATTGAGAATGCGATATTGCTCATCGATGGCATCATGGGTTATTGCTGATATTTCATTAAGAATCTCACTGGGGCGCATACCATGGACACTGGTCGATACATCGCCTAGATTGAGTTTTTGCATAATACCGGCAACGCGAATCTCAAAGAACTCATCGATATTGGAGGAAAAAATGATTAAGAAAAACAACCGCTCTAATAAAGGATGGCGCGGACTGGCCGCCTGTGCTAAAACCCGCAAATGAAACTGTAGTAAAGAGAAATCGCGATTGATATAACTGCTCGGCGAATAGCTGCCGTCTTCTGAACGTTGCCACTCAATTTCAGTTAGGTTCTCAGTTAAACTGTTAGTCGTACTATCGGTTAAACTATCGGTCGAATTGTCACTCACTTCAATAAAGTTTGGGCTTGTTTCATTGTCAGATTTTATACTCATATCAATACTGTCATTAACTTCATACTTATTGTCCATCTCTGCCATTTTCCCACTCCTTTAGCGTTATCGATACGCCATCATCTTTTATTTTTATACTCAAACCCGCTTAAGAAATTTTTATACTAATTTTTTTAAAGAGGCTAATTCTATATCCTATAACATAGCACAATTAGGCTTACTGCTATTTAAAATCACTAACAGTTTAAGCGAGCAATTTAAGCCGATTGCGGCAAAACGGCATTCTTCATTCGTTTTTTAATGATACGTTGCTTATTACGCAAGCGTTTGTCGCTTTGATGACTTTCATAGTATTTTGGATTGGTCAGCATGGCGATGAGTAAAGCGGATTCATCACGGTTTAGATTGGCTGCTGATTTATCAAAATAATGCTGGGCTGCAGCATCGATACCGTAAATGCCATTGCCAAACTCGGCGACATTTAGATAAGCGGTCAAAATACGCTGTTTATCCCAAAAGGTTTCTATCATTATAGTGAGAATAGCTTCTTCGGCTTTACGGGTATAAGAGCGATGCGAGGTGAGAAATAGGTTTTTGGCCAATTGCTGCGTTATCGTTGAGCCGCCCGCTGACATTTTCCCAGTCTCTTCGTTCTTTTTCTGCGCCGCCTTAATACCCTTCATATCAAAGCCATTATGTTGGCTAAACGTCGAATCTTCACTGACAATCGCCGCTTGCTTGGCAGATTTGGCAATGGCGTCATATTCCGCCCATGTCTGCGTGACTGTGCCGCCTGTCAAACGGTGGGTCAGCATAAACATACTATTATTAATCGGCTGAGTCTTCCAGATTAACAGTAACCCTGCGACCAACACATGGAATGCCACCACCAGCACTATAAATGCCAATAATAAGCGTTTGATAAATTTGCCAAAACTTGTCATGCGTGCGATATCCGAGTGGTTAAAAAATAGTCATATAAAAAGCGGCTGTCTATAAACGACTCACTATAAACTGCAAGCTATCAATAAGACGCTAATAATGCGCTAATAATGCGCAATGATAAATAGCAGGTCATCTTACCTAATCTCACAATCGCTGTCATTATTTACCCCATTTCTTTATCATGTAAATATTGCCAAGTGATATGAATGCTTTTTCTTAAAAGACTTAAGATAAGCACTTGGCGACAAATGCGATAAACGGATATAAGAACAAGAGCGTGAATATGGATAATGATACTACGATAGCAATGCTACGGGCACGTATGAGTGCCGCCAATACCAATCTTGGTACGGCTGAAAATCAGGATAAATGGTGGCTACTCGGGACGACTGGCTGCCATCTTTGTGACATCGCTGAGCAGTTGCTCACCCAATTTCAAGCGGTGCAGCCGATAAGCTATCAGCATGTTGATATTGCTGATTTTGATGAGGCACTTATGATGGATTTTGCCACCACGATTCCTGTGATATTAACGCCATCAAAACGTTTAAATTATCCGTTTTCAGTGCTAGATTTGCAGCAATTATTAGCTTCATAAAGCAGTCTTGATAAAGTTATCTTTATAAATCAGCCAGCATAAGACAGCTATTATAAAACAATCATAATAATGAGAAACCTATGAAAGATTTAAAGAAAATAACGGAAATTGAGGATTTGCGCTGTGTTGCCGAGCGTAAAGTACCGCGGATGTTTTATGACTATGTCGATTCAGGCTCATGGACTGAGACCACTTATCGTAATAATGAAACTGACTTTGACCTTATTAAATTGCGCCAGCGGGTATTGGTCAATATGGAAGGGCGCTCGCTTACCACTGATATGCTAGGCTCAAAAGTCAAAATGCCGGTTGCTATCGCGCCTACTGGCTTTACCGGTATGATGTGGGCAGATGGCGAGATTCACGCCGCACGGGCAGCGGAAAAGTTTGGTGTGCCTTTCTCGCTTTCGACCATGAGTATCTGCTCTATCGAAGATGTGGCAGAAAACACCAGTGCGCCGTTTTGGTTTCAGCTGTATGTGATGCGCGACCAAGAATTTATGGCGAACTTGATTCGCCGTGCTAAGGCTGCCAATTGTTCCGCGCTTATTTTAACCGCGGATTTACAAGTGCTCGGACAGCGCCATAAAGATATTAAAAACGGTCTTTCTGCGCCGCCGAAACCCACCATTGCCAATATACTGAATCTCATGACCAAGCCGCAATGGTGCATGAATATGCTCGGCACCAAACGTCATAGCTTTGGCAATATCGTTGGTCACGCCAAAAACGTCGATGATATCTCATCGCTATCGGCATGGACGGCTGAACAGTTTGACCCTGCGCTGAGTTGGGATGATGTCGCGCGTATTAAAGATATGTGGGGCGGCAAGCTGATTATCAAAGGTATTATGGAACCTGAAGATGCCATCATGGCTGCCCGTAGCGGTGCCGATGCGTTGGTCGTCTCAAACCATGGCGGCCGTCAGCTCGATGGGGCACTATCTTCCATTGCGGCGCTCGCTGATATCGTGCAAGCGGTACGAGCGGAAAACAGCAATATCGAGATTTGGCTCGATAGTGGTATTCGCTCCGGTCAAGATGTGCTCAAAGCACTAGCCGTAGGCGCTACTGGTACGATGATTGGTCGCGCGTTTTTATATGGGCTTGGTGCTTACGGTGAAGATGGCGTGCGCCGTGCGCTAGAGCTTATTTATAACGAATGCGATATCAGTATGGCGTTTTGTGGTCATACCGATATCAATCAAGTGACCGATGATATTTTGGTTAAAGGCACTTATGAGAATCTTAAGACTAATTCTTATTAAAAACTGGTTCTTATTAAACTGGTTCTTATTAAAAAGGCAGCCTTTATTAAATATTCATAACCAGCTTATGGGTGACACGCCCTAACCCTAGCCTTTATACTGTATTGATAATTTTTTATTGATAATTAGATTTTATGACCATTCAACAATTATTAAAAACAGCACCCGTCACCACTTTGCTATTAGTAAGCTTTATCGTGCTATTTATAGTGCAGGTGCTGACTGGCGTCGATGCCAATAATCCATCGACTGCAGAATTGCTAAAATGGGGCGCCAATGCTTTGCCTTATACCATGGATAGTGAACCATGGCGCTTGGCAAGTAGTGCCTTTTTGCATATCGGTCTGATGCATTTATTGTTTAATGGTTTTGCCATGTATTTCTTTGGGCAAATTGCCGAGCCGATGTTTGGCTCAGCAAAGTTTTTGGCACTATTTTTACTAGCGGCAATCGGTGGCAACCTACTGAACAACCATATTACGTGGCAAGGTATCTTAGATGGCACTGGACAACCTGGACTATCGGCGGGCGCGTCTGGCGGCATCATGGGTATCGGTGCTGCGCTATTGATAGCCGCACTGTTTAAAATCTCGGTCAACGGTATAGTGCTGAATCTTAAAAGCCTAATCATTATTATGGGCATAAACTTAGTATATGGCTTTGCCGTACCGGGTATTGATAATGCCGGACATATTGGCGGCGCAGTAACGGGATTGGTGATTGCATTGGCGTTCGTGATTGCTTACCGTCAGCGGTTGGCTGCTACGCTACAGAATGCACCTAGCCGAGATGGAGACATTTATCAGACGACGTATATCAACTCTGCAGTAAACAGCGACCCTGACTTTTCTGCCGACACTCCTCGCTTTGATAATGATGGTAATTTTGATAATAACAGCAGTTTTAATCATGACTCTGCTGTAAACTTGCCTATAAATGTGAATGCTAATCAAGCAAGCCTTAATCACCCTAACTCTAACGAACAACAAACAGCGACCAAATCCATCTTTATTTGGCAATTGCTACCGTGGCTGGTCATGCTGCTGATTAGTATTGGCTTTATATGGTGGTGGCAAGATATTCATCAGCAAATACTACAAGTGTTAGCAGCCATTGAGTAAAGTGCCAGACTTATTTATCATTCTATTTATCGACTCTGTTTTAACCATTTATCCCACCCACTTATGAGAGCAAACCATGTTTAAATCATCAGCACTATCGCAATCGTTAACGCGTACTGTCCTTAGCGCATTGACCGCCACCGCCCTAATTAGTGTCGCTAGCTTCTCTAATGCTGCACTTTTTAAGAACAACTTACCGACTGATAAAGATGCAATTTTAAGCGTCGGCGTCAACGTCATGGCGGTCAAATCAGCTTATGATTTGGAAGATAGCACTGAGATAAAAGTATTGCCGGGTGTGTTTTATGATAACAACAGAATCTATGCACGCGGTGCGCAGGCTGGCGCTTATATCATCAATGATGGCACCAATCAGCTAGCGGCTTACGTGCAGCTTGATGGCAGTGAGTTCGACCCTGATGATGCAACTGGCGCGCTGCAAGGTCTAGATAAACGTAAAGCATCAGCCGCTGCCGGTCTATCGTATCTACGTCGTACGCCTGTTGGCGGCTTCCGCCTGCAAGTCGCGACTGACGTTTTAGATAATAGTGGTGGTAATACGGCGCGCTTGACCTACCTTGCCAAAATCACTAAAGATAAGCTGACGGTCTATCCAAGCATTGGCTTTGAGTATCATGATGCTGACTATAACAACTATTATTATGGCGTTACTGAACAAGAGTCAGCGAAAACAGGCGTTGTGGCTTATACCTCTAATTCAAGCTTGAATCCGTATATCAATATCAGTGCCAACTATGATTTCAATGAGCGCTGGGCGGGATTTGCCAATCAAAGTTTAAGCTATCTGGCCAATGAGCAACATGACAGTCCAATGGTAGATTCGCGTACGGATGCAACAACGACGCTAGGTTTGCTTTATAAATTCTAATAAATCTTAGATTTAGATAAAAAAAAGACCTTGTCGCGTTATGTGATAAGGTCTTTTTTTATATCTACTTTAATTATAGGGTGCGCCTAGCTAGCTCACCGATAAAATACATATTTCTTAAAATAGGTGCGTGGGACACACCCTACAATACTTTTAAATATATTATTAATAATTTTTTTAAGAAAGTTCCATATTTGTTGATCTTTTCAGAAGTTCTAAGATATCTGGACGTTCTTTTAGAAGGACTTTATTTGCCATTTCCTGAATGAATGGAGCTACCCAGTATTGGCTACTTTCAGGTGGCGACATACCAAGGTTCAGATGGTCTAAATAATCAGAAGACACCATATAGTGTTCATTAATCGTCAAAATGTATGAAATATTAAGTATAAACACATCTCGAATATCGTTTCGTAACTGCTCAAGATTCTGAAAACGCTCTTTCAAATATACCCTGCCATCGTTGAGCAGTATCAAAGCAAAAAAATTGTAGTGCATATTGTCATTACAACGATCTCGAATACCTTCATAGCGCCTGTCTAAATCAATTAACTTATTAAGCTTGGATAAAGATGAAGAGTTATTTAGATATTTTGCCATCTTAGACATTCTTGGTAACGGTTTTTTTCCATGAAGCCAATTATTGATTTCAGTAACATAAAAATCTGCTATTCCTGAGTTTTGATTGATATATAAGTTTGTATATGCATTAATCATGACTGAATCATAATACTTCCTTAATAATGCATAGGCATCATTTAAATTACCATTTTTTAAAACTAAATTTATAGACTCTAGAGTACCTCTCATCGACATATAGACATAGGTATCCATATTAACAACTGCTGTTGTACCTTTAGTTGCAAAGCTCATAACAGAATTCGACAAAGACTCATAAAAGTTGACATAATAATTCAGTTCTTCAAATATCGTATAGTTAGTATATTTGGTATCAGTTGAATTCATAGTTTAATGCTCTGTAGATTTGGTAGTTTATTATCTTTTAACAAGGTTTTATATATCATAACTTAAAAACATAAATGAAATCGTTGGGTGTCACAGGCTCTACCGTTAAATCTAAAAAATAAAAAAAGACCTTGCCACATTTCATGACAAGGTCTTTTAAAATTCTCTACATCTATCAGCTTGTTAAAAACTAGCCTTTAAGCTTTTTGGTAGAAGCAACATTACAACCTTTATAAAGAATTTCACTCTTAGCGTTTTGGATATTAGCCGATGATTTATGATAATTATTTAAACGCAGTGCACCAGTCATAATACTGAAGTTTTCTTCATCACCAAACACGGTATCAACATCGTCAGAGCGACCTAAGTTAATCGGTAAAAATCTTTTTTTACCATTTAGATTGGCTTCTGCAAAGGTCGGTAGGTTTTGCTTATTAAAACCATAAGTCACGCTGACTTTCTTGTTGCTTTGGCAAGTATAGTTGACTTGTCTAATTTTAACAGCAGTATCATAACTCTCGCTAGCTTCCATTACTTTGTCCGAGTAAGCCATTGCAGAACCAGAACCCAACATTGCCATCAAAATACCAGCTGATGATAGAGCGGCCGTTAACTTTTTCATAAATTACCTCAATGATATAATTAGAATGGTCATAGATAAGAGAATACAAACATGGACGTTAGCGGCGAACTATTTTTAGTTAGTCTCATCGTTCGCTCTTATTGTCTTTGTCGTGATTTATAACTGTTATTCACGAACTCTTACCTATGCGCTCATTATAAGCAAAATTTTTGTTGGCGCTGTTATAAGTATTGGTTTGCTTGTTGTATGAGCGTAAGACATTGTTTCTCTCGATGTATGTGCTTCAATTGATAGATAAAAAAAAGACCTTGCCACATCCATTTATAAAGGATGACAAGGTCTTTTCACTATTCTAAGAAAGTATTAAATAGCTTACTTAGGGTTTACCATATCAGCAGGAATAACCCACTTATCAAACTGCGCTTCAGTTAATAGCTCTAGCTCAACCGCAACTTGCTTCAAGGTTTTATTTTCTTTATAAGCCGTCTTAGCGATTTTCGCTGCATTTTCATAACCAACATGACGGTTTAATGCGGTAACTAGCATTAATGAGTTATGCAAGAAATCATCGATTTTGTCTTTTACTGGCTCAATACCAACGGCACAGTTTTCGTTAAAGCTATTACACGCATCGCCAAGCAGTTTAATAGATTGCAACAAGTTAAACGCGATAACTGGCTTATAAACGTTTAGCTCAAAGTTACCTGACGCGCCTGCCATGCTGATAGTGACATCATTACCCATTACTTGAGCGACAACCATGGTCATCGCTTCTGACTGAGTTGGGTTCACTTTACCCGGCATGATAGATGAGCCTGGCTCATTTTCAGGAATCGTCAACTCGCCTAGACCACAACGAGGACCTGACGCCAACCAACGTACGTCGTTAGCGATTTTATTTAAGCTACCCGCTAGGGTTTTGAGTGCGCCTGAAGCAAATACTTCGGCATCACGAGCGGCTAGAGCTTCAAATTTATTTGGTGAGGTGACAAATGGTAGATCCGTCAAGGTTGATAATTGCTCAGCTGATTTTACCGCATAATCAGGATGAGCATTTAGACCCGTACCAACCGCCGTACCGCCTAGTGGCAATTCATACAAACCTTGTAAAGCGTTGTCGATACGAGTTAATGAATGATCAAGTTGGCTGACATAGCCGCTAAACTCTTGACCTAAGGTCAAAGGCGTAGCGTCTTGTAAATGCGTACGACCGATTTTGACAATGCTATCAAACTCTTTAGCTTTAGCAGCCAAGGTATCACGTAGTGCTTTTACCGCTGGAATCAATAAGCCATTGATTTCACGAGCAGCAGCCACACGAATCGCAGTTGGGAAGCTGTCGTTGGTAGATTGCGCATGGTTGACATGGTCGTTCGGGTGAATCGGCGTGTAGCTGCCACGCTCAGAACCAGCGATTTCGTTGGCACGATTGGCCAATACTTCGTTCATGTTCATATTTGACTGGGTGCCAGAACCAGTCTGCCATACAACCAATGGGAACTGATCCGTTAGACCACCGTTGATGACTTCATCAGCAGCTTGGACGATTAAATCGCGCTTATTGCCTTCGATACGCTCAAGGCTGGCATTGGTAATCGCAGCGGCTTTTTTAACCAAAGCCATTGCTTCAATCATTGGACGTGGCAAAGTCTCGCCACCGATTTTAAAGTTTTCACGGCTACGCTGAGTTTGCGCACCCCAATAAGCATCAGTTGGGACTTCCACGTTGCCCATGGTATCTTTTTCGGTACGAGTTGCCTGATTCTGTGTCGACATAACTACCCTCTTTGATGGTTTGTTGTATAGCTGCTTCGAAAAAGTGCAACACACGCTGCACATAAAGGAAAATACGTTTTAAAGTGCCGTTATGATAGCATGACTTATTATAAATTTCTCCAAGTCCGTGAGGCTAACTGATGTCTAAAAACACCAGCCAACAACAATCTGCTACTTCGTTATCTGACTCGTTACCTGAGTTATCGACTCATGACGCTCACTCTAAAAAAGAGATTAAAGTCGCTGATAGCTTGGCCAATCCACCCAGACGGCAATTTACCCGTCAGCGCCGTAAGCTCACGGATGGCGAGCGCAGACAATACGCACGTATGGCAAGTTTGCATTTAGTTAAATTGCAACAGCGCTTACCACCGCTCGCCCGTATCGGCTTATATTATGATGGCTTTGGCGAGCTGCCCACTCAGCTACTGTTGGACTGGTGTCAACGCTTAGGCTATTTACCTTATCTGCCTGTGGTTGGTTCGCTCGGACGTACTAGAAATGGCAACGATGATAAACGGCTGCGCTTTGTGCCTATCTATCAGTCGAAACTATTGAATATACCGACGCGTATTCACGGCTTAGGTATGAAGCAAAATCATCATCGACGATTATTGTGGGCAGCTGAATTAGATGTCATTATCTGTCCATTAACAGCAGTTGATAAAAACGGTAACCGTATGGGTATGGGTGGCGGATTTTATGATACGACCCTTAGTAAAAGCCATCAAGCAGGGTTAAAAAAGCCATTAAAAATTGGTTGGTGTTACGACTTTCAAGTAGTAGAACAGCTTGAGCGTCAACCGTGGGATGTGCCATTAGATGGTTTGATAACGCCGAGTGGCTTGAGGTGGTTTCGATGAATGATAATAAGAAATCTCTAGATACTAACTCTAGTGCAGAGAATGTCGAACAACATTTGCAAGAGTTAGAAAAAGCGGATTATGAGCTGCTATATTATAGTCAAGAGCAGACTTTTAGCGCTGATGAGCTGGCAAGAGTTATCAATGAACGCCGCTTAAACGAATTACTGGCGCAGAGTGATGAGTTTTTGAATGGCTTGAATAGTGAGATTACCGATTTTGACGAGTAGTGTTAAGAAAGGCATACATGACTCTATGACAAAAAATCAAAAAGGCGAATGATTATAAAATCACTCGCCTTTTTTATATCTATTATCAAAGTTTAGATTATTGATTAAAGCACCATCGCCGCAATCCAGCCAAATACCAATAATGGAATATTGTAATGAATAAAGGTCGGTACCACACTGTCTTTAATATGGTCATGCTGACCATCTACGTTTAGACCGGAAGTTGGTCCGAGCGTCGAGTCTGACGCTGGCGAACCGGCATCGCCAAGCGCGCCAGCTGTACCAATAATCGCCACTGTGGCGAGTGGTGAAAACCCTAAAGAAATACATAGTGGTACATAAATCGCTGCCAAAATAGGAATGGTCGAAAATGACGAACCAATACCCATGGTTACAATCAAACCGATCAAGAGCATAATAAATGCGGCCATCGCTTTATTACCTGCAAATAAAGACGCAGCACCATCAACCAATGGTTGAATTTGTTCGGTCGCTTTCATGACTTCGGCAAAACCTTGCGCGGTAATCATAATAAAGCCAATCATCGCCATCAGCTTGATGCCGTCATTAAAGACCGTATCGGCATCACGCCATTTGACCACGCCCGTTGCCATAAACACGCCAAAACCAAACATCGAGCCGAGTAATAGTGAGTCGGTATAGAGCTGTACAACAAAGGCGGTGACAATAGCAATCAGTGCGACGATGGTTTTCATCTTGCTTTGCGTTTGTGCGTCGGCGGCTGTTTTGCTTAAAGAATCATTTTGTACTACCGCATCGCGCGCTTGTTTATCGATTGCTAGCTGCTGATACTGACGCGGCTTACGATAGCTGATAAATACCGCCACTAGCAAACCAACGAGCATGCCAAGTGCTGGAATCGCCATGGCTTTGGTGACCGAAATATTCGATACATCAATACCGGCTTCACCAACGTTTTTAAGCATGATTTGATTGAGATAAATATCGCCAAAGCCATAAGGGATAAACATATAAGTGGTGACGAGACCAAAGGTAATCAGACAGGCAATCAGGCGTCTATCGATTTGCATGCGGTTAAAGGCAAGCAATAAGGGCGGCACGAGCAATGGAATAAAGGCGATATGAATAGGAATTAAGTTTTGGCTAAAGCAACTTATGGTAACCAGACCGGCAAACAGCATGTATTTAATCATGCCACTAGTGCCACCGGCATCAATGCGCTTAATGACTGCTCCTGCCAAAGATTGCGGCAAGCCCGAATGTGCAATCGCTACTGCAAAAGCACCCAACAAGGCATAAGACAACGCGATTTGCGCGCCATTACGGATCCCTTCTTGAAAGGCATTTAAGGTATCGGTCATGCCAAGACCAGCAATCAGCCCACCTGCTAGCGCCCCGATTAATAAACTGAGTACCACGTGTACCCGCGCTAAAGACAGCCCTAGCATGATGACTACCGCTAGTAGCACCGCATTGATGGTCATATTCTCGCCCCTTACCCTATGTTTTGTGGCCCGCTATTGTCACATTGCCGACCTATTTATTTCGCCCTCGCGTTTTAACTCACACTTTAATCCATATAGTTGCTATTTGAACGGAGCGGTTAAGACGCGCGTCATTTTACCTGATTTTGCCCATAAAGCCCACGCGCAGAACCTAACAGACATAAGAGAAAATACCAATAAAGGCTTAATATTCTCATTACTGTTCGTGATAGAGCCTTGCAATTTCATTCAGCAGCACCATTTATCTAAACATGAACCACTAACTTGACTTTACAAGTCTGGTGAACGAGGAAAAATATATGAGTGAACATAAAATTGCCCAAGACAATATCGACATCGATGTCGACGTTTCATCTAACGTTTCTGATGATAGTGCGCTAAATAATTCATCTGACGATATGTTAGAAAACGAGTCGGCGTCTGAAACGGTTGAAAATAAAACTGTCGAAGACAATAAGAGTAAAGACAGCGATTCTGAAGATATTAAGGATAAAGACGCTGAAGAAAACTATCTTCCGCTACTGGCATTGCGCGATGTGGTTGTTTATCCGCATATGCAAATTGCCTTATTTGTTGGTCGTACGCCATCGGTGAAAGCTGTTGAATTGGCACAAGCTGAGTACGGCAATAAAGTATTAGTCGTGGCGCAAAAAGACTCACTGACTGAAGATATTGATCAAGACAACTTGTATCAGTACGGTACGGTTTGCCGTATCGTCAGCACCATACCACATGATAGCGATGAGAATTGCATCAAAGTACTGATCGAAGGTCAATACCGCGCGCGTGTTGACTCGATAGAGAGTCATGACGGGCTATTGATGGCAAAATTTGAACGTGCTGACCTTGATGTCGACATGGATGAGAGCCAGCAAAAAAATACCATTCAAGCATTAACTACGTTGTTTGAAGGCTATGCTGACGCTCGTCTACGTAATGCCCGTGAGCTAACCCGCGTGGCCAAACGCATCGATGACTTACTTGAACTGGTCTATTTTATCTCAACCCGCGTGTCGATGGATTTGGATATTAAGCAATCGTTCTTAGAACAAGACGATATCAAAACGCATATCAATACTTTAACTGAATACTTGGTTAAACAAAGTGCTGAACAAAATATCGAGCAAGATATCCAAGATGCGGTTCGTCAGCAAATGGAAGATAACCAGCGCGAGTACTTCTTAAACGAGAAGATGAAAGCCATCAAGAATGAGCTGTCAGATATGAATGACGGTGCGTTCGATGGTGAAGATGACGTGGCTGAGCTTGAGCAGCGTCTAGAAGATGCTGACTTGCCAGAAGATGTGCGCAAAAAAGCTGAGCAAGAGATGAAAAAGCTCAAAATGATGCCACCTGCTTCATCAGAGTCTTCAGTGGTACGCAACTATATTGAATGGATTTTGGACACACCGTGGAATGCCACAACCAAAGTTTCGATCAATTTAGATAAAGCTAAAACCGTCTTAGACGAAGACCATTATGGCTTGCAAGATGTTAAAGACCGCATCTTAGAATACCTCGCCGTACAGTCACGCGTGAAAAAACTTCGCGGTCCGATTCTTTGTTTAGTTGGTCCTCCGGGTGTTGGTAAGACTTCATTAGGTGAGTCGATTGCGCGCGCTACCGGTCGTAAGTTTGTGCGTATGGCACTTGGCGGCGTACGTGATGAAGCGGAAATTCGTGGTCATCGCCGTACGTATATCGGCGCAATGCCAGGTAAAATCGTGCAATCACTGGCGAAAGTGGAAGTTAAAAACCCGCTCTTCTTGTTAGATGAAATCGATAAGATGGCGCAAGACTTCCGTGGCGATCCAGCATCAGCGTTGCTTGAAGTGCTAGATCCTTCACAGAACGATACTTTTAATGACCATTACTTAGATATGGACTTAGATTTATCACAAGTGATGTTTATCTGTACCGCTAACAGTATGGATATTCCAGCAGCACTGCTCGACCGTATGGAAGTGATTCGTCTACCGGGCTATACCGAAGCAGAAAAAGTCAATATCGCGCAGAAATATCTCGTACCAAAAGCCATTAAAAATAATGGTCTTAAAGAAGGCGAGATTGAGATTGTTGAAGCGGCGTTGCATAGCATCGTTCGTAGCTACACGCGTGAAGCAGGTGTGCGTAACCTTGAGCGTGAAGTCAATAAAATCTGCCGTAAAGTGGTTCGCGGTTCGGTTGAAACGCATGGCGCTCGCGCTCCGAAAAAAGCAGAGCGTCAACTGGTCGTGGTCGATGACAAAAACATCGATGACTATCTAGGTGTCCATCAATATGACTATGGTCTAGCGGAAGAAGAGCCTGAGATTGGTCGTATTACTGGGCTTGCTTGGACTCAAGTCGGTGGCGAGCTACTCACTATCGAAGCGGTCGCGATGAAAGGTAAAGGTGAGCTTATCTTTACCGGTTCACTTGGGGACGTGATGAAAGAGTCTATTCGTGCTGCCATGAGTGTGGTTCGTGCTCGCGGTGACAGCTTAGGTATCGATTATGAGACCTTTAAAACCACGGATGTTCACGTCCATATGCCAGAAGGCGCAACACCGAAAGATGGTCCATCAGCTGGTGGTGCGTTAACGACAGCGCTGGTATCTGCATTAACTGGTATTGCGATTCGTCCCGATATTGCCATGACAGGTGAGATTACTTTACGTGGTAAAATCCTACGTATCGGTGGTCTTAAAGAGAAGCTGCTCGCGGCGCATCGTGGCGGTATCAAGCATGTGTTGATTCCAGATACCAACGAGCGCGACTTGGCGGATATCCCTGATAACGTCAAAGAAGGCTTAACCATTCAGCCAGTCGCGACGATTGATGAGATATTAAAAGTAGCGTTGGTCAGTATGCCAGTGCCGCTTAAGCCTGCCAAAGTAACGGTTGATAAAACCTCAAGCAAAGCGCTGCATAACTAATCTGATTAGTTAATAATCCAGTCTTACAAATTAAAGAGCCGCTCATCGTCATGATGGGCGGCTTTTTTTTGGTAATAATAAAAACAATCTAGTTAAGACCCTGTGCTATATTTTAGACAAATGTTTATATGGTAATGAAAATGACTTTAAATCGCTTAACTCTATCCTTATTGCTCGCTATCTCTTTTCCGGCAGCGCTAATAGGTTGTCAGTCTAATATTGCAAAAGATAATTCTACACCTGCTAACTCAATAGTGACTGGCTCTAGCACTTCTGCTCCAGTACTATCTGAGCAAGTAATAAATGTTGAAAGTGTCAATCGCTTTGATTGGAAATTGGTGCGCTGGATAGACAATCAAAGTATTGTTAATGATGTCGATACCGTACCGCCGTTAATGCTTGACGTGCGTCCTAGCAATTTAGTGTTTAAATATGACTGCCAGCGCTATCGCTTAAACCATGATGGTTATCAAGATTACACTTACAGCTCATACGGCGTAACTACCATTACGCAGCCTTCTTGCTTAATAACTAATAAACAAGCAGCTCACAATATCTTTCAGTATTTAGAACGATTATTTCCTGAATACGGCAGAGGACGTTTTAACCTTAGAATCACTTCACCATCTACACAAACAAAATCGTTTTCATTTTTGAATAAACTTACTCCAAAAAAACCAACCCCTTATGAGCTGGTCTTAAATGTTCAGGACAAGCAGCTTGTATTTGAAGGTACATTTAAGACCCTACAACCAGTAACGGGACTAGCCATTACTTATGAGTTTCTAAAAGAATATCAATGGCGATTGGTAAGCGCAGTCGATAGCAATCAAAAAACCATCATTGAGCTTAGTCGTCCAGATTTTCCAGTGACTGCCTATTTTGCTTACCCAATGTATAACGATGAGCATCATGTTGGCTTTAGCTCTGATTGTAATGGTGTTGGTGGTTCTTACATTTTAACGCCTGACAATAAATTGTTGATTGGCTCAAGCCCCCAAACTATGATGGGGTGTAGTCCTAAACGTGAAGCGGCAGAAGATAAAATCAGAGAACTTGAACAGTTAAGCAAAAGCCAATTGACCTTACAAAGATTACCAAATACCAATCTCGACTCCTCAAGCTTACCCTATTATTTACTTACTCAAAAACTTGATACGGGCGAAACGCTTATCTGGAAGAATGAAATAAAGAAAACACCTTAGCCTCTATTCATTTTCATATTTTTTAAAAGGATTTTACAATGCTCCTGCCAACTATAAAGCGCTCATTAACTATTATCAGCTTGTCTGTAGCAGTGGGATTAATGGGTTGCCAGTCTGCGCCATTGAATAGTATCCAGCAGACCACTATCGTCAACGCACCTGTTATTAAAGATAAATCTAACTTTACTGACGAGATAGTAATTAAAGAATCACAAGTAATGCAATGGGTAGCTCACTATGACTGGCAATTGGCGCAAGTAATTAATCAAAACGGTAACATAGTCGATATCGAAAATTTTGCACCGATTACCTTAGCAATAGAACCTAGTGCAGTCAGATTTTATCAAGGCTGTGAACAATATATGATGGATTTTCAGTCGGTGTCCGCGCCGCCTTATCCCTATTATTCTCATCTTGCCAAAGTTCCAGCGAACTGTAACGATGACAATGACCTTGATAATAAAACTGTGATTACAGAGGATAATAGTATTCAATCGTTATTTGTTAAGTACGCACCTGTTAGGCTTAATTTTGAGTTATTGCCAACTTCGCATTTAACATCAGAATCAGCGCCAGTCGCCATACAAGCTGCCCCTAAACGTTTGGCACTTAATATCGAAAACGGTAATCGCCTAATTTTTATAGGCTCACCTAAAGCATTAGCAGCTCCCACTGGATTGCCCATTACTAACGAGTTATTAGAGCAGTATCATTGGACGCTGGTGAGTGCCGTCAGTAATACTTATGAGGCAAAAGGGGAATTAACTAGAAAATCTTTGGGCAATTTTTATCACCCTGAGCACCCTATTTCAGCGAGCTTTGAGAGTTGGCCTAACAATCAATACGCATCCTTTAGCTCAGGCTGTAACGGCTCGCGCGCGCCCTATTTTTTACTCAATGATAATACTTTCAAAGTCGGCACCATCATCAGCACTGTAATGGGCTGCGGTGAGACAGGCAATAGAATCGAGTCCGCTTTGTTTGATTTGATGCGTGATAGCAGCAGTCAGCTAACGCTAAGTTTGCAACCCTCACAGCCAATATCGCCAATATCGCCAATAGCAGACAATCAGACCGATATGCCTCGTTATAATTTATTGCAAACGATGGCAACAGGCGAAACCTTAGTATGGCAAAACGAAGTAAAGAAAATACCGTAAACCATTTGCAAACCCATACGATACTTACATTTATTAACCGATTGTTGCGCATTTGATGAATAACTATATCTAACGCTTGGCTATACTGGTTGCGGTATTAGGTAATATTTGAATATTTTAACTAAAACTATAGAAATTCATCATAACGATTAAATATAAATGGAGATAATAATGAATAAGACGATGCTTGCAAGTGCCCTATTATGTGGTTCAGCGTTTGTAATGACGGGTTGTCAAACCGTCGAAGGTCAAATGCAAACCGGCAATCCACTTAGCCAACCTGCGCTAAAATCTACTATCAATGCAGTCGCTGGTAATAAAAATGAAGTGGGTCAAGTATTCCTACGTCCAGTTGATGGCGGCGTACAAGTCTACGGTAAGCTCATGAACCTGCAACCAGGTAAAACGGTATCACTACACATCCATGAAACGGGTAGCTGTGCTGATATGGGTAAAGCGGCAGGTGGTCACTTCAATCCAGATAATAAACCGCACTCTAACCCTGATGATATGAATGGTCATGCGGGCGACTTGCCGAACTTAACCGCCAATGCCGATGGTGTTGCTACTATCAACTTTGTAAATAAGAAAATCTCCGCTGCTGATGCCGGTAAATATAGTGTTAACCGTTTAGCATTTATCGTGCACAGCGGTGTTGACGACTATACTAGCCAGCCAGCTGGTAATGCAGGCGATCGCGTTGCTTGCGGTATCATCGAAAAGAACTAATCGTATTTAGCCAATAACTTTTAAAGCTCAATACTGTTAGTATTCTTCAAATTGATAGCATAAAAAAACCTCTTAGATTATCTAAGAGGTTTTTTTATTTAAAGCGATTTATGGTAAAAGTAAAACAGGCTTACTCTTCTACCCATTCACCATTACGCCAGTACACCCCCCAACGGGTGGCTTTGCCGTTTTTCTCAGAGCCGATATACTGCTCTTTTTTCTTGCGTGACCAGCGTAGAATCGTTGGATTGCCATCAGGGTCTTCATCTGGACCTTCAAACAAATACTGGAACTTATCTTCCATTTTATTTTTGATCTCTCGCAGCTCAGCAAGCTTTGGCGGACGTGTTTCGCGTACTTTCGGGAACTTAGATGCTGCTAAGAACATCCCAGCCGCGCCCTCACGCAAGATAAAGTAATCATCGTGCTTGGTTGATTTTAGCTCTGGCAGATGAATAGGATCCATACGCGGCGGTGCAGCTTCGCCGGTTTTGAGCACTTTACGGGTATTGTCACATTTCTGACAAGCAAAGTAAGGACCAAAGCGTCCGGTCTTTAGCTCCATCTGTCCATCACATTTATTACAGTCAATGGTCGGTGCATCTGACCCCGGTACTTCAAATTTACCTTCTTCTAGTATATAACCGTCGCAATCTGGGTTATTACCACAGATATGTAGCTTGAGACCACCGTCGACGATATAACCATTCATGGCCGTACCGCATTTTGGGCAGCGCTTTTTCTCCATCAAATCTTTAACTTCAGCCGCTTCGTCATCACCCTCGGCATCGTCAAGATTGGCAAACGCTTCGACCGGCATTAAGTTCTTAGTGCCTTTACAGCGCTCTTTTGGCGGTAAATTATAGCCAGTACAACCTAAGAATACACCCGTTGAGCCGGTACGTAATTGCATCGGACGATCGCAAATATCGCAATGTACATCTGGCACATCGGTTGGATCATTCGGACGCATGCCGTCTTTTTCTTTGGCACGATCTAGGGTCTTTTTAAAGTCGCCATAAAAGTTATCGAGGACATCTTTCCAGTCGGTATCGCCTTCAGCGACATGGTCAAGCTTGTCTTCTAGCGCAGCGGTAAAGGTATAATCCATCAAGTCTGGGAAACTTGCCGTCAATCTATCAGTGACGATATCACCCATTTTTTCGGCAAATAAACGCTTATTTTCAAGCTTCACATAACCGCGATCTTGAATGGTCGAGATGATAGAAGCGTAAGTCGATGGACGACCGATACCTTTTTTCTCAAGCTCTTTGACCAAGCTTGCCTCAGTATAGCGCGGAGGTGGCTTGGTAAAGTGTTGGCTTGGATCAAGCTTATCTAGCGTTAATTTATCGCCCTTTTTAACATCCGGTAATAAAGTATCGTCGGTCTTCGCCGGTGGCATAACTTTAGTAAAGCCATCAAATACTAAAGTGCGACCACGCGCTTTTAACTCCACATCATTGGCAGCAACAAACAGATTCACTGACAAGTATTTTGCTGGCAGCATCTGACAGGCAACAAACTGACGCCAAATCAACTCGTACAGACGGATGGCATCACGCTCAACGCCCTTAAGCTGTGTTGACTTCATATTGACGTTAGAGGGACGAATGGCTTCATGCGCCTCTTGTGCGCCTTGTTTATTGCCATAGAAGTTTGGCTTTTCTGGCACGTATTTTGCGCCATAGCTGTCTTCAATATAGCCACGTACCGCCGCCAATGCATCACCAGACAAGAAAGTCGAGTCGGTACGCATATAAGTAATATGACCGGCTTCGTATAAACGCTGCGCCAAAATCATGGTTTTCTTAACTGAAAAACCCAATCTTGTACTGGCTGCTTGTTGCAAGGTCGAAGTAATAAACGGCGCACTTGGACGTGATTGCGTTGGCTTCTCTTCGCGCTCTTTAACAATAAAGTCGCTTGAGTTAAGTACTGCTAAGACTTTATCGGTCTGCTCTTTATTGACGAGCTTTAGCGTTTTGCCACCTTGCTTGGTCGCTTCTAGACGAATGGCAATTTGCTCAGCATCTTTTTTACCGCTAGCGACGTGAGTATCAGCATGAATCTGCCAGTATTCTTCTGGAATAAAGGCGCGAATCTCATGCTCTCTTTCCACAACCAAACGCATGGCAACCGATTGGACACGACCTGCTGACAGACCGCGAGCAACCTTTTGCCACAATAATGGCGATACCATAAAGCCAACGACACGGTCTAAAAAACGCCGTGCTTGTTGGGCGTTAACACGGTCAATATCGAGCTTCGATGGTTGTTTAAAAGCATTTTGGATGGCAGATTTGGTAATCTCGTTAAAGACCACGCGCTCATATTTACTGTCTGGACCGCCGATAACTTCTTTTAGGTGCCAAGCAATCGCTTCCCCTTCTCTATCCATATCCGTTGCGAGATAGATCTTGTCAGCGTCTTTGGCTAAGGCCTTAAGCTCTTTGATAACCTTGGTTTTATTGGGCAATACTTCATAGACTGCTGCCCAGTTATGTTCTGGGTCGACGCCCATGCGCCGGACCAATGCTTGCTGGGTTTTTTCTTCTTTGCTTAGGCTGTCATCTTTTTTGCTTGCGGCAGGCTTCTTCGCGCTTTTGCTCGCGCCCACTGGCAAATCACGGATATGACCGATACTTGAGCGTACGATAAAGTCGTCGCCTAAGTATTTGTTAATGGTTTTTGCCTTGGCGGGTGATTCTACAATCACCAAAGACTTGCCCTTTGGGCTGTCTTTAGTTTTGTCAGCAGCCGCAGCTGGACTTTTTTTGGTTGCGGGTTTTGCCATAAGTGACGACACCATAATAAGTAAATTAAAATAAGGATAAATTCGGCAGCTGGCAATTTATAATAGTTAGTTATAATGGCTCAGCGAATTATTGTAGTAAGGGCTGCCGATAAAAACGGTTATAAAACAAACAATAACCATAACGCATAGATACAGTTATAAAGACGTTACACTGCTAAGCATTAAGCTGTCAACTTAAAATGACTGAGAGTTTGCCAAAAGGACTTGCATATTGCCTCTTAATGGAGACGAAAAATTGATTTACTACCCTGACACGATTTTCATAAGCTCTTTTGCATCTGTAGCGCCCACTCTTCAAGCTTCTGTTTAAGCAATAATAAATCACTCTCAATCAATTTTTGCTGATAAGCAGGATTGGTCGCAGGACGCACATAGGCAATATCTTCCCAATAAATTACAATGCTATTAGCCTTTGTCAATAAGCCTTTTACATAGGGCTCAATACTGACGGGTAAATCTAGTGGCACTTTATCCAAACGAAAATTGGTCTTCTTAACCGTCGTATGATTATTGCTTTGACTAGACCGAATAGTAGTTGGAATATTGAGCTTAGTCGCATCTGTAGTGGTATCGACAAAACTGCTATCTGGTCGCCATTGCCCATCAATCACTTGATAGCGTGTATATGGCAGCTGTGTATCATCGAGCACCAAGCAATATTGACCCATCATCCCGCGACCATACTCGTTGTCTTTACCCTTTACCCAATCTGGGCAAGTCACCAATTTAGGATTGAGTTGTAAGCGACGCGCGGTCATGCGCAGCTTATCCAAACGCTGGTCGATTCCGCTAGGTTTGAGCGCCATCATACTCCCTAATACGAATAGTACAATGGCGATCGCAATCCACATGCCCATAACAGTCTGACCTTTTAACTTAATTAGTGTAGTCCTAGCAATTAAAACAGGATGAATAACCTATTAACGTGGTTATTTATATAAAAAGCTTAATTATAAACCTCTATTAGCGATACAGCTTTTATCAGCTATATAATAGCTACGTGCTTATAATGCGCGTAAACCTTTAAAAATCAAGCGGTCGCAAATACTATCGCTGATAAGTAGCTAAATATTGAGCAAGACTGATACCCACCAATGCGCTGCTATTTATAGTGCTATATCAAATACTTAGTACAGAAAACGCCTCATTTACCAACAAGATGCAAGAAGTTGACTATATAAAAAAGTGCTATGATAAACCATAATTTTAAACACGCGCAGGTTTATTATGAATTATCTTCTTAAGCGAAACTCATCGACCGCCTCACAAAAGAGTAAATGCGTCGGTAAAATCATGCGTAAACCTCGTCTTACTATCTCGCTAATGGGCGCGGCTTTATTTGCCTTATCCGGCTGCGCAACCACCCAAAGTCCAACGCCTGAACAATGCCAAAATAGCAACTGGCAAGAGGTCGGCTATGCTGATGGTATCCGTGGGCGCTCAGGCGCTTACTTTGGTAACTATACCAATCAATGCGCAAGCGTCGTTGGCGCAACGCCAAACCGCGTATTGTGGGAGCAAGGACGTCAGCAAGGGCTGAAAAATTACTGTACTGAGCTCAATGCTTATAAACTTGGTCGCGAAGGTTATGATTGGCAGCCTGTCTGTCCGCTCGAAGGTATCGAAAAGCTCGAGGAAGCGTACTCCCAAGGGCGCTACTATTATATCCGCCAGCGTGACTTTGATTATCTGCGCTCGCCTTATCCGTTTGGTTATGGCTCTGGACGCTTAGGTTACGGTTATCGCCCATTTGGCTATGGCTGGTAATCGCTATATAAAGCATTCAACTTATAAGCTATTCGCTTCGCTCAAAGGCAGCCGAAAAAAAGATAACCTCGCAAGGTTGCCCAAGCGAGGCCGGAGAAAAGAGTTATTATTTTAATTATTCTTGTTATTGTCTTGGTTATTTTTTTATTGCTAAGCCTACTGGTTTATCTTGGCAGTCTGTTTTTCTAGAGACTGTTTTTCTAGAGACCATTCTTCTAAAGGCTTTTTTTCATAGCGCATTTACTTTTAAGTCCTGCACGTTTTAAAAAATTACTCGTTAACAAAAGCAATCTTACTTAGCCCCGCTTGGCTGGCAGCCGCCAATACTTGCGCCACGGTATCATACTTACCTTCTTTATCAGCGCGCAGCTGGATAGACGGATCCTTACCGCTCGCCGACTGCGCTTGCAGACGCGCTGCTAATTCCTCCATGCTAAGAGGCTCATCATCCCAAAATAAACCTGCATCTTTATCAATGCTAATTTGAATGGCTTCTGGCGGCGCTTGGTTTAGCTCAGCACTGGTCTTTGGTAAATCTAAGGGTACGGTTGGGTTTAGCACCGTCGCCGTCAATAAAAAGATAATCATCAATACCAGCATGATATCGATAAGCGGAATAAGGTTCATCTCATTCATGCTTTGAACGTCATCATCACCCAATTGAAATGCCATAATTATTCTCAATATCGTTAATTAGAATCTTTGCCACTCGTGCTTTTAGCTGATTTTCGCGTTGCTTTTCTAAACTGCTTTAGCTTAGCGCTTCTTTGTTAAACAATCATGACAACTGCGATGGCGCTGACTTACGATAAAGTTCAGATGACTGAACAGCTTGTTGCTCAGAGCTCACACTTTTGGTTGATTGTGTTTGAGTCGTACTAGACTTACTGTTTGCTGTTGATTGCTGAGCTGATGGTTGCTGAGAAGCCGCGATGTCGGCAGATTGCGCCAACAAATCATGCGCTCTATCGTTGGCATGGTACATCACGCGGCGATTGATGCGCACCGCTAGGTTATAAAACACCACCGCTGGAATGGCAACAGCAATCCCCAAACCCGTCATAATAAGGGCTTCACCAACTGGCCCTGCTACTTGTCCCAAGCCCGCTTGCCCACTAACGCCAATATTATGTAGCGCATGAAAAATACCCCACACCGTGCCAAACAATCCGATAAATGGTGCAATTGCTGCCGTTGTACCAAGGATAGGTAAACCGCGCTCACTGGCAAAACGGTAGCGACCGATATGCTTAAGTAAGGTCTGCTCAATCACCAAACGCCGCGTCGCACCATCCGTATCAATCAAACGTGCGCGCCTGCTATGAATCTGCGCACTCAAATCATCGGCGACACTAGCGGCCAGTTTGCGACTTTGCAGTATACGAATGATACCGGTCACCCAAGAGACGATAGATAAGGCAAGGAGCAAGAAAAATAAGGTTCTGGTCACCATATCGCTATATTGCCAGTAGGTCGTAAAGTCCATGTCAGACTCCTTAAAGTGGGATGTCATTACTTGTTATTTTATAATTATCGATAACAGTTGGCGGCAATAATGTGTGCCACTTAGATATCTTGATAACTGGTTTTTGTATCTCTATGGAACTGCATAAGCGATGGGCAATGTCACATTACCGACCACTGGCACACCGTTTTTGCTAAAGGGTTTGAACCTACCAGAGCGGACTTGGCGCTGTGCCTCTTTATCGACCAGTGAATTTCCTGATGATTGGGCAATTCGCACGCTATCGATACCACCTTGTTTATTGACCCTTAGTATTAATACCACATTAAGCGTATCGCCTGAACGGGCTCGCTTGGCGGCACGCTCAGGGAAGCTAAAGTTTGGTGCTGATGCCCAATTGGCATTGCTGGCGGTAAAATTGACAGGCTCATTACTGGCCGCCGCCGCAGCTTTGGCGTCGGCATCTGCTTTTGCTTGAGCCGCAGCTTCCCTTTCAGCCTTTGCTTGTGCGGCTTTTTGAGCGGCCTCTTTTGCAGTGTTCGCATCTGCAGCAGCTTGTGCCTCGCGGGCAGCTTTGGCGTCTGCGACTGCCCTAGCATGGGCATCTTGAGCGGCTTTTTCCGCTTGTGCCGCTATTATCTTACGTTGCTCATCGGCCATCGATGTATCTATTTTAGGGGATTCTTTCTTAATAACGTCAGGCTTTTTGTTTTCTACTTTAGCAACAGGTTCGACATCAGCCGTTTTGTTCCTTATCTCTGTTGGCTTTGCTGTCACTACTTTAGCCTTCGGCTCTGCTATTGGTTTTTGTTTTGGCTGTGGCTTAGGCGGCTCTATCCGCTCAGGCTCTACTATTGGCTGAGTCTTTTGCTGAGCGGCTGGTTGGTCCGCTTTTACCTCAGGCTCGGTATTTTGAGCAGGCAATGAGATTAACTCTATCTCGATAGGCAGCGTTTCTTTGATAGGCTCAATTTTAGGCTCAGACGGTTTTATCGTTACCAAAGCAACGGCCGTGAGCACATGTAATCCCACCACAACGATAATAGCGATAAGTATTGCTTTCAGTGGTGGCGCGTCTAAATCCGTTGAACTCATAACACCCTAACATTTAACCGTCATAGAATGGTGTCGATAATAATGCAAACGATAATTATTATCAATAGTAAATTTCCAATATCTTTAGTCTAATATCTCATATTCTAGAAGATTCGGGTCAGCAAAACCCAATCTAACTAATCGCTACCACCTTATAGCGTAAGCATTTTATAAGATTAATATAGTAAAAACTGTCAACGTTAATAAAAACCATTATCATTGTTGTTGATAATAAGTCTCAATTACTTTATCATGATGGCTGTTTTATGATACTTATATAAGCAATTTATAGAAGCAACTTATCATAAAAAACCAATTATAAAGCAACGATAGAAAACAGCCTTGATAAGTTATAAGTTGATTCATTATTTAGCAGTTTTTATTTAGTATTTTTCCTATAAGACTGCCCAACCCTTTGATAAACCGAGTTATTTATGCCTAATACTTTATGCTCAAACCACAACGCTAGCCCCCTTTTTAAGCGTCCTTTATTAGCTGCCATGATGACAGCGCTGATTGCCAGCATTGGCATGGCGGGTTGTAGCTCGCCTGAATCGAATGACTCTGAGCCAGCAGATGCCAAGACTGAGAACCAAACGGCTGATAACGCCTCAAATGTTGCCAATAATGACAATGTTTCTGTGGCGACTATTGCCGTCGATACGACAAAAGGTAAGGTCGACTTGGCAATGAATCCGTCACCATTGGTCGTTTATGACATGACCTTGATGCAAGATTTGGCGGCACTTGATGTGGCTGTCGATGGCATGCCAAGTGGGCTGCATTTAGATAATCTACACTCAAAAACTCAGCCTGAACCAAAAGCCGTCGGTACGGTATTTGAGCCAGACCTTGAAGCCTTGAACGCTATGCAGCCACAAGCTATTTTGGTCGGCTCACGGATGGCAGAAAAATACGACGCGCTATCAAACATTGCGCCAACGCTTGATATGACCATTGATACGGCAAATATTTATGAGTCGAGCAAGCAACGCCTGCATGATTTGGGCGCTTTATTTGGTAAAAGCGCTCAGGCAGCGAAACTACAAGGCAATATTGATGGTCTTATCGCTGACACTAAAACCCTAACCAAAGATAAAGGCAAAGGCTTAGTGGTTATGGTGAATGGCAATAAGCTGTCCGCTTATGGTGATAAGTCGCGCTATGGTTTTATTCGTACGGTATTAGATATCCCGATGGCTGATGACCAAATCGCCGACGCGCGTCACGGTCAGCCAGTATCTTTTGAATATCTACAAAAGACCAATCCAGACTGGCTATTCGTCGTCGATCGCAGTGCAGCAATTGGGGAAGATGGCGCTGGTGCAAAAGCAGTATTGGACAATCCATTGGTCGCCCAAACCAATGCTTGGAGTAAAGGACAAGTGGTTTACCTTAGCCCAGACTCTTACCTAGCATTCGGTGGTTATTACCAATGGATAAAGGATTTGACCACCATCAAAAACGCCTTTTCTGGCACCAAATAAACGCGATAACTATATAAGCCATTCTTCTTAGTTACCCATTAATAAGCCAGTAGCCGTTATGTCGTTATTTTCACCTCGTGCTCAAGCCAGCGTTAAAACCAGCTCTACTCTGCCAGCTGCGCCATCAAGCTGGCAGCCGAGTGCAAGTAGTGTCAGCCGCTACGCCCGTGATAAAAAGCGCCGCGCTGCGATACCGCCGTGGTTAATAAACACAGCCAGCCTCATTATTATGGGGCTTTTGGTATTACTAAGTTTATCTATCGGAGTGGCAGATTTTTCGTGGTCAGGTATTTTGCAAAGCCTTGTGAATCACAGCGCCAACTCTGATAGCTCACTGTTGTTGGTCAGCCGCATACCGCGTACCGTTGCCATTATTTTGACAGGTATCGCCATGGCGGTGGCAGGGATGATTATTCAAGTGGTGCTCAAAAACCGCTTCGTTGAACCATCTATGGTTGGGGCGACCCAAAGTGCAGCGCTGGGATTACTGGTTGTCAGTTTATTGTTCCCTGCCAGCGCGCTCATCGTAAAAATGGGCGTTGCTACCATTGCGGCAGTCGGTGGCATGATGCTCTTTATGCTGCTGATACATCGCGTTCCGCCGACGGATTTTTTGATGATTCCACTGATTGGTATTGTCTTTGGTGGCATTATCGAGGCGATAACCACTTTTATCGCCTACCAAACTGAATCATTACAGATGCTTAGCGTTTGGCAATTTGGCGACTTCTCTTCGGTATTAGCCGGACGTTATGAGCTACTTTGGTTGACGGGCGCACTGTGCGTGCTGGCTTATATTATCGCCGATAAACTGACCATCGTCGGTTTGGGCGACAATATCGCGCTAAACTTGGGGATTAGTAAACGGCAAGTAACGGGGCTTGGTGTTGGCATGGTGGCGATGATGAGTGCTGTGGTCGTCGTAACGGTTGGTATGATTCCCTTTATCGGCTTGGTCGTACCCAATATCGTTAGTCGCATCATGGGCGATAAGTTACGCCGCAGCTTGCCCGCAGTTGCACTCTTGGGCGCATCAGCCGTATTACTTTGTGATATTATCGGGCGCTCGATTCGTTATCCCTTTGAAGTGCCTGTGGCGACAGTTTTTGGTGTGGTCGGCACAATGCTGTTTTTATGGCTATTATTGCGTGCGCCTGCTGAGCAATAAGCTATCTCACAATCGTGTAGCGCCTTAACTATTAACACTTTTCTTCATTTATTCGTCCTGTTGTCTGACTAGATAAGCGTGGCGTTGTTACTATTAAAGGTAGCAAAGTAGGATTTACGTATGTTTTCACCGTCTAAGCATAACTTTATAAATGACAATTCTACCAAGACTGGCTCGGCAAAAAAGAGCGCTCTAGCAAATGCTACTTTAGACAATGACAGCCTTGAAGATACTCCTCGTCAAAATCCTTTAGCAAAACTTTGGACCTTTATCGCTGGTCATCCAAAATCCATTGCCGCGATTATCTTACTCATCTCAATGACACTGTTTTTGACACTTAACGTCAATGGCTATTGGGACTTTGCCCTGCCATTACGCGGTAAAAAATTACTGGCGCTACTGGTCGTCGGTTATGCCATCGGCGTATCGACCTTACTTTTTCAAACCTTAACCCACAATCCTATTTTGACGCCCTCCTTATTGGGCTTTGACTCACTGTATGTGTTATTACAAAGCTTATTGGTGTTCTTTTTGGGCGCCATTAGTTTTACCAGCATCAACCCCATTGCTAAATTCACCCTTGAAATCGTCCTCATGTTTGGCGCGTCGTTATTGTTATTTCGGCTGTTGTTTTCAAAAAGCAGTCAGGATTTGACGCGGCTGATACTGGTAGGCGTTATCTTTGGCGTGTTGTTTCGCAGCTTATCGGCGCTGGTTGCACGGCTCATTAACCCCGATGACTTCGTGGTTGTCCAATCGGCCAGTTACGCGCAGTTTAATACGGTCAATCCGCAGCTTTTGGGCATTAGCTTTGTTATTTGCGTCATCAGTGCGCTATTTATCTGGCGCTGGCGCTATCAATGCGATGTCTTGATGCTGGGCAAACCACAAGCAATTAACCTTGGTATCAACTATCAACGCCTCGCATTCGGGCTATTAACGGTCATTGCGGTATTGGTCGCTACGGCAACTGCCTTGGTCGGTCCGGTGACTTTTTTTGGCTTACTGGTCTGCGCCTTGACCAATCGTATCGCGCGCCATATGTATCACAGTGAGCGTCTGATATTGGTCAGCTTGGTGGCGATGATTTGCTTGGTCCTCGGTCAAACCATATTTGAGCAAGTGCTCGGCATGGCAGGCGTATTGTCAGTGGTGATTGAACTGGCGGGCGGCTTGGTATTTTTATTATTAATATTTATGACCTATCGCCGCTAATGATGACTTTTTAAAGCGCAATGGTTAAATTTTTCTAAAAACAAGAACTGCTATGATTAAAATAAATAATGTCTCCCACCATATTGGCAAACAGCAAATCCTGCATGACATTAGCCTGTCTTTACCGCCCTCGCAAGTGATTGCCTTAATAGGGCCAAATGGTGCGGGTAAATCGACGCTGTTTTCGGTGATGGCGCGCTTGCAACCGTTACAATCAGGGCAGGTCAGTTTCGTTATAGGGAATGAGGAGCATGATATTGTCAGCTGTCATGCACGAACGCTGTCTAAGACCGTAGCCATGCTTGGGCAAGACAACCAAGTACAAGGTAGGCTGCGTGTGCATGAGCTGCTGATGTTTGGGCGCTATCCTTATCATCAAGGACAACCAACGGCTGATGATCAGCAAAAAGTGCAGGAAATTATCGAACGCTTTGAGCTTGAGCCGTTAGCCGAGCGCTTTTTATCGACGCTCTCTGGGGGTCAGCGTCAACGCGTGCTGATTGCGATGATTGTCTGCCAAGATACACCGTACCTACTCCTTGATGAACCGCTCAACAATCTAGATATGTACCATGCTGGCCGTCTGATGCGTGAGCTGCGCGAATTGAGTCATACTGAGCAAAAAACCGTGGTGATTGTCTTGCACGACATCAATCAAGCTGCGCAATTTGCCGATACGGTAGTGACGATGAAAGAGGGTCGCGTACTGGCAACCGGTGCGCCTGTTGATGTACTCACGCATGAAACCATGAAAGAGCTATACAAAGTCGATGTGACTGTCCTTAACCATCAAGGCCGACCCGTGATTGTCGATACGGTTTAAGTACGGGGTGTTTTATAACTGTTTTTTAATAGCTGGTTTTCCGTAATGGTTTGAAAATTTATTTTTAATGGTCAATTTTTGCTTTAATCGGCTTTGACGAGCTTTGACCCATAAATACACACCGGTAGCGGACAAAACTGCCACGGCCAATCCTATCATTGCTAAGAATATTTGATACAGTAAATGAGCATTACCCTGTCCAATATGCCCCATGTGCAAGGTTGAGAACCATTGGTCGATTTTATTGCCAAATGCGCTTTGATAACCCAAATTAACCTTTTCGACTTTGCTAGTCGCCGCAGCCACGGTGATAGACGAAGCACCACCGTGAGTGCCGACATCTTTATCGGTTTTAAAGCGCATTTGCCATTGTCCCTCCTCCGCAAGCCAGCGTATACCCAATGTCTGCTGTAAGGTTACGCCGTTTTTTTGCGCAGCAATATGCGCTTGCTCAGTTAAATACGCAATACTATTAGCTTTATTGATCTTGGATTTATTAGCAAAAGCTTCACTACCCGTTTCAGTGTTCATTGGTGCAACGGCTGACATAACCTGCTCGCTCGATCTATCTGTTGTCTTTGACTTGCCTTTTTCTTCTCTTTTACCCTCTCTACCTTCAAACCCGACCACTACTTGCATCACAGGTTGATAGACCGATTTTAAATTAAAACCGACACTCGACCACGCAATAATAAATAGCATCAGCCACAGCCATAAACCAAAAGCGTGATGCAAATCATAATTGAGCTTAAAGGTATTGGTTTTGCGGCGGATTTTCCACGCCGGTAGCCAGCGCTTAATAAAAGACGCACGTTTTTTAGGCGTAGTTTTAGGTACAGTTTTTTGCGACACTTTTTTATTGTTAACCGCCCTAGGAAAGGTCAAGTAAAAGCCAATAAAGCAGTTAATCGTCCAAATAAGGGCTATCACACCTAGCATCAGCTTACCGATATCGCCAAGCAATAAATCACGGTGTAACCAAAACACTTTCCACATGGTATTACGCCACGCCCACGCGTCTTTATCACGCGTTCCTACGATATCGCCGTTATAAGGATTGACATAAACCTCTTGAAACAGGGCTTTAGGTTGATTTCTAGCGCTTTGACCTCTGGCTCTATCGACCGAAAATAATGCAGATTTATCCGCTTCTAATGATGTTGGCATACTAGAAAAATTGTACTCTGGATAGGCGGCGACCACCTTATCGTGCAGGGTTGCAATAGGAAGCTGTGGCGCATCTTGCCGCTCAATCTGAGCCAATTTATAATTAAACATATCATCTAGCTCTTTATGGAAAGCCAATAACGAGCCAGTAATGCCAGCCATGATTAAAAAGCCTGCCATCACAAGCCCAGTATAACGATGAATCCATAGACAAATACGGCGCATATTCGATGCAAAAGAAGATAATGAAAGTGAAGTCATGAGTGCTGATTCTTTATGAATATATAGGGTTAATGGGGCTACAGCCGAAGCGTAATGTTTAAAAATAAAGCTTGAGTGCCAAAAAATGGTGATAAAAAAGCCAGCTCTTTTTTATAAAAAGCTGGCTCTTTTGCGACTAGAAAATAAATACAGGCTTAAAACTGATACGTCAATGACGCTTTGATATTACGACCTGGCTCGAAGTCAGTAGCAACATCATCAATCGGGTTTAGGCGAGATGAGTGGCTAGCGTAAGCTTCATCGAAAAGATTGTAAACGCCAACCGTCGCTTTTAGTCCTTCAATTTGTTTTGGCGAATAGTTCATAAAGATATCATGAACGTCATAGCTTGGTTTTTCAATATCATTCGCGCTAGTATTTGGCATCACTGAAGCGACATAGGTACTGCGCCAGCCAATATCTGTGGTCTCCGTTGGACTATAAGCCAAATTGACCATATATTTATCACCTGATTCTGAGCTGCTTCCGGTCACTGATGGAATACTATAGCCTGTTTTATCGCCTTTACTGCGCGCTCGTGAATAGCTCAAACCCATACTAAAGTCATTCATTTTATAGTCAGCAGCCAGCTCGACGCCTTTGATCTTATAATCTTCATCTTTATTGATGACACCTTGGCAATCGCCACCTGGCTGTCCATTTGCACAGTTCAAGCCCGGTCTTGTCCCACCTGATCTCACAAATTCAATGTAGTTTTCAATATCAGTTTCAAAGTATTTACCGCTTAGTTGCAGTGCATCACCAGTTACTGTTAGGTCGCGCAAGGTTGTGATAATACCTACTTCAGCGTTAGATCCTTCTTCTGCTTTTAAGTCATTATTAACGTACGTTTTATCACCATCTGAATTAAATATTGTTTGGCTTAAATCCGGACCATTAAATAACTGTGTGTAGCTAGCGAATACTTGCGTTAGTGGTGCAATTTCATAGCTTGCAGCAAGTGCACCGACGACATTATCATAGGTTTTGCCACCAGAAATAAACTCAGGAGATTTGTAGCGGTCATAACGCACACCAGGCGTTAAAGTAAGCTTACCATTTTGCCACTGGTCTTCTAGATAAACAGAAGTATTGGTTGCCTGATCTGAGCCTTTTTTGACGAAGTCGCGCTCCATCTCTGACTCTTTTTTATAATGCTCAATTCCAGATATCAGCTTGTGCGTGCCAACATTGGTAGCGATATCACTGGTATTTTGGATTTTTGCGCCTGTGGTTTGGACTTCAGCGTTAAAATCGAAACCTGGATTTGTAAGATATTCAGAATCGCGCAAAATACGGGTTTTAGTCTGATACACATTGGTATCTATATCAATCAGCGGATTGCTAGGATTAAACTTATAATCAATACCATAAGTATCGCGCTTCACCTGTTGCGGAATTGGAGCTTCCGAGCGACTCGGAAAGTCTGGACGGAATGGAAAAATCCCTTCTTTCTCAGTACGGCTAAAGCTTGCGCCTACATGATGGTCATTACCAACATAAGCACCGGCTTTTAATAAGAAGCTCTCGCTCTCACTGTCTTCAAACAACTCACGGCCTTCACCGTCTTCACCCGAACTGGTATCACGCTTGCCATAATAAGCCAATAAATCGACATTATCAGATGGTGCGCCAAAAACGGTGGCTGACGTCAATAGCTCATCATTATTACTGGCATAACCGGCTTTTAGCTTGGCACCAATCTTTTGACCGGGTTTAAGTAAATCAGCGGCATCGACCGTTTTAAAAGCAACCGCGCCGCCAAGTGCATCATTACCGAGCGTGACAGAGTTGTTACCCACCGCCACATCCGCTTGTTTGAGCAAATCAGGATCAATGGTGATATCGCCCATATGATAGAACAGCTTGCCTTCTTGGCGCGCGCCATCAATGGTGACTTTTAGGTTGCTGTCTTCAAGACCGCGAATACGAATGCGCTGGTTGACCGATGACGTACCGCCTATGGTCACGCCTGGTACCACATTTAAAAAATCGCTTAAATGGCTCGCTTGCTGTGCAGGCGTATAGTCTTCGACATCGACGCCATCCTCTTGCACCTTTTCACGTACCGAGCTATTGGCCGTCACTGTGATGGTTTGTAGGGTGGTACTAGGCACGTCCGCTGCCGCAACCGCCAGATGTGAACACAGGATTGCTGAAACAGCGACCGATAACACCGTTAATTGATTAGAAAATGTTGCTGACTTAACTTCACGCATAACACACTCACTTTACTTACTATTAGGATTGAAGGATTTAAGCGCCACTTTAGAAAGACAGTTTGAAAAAGATCGTTTGGGACTTTGCTTTCTTATGCTCTATTAAAATCTTTATCATTTTTTGATTTATAACACCTACGAAATCAATCTATATACAAATGACATGATTAATAATAATGATAATGATTAGCATTTAAAATATGACAGGCATAATAACGAAGTATTAACAATTTGGCAATAAATAATGTGAGAAATTGAGGTTTTTGATAATCTCGCTCAAAAACAAGGGAGTGAGAGTTGCTAGAGTTTATAAAAGCGCGGTTAAAAAATAGTTAAAAGGATGGGGATAAAAGCATTGGGATAGAAGAATTTGAACGTAAGGCATCCCTGATATTGAGTTAATAATAAATTGATGAGAAAATCGTGAATATAAAGGTTGGTCGCCATGCTAACGACATCTCTCGTACCAATACGCTTATGACTTGTTTTTCTTGTACTACTGTACTAGAATACTGAAACAAGACAGCATCTTGCTTATTATCCTGCCTACTACTAAGATTAAATATTATGAGCACCAATCCTTATCGCAGTTTACTGAACCATTTAGCCAACTGTAATGACAGCGCCGCTATCGACGAGCTATTTACTGCATTATTGACCGATAAAGAACAACAAGAAATCTCCAATCGTATTCGTATTTTTGACTTACTTGAACGCGGCATAACCCAGCGTGAGATATCTGAGCAGCTCGGCGTTGGTATCGCCACTGTGTCGCGTGGTGCTAAAGCCATGCAAGCGCACGATGTCAGCGCTTTACTAAAGTCTCATAGAGACAATATATCTATAAAAAGCACACCTATAAAAGACGCTTAATTCATCAAAAATTATGATTTCTTTTTGCCATATTTTTATATGATAAATCATTGAACTATTTTGGATATTGTTATGACCTCTCCTACTTCCAAGCCTGACCAACCTGCTGCTATCGATATTCCTAGCAAACCACAACGTATTAAACTCACGCAAGATATTGACTTTTTCGCCTTATTTAAGCGCATTGAGCGTGCTTTTGAGACCTGTTATTTACTCGAATCATTGGGTGAAGATGGTCATATGGCGCGCCATCATGCCATTGGTTTTGACCCCGTTATGACCATTGCCGCTATCGACCGTACTACCTTAGCGATTACCGATAATAAAACGGCTGAAACCAGTCATTATCAAACGGACAACCCGTATCAGCTACTACGCACAATCACCCCGCAACACGTCATTGCTCGCGACCAAAGCGGTGGACTGGTCGGCTATTTGGGCTATGACAGTGTCAATTTCTTTGAGCCAAGTGTCAATGCGAAGTCCAGTGATGATTTTGAACCCTTTAAATTTGGCGTCTATTTGGATGGGCTGACCCTTGATAAGATGACCGGTGAGATTTTCTATTTCTATTATCCAACTGCGCAGCAAGACAATCGTATCGAGCAAATCAAAGCCTTGCTTGATGCGCCCATTCCAAGTTACGAGCCGCCCACCGTTGAGTTTTTGGGTGATGGTATGAGCCAAGAAGAGCATGCTAAAGTCGTCATGCAAGTGAAAGAAGACATTATTTCTGGGCGTATTTTTCAGTGTGAGGTGGGCTTTAAATCCAAATATCGCATTGTAGGCGACAAGATGCCGATTTATGAAAAGCTGCGTACGGTCAATCCTTCACCGCATATGTATTTTATGAAATTTGCTCAGCAGTGCATCATTGGCGCTTCCCCTGAGCTGCTATTTCGCTTGCGTCAAGGTGAGATGGAAACCTACCCACTGGCAGGCACCGCCAAGCGCGGCGCCGATATAGTGGAGGACCGTAAGCTTGCCCGTGCTTTGCTAAACGATGCTAAAGAGATTGCCGAGCACAATATGCTCGTTGACTTGCACCGTAACGATATCGGCCGCGTCGCGCGTTTTGGTACGGTAAAGGTACGTAACCTAATGGATATCAAACGTTTCTCACACGTCCAGCATATCTCCTCAGAAATCGTCGGGATTTTGCATCCTGATGAGGATATGTTTAGCGCCCTTGCCAGCAACTTTCCCGCCGGTACTTTATCAGGTGCGCCGAAAGTAGAAGCAATCAAGGTTATCAATGAGCTAGAGCCTGATGGTCGCGGTGCTTATGGCGGCGCGCTAGGCTCATTTAATTTTAATGGCGATTGTATTTTTGCCATTCCTATTCGCAGTCTATTTATCAATGGTGAGTCGGCTTATGCGCAAACCTGCGGCGGTAATGTTTACGACTCCAACCCTGCTGATGAATACCTAGAAATCCAGCGCAAACTGTCGGCTATGAAAGTAGTCTTAGACAGCTTTATGCCTACGTAAATTCATTATATTTTTGCTAAAGAGCTTATGCCTTATGAATGTTTTAATTATCGACAACTACGATTCTTTCACTTTTAATCTTTATCAATATATCGGTGAGATTTTACAGACGATGGACAGTGATAAAGACGGCGCTAAAGAAGCAGCCAACGTCATCGTCAAACGCAATAATGAGATTACCTTGGCTGATGTGCAGGCGATGAACCTTGACCGTATTATCATTTCACCCGGCCCTGGCGCACCTGATGACCCCGCCTATTTCGGTATTTGCGCCGAAGTGATTGAGGTGATGGGCAAAACAACGCCGCTTCTTGGTGTTTGCTTGGGGATGCAGGGTATCGCCCACGTATTTGGCGGTGATGTGGTGCGAGCCAGCGTGCCGATGCATGGCAAGGTTTCAGCCATTCGCCATGATAACGCAGGTGTCTATCAAGGCTTGCCACAAGAGATAGAAATCATGCGCTATCATTCGTTAATGGTAAAAGCAGATACCTTACCTGACTGCTTAAAGGTCACTTCAGTCGTTGCTAATGATAAACATCATGATTTAAGTTTGGCTGAATCAGCGCAAGCAGGTGATGAGATTATGGGGCTACAGCATAGAGACTATCCGATTCAAGGCGTCCAGTTTCACCCAGAGTCGTTTGCGACTGAAGGCGCTAAGCGTTTATTAACGAATTTTTTATTACAGGTATAAATCATCATGCTTTTAAACCTAAATAAATCTCGCTTACTGACATATCAACGGCTGTGTTATACAAGTGTATTTACCAGCCTAATACTAGCTGCTTCTGTTAGCTCGGCCGTGACGCCTGTAAAAGCAAATTTTATATTAGGGATGGACGTACAAGGTCAACGCTTAAACCTTTACCATGGTTGTGGTGAAGGCCACGTCAGTTGTGATGATATGCTACTGGTTGCGCCAGATTTGGGACGCTTATTACAAACAGAGCAGCTTAGAGAAAGAAAAGATAAGTCGCCATATACCGTCAAGCTATATCCTACCAAGACCAAGCATAGCTTGTGCAACGATGGCGTGACTCCTTGTGGCTTTCAGGGCTATCGTTTCAAGGGTAAGGAGGTCAATGGTTTTATAGATCCTGCAAATAGCGAAACATATATAGAGAATAATCGGACGCAAGAAAGCGCTACTTTCTCCTATAAAGAAAACTCAAATTATTTGCCATTGGCTTCGCAAGCTGAACTTATTGATAGGTTATACCGAAATTCTGACAAGGAATTAAATGATAACTATCTATCGGTTCGAGGTAACATAATAAAAGTATATGGACCAGTTTTGGCCAATAAATTCAAAGAAGATCAGCTTAAATGGGTTGTTAATCGTTCAAAAGATTGCGGCGCTGATGCTAAGCATCTACCAAGAACCCAAGCTGAAAAAGTCTGTTTTATTCAAAAGAACATTAAACAAATGGAAAATTATTTTTATTGGATTGATTAAGGTATGTCTTCATTTTAATAATAGACTTCTTACATAAAATAAGTGTTTTAGCAGTATTTTTCAGGCAGTATCGAGTTACTTTAGCATCAATAATACCTATTTAGGAATCATCAAACACGTTCTGATATAAGTGGTTCCATTATAGCGGTCTGTTTTAAGTGGTCTACTAATAGATTTAAAGGCTAAAATAACTGGTTGCACTGGGGTATTCTATTGAAAAGCCTTGAATCAAAAGCTATCACTGGCTATTTAGAGAGCTCAAATTACCCTTTTCCTCATCCACTTACAAAATAGCATACAAGCCATAAATATGATGAATAAAAAACCAGCTCTGCTTGTATCAGACAAAAACCTAAAGTTAGTAACTCAATTTTTGATGATAACTTATGTTCTTTGTTTATTATTGCCTGCTTACAAACTAAGTATAATGGTAGGAGATGGTCAAGACGGTGGAGGTATGGGTACTCTAATATTGGGTACGTTATACTTACCTTTTGGTCTGATGTATGGAGACTACGGGATATTAGCTATTTGTGGTAACTATATATTCTTCTACCTTGTTATTCGGTTACTTACCATACCAAACTATTCGACCAAATTTTCAGTCGTTTTAGCTATCTTGTTGTTATGTTCGATAGCTTTAAGTTTCTATGATGTTTTTCCTGTCAACTACACTTCAAACGGGCATATAGTGGCATGGGGATATGGTGCTTTTGCTTGGTATTTTAGTTTGTGTGCCATGTCTTTTTTAATACTTTATCGTTTTTTTGTTAAAAAAACACCGCATATTTCATGGTTTATATTGGTATTGGTAGTAAGCTTCTTGTGCTCTCTAGGTTTGCGATATTATCAATATCACTATTGGGCCGATGAATACCACAAAAAGTATTTCTTTGACGCTGTATGGTTGATGCGTATGCGTATGCTGAGCCACATTGGGATTGTTTAAGATTCAACAATCTGAGAGAGTATAGAAATTCCGAGGTGCTTCATACATCTGCCAGATCGATGCCTATACAGCGCACTAGTACATCTAAAGATTCAAGTCCTCATAGGGAACCATGCTCATTCCCATAACAGTCTTTATAGTAAGCGATTTTAGAACAAAAAAGCCACTGGATTGGTTGAGCTAAAATAGCGATACATTCATACAGATATATTTAACAGGTATTAGGTAATATTTAACATATACTCATTTCGAACGTAAACGATAAAGGCTCATGCAAGTGGTCTAATGCTGGTAAAAATAAGGAATAAGCCAAAAAAAATCATCAGCCGATTGACTGATGATTTTTTTATAGCTTAGTACCTGACAACTGAATATATGGCTTATAGCTGAATGCGCTGCAAGAATGCTTGCGTACGCGGATGCGTTGAATCTTCAAATAGCTGCTTGGCGCTACCCTCTTCGACTATATGACCGTCTTCAATCAAGACCACATGATCAGCAACATCACGGGCAAAATTAATCTCATGGGTCACCACAACCATCGTCCAGCCTTCAGAAGCCAGCTGCTTCATCGTTCCAAGTACATCTTGTACCAATTCTGGATCAAGTGCCGAGGTTGGCTCGTCAAACAACAATAACGACGGCTCAATAGCGAGCGCACGAGCAATACCAATACGCTGCTGCTGACCACCAGACAACTGGAACGGATACAGATCTGCCTTATCAGATAAGCCGACTTTATGGAGTAATGCCAACGCTTGCGTGCGGGCTTGCGCTTTACTTTGCCCTTGTACTACCGTCGGCCCAAGCATGAGATTTTCAATAGCCGTCTTATGAGGGAACAAGTTATAAGACTGAAACACCATGCCAGATTTGCGTTGCAGCGCGAGCAAGGTTTTCTTTTTCGGCTTAGTAGCAAAATCGACCGTCAAGCTACCATCATCAAAAGCTATAACCCCTTGATCAGGAATTTCGAGCGCATTTAAACAACGCAAAAACGTGGTTTTACCCGACCCTGACGGCCCTAAGATGACCACCACTTTGCCTTTTTCGATGGTCAAGTCGATACCTTTTAATACTTGATTGCTACCAAAGGCTTTATGAATGTTGCTGACTTGAATCATAAGGTTTCCTGTTGCACAGATAATGCTAAAACTATCATAAAGTGAGTCAGTAAACTACTTAGCCACATAGCGATCGAGTCTGATTTCAAGCTTACCTTGGATAAAGGTCAAGAACAGACAGATACCCCAGTAAATAATCGCCGCTTCAGTATAAACCAGCATAAATTCATAATTACGGGCGGTGATAATCTGTGCTTGTTTAAAGAGCTCAGTGACCAGCACTAATGACGCTAACGACGTATCTTTTACCAGACTAATAAAGGTATTAGATAACGGCGGCACTGACACCCGCAGCGCTTGCGGTAAAATGACATGGCGAAAAGTTTGCAGGTAAGTCAAGCCAACCGTCGAGCCTGCTTCCCACTGCCCTTTTGGAATAGACAGAATCGACGCGCGTACCGTTTCCGACGCATAAGCGCCAATATTTAGGGAAAAGGCGATAATCGCTGAGGGGAACGGATCAAGCTTGATACCGACACTAGGCAAGCCATAAAAGATAATAAACAGCTGTACCAGCATCGGCGTCCCGCGAATAGCGGACACATAGATGCGGGCAAGCCGATAAATAATCTCATGAAACCAGCCCGCACGCGGTACGATACGAATCAGCGCCACTGTCAGCGCAATCACCATACCAATCGCAAATGAGATCAATGCCAGCGGTATCGAATAATAGATACCGCCTTTGAGCATTGGCCAAAATGAATTGATAACAATTTGCGCCCGCGCCGCATCCATAAATGGCAATATGGCTAATAAATCAGTTAACACTGAGGTGATAGAAGCTAGCATTATTTTTGTTGACTTATATCAGCACCAAAGAACTCATCGCTTAGCTTGGTTAGCGTGCCATCAGCTACAAGCGCTGCCATTGCTTCATTTAGCTTTGCAACAACGGCATCATCACCTTTGAGCAATACCAAGCCTGAACCCGTCTGCTCACTAGCAGGAGCCACCAATTTAATCTCAAGATTGGCGTCTGGGAATTTTTTTAGATAATCCAATACGGCAAGATTGTCATTCATCGTAAAGTCAGCGCGGCCTTGTTTGACCAATTGAATCGCTTGCGCCATACCATCGACAGGAACAATTTCGGCTTCGTAACGTTCTGCAAGCTCGCCATAGTTACTGCTCAGCGACTGTGCTGAACGCAGCCCTTTTAAGCTTTCCCATGAGCTATAACGACTATCAGCAGTCGGAGCCAATACCACAGCGCCTGACCAGCTATACGCTTGAGCTTTATCGTATTTTGCTAAGCGCTCAGGTGTGGTCAAACTCACTTGATTGGCAACCATATCAAAACGCTTGGAATCAAGTCCTGCTAGCATCGCATCCCACTGTGTTTCTTTAAACTCAACCTTTACGCCTAGCTTATCAGCGACCGCGCGTGTCACTTCGACATCATAACCGGTGAGCTTTCCGCTCTCATCATGATAGGTAAACGGCGGATAGGTTCCTTCAGTACCGACGTTGATGGTGCCCCCACTATTGATACGTTGGAGCAAATCAGAACCACCAGCCGCCGCACTGTCGGTCGCAGTGGTATCAGCGTCAGTAGTAGGTGATTGATTACAAGCGGCAAGCAATACGGTGCTGGCAGCAAAAGCTAAAAGAGTACGACGTTTCATAAGACGTCCTTATAAAGTAGATGAATAATGCAAAAAATATCAGAACAACAAATAGGGAGAAAACCTAGCAAACCGTTTTGACTAAAAAGCGTACCTGCCTTCTGTCATGCTTGTGTCTATCATGCTGGGCTTTGGTTTCCCGATTTGAGGATACTACGACTATTTTTCAATGCTATTTTTATATTATGTTGCAGCGTTCACGCTAAGTGACGGTTAACATTGATAATAATTCTAACCGTCAGCGCTGCTTATGCAACCAAGACTTGCTCATATACTATCGTACTTGGGTAAGAATAAACGTACAAAAACAGTGAGTATGCGTAAGATTTCTAAGGTTTATGACGAATACTTTCGATAAGGTAAACACAGACACTCTTCTATGCACTATTTTTAAGAAAAAAAACATCAACTGATATACTCAGTTGATGTCTTTTTTACTATCTTTATAAATATGCCTGCTATTTTTTAAACTTATTGGCAAATGTCTTACCCGTTTTGGCATCGACATTTATACTGATAATCTTATTAGCTTTTAAAAGGTCAGCTTTATAGTATAAAGGATGGTCAGCATAATCACGGTTATTCTTAAATTCAATTGCTAGGATTTGACCACCTGTTTGCTTTTCAGCAATATTCATCGCCGTCATAGTAGTGGTTTTTGCTTTTTTCTGAACTTGGTAATCATTAATATCATCACCGCCTAAACGCTCAGATTCCGTTTTTACCACTTTACCAGTATTGGCATCAACTTTGATTTCATAACTCATGCTGTCTGTACTAAATTCTAACTCATAAACACCGCCCTTGCCCACGGCGTCGCTATCATCGTCATCAAACTCTGCACTGACCAAAATGCCAGAAGCCTTTTTACTAGCAATAGTAATGGCTTGTTTTAAGCCAATCTTTGCCGCTTGCGCAGCGCGTATTTCATTCGTATCACTGGATGCATTAGCAGTTGTACTTATTACACCTGTCGTTAAAGCCAATGTCAGACACGTACTGAGTGTCGCTATTTTAAAGCCATTTAAAACCTTACTCATAAGATTGTCTCCTTATTGATACTGTGTTTTTCTAACGATATTTCTGTTGTTCAATTTTTTATTTAACGTGGTTTTATTCTTTATCATAACCTTGATAAGGTAAGCCTGCGAGGTAAAAAGGTATCCAAGTGTATCGTCGGTGTTTGCAAATAAAAAACCGCGCCTACTTATCGAAGTAGACGCGGTTCTGTTTAATCGGGGAATATCAGCTATTGAGAATAGTATCAGGCGCTATTATATCTAGCGCCCATTAACGCTACTTAGTTCAAGATACCATAAGCACATAACGCATCAGCAACGCGTTTGAAGCCAACAATATTTGCGCCTGTCATATAGTCGATATAACCGTTATCCGTTTGATGATATTTCTCTGAGGCTTCAGCGGCGCAATCATGAATATTTTTCATAATGCACTTTAAGCGCTCATCAACTTCTTCAAAGGTTTTATATTGGCGTACTGAGTTTTGAGACATCTCAAGACCAGATACCGCGACACCGCCAGCATTGGCCGCTTTACCGGGTGCATAATGCACACGGTGCAAACGCACATGATCAATCGCTTCAGCGGTCAATGGCATGTTAGCGCCTTCGGCAATATACTTGATACCGTTTTCGACCATCAGTTTGGCATCGTCTTCATCGACTTCGTTTTGGGTCGCTGATGGAATGGCGATATCCCCTTTAAAATGCCAAGGTTTTTGATTAGCCAACCATTCGCCGCCAAACACACCAACATATTCAGCCAACGGCTTGCTATGTGATTTCTGCTCTTTTAGCCAGTTAATTTTTTCTTGATCCATGCCGTTTTCATCGTACAGCGTACCTTGTGAATCAGATACGGTCAGTACCGTTGCACCCAGCATATGGGCTTTTTCAGCGGCATGTAAAGAAACGTTACCGGCACCTGATATCAATACCTTTTTACCTTTGATATTGTCGTTTTGGGCGGCAAGCATATTTTCTAAGAAATATACGGCGCCATAACCAGTCGCTTCGGTACGCATCAAGCTACCACCGAAACCAACACCTTTACCAGTCAATACACCGCCATGCTCACGCGTCAAGTTTTTATACATCGCAAACATATAGCTGATTTCACGGCCACCAACGCCAATATCACCAGCAGGTACGTCAATATCTTTACTGATATACGGATGCAGCTCACGCATAAAGGCATAGCAAAAACGGCGGATTTCATGATCCGACTTACCTTTAGGATCAAAATCAGTACCACCTTTACCGCCACCCATTGGCAAACCCGTCAAGGCGTTTTTAAAGATTTGCTCAAAACCTAAGAACTTGAGTACCGATTGGTTGACGGTAGGATGGAAGCGGATACCACCTTTATAAGGACCTAAAGCGTTACTGAACTGTATACGCCAGCCGCGATTTACCTGTACTTCACCCTTATCGTTTTCCCAATTGATACGAAAAGCGATCACACGGTCAGGCTCAACAAGACGCTCAAATATTTTGAACGTTTCGTATTCGGGGTGGGCGTCGTATAGCGGAGCAATAGTGATTGCAACTTCTTTTACTGCCTGAATAAATTCAGGTTGATGGGCGTAACGTGCTTCGACTTTTTCGATTGCCTGACTGATACTCATATAGGTTCCTTAGGGGAAAAATGGTCATCATGCTGATTTACACCGGCGTTTTATCGCTTAAACACAAACGATGGGATTTAAAACGCGAATGTGGGATTGAAATCGCTCCTATACGTTATGAGCTATAGAAACTGCTGGGATGAGAAGCCAACTGCTCGTGTCTCTAAATCATAAACTCAAAAGCACAAACAATTTTTATCTCATATCTATATATCATTTTTTTAAGGTATAAGTCTAGTAAATATCGCCATCATCAAAAGTTATGAGGGATTTTTTTATAATTATAAGCTATAGATACCTTTAGAATGGAAACTTGTTAGTCAGAAAATTTATGCGGATGGTGTAAATTGGTTGGTGCAATCTTATAAAAATCTGGTCGTTCTATAAACTTATTATTATGATATTTACTGAAGCTTATAACCCTTTCGAAAAAGCCAAACCAATTTCAGCAAAGGCTAAATAATGAAAAATAGCATTTAAATCAACTTTTATTTGCTATTAAAACAAACTTAAAGATAAGCGGTTATAAAAACACGCTAAAAGGTAAAAAACGGGCAATATTAAGGCTTTGATTGGCGTTCTGCCATATCAATATTAATGGTAAGGGTTTATAATATCGTCCACTAGTTAAAGCCTAAAATTAGCACATTCCCAATCCCAATTTACCCCTTTATTCATTCGTCACAGAGAAATCGTTATGCGTACAGATTCATTCCAACAAATCTTGGAAGACCTAAACAGCTCATCAGCCGATGTTGAAGCATCTGCTCTTATTTCTAACGATGGTCTTATGATTGCATCTGCGCTGCCAACAGGCGTTGATGAAGACCGCGTCGGCGCTATGTCTGCCGCTTTATTGTCACTAGGTGACCGTGCAGGTCGTGAATTGGCTCGTGGTAGCATCGACCGTATCATGATCCAAGGCGAAAAAGGCTACGTGATTATGACCTCATCAGGCGATGAAGCAGTACTGACCATTATGGCAAAACCAAACGCCAAACTGGGCTTGATATTCTTAGATATTAAACGTGCATCAGAAGCACTGGCAAAACTCATCTAATATTTATTTTTAAAGTTCTGTTATTACGGTTTTATGCGGTATCAGCGCTATAAACTACTTCATTAATAACACTTTAAATGAAAATTGAAACCTTGTCTTATAAAAAATTTTTAAGGTAATGCATACTGTTTATATTGAATGAGTGATTAGGTTTTCTAAACGTTCATTTACCAAAAGCTTTGAGTGCCTTATTAAAAGCTTTGAGAGTTTTGCAATCTTAATCAGCACAAAGTATGTATTTAAAGCCTAATTTTAAGCTTAGGTTTAAAAATTAACTTAAGACAGTATGCTTTAACCAATTCCGCTTTTTAATGATTATCACTAAGATGATAACTAAAGGAGATTACAATGGGTTCTCCACTCCCCGACGCCATGAAGCCTGAGATGCCAGCCGAACAAGTCACCATGACTTATCACGATGGCACTTCGCGCACTGTCTATGATACTGGTATCGAACGCCCTTACCCTGACGGTAAATTGATTGTGTCACGTACCGATTTAAACGGTGTTTTGACGCACGTTAATGATGCCTTTGTCGAGATTAGCGGCTATGACGTCGATGAATTAATCGGCAAGCAGCATTATATTTTGCGTCATCCTGACATGCCAAAAGCGGCCTATAAAGACTTGTGGTCGACTGCCGATGCTGGGCAAAAATGGCACGGCTATGTCAAGAACCTATGCAAAGACGGTAGCCATTACTGGGTTTATGCCACTGTTGTGCCGAACGTCCGCCGCGGCGAAACCGTTGGCTATACTTCGGTACGCCGTAAGCCATCACGCAGCAAAATTGATGCGGCAATCGCTCAATACGCCCAAATGAAACAAGACGAGGAAGCGTAAATCATGACGACACATAATATGTTAATCGCCCCTGATTTTTCGCCGGAGCGTTTTGCAGGCTGGCACATGTTTAATATCTTGATTCAAAAGCGTGCCAATCTCAATATGCACCTAAACATCCCCGCCTCGCATGCTGAACAAGAAGCCATTATCAATCAAGGCGACATTCAAGTCATTTATGCCAACCCTTTTGATGCTGCCACACTTATCCGTGAGCAAGGCTACCGTGCGGTTGCGCGTCCTATCGGTAAATCGGATGAAATGGTCATTGCCGCTGCTGCAAATAGCGACATCAATCACTTAGAGGACATCAAAGCTGGCGCTACCATAGCGATGGCTGATAACCGCGATGTAAAATTGATTGGTTTGCGTTTACTTGAAGCAGTCGATATCGAAGAAGCTGACCTTAATTGGACAGTCACTGAGACTTATCAAGCAGCAGCACGTCAAGTGATTAAAGGAGAGGCGCAAGCCGCTTTCTTTTTAGCGGAGATTTTTCATAGCTTTTCACGCTTAACCAAAGCGCAATTGTCGGTGTTAATCGAAAGTGACTTAGCAGATATCAGCCACGTCTTGCTCATTAAAGACGGCTTTCCTGATACAGAAATTCTTATGAATGCCATTCTGAATATGCATAACGATGATGATGGCAAAGAAGCGTTGGCTGAACTTGGTATGCCGCAAGGTTTTGAAGCCATGGATGAAGAAGACGCTGAATTTATGATTGATTTGATGCAAACTTTACTTGATTAGCCTATTTGTGATTCATGGTTAATTGGCATCTTACTTAAGTTGTAGCCTATTACGCTACAATAATGCTGAACAACAATCGTTATCTCATATAAAGTCATAGCGATTGTTCAAAGCGATGGTTTAATAGCATTTTTACGAATGTTCTTTTAATAACTTTTTAACAGATTCTTTAATCGTGCTATGAATAACAGGACACGCTTATGTCTGATTTAGATCTCATCAAAGAAAGTGAAATGGCGGCGCGGCGTGTCTATCGTCTTTATTCGCGTAAAATATTTATCGCTCCAAACAACCGCCATTTTCACGAACAACGTATCAATGCTGCGCTACTTTTAAACGAAAAAGAGCCGCTGCAAGGTGCCGTAGCCGATTTCTTTTATGGCTGCTGGTACGACATCCCCTATGATGTCACCAATATGTTTACCCGCTTGCAAGGTCGACTGCTGCCACATATCGAGCAAGGCTTTCGTGATTGTATCGATAAAAAAAGCTATATCCAAAAAAACAGCATGCTAGCAACGCGCTGGAGCGTACTGGTATCGCCATCCTTAAATGAACAAACCCAGCGACTGCGTATCAGTAGTGATGACGCCAAAGAAATCGCCAAAGATATCACCAGTGACTTGATGCTCGCGCGTGATAACCAAGACTTTGACACCATAGAACAAATTGAAAACGAGTTTTTTGCCCATTGTATCGCTCGCAACGACCGTCTGGCGTTCTCATTAGTTTGGTTCCGCTTGGGTAAAAGTGATTGGCAATTCAATGACCGCTGGAATAACTGTCAGCAAAAACTTGATCAAACTAAAAATGTACAAAACGCTTAAATCCTAAATCGTTTTTCTCATAGCATCATCAACATTCATCTAACGGGTAGCCGCTATGTCTTATTATTTAAACGCTGATAAAACCTATCTGACCTTGACCCCAGCCGGTATTTTTGAGGCATTTTCGCAAAGTGAACCAACGCCTGAGCAGCTATCCTTGCAAGATTTATTGTCGCATAACGAGACGCTGTTAGCCGCTGATTGGCTCGAACGCTATTCTGATGAGTGGTTAGACAGCTTTTTAGAACATGGCTGGATTGAAAAACTTTCGCTGTTTTTGCCAGCCCCGAACTTGCCACTGGATCAGTTTTTACCCTATGTGGTTTCAAGCTTGTCCGGTAAACGCCGCGCGGCGATTGGTTCTGATGAAGGGTTTTGTCTGGCACGGATTGGCTATAGCCAAGGAGAAGCGGACATGCTGAGTGTGGCGGCGGCTGACTTTTCAGGCTTTATGCTGCGCCAAAAACAACGCGGCTGGGCGGTAGAGAGCCAAGCTATCTCTTTCTTTCAGCAAGTCGATTTGTTGATTCCTGAAACCAGTTTTGTATTTCTCTGGATTGATGGCTCAGGCTACGTGCTTATCATCGATGGTGAACCTTTGACCAACAATCGCGCCTTTGTTGAGCTGGTATGGGCGCTCAAAACCTCTGGGCTTAGATTTACTAATTAAACTCATCTTTTATCAATACCATATTTAATTAGACCATTACTGTATCAAACTAGCTGCCTAATATAAATGCATTCTTTAACCATAAGAGGTGCATTTTTTATGTCTGTATCTAAATTTTATGATGATTATGTATCTCAAATCGGTCTCTATTTTTATAATCTCATAGCGTAATAAGAACACCCTTAAAATTAACAGCAAGTTGTCAAATGTTAGGTCATACTGCCTATAACCATTTAACAGTTGTCCGTGATAGACATCTACACATTTTCGAGCTTCAAACCACCTTTTGTAATACATATATTCCTCGAAAGTGGCATCCTTTGCTAACCCTTGCATTCTTACTTATTTTTTAGGACAGTTTATGACTTCGCTGACCACCGTGCGCGTGCGTTATCAAACCATTGAAATTGGCAGTACCGATATCCATATTTGCACCCTACGTGACAATCAACAATTTAGTGACCCTGATAATGAGGCATTAGACCTCGGTATTTGCTCGGCGTCATGGCCGATGTTTGGCGTGATTTGGCCATCAAGTTTGGTGCTAGCCAATCATATGCTTGATTATGATATTGCTGGCAAACGTATCTTAGAAGTTGGCTGCGGTATGGCATTATCCAGTTTATTACTCAACCACCGCCATGCCGATATCACAGCGACCGATTATCACCCAACGGTTGAGTACTTTTTGGATCGAAACACCACGCTCAATAATAATAAAGAGATTAACTTTGAGCGTTTAGACTGGGCAGAAGACAATAGCCATCTTGGCAAATTTGATATCATTATCGGTAGCGATTTGCTTTATGAAGACCAGCATATCGATATCTTGGCAGAGTTTATCGAGCGTCATGCTTTACCAACTTGTGAGGTCATCGTCGTTGACCCTGGGCGCGGGCGCAAAAATAAGCTGACCAATAAAATGGTTGAGTTTGGCTTTAGCAGTAAGCACGTCAAACCTGAGGATACTTCTTATCTTGAGCTACCTTTTAAGGGGCATATTTTGACGTTTTCGCGTTAGATTTTTATAAGCACTAATAGGTTATAAATAAAAAAAGACGCCATTTTACGGCGTCTTTTTTATGAATTTTATAGCATGACTTATTGTTCGTGTCATTTATAAGTTTATGAACTTATAAGCGGCTAACCAAAGGTGATTGTACACGTGAATAAATGATTAATGAAATACCATTAGATATCAGCTCAACCGCTAATAGGACGCCGAGAATATAGGTCGCTGATTGCGGATAGCTGGTAAAAATCATGATAGCCAATACAATCGAGATAAGCCCTGAGATTAATATTGGAACAAAAGCGACTGTTCTGCGTAAACCAAAAGCAACCATCACTCTCACAATACCGGTTACCATAAATAAAATAGCAATCACCATGGTCAAGGTTAAGATACCTTGCAGTGGGTTTTGTAGCAGCTCAATACCGATTAATATACCCAGCACACCGCCAATAGCAGCCAACACTTTACCCGTAGTGGTATAAGCACGAAACAGGGCAATGAACTGCAATATACCGACGAGAAGAAATACAAATCCAGCCAATTGTTCGGCGGCGAAACTGGCGCTAAGAGGGTTAAAAAAAGCAAAGATACCACCAAGAATACTGATGATACCAACTACTAGCCATAATGTATGACTCATAAGACGCCCTTATTTCATAGTTAACAAAAATCAAATTATATATCAGACAATTTGCACTCTTGTACGACCGTAGTAATAGATTCGAGTATTCCTGTTACTATTTAAGTTTGAGCATTGCATTGTAATCATAAGCCTGATATCTGCTATTTGAGTGACACTCCTAGCTCTTCTCTCTTAACTATCTAATACCATATTACGCCACATAGCACATCGTCAACCCAGCCCTGTTGTCTGGCATAAGCGAGCTGCTCTGAGGTATCGATATCGTAGCTAAGCTTAGGATTATTCACCACTGTCAATTGATGCGGCGGTAACGCTCTAATTAAATGACGTAGGCCTTTGTCTCCACTTAAATTAAACTGCCACTGTTTAAGTAGCAGATAATCAATAACCAATGGTAGACCAACGATAAGATTTGTCGACTCATGACTGGCACCAGCTTTACGCTCACTATGCCCATCTTTTGGCAACGTATCGAAAATCTGCCAATGCTCATAACCGCTGGCAACCACTAAATGCTTATCGGCTAGCAACTCTTTTGCATGTTCAAGATCCAATAGAATTTGGTCAACACCCATGATTAACACTCGATCAACCACTTTATGATTAAAGTTTTTATCATTAACAAATTGAGTTAGCGCCTCAATAGCAATATAAAGACTGTGTCCCATACCTATTTCGGGAGTTTGGTTGATAATAATTTTGACATTTAGATGGGTGTCGCTCAGGTTTGCTACCTCACTGGCTATCTTCCCTGCTCCTTTAGGAATGACAATGATGATAGCTTGCGGACTTGTAGTTATTGCGAGTTGTAGCATATGCCTAATGAGAGGAACACCATTTTTACAAATTAGCTGTTTGGATTGACCAAGACGGCGACTGAGTCCACTAGCTAGAATAATAATGGCATGGTTGGTTTGCTGGCTAGAGTTTTGATTTGGTATTGCGGCGCTATTTGACGTTGAATCGTTTTCCTTCATACCCAGCTCAATATTTCGGGTTTGGTATTATTGCTATCTAAAAAATCAGCGGGCGCAGTTTGCTCGTGCATAACGGCGCTTATTTGTGCCATGATGCCAAGTGCTAAGGCTTCAGGGCCGTCGCCACCTAATTTATAACCAATAGGATAATGTAGCTTTTTCACGCCGTCATTTAGACGCTCAGAATTATTTTTGACAGCACGAATCTCATTAACTAAGCGCTCGGTTCGATAACTTGGGCCTAATTGTCCAAGATACTTATAATGAGTCGAATGCTCTAGCAATAGCGAAAGACGGGCGCGGTCTTGGGTCAAACTGTGCGACATCAACGCGACCGCCGCATTATTACTCAGTTTAAGCAGTTTTTCATTATCGTCCAATGCTACTGGCATCACGATATCAGCTTCGGGAAAACGCAATCGCGTGGCATATTGAGCGCGGCTATCGATAACGATGACGTGCCAGTCCTGTAGCTTGGCCATGGTCACAAGCGGCATCACATCATTCCCTGCCCCGCAAATAAGCAAACGGTGTTGCGGCTGTAGACGCTGGATAAGCCATTCTGTGGTTATATCACCATTTTTTAAGATAACGTATTCGGTTTTTTTGTCAGAAAATTTATACGTTGATAGAGTTTTAACTAACTCTTTAATCTGATAAGTAAAAGCATTCGAGTCATCAATTAATACTTGATTACCAGTGCAACCCTCACTGATAGACGTTATCTTTCCGCTAGCAATATATTCTTCTAAATCTAGCCGCAGTCCAATCGGCAAATAACAATTGTCATTTGAGCGAATTAACGTTGCTATCGCTGCAGGTTGTTGGCTACGACGAACATGGCGAATAACTTCTAAAAACGGCATTGCAGCTGTCAAACGCTCAAACAGCACATTCACCTTGCCGTTACAGCCCAAACCAAAATTTAGCTCACTGGCCAAGTTACTTTCATTCCCAAAATCGCTATTATCGCCATATCCGACCTCTTCATCCAACTGCTCATCACCAGTTTGATAAACCTGCACATTAGCGCCGTTACGCGTCAACCAAAAAGCGCGTTTGATAATATGCGGCTCCAAGCAGCCACCACTAATCATCCCAACCGAGCGCCCATCAGCGCAGATAAGCATTATTGCGCCAGCCCGACGATATGCCGAGCCTTCGGTGCGCACTACCGTTGCTAACACCGCATCGATGTTTTGCTGCTGTACTTCGCTAGCTAGTTTCAGAATATCAGCGACCTGATTCATAACCCCTCTTATATGCTATTTATTCTTATATTAAAATTACGTTTCGCCTTGTAAAAAACCGCTAGTAATAATCGCTAGCGGGTTGCTGATATCAGTTATCAACTATGAGTTACCAATTCGTTTATTCCAATTGTCCTATTCATCTGGATTACGTAAGGATAACTACTCGGGCAATTCATAAAGGAGCTTATCAAGTGTGATGGGGAAATCATAAACTCGCACGCCGACCGCATTATAAATCGCATTGGCAATAGCAGCGGCAGCACCTGATATAGCGGTCTCGCCAATCCCTTTGATATGCATTGGGTTGGTATAAGGATCGTCTTCTTCCACCAATATCACCTCCAGTTGCGGTACATCAGCATTGACTGGAATATGGTATTCAGCAAGGTCATGATTGCATAGGCGACCATCGCGCTTATCATGGATGACCTCTTCCATTAGCGCGGAGCCGATGCCAAACACCATACCGCCGTAGCACTGCGAGGTAGCTGTTTTTTGGTTGAGAATACGTCCAGCGGCGAATGCACCTACCATGCGTTTCACGCGAATCTCGCCGGTCACTCTATGTACCGCTACTTCTACAAAGTTAGCACCAAAAGACGCCTGACGGTGGCTTTTGGCATTTTTACCCGGCGCGATTTGACCTTTAGCACTAATCTTTTGCTCATCGTATTCAGCGATAATATCTGCCAGTGCATAAGACTGAAAATTGCTAAAATCGTATTTTTCTGCAGCAGACTTGGGTAACGTTAAGCCGGTTTTTTCAGTGACTTTGTGTTTTAAACCTAGCACTTTATCTTTAAGCGTTTCTACCGCCGCTTCTGAAATACTAGGATCATGCTCGCCTGCTTGTTTAATCTGACCTTTATCAAGCTGAATGGTATCTGGATAAAGACCAACTTTTTCTGCCAGCATTTCACGCAGTTGCTCACAGGCGAGATAAACCCCACTACCAGCGCTTGCTGCGCCCATGCTACCACCTGAACCAACTGCAGGCGGCAATTCACTATCGCCCAATTTCATCTCGATGTGGTCTATCGGCAAGCCCAGTAAATCAGCGGCCACCTGAGAAAAGACCGTATAAGAGCCAGTACCGATATCAGTCATATCGGTTTCGATAATGGCTTTAACGCCAAGTGCTTTCGAATGATCAATTTTCAGTGTCGCCCGCGCTTCTGAAGGTTTCAACTGGTTACCACGAGCAGATGCCGCCATACCCGTGCCAATCCACCAATCGTCCTCTAACTGGCTGGCAGGTTTAGGGTTGCGCTGCTCCCAACCAAACTGTGCGGCCCCTTGCTCCATACACGCAAGCAGTTGCCGCGTTGAAAACGGGATATCTTGGCTTGGATCTTGCTCAGGCTCGTTACGGCGGCGCAGCTCAAGCGGATCCATATTCAATTGCGTGGCCAATTCATCCATCGCACATTCAACCGCAATCATACCGACCGCTTCGCCAGGCGCACGCATAGAGCCAGAAAGCACCTGATTCATATCTACTTTTTTATAATTCACCCGGCGATTTTCACCGCGGTATAAATATTTAGTAGACAAAGCCGTCGGCTCAAAAAATGCCTCACCCGGTAAATTACTACTGACGGTATCGTGAATCATAGTATTGATGATGCCGTCTTTATCACAGCCAATAGCAATACGTTGACGAGTGTTTGAGCGCCTGACGGTCGCCTCCATCACTTGCGGACGCGTCATACTGATTAGCACAGGGCGACCAAGCTCTTTTGCCGCAATCGCTGCTGCAATCGATTCAGGTGCAATGCCTAATTTACTACCGAAGCCACCGCCGACAAAATAAGAGATCAATTGCACCTGATCTTTATTTAAAGCCAAAGCGTCCATCACTTGCTGCTTACAAGAGGCGATCATCTGGTTTGAGGTGTACATGATGAGCTTATCGTCTTCCCAATAGGCCAGCGTGGCGTGCGGCTCCATCGGCGAATTGCTCTGGCTTGGCGTATGATAAAAGCGGTCAAGCGTAACGGCAGAATCGGCAAGCCCTTGTTCTGGATCACCTTTTATAGCGTTTTTATCTGCGCCTTTTTTTTCATCGACATCATGGGCGCTTGCAAGCTCTTTGGTAAAGTTCATTGCCGCTTGTTCAGTTTCGTCTTTATAAATGACTTTGATAGCGTTGGCGCCTTCGGTTGCCGCTTCAAAGGTTTCGGCAATGACTACAGCAATCGGTTGCCCATGATAAAAAATCTCGCTGGCGCCCTGTGTCGGCGCTTTGGTTTCGCCGCCTTGCTGTGAGTTTCGCAAAAAATGCTGCGGATCGGTAACGACTTTAATGATGCTAGGAATATCATCTAAAGCGCTACTATCGATATTTTCCACTTGTCCTTTGGCAATCTTGGCACTGACCAACACGCCATACACTTGATTTTCTCGATAAATCTCTGCCGAATAAGGCGCTTGTCCGCTGACCTTTAGTGAGCCATCGACACGGTTAATGGGTTTACCGACCAAATTGCTTGCCGTTTTGTCAAAAAGCGAATCGACAGGCTCATTCATCATCATTTTTTTGGTAGGTTCTGATGGCAATACTGAGTCCAATAAAGACATGATTATGCTCCCTCGCCCGCTAAGGCGCGCTGAATGACTTGTTTAAGTAGGCGACGTGTCAGTGGTATCTTAAAATCGTTTTGACCGTGACCTTTGGCATCTTGTAATAATAAATCTGCGGCTTGCCCGATAGTAGCGTCATCACCTGTGGTATTGGTTAATAATCGCTCTACCGCTTCATTGCGCCATGGCTGAGTGCCGATACCGCCAAATGCCAAACGTACGGTTGCCAAATTACCATTATCATCGCTATCTATGACGGCAGCGCAAGAGACCAAAGCAAAAGCGTAAGAGGCGCGGTCTCGAACTTTGTCGTACGTATGCATACCTTTGATAGGTGCTGGCATTACAATATGAGTGATAAGCTCGCCTGACTCTAAAACGTTTTCGATATGCGGTGTGTCTTTCGGCAAACAATAAAAATCCTTAATCGCAATATTACGTGTGCTGCCATCTGCTTTCACCGTTTCAAGCGTCGCATCAAGCAAACGCATCGCCACCGCCATATCGGAGGGATGTTGGGCAATACAAGCATCACTGGTACCTAAGATGGCAAGGGTGCGGTTCTCGCCATTGATAGCGGGACAGCCGGTACCGGGTTCACGCTTATTGCACGGGCTATCGGTTTGATAAAAATAATAACAACGCGTACGCTGTAAAAAGTTGCCGCCAGTTGTGGCTTTATTACGCAATTGCCCAGTCGCGCCTGCCAAAATAGCCCGAGATAATACTGGATAATTGGCAATCACTTCTGGATGCGCCGCCAAATCACTATTGGTCACGAGCGTACCGATTCGTAATCCACCATCAGCGGTCGTTTCGATTTGCTCGAGCTCTAGGCGAGTCACATCAACCAGTTTGATAGGCGTTTCAATTTCTAGCTTCATCAAATCTAGTAAGTTAGTACCTCCAGCGATAAATGACGCTTCCTTTGAACTGGCAGAAATTGCCGCTTGCTCAGGCGCAGTAGCACGGATATATTCAAAGCGTTTCATGAACGACCTCCTACTTGCGCCGTATGGCTTTTATTTTGTGACGGTTTGTTTTTTGAAGGTTTGCTAAGCTGCGTTTCACTGGGCGGAGGTGACCAAATACCTGTGACGCTTGAAACATCGGAGCCTTTTTGGGTTACAGTTTTAGCAACAGCGTTATCTTTTATCTCACTCTCCAAAACCTGCGAGATGGCATTAATAATATTTGGATAAGCAGAACAGCGGCAAATATTGCCACTCATACGTTCAGAGATTTCTTGTACTAGCAAGCCGTCAGGATTTTGCAAATCTGTAGTCACGTAGCTTGGCCAATTTTGCTTAATCTCTTCTATCACGGCAGTCGCTGAACAAATTTGCCCCGGCGTACAGTAACCACACTGAAACGCATCATGGTCTTTAAACGCTTGCTGCAATTCAGATAGCGATTCAGGCAAGCCAATGCCTTCAATTGTTGTAATCTCATCACAGTCGTGCATAACCGCAAGGGTCAGACAAGAATTGACCCGTCGGCCATTAATCAGCATGGTACAAGCGCCACATTGACCGTGGTCGCAACCTTTTTTGGGTCCAGTTATTTGTAGATGTTGGCGGCAGACATCAAGCAATGTCGTGCGCGCATCAAGATTGTTGAGCTGATACTCTTGCTTATTAATCGTTAACGTCAAAGTAGACATGCTGGCTTCTCGCTGGCAGATAATAGATGAAAGTGATGAAAGTGATGAAAGAATAGTTATAGACGCTTTTGAACAAGCGTTAATCAATTTATTATGTCTTATCAAAAACGGCACTTTGTTTTTACTTTGTTGTCATTACAGTGTAGTTTTTTAATCAAAATTCGTTGACAAATATTTTTTTACCCTGCATTAACCTTAGTTCTAACCTATTTAATACCTACTTAATACCTGCTCTCGGTCATGTTAATTTTTAAATAGAACCTGTAACTCAGCAGCCATTGTAATCACCGCCCCATTCTCTTAATATCGATTGAATCTTATAAAAAAACTTCATAAATAAATAAAGCATCACCAATAAAATAGGTAGGAAAATATGGACAATTCAAAACAGCCACTGCGCATAGATATCGTCTCAGACGTGGTTTGCCCTTGGTGTATTATCGGCTACCGTCAATTGGCTGAGGCGCTTAAGCAAACCAATACCGAACATGAAATACATTGGCATCCGTTTGAGCTAAACAGCAATATGCCAAGCGAAGGACAAAACTTACGCGAGCATATTATGGAAAAATATGGCTCTAGCAAGGAAGAATCAGATGCGAGTCGCATTAGAATGACGGAAGCAGGCTCTGAAGTCGGCTTTGAGTTTCATTTCAACGATGACACGCGTATGCATAATACTTTTAATCTGCATCAGTTGTTGTACTGGGCTGGTCAGCAAGGGCAAAAGCCAATGCATGATTTAAAGCAGGCGTTATTCATTGCTCACTTTACCGATGGTCGCAATATTTCTGATAATACAGTGTTGGCCGATATTGCAGCGGAAGTAGGACTTGATCGTGACGAGGCGCTCGCGGTATTAGAAGAGCAGCGTTTTGCCAAAGAGGTACGCGCAGAAGAGCGGCACTGGCAGCAGCAAGGTATTCAGAGTGTACCAGCAATGATTTTTAATGAGCGGCATTTAGTCAGTGGCGCACAAGGCGTGGACAATTACGTCAATATTTTAGAACAATTGGCCACTATGCAAGATTAGGTAATGAAAAGTATAGCTCAGTTTAACGGTTATTTAACATCCAGATACCCTTGAAACTTCAGTCATTATTTAAACCACTTAAATATTAGACATCGTTATTGGCATGTCTATTAGGACAGTTTTATATGAGCAAAGACAAACTGATCACCTTATCAGATGAAGCAGAAGAAATTGTTTTGGATAAGCTTAGAGATTATATGAGCGAGGAATTTGATGTCGATATTGGTAATTTACCCGCCAAGTTTTTATTAGACTTTATCATCGAAACCATAGGACCACATCTATATAGTCAAGTGATTGATGATCTTGAACCTTGGCTATACGATAGGTTTACGGCAGTGCTAGAAGATATGCACAGCTTTAAAAAAGATTAAAAAACTAATAAAAAAATGCCGCCCTGTAATAGGAGCGGCATCTTCGTTTTATAACGCTAAAACAAACCTAGTTAAACTTTTAGAAATGCACCACAGAGCGAATACTCTCGCCTTTATGCATCAAGTCAAAGGCTTCATTGATGTCTTCTAATGGCATGGTGTGGGTAATAAAATCTTGTAATGGAATCTCACCCGCTAAATAACGCTCAACGTAGCCTGGCAACTCTGAGCGACCTTTGACACCGCCAAATGCTGAACCGCGCCAGACGCGCCCAGTCACGAGCTGAAATGGACGGGTTGAGATCTCTTTCCCTGCGCCAGCGACACCGATAATAACTGATTCGCCCCAACCTTTATGACAGCACTCTAGCGCTGAGCGCATGATATCGACGTTACCGATACATTCAAATGAATAGTCAACGCCGCCATCTGTCATCTCAACGATGACATCTTGAATGGGTTTGTCGCAATCTTTTGGATTGATACAGTCAGTTGCACCAAGTTTTCTTGCTAGCTCAAACTTGCTTTCGTTAATATCAATAGCAATGATACGGCTGGCTTTGGCCATTTGCGCGCCAATAATCGCTGATAGTCCAATACCGCCTAGACCGAAGATGGCAACCGTCGCGCCCTCTTCTACCTTGGCCGTATTCATCACCGCACCCATACCGGTAGTAACACCGCAACCGAGCAAACAAACTTCTTCTAGTGGCGCTTCTTTATTCACTTTTGCCAAGGAAATTTCTGGCAACACGGTATATTCAGAGAAAGTTGAGCAGCCCATATAATGATAAATTGGCTCACCGTCTTTATAAAAACGCGTGGTGCCATCCGGCATTAAGCCTTTACCTTGGGTCTCACGTACCGCTGAGCACAGGTTGGTTTTGCCTGATAGGCACATTTTACATTCGCCACATTCTGCGGTGTATAACGGAATAACGTGATCGCCGACTTGAACGCTGGTCACGCCTTCGCCGATTTGCTCAACGATACCGCCACCTTCATGACCCAAAATTGCTGGGAATACGCCTTCTGGATCTTCACCTGATAGGGTAAAGGCATCAGTATGACAAACGCCACTAGCGACGATTTTCACCAGCACTTCGCCTTTACGTGGCAGCATGACATCCACTTCTTCGATAGACAGTGGCTGGTTAGGACCCCACGCAATAGCAGCTTTCGATTTAATAAATTTATCTGACATATTATTCTCTCTTTTTTAATTAATTTTATCGTTTATTACCCGCAGACCAATTTAGCTTATAGCGCTTGCTTGATAGAGGCAAGTGCTAGTTATATCAGTCTGTAAAGTGTTAATTTTATACTGTCCATTATAGTTGTTTCTGCTGCGATAACAATATGCTATATTTGCAAATATCTTTTACACAGTGGTAATAATCATGCGCTGGGATGGCATTAGCGAGTTCGTTTATGTGGCGGAGTACGAAAGCTTTACGCGGGCGGCAAAAGAATTGGGTATTTCAACCGCGCAAGTCAGTCGGCAGATAAGCGCTTTAGAAAAACGCCTTAATATTAAATTGCTCTATCGCACGACGCGCAAGGTATCGCTGACAGAAGAAGGTCGGGTGTTTTATCAGCACTGCCGCAGTGTGCTCGATGGCTTGGATGCTGCCGAACAAGCAGTGAGCAATTTACAGTCAAAGCCCCAAGGCAGAATTAAATTGACCGCCCCTGTCACTTATGGCGAGCAGCAATTGTTGCCACTGGTCAATGACTTCATGGTGCAGTATCGCGATATTGAAGTAACGGCTTTTTTGAGCAATCAAAAAATCGACTTGGTCGAGGGCGGTTATGACTTGGCGATTCGTATTGGCAAATTAAGCGACTCAACGATGATGGCAAAAAAACTTAGTCATCGCACCAACTTTGTTTGCGCCGCGCCCGCTTATCTAGAAAAATACGGTATACCATATTCTCTAGCCGATCTAAGACAACATAATTGCTTACTGGGCACGCGTGATTATTGGCACTTTATAGAACATAGCGACAACGCTAACAATGCTGATAAAGAAACAAACCTGCGGGTCTCTGGTAGCGTGCAATATAACAGTGGTCACAGCCTAGTCGATGCCGCCTTAAAAGGTCTAGGTATCGTCCAGCTGCCTGATTATTACGTGCAGCAATACTTGACATCAGGTGAGCTGGTCAGCTTACTAGATAACTATAGAGAGCCTGAAGAAAGTATCTGGGCCGTCTATCCGCATAATCGTCATTTATCACCGAAGATTAGATTATTGGTAGATTATTTGGCAGAGCGCCTAGCGTAAATATAAAAAGTTATGGTCGGATTTTACTTAATATGAATGTTTTCCAATACTTTTAAGAAATGTCTATAGTATTAGAAATAAGACCATTTGACACAACCATCACTCATTGAATAAACACTCATATTAAAAGGACTTTTTATGCTTAAGACTATCTCTTTTATATCTTTAACAGCTTCACTTATTAGCAATGCTCAGACCGTGCGATTTGCTCATGCAACTCTACTTTTAACTTCTTGGCACATTCGATAATCTTTTTTCGACCGGCAGGTATAGCGCCATACTCAATTGCTATTTCACGCATTTGCACGGTGACATCATAATGTGGATAACTGGCGTTTCGATGGAATAAGCGCTTATCTACGTCAATAAGTGCGGCAAAATCATGCAATTCTTGCAGGGTATCGGCCAACATATGGCACCATTTATAGCCTTTAAATTCTATCTGCATAAAATCAACGTAAATTGACATAGAGCTGATTCCTTGGTACTTCTATTTTTCGCCTTAACATTTATTTGCTTCAGCTAATAATCTTAGCTTGTTATTTTAAAGCATTTACTACTCACCAATCAATTTAGCCTGGGTAAACGAAGCTTGCTAAGCTAGCATTGAATGTAAGAGCTGTTTTAAGCTAACTACTTTGAGGAATAGGAAACACCTTGTCATAAATCCAGTTGTAAACAAAGGTATAAATCAGATAAAAGGTCGACATCGCGATATCCATCTTAAACGCTTCCCTCAGGCTGATATTCAAATACCATGCAATCACGGGTAAAAATAGCAACAATAGCGCGCCCTTAAATAAAACTGCTTGAAGCACGCGTATTGCTACGGTCTTTTGCACCGCGCCGCGTAGCCTGAGCATAGCTCGGTCAAACAAAATATTATAAAAGTAATTTCAAAAAGTCGCGACGATAGAGCCCGCCACTGCCATTACGCCCATCAGATGCAGCTCAAACTCCAATACTAAGCTCGCTAGCGGTGCAAAGATATTAGACCTATAATCTCAAACCCTAAGGCGTGACGAATTCGGTCTTTTTTGTTACGCATGAAACTTCCTACTTTATTTATCAGCTTTTTTTATAGACTTTGCTAATAGCTTATCCTCTTACCACTGCACCTAAAATCGTTTGATTTTTTGATGTAATGAATCCTAGCACTCATAATTGATCAGATAAAAAATTGCTTTATAGAAAAAAGATGCAAACCAGTTCATGGGTTGCATCTTTTACAGTAGAGATTCAGAGATTACTATTATGAGTTTTCGTGTTTAGCGCAAGAAGCAGGTTTCCAATAAACCTCTGATACACCAAAAGCATCATCTCGCATTCTGCCTTCATAGCCTTTATCAAAGATGATTTTATATTGGCAAGTCTCTACCTTATTGTTAGCATCATAGAACTTAAGAATATAATCCCATTCGCGCGCATTAAAGCCTTCACTAAAATGAGGAGTTCCTATTAATTTATAAATCTCATCTTTGGTAGTCCCTACTCTAATTTTTGCCACATCCTGATGATTAACGATCGTGCCACCTTTCTGCCAAGCTTTATTAGGGTCAGGGAATACTAAGTCATCAGGATTGACAGAGCCTGTTTGTGCGCTAGGTGTCAAATGCCAAGTTGGCATTATATTTTTTTGCGCACAGCCAGACACCGTGAAAAGCAATGCGGTCGTTACTAACAAACCATAATGAGCGACAGGTTTTTTCATTATTCATTCCTTAATATTTTTTATGGGTAATATGGCAACGCATCTCTATTACAAATAAGCGCTGCCATAAAAAGATATAGCAATACTAGTTCTAGAAATGAAAGCCTGCGCCAATCGCTCCGCCCGCATTCCCCTGTGTATCTGCTGTACCATTTGCCTTAATTACCCAGCGACCATTATCAGAGACTTTAGATACACCAACTGCAACAGCACTTTGACCATTATAGGTAGCGATACCACCACCTACCATTGACTTGCCAGGTATATAAGCTTGTGGGAGAGATGACATTGCCATAGCAGCTGAGATGCCTGCATTCGCATCATCTTCTACTTCATTAATTTTATAACCTAGCTCATTGATACTGTTACCAAGACGCTTATCTAAAGCATTTAACTGCCCAAAGTTGACCGCATCTTTCACTTCGATACCATCAGCGACTCCAGTAATGGTTTTGTCACCAGCATATATGCCATCGACAGTCATACTCGGACCATCTTTAATAATCACACCTTTATTGTTGATCGTCGTATTGCCAGTCGTCACACTATCGACACTAATATTACCGTTTAAATCAAACTTAATGCCGTTACCAGTCGCCGTGGTGGTGATATTATTGCCGCCTTCAAACTTAAGAGCAGTACTATCGCCTACTGATTTATTGATATCGTTACCACTATCAGCACCGAAGCTTAGGCCAGAATTAAGTCTATTAGTGTTTGCTTTGATGTCATCGGTATTTGCTTTGATACTGTCATTATTGGCTTTGATGTTGTTAGCATTAGTTTTAATACTATCAGTATTGGCTTTAATACTTTCATTCGCCTGAGCGTTACCATTATTAATAGAAGCGATAGCATCATGAATAGTGGATTCACCTGTATTGCCAATGCCATTACTACCAGCTACCAATTTGCCATTTTCATATTTAGCGCCACCACCGATAATACCAGCGACACCACCACCCAGACTATCTAGTTGTCCTTTATTGACGGCATCTGATACGTTTAATCCATTGGCTACGTTGGTAATAGTAGTTCCTCCACTAGTGACAACAGTATTGCCATTGTTGCCGGTGCCAGTCGAAACAGAAGTACCAGCCAAGGTAATATTGCCTTTATTGATATTGCCATCTTTTTTATCATACTGAACGGCCGCATCATTAAGTGTGGTATTGCTCCCACCGATGTTATCAATTTTGGCATTGACGGCCTTTAGCTGAGAGACGTTAACGGCATCAGAATCGGCAGTACCGGCTGCAACACCTGTGATTTGACGGTAAATACCAGCCTCCGCATTACCTACAGCAACCGCGCCTCTATTACTCCTAGTCGCTAGTATGAGATCATTGATATCATTAATATTTGCTAGATAACCGATAATACCACCTTTGGTAGTTGTACCGGATTCGCTACCCAATACTACTGAACCAGCGACTGTTTGTATAACATTATTCCCTAGAACAAAAGTATCGTCACTATCGATATTATTGTTGTTACCTACAGAATAACTACTACTACCGTCGATAATATTTGGATCACCAAAAGCGCCAGAGTTATCGCCATTAACAATATTGCCAGTACCAATGGCAATGGACTGATTACCGTTAGCTTGAGAGCCGTTACCAATGGCAACCGAAGAAGCGCCTTCAACACGTGTGTTATGACCTAAGGCAATCGAAGACTCACCGTTTCTAGTAATAATGGCATTGACGCCAATCGCAGTTGAGTTATCTCCGCCAGCACTAGAATCGTTAGTTAATGCATCGCCAACCGGAGGAGCAACTCCATTGGTATGAGAGAACTTAACACCTTCAGTATTCATTTTTTGTACAGTTTCACCAATAGTTAGGCGATCTGTTACTCCTTGCCCTCTAACATTATAAGTCAGGAATAAGGAGTCTAAATCCTCATTATTCACATTATTGTTAACAATTTGGTCCGCGATATTGACGGTGATTTCATCACCATTTTTATCAAATATCTTGACTTTAGTGACGTTATCTAGCTGACCTTTATTCACTGCATCAGCAGCATTAATACCGTTTGCAATGTTAGTAAGCGTAGTTCCACCACGGACAACAATATTGTTATCATTTTTATCTTTACCAATAACAGCTGGTGCGCCCGCAAAACTGACTCGGTCGTAATTCACTGTATTATCCGTATTACGATCATACTGAACTCCACCTGCTGTTATATTCCCAGTAATAGCATCTAACTGGCTTTTATTAACAGCATCAGTTGCGTCCTCTCCTGCTAACACACCGGTGATCTTCTTATTGCCAGCATCAATGCCTGTCGTCGTGATGCTTGGGCCACCTGTGATGC